>CAZJZI010000035.1:0-29744 GCA_964550435.1 uncultured Chitinophagales bacterium | reverse complement strand
CAGCCTGTATGGATGTTATCCTGGGATTATTTAATGGACCTGGGGGTAATCCAGAAACACGATATGTATTATATGGGTGGTTAACGCGATAATCGGAGAAAAGTAACCTTCGTCTTTCTCCAATGGCAAAAATAACAGTTGGGTCAGCTTGAAGTCGCATCTTTCTATTCAATCGATTCCAATAAAGTCCACTAACTTTTGCTTTTTCATCAACATGTCTTACTTCCCATTCGATGATGGATGCCATCGTAATAGCTTCATCAATTGTCAGACCAAGTTCATGTGCACGATATAAATAAGGCTCAGTTACTGCTCTATCGAATTCATTGAACATCCTTTTCAGAAACTGTTCAGCCGATATAGTCCAATACATTTCATAGGTATTAGGAATCATACGCCCAATTATTTGGTCAACCCTAACACCATATTCACTTAGTAATAGGGAATCAGACATCGCCGCTTGCAATTCGGCTTCTGTAAATCTAAAACGCTGAGCTACACGCTCAATAAACCGATCCTGAAATTGTCCTGAAGGTATCGCTACCATCATCGGATCCTGTAAGCCTCTGTTTAGTTTTGTAAAATAATCTCTATAGGATTGGCTCTCAATAAATACATATCTCCCGGACTTGTATGATTCTACACCAAGAACATTTTTTGCCCAAATATACTCGGTACTGTCAACGAAGACTCCGGCGGAATTAAGTTCACCAATTAAATCCTCAAGTTGCCCATTTTCGGGAAGTAATAACGTGATTGATTCTTGAATTTGTAACGCTTTATTCCCTTCAAGACGAGTAAAACGAGATAAAAAAACAACCAAAAAGGCAATGAAAAGAACAGATATCGCTAATATGATATCCTCTTTTCGCAACCAGAAATAAGTATTATTCCATTTCATAGGTGACTAAAATAAACTGGATTCGATTATTTTCCAGCTTATTTGTCCATCTTTTACGTCATATTGCAAGATCAGATTTCCCTGAATGTGACCATCTTCAAAAACAGCAAAAACATATCTCCCTGGAAGAATTCTAATCTGATCAGTACTATATATTCTCATTGTACCTCCTAGGACACCTTCAACTGGAATCAGATCATCTCGAGCAGTCAGATCTTCTTTTAGTTGATTCACCGGATTAGTTAAACCATTCTCAATTAAGTACCTGATTTCAGAATCAAATATCCAATCTTCCGAATCTGGCAGTGAAACAGTAGATAAAGAATCATCGAGAACAGTTGAAAGTAAAGAATCAATTTTTAATAACTGTTCATTCTGCTTATCGACCCAATTATTTATCTGTTTAACTTCCTGTCGTTCATTCAGATAAAGAAATAAAATGACTGCGGTTGCAATTATCCAAACTATACGTTCATTACTATTCATTGTATTTGTAGTATCATTATAATAAGCTAATCGGTATGTCTATTAGTTCTTAGTCATTTCGCAAGTCAAAATATTGAATTATTGCCGTTACAGAATAATTTGTAAGCAATTTATCTCAAATTAGTAGTAATTACATATTTCGTCTATACTGTCCACCTACCTGATACAATGCATTTGAAATTTGACCTAAAGAACAAGTCTTAACGGTTTCCATCAGTTCTTCGAATAAATTCTTCCTATCTCGTGCTACAGATTGTAACTTATTCAGGACCAACGGAGTGACGTCTTGATTTCTGATGTTGAAAGATTTCAGGCCATCAATTTGCTGCTGTTTTTCTTCCTTTGTTGAACGAATTAATTCAAGAGTTGCTGTTTCTGCTTCACCTTCTTGTGGTAAAAATGTATTTACGCCAATTATTGGCAATTCTCCACTATGCTTAAGCGTTTCATAGAATAAACTTTCCTCCTGGATTTTACCTCTCTGATACATGGTTTCCATAGCGCCAATTACCCCACCACGATCGTTGATGCGTTCAAATTCTGCCAATATGGCTTTCTCAACCAAATCAGTCAGTTCCTCAATGATAAATGATCCCTGAAGTGGATTCTCGTTCTTGGCTAATCCAAGTTCTCGATTTATTATCAATTGTATTGCTAAAGCTCGTCTAACAGATTCTTCCGTCGGTGTTGTGATAGCCTCATCGTATGCATTGGTGTGCAATGAGTTGCAGTTATCGTATATCGCCATCAACGCCTGAAGTGTTGTTCTAATGTCGTTGAACTGGATTTCCTGGGCGTGTAAAGACCTACCTGAAGTCTGAATATGATATTTTAGCTTTTGTGATCGCTCATTTGCTCCATACTTGTTTTTCATTGTCACAGCCCATATTCGTCTGGCAACTCGACCAATAACCGAGTACTCCGGATCAAGACCATTGCTGAAAAAAAATGACAAATTGTGTGCAAAATCATCAATATTAAGACCTCGGGACAAATAATACTCAACGTATGTGAATCCATTTGCCAAGGTAAAAGCTACTTGTGATATAGGGTTAGCACCTGCTTCTGCAATGTGATAGCCACTTATCGATACCGAATAATAGTTCCTAACTTGCTTCTCTGTAAAGTACTCCTGAATATCTCCCATCATCCGAAGCGCAAACTCAGTGGAAAAAATACACGTGTTTTGAGCTTGATCTTCTTTGAGAATATCAGCTTGAACGGTACCTCTTACCACTTGAAGTGCGTTTTCTTTGATTCTTGAATACGTTTCTGAATCAACTAGTCTATCCCCTGTCAAACCAAGTAATCTAAGACCAAATCCATCATTTCCTGATGGAAGTGGTCCGTTGTACATTGGCTGATTGTAACCAAGTTTGCTGAAATACTCATTTACCCTAGCATCCAATGCATCTGCACCAATGGAATCCATTAGGTGGAATTCGACCTCCTGATCTATTACGGTATTCATGAACATAGCCAGAATCATTGGTGCAGGTCCGTTAATGGTCATAGAAACCGAAGTATTCGGTTGAGTGAGTCTGAATCCCGAAAATAGTTTTTTCATATCATCCAGAGTACAAATATTTACCCCTGAATTTCCAATTTTACCGTATATGTCGGGTCTTAAGTCTGGATCTTCTCCGTAAAGTGTCGGTGAATCGAATGCTGTTGACAGACGGATTGCAGGTTGTCCCTGACTTAAATAATGGAAGCGCTTGTTAGTTCTTTCCGGAGTTCCTTCCCCTGCAAACATCCTTATCGGATCCTCGTGATCCCTTTTAAACTGAAATACACCTGCTGTATAAGGAAAATATCCTGGCAGGTTTTCGAGTAATGCGAATTTTAGGCGATCTGCAAATGATTTGTACTTTGGAAGTGCTACTCTCGGAATTTTGATTCCACTGAGACTTGCTTTGTACAGCGGTACTCTACTCACTTTATCCCGAATTTTAATTTCATAATAGTCAGATTGTAAAAGAGCAGCATTTTGATCCCAATTGTCCAGGATATATAATGAAATATTGTCCAACTTTGAACGCCAATGCTCCTCCATTTCAGCCAGATATGAAACCATAATTTCTTTCTGTTCAGGATTCCATTTTTCCAACTGTCCACGGGTGTTTATAACACTTTCAAGCTTGCCAGCGAAATCAACCTGGCCTGCTACCCAATCGTGGTAATGTTCGACTGTTTCAGCAACCTCAGCCAGATATCGGATTCTCTTGGCAGGAATGACCGGTGTGCTATTTATTTCAGCTGTGGGACTTGATACAGAGTAAAGCGAAGTTTTCCAGTTAATTGAGTATTTCTTATTGATTTCATTGATTAATGCACTAAAAAGTCGATTTACTCCCTCATCATTGAATTGTGCGGCAATACATGGGAATACAGGAATTTTATCGTCGGGAATATTAAATATCGCATGATTGCGCATGTACTGTTTTCTAATATCTCTCAAAGCATCCAGAGAACCCTTTTTCTCGAACTTATTAAGTACGATAAGATGAGCTAAATCTAGCATGTTTATTTTTTCAAGCTGAGTTGGGGCTCCATATTCACTTGTCATGACATACAAATAAATATCAGAGAGCTCTGTAATTTCAACATCACTTTGTCCAATTCCACTTGTTTCTACAATAACTACATCGTATCCGGCAGCTTTACACACTGCAACACTTGAATTAACAGCATCAGATGTAGCCCGATTCGAGGCACGGGTTGCCAGGCTTCGCATGTAGACTCGAGGATCGGATACACTATTCATTCTAATCCTGTCGCCAAGTAAGGCTCCACCATTAGTTATTTTTGATGGGTCGACAGAAATTACAGCAATCTGTTTTTCTGGAAATTCAGCCAGAAATCTGCGTACAAGTTCGTCTGTCAAAGAACTTTTTCCTGCACCACCAGTGCCTGTAATCCCGATAACGGGAATAATTTTCTCCTGCAGAACTGAAACACTATTTCCACTGGCAGAATCGACCAATGCGTCCTGCTCAAATTTCAGGATGTCATTTCGTTGCAATTCCAGCAATGTGATGGCTCGTGCAACTGAGCCTTTAGTGGAATAATTAATTGAGGATAAATCAATTGTGGATACTTCACAGACATCGTAATCACATTGATCCATGATAAAATCAATCATTCCCTGCAGACCCATGTTCAACCCGTCTTCAACCGAGAATATTCTTGTCACACCATATTCGTGGAGTTCTTTAATCTCATTTGGGGCAATGACTCCTCCACCTCCACCAAATACTTTGATATGAGGTGCACCGAGTTCCTTTAGTAAATCGATAACATATTTAAAATACTCTACGTGACCACCCTGATATGAACTTATCGCTATACCCTGAGCATCTTCTTGTATCGCACATTCAACAACTTCTCTAACTGAACGATTGTGTCCTAAGTGAATTACCTCAGCGCCTGAACGCTGAAGAATACGCCGCATAATATTGATACTCACATCATGTCCATCGAACAAACTTGCACAAGAAACGATGCGAATATGATTATTGCGTTGTGATCCAATATTAGAACTACTCGTTGTTTTTTGGGCTTTTACAGTTGATGTCTCAGCTTGCATAATATCGAATGTAGAATGTTAAAAAAGCGCTTTTAAGGCCTTAAAGATACGCTTTTTTTATGTTAATATCGGCAACAGTATTACTCCAAAATCAATTCCGATGACATCCTTGATCGAATCGGGAATCGTGGATCAGCATAAATAAACCCTGGCATGTAGAAGGGATCAATACTGCCATAATTAATTTGTTTATCTTGCGCAGATTGTTCAAAAAGTAACAAGTGATAGGTTCCGGGTCGAATATCTGAAATAAGAACGGAGTCTCTAAATGAGACCTGTCTAAATATTACACCTGTTGGTTGATATAGTGTGAGTATGATGTTGTTTTGAATCTGAAGGCTATCTGATATGACAACATTCAAATCGCCAGATTCAGCTTCATCGGCGACTTGTATTCGTACATCTTTATAAGTTGCAGTATACGGATTCCATGTGCGTATCTGATATGAATTTGACGAGTTCCAACTACTTTTAGGATTTATTATCAGTCGATTTTTATCCTGAACAATATTAAATGAACCCGACGCCTCTTCTCTGTTAACATAAATCTTAAGCGAATCTAACACTGCGGAGTCGTCAATCAACGTTGAATAACGAATATAGAGGCTGTCCTTGTCTATTAAAGCTTCCCCACTATAAGGAGCAATGTATCTTATTACGGTCGTATCGGCTTCAGAAGAACCTTCAAACCAACTATCACCTATCCGAAGTGGATTTCCATTTGCGTCTGAGAATGAAGATTCAGTGATTTGATAAAATCTTGAATCTTCAAGCGAACTTTCGGTCTGAAAGTAAGCTACAGCCTGTTCTCTTACATCGTTGTATAAGTGATAAGCTTTAATCATGGTTCCTAAGCTATCCGTAAGCGTAAGCTCGTTATTCGGCCTGTAAGGAATAGCCTTTGAAAACTGTATTCGAAGACGGTTCGAAGAGAAAAGACCCATATTTTGGGCAAATGGTCTAGTTGTATCCCTTTTTGCGTAATAGAATGGCATATACTCTGAAGTGTCCACTTCGTTGACATTGAATCTTTCAATATTCATGGGCTGGGCAAATTCTCTGTCACGATCCCATTTTCTGTTTCGATTGATATCATGGACCAAAATAGCTCGATAATTCCCATCTGCCAGGTAATTAAATCGTATAGCCCCAGAAGTATCTGCAGAACTTACATAAAGAGCAGGTTGAGAAATATCGAAAGGTTCTCTGTATAGAAGTACCACAGGCTCCGTTTTAGAAACTGTTGGGAAAGCCGGAATCACTTTAAATGATACGCTACCTCGATCGATTTCATCCCCAGTTGACAAAGCAATTTGTATTGGTTGTGTAATTCTATTTGAACGAGTATCCCGAAGTTCTTTATCTAGTGAGAAGATTACTGTCGTTGAATCTGGAAGAGAGCCCTTAAGTTGAATTATTGCTGTTTTTCTACGCCATTTGATATCATATTCTAAGTCTAATCCAGGTTCAATCGATAAGGCTCTTTGGAACGAAGCTCTATCAACCCAATCTTCAAAATCGAACCTGATTTCATCACCTACAAATTGCGTAGTACCTGTAGCAGGACTTGTAGAAATCAGTTTAGGTCCAGTTCTATCCGGTTCGCCACCAGATGGCGCGATCGGTGTAGCACACGAAGCAATGACTTCCATTATAACCAGTCCTACAAGGATTCTTTGCAACAGACTTTGAGAGAAGATTTTCATATTTTTGTTACTGACTCCTGACTGAGAACAATAGTGCAACGGTAGTAGCAACAGCACCAGTAATAATGACTGGTTGTATCCAACGCAGAATCCTTCTATCGCTTCTGCGATGTTCTATTTTATCGAAACTTGAACGTTCCCAATCAGAAGTTAACAAATCAATCTTAGATCTGTCGACTTCGTCAGAGTAGACAATTTGTGAGCTATCTGACCAAATAAGCTTATCAGCGGAGTCATAAACAGAAACTGTAATTGATCCGTTTATGGTTCTGACATAAGTCGATCGTGCATTCCGGATTAATTGATTATTACTGTCGATAACAACTCGAAATTGGTTGGAATTAGTGTAATCTCTTGAGATTACGAAACCACTTTCAAATAGCCTTGCTCTGATTGCCTCCAAAGACTGGTCTGTAGCTTCAGGTAAATAAACAGCAACCGGTAAAGATTTGACTGATTCTGGAGCAGATTTTTCAACTAAGTCGATAACTGCATCCAATAAAATCTGTTGATTAGGTGTCAATGACGGGTTTTGAGCACCCGAAATACTGACAACGCTAAAAAAGAAGAGGATCAGGCTGATTATTTGCTTCAAATTAACTAATCTTCAGGTTGATTATAGATTTCGATGGAACAATATACTCACTCGATAACATAAATTCTCTTTGCAAAACTATCGTTTTACCATTTTAGGTGCAGGGCTTGCAGGACTATCACTCTCGGCTGAGTTTTCTATCAGATCGATTCCTCATACCATAATTGATACGGGTCAAATCGGAAGCGGGGCATCAGGTACACCTGCTGGATTACTTAATCCGGCTTCAGCTCAGAAAGCAAAATTCCCAGCAACAGCTCCTACTTGCATCGATGCCTTTGAGAAATTGTATAATTCCGTTTCTGCTTGTGTAGATTGTTCCAATGTTATATTGAACAATCACATTTTGAGACCGGCATTGGATGAGAAGTTAGCTTCAAATTTTCGTGATTCCGTAGAAAATGGAGGATGGCCCAAAGATTGGGTCACTTGGCTAAACGAGAAAGAGGTCAAAGAGTACGGGAATATTCAGAGTTTAGGTGCGATGTTCATAAAAAAGGGATTAGCCATTGACTTTAGGTCATGGACTACAGCATTGGCTGAATTCTCAACCTCAAAACAAGCATTTATAATCGAAAACACGGAGTACGAAATTAAGCGGGGGAAACAGGGGTATATAATTAATACTGATTCAGATAATATTCAAACTGACGTCATAATTGATTGTACTGGAGCTTCTGAAAGGTTTAAATCTCACTTTAAATGGCACCCGGTAAAAGGTCAAACCAGAAGCGTTATACCATTAGAATCCATAGTATTAAATACAGCTGTATCAGGATATGGATATGTAGTAAAAGTTAATGATCAATTGATTTTAGGAAGTACATATGAACATCAATTCGATACTGATCAACCTACTTTAGACAAAGATCGTTATTTACTTAAGAAAGCGTCTATGGTGACCAAAGAATCATTTAGCGTGAATCAAATTACACAAAGATGGGCGGGTATTCGTGTTTCAACTCCAGATCGACTCCCTGCGATCGGATCATTATCAACTGAATCTACGTTTCATTACATCCTTGGACTCGGATCTAAAGGGTTGTATTACTCTGCCTGGCTGGCCAAAATGTTAGCAGATCATTTAATTAATGGAATCACTATTCCAGAGCAATACCATGTAAATAGACTGAAAAGATGAGATCATAAAAAAAGGGTAACCGTTGCTAAACGATTACCCCAGTGCGGAGAGGGAGGGATTCGAACCCTCGGTACCCTTTTGGAGTACACACGCTTTCCAGGCGAGCCCGTTCGACCGCTCCGGCACCTCTCCAAAAGCGGACGCAAATATACAGTTATTCTACTCTGATATCAATTTATTCCGCGTCCAAACGTAAAAACATGCTCAGATACTGATCTTACGGGTAATCCCTGTTCTGTTGCAGGTCGGAATAACCATTGAAAAGCAGCTTCTCTAGTAGCCTGGAGGTATGGCTCCTCTGCAGCATCGACAATCTCCATTCTACCTGTTTCCAGATTTAAACGTCGAAATGTTATAAACTGAACATCCTCTACCCTCCCATCTATACCAATTGTTAATTCAGCAATTATTTCGATTCTGCTGGATTTGTCTGGACTAATTGGTTCAACAATTCTCTGTACTCTTGGTGGGCGTTGTGGGTTTCTAACCACGATGCCAATGTTTTGACCCACGGTTAAATCAATACCTGCGTCAAATTGTACCGGAATATCAAAAACCACATCAATATCAGTATCACTTACTACTGGATCTGTTAATGTCCTAACTGGGACTCGAGGTTTAGGAGGAGCAGACGGCGGTGATGACTGTGTAGTGATTTCTATTAAATCAATAGTAATCTGATTGTTCTGATAATAGTTATTGAAATGTAGATCAGTTCGACCCAACTCCGGACCATATTTGAAACACAGAATTACAACAATCAATACAGATATTAAGGATGCTTTAAATCGAATATTGTAAGGGATGAGATCGAATCTGTTTTTCTTCATTTCAGATAGTGTTCGTTTCTCACATAAACGCTATCTAATGCCCGAAAATTTTGACAATTCTTCTAATTCGGATTGCATTTTTTTGTAAACCGCTTCTCTGAAAGCTCCTACCGAAGGATAATCATCTGGATACATTGCCGGAAGTATTGATGCAATCATTGTACCCGAGGGGCGAGTTATGAAGGTATCTGGACTTACTATTTCACGTGTTCCTGAAATTAAGATAGGTTGAACCGGAACATTTGTATCAGCCGACATAACGAAGGCTCCGCCTTTGAATTTTAATAACTCTCCCGTTCGGGATCGGGTGCCTTCAGGAAATAACATAACAGGTATCCCTGCATCCAGATAAGGATGAAGTTTCTTCATGGAATTCAGTGCTTGAGTCGTGCCTCTCTTTACCGAAAGATGACCCGACATCCACATGATTTGCCCAAGAATGGGAATCCTAAATAATCCATCTTTCCCTACCCATTTCATATTCCATGGTAGTGATCCAAGTAGTGGCATATCTAGAAAACTTTGATGGTTTCCCACGAAAATCCTAGGTTCACTTCGGTTGTAGTTTTCAATTCCACGGAGCTCTATCTTCCAGCCCGGATTAAACCAAATAAATGATCTTCCAACAAACATGAACATTCTGTTGGCCAATAGCCGGTGTTTATCAAATGGATATGAAAGTATAAATACGATGATGATGGGAATAAACAATAGCACATACATCATCAAGTAAAACAACCAGATATAAATGCTAAAAAGTAGTCTCATACCGTTTTCCCCAAGGATTCGAGTGCTGCCCGAATAAACCCATCGTGTTTGTTAAGTAGCTCACGGGCTTCGTTTTTAGATAAATCCGCTAGTGACATAATGAGTGCAGTTTTAACATGTCCGTCTGCCTGATCCAGAATTTCAGCACATTCTTCGTACGATTTATGTGTAAACATCATGATAATCCGTCGGGAGCGCTCAACGAGTTTCTTGTTATTGAGTTTAAGATCGACCATGACATTTTCATAAACTTTACCCAAACGGATCATAGCTCCTGTAGAAATCATATTGCAAACCATTTTCTGAGCAGTAGCGGATTTCATTCTGGTAGATCCCATTATAACTTCTTGCCCGACCGGAATATCAATCATTATATCAATCGTGTTTTCATGTTTTACACGTCCGGCCGATACACAACAAACCATAACGGTTCCAGCACCTTTACTTTTGGCTTCTCTCAGTGCCCCCAAGACGTAGGGTGTTCGTCCTGAAGCAGCAAGTCCGACAAGTACATCATTCTGATTAATACCAATTTCATTGACATCACGTACGCCAAATTGAGGGTCATCTTCAGCACCTTCTTGGGCCACGAACATAGCTTCTTTACCACCAGCCATTAGCCCAATAACCATAGACGGATCTGTACCAAATGTTGGTGGACATTCAGCGGCATCAAGAACACCTAGTCTTCCGCTGGTTCCAGCACCCGCATAAATCAACCTACCACCTTTCAAGAAAGCATTGCGAACCATTTCAATGGCTTCTCCAATCTCAGTTAACCTGGTTTCCACGTATTCTGCGACCAATTTGTCTTGATCATTGATCAACCGGGCTATTTCAGAAGACTCTGCCAGGTCAATATGCATAGTACTAGGATTTCTTTGTTCTGTTTCGAGCGCTTTAAGCTCATCAAATAGTGCTTGGTCTGTGGTCATGATGTAGATGATAATGATAAAATTGCGACTTCCTATCCGCGTCGCTTGGTCCACCAGTTGGGCAATGATTCAGTACTTGGCTGTGAGCTCGTCTGAACAAACGATTCAAAACTGAAAGATTCCAATAATGCTCCGGCAAGTATAACAGGTTCCATATCTTCAGACAACCGTGAATTTAACATTTCTGGTTTGAAGTAATCTTTGATGAAATGGGTGTCATATCTTCCGGCTTGAAAATTTTCATGCTGCATGACAAAACGACAAAATGGTATCGTGGTTTGAACACCTGATATTTTGTACTCAGAAAGTGCATCATCCATTTTTCGAATGGCCAATTCTCTGTTCGCAGCATGCACAACCAGTTTTGACAAAAGTGGATCATAATTAATGGTCACTTCCTGACCCTCAACAACACCCGAATCTACCCTGACACCAGGTCCGGCAGGTATCTTATGTTCTGATAAGATTCCGGTGGAAGGCAAAAACTGCTCCGCTGGATCCTCTGCACAGATTCTACATTCTATGGCGTGACCATGAATGGAGATGTCATTTTGATCAAATGGAAGTTTTTCGCCCTGAGCAACTCGTATTTGCCATTCTACAAGGTCTAGTTGGGTAATGTATTCAGTTACCGGGTGTTCAACTTGCAGACGAGTATTCATTTCAAGAAAGTAGAAATTTCGATCTTTATCAATCAGAAACTCAATCGTTCCGGCTCCATAATAATCGCATGAAGCTGCAGCAGTTACAGCCGCTTTTGCCATTTCAGCACGGAGTTCATCAGTCAAAACAGTCGCTGGAGCTTCCTCAACGACTTTTTGATGACGCCGCTGTATTGAACACTCCCGATCAAATAGGTGAAGTGTTTTCCCGTGTTTGTCGGCCATTATCTGAAACTCGATATGCCGTGGTTCTTCAAGATATTTTTCAACATAAACACGATCATCGCCGAATGCATTTTTTGCTTCTGAGCGGGCCGTTTTAACGGCTGCTTCAATTTCAGTTGGATTGTACACAATTCTCATACCTTTTCCACCACCGCCAGCAGCTGCCTTAATTAATACCGGATATCCAATTTTATCAGCCGTTGCAACAGCTTCTTCAGTACTGGTCAATGCTGTAGTCGTTCCCGGTGGTAGTGGAACACCAGCAGCTTCCATAAGTTTACGAGCTGATGTTTTGTCTCCCATAAGCTCAATAGACCTGGGTGATGGACCAATAAAAGTTATTCCTTCACGTTCACATCTTGCAGAAAAAGCTGCATTCTCACTCAGAAATCCATAACCAGGATGGATTGCTTGTGCTCCAGATTGTTTTGCAGCATCGATTATTCGATCAACTACAAGGTAACTTTCAGATGAGGCCGCTTCACCAATGAAAACAGATTCATCAGCCATCAGAACATGTGGCGCAAATCGATCTGGACGTGAGTAAACTGCTACTGTTTTGATTCCCATTGACTTGCATGTTCTCATGACACGCATCGCAATCTCGCCTCTATTGGCCACTAATACTTTTTTGATTGAATCACTCATAAAATATTTCAGATAATTTGACTTCCTGTAAAATAAACATTCACAGGAAATTTTTATCTAAAACATTGTATTAATCCAAGCTTTAGGTAGAATTGCAAGTTTTTCGGATGTACTTAGATAAGCTCTTTGGTCAAATACTTTAAAAACATCATCTTCAATGCGGTCCAGAATTCTACTGTAGTTCATTCGAGCAAGATAAACCGGTAGTCTTGAATCAGCATTTAACATCGATATCCCTTTATCTGCGCTTTGGTAATAGAGACGAGCTCTTTGAATTTGGAAATGCATCATATTATAGAAACGCTGGTCTTTCACCTTATTGAAAATATCCGCTTCGGTGATTCCGTACCTATCGAGATCTTCTAATGGGATATAAATTCGATTTCTTTCCAAATCTTCAGCAATATCTCGTAAAATATTTGTCAGTTGCATGGCAATTCCCAAATCAATAGCGTGTGAAAGTGCCTCTTCATTGGTGTAACCAAATACCTCTGACGTCATGAGTCCGACCACAGACGCTACTTTGTAGGAATAGGTATAAATATCGTTGAACGTTTTAAATCTATTTTGATGCAGGTCCATGCAGACGCCTTCGACCAGCTCAAGTGGCAGATTCTTTGGGATATGATAGGATCGTAAAGTATCTGCAAATGCAATAAGGATCGGACTCTCGGCGTAACCAGTTTCGTATGCCCGATCGAGACGATCGCACAGATCATCTATAACTCGTCTAACTTCGACTGGATTAATATCTTTTTTGTGGTTTACATCGAATGTCTCATCGACGATATCGTCGATATATCGACAAAGGGCATATATTGCGAAAATGGAGCGTTGTTTTTCATTCGGAAGGAATCGCGTAGATAAGTAAAACGTTTTAGCGTGATGCCGTGTGATTGCACGACAGTGAGCGTAGGCTTCGCGAAGGTCGGCACTGTTTAATTCATCAATCACGCTTCTGTGAAAAGAAGTTTTCTCGTACACTGGGCGTATCATATCATAAGGAAGTCTAAGAAGACTGCGCTGTGATGTGCCAGTTGATATGGAAGCTTGATTGGATGACATATAGGACATAATGAAAAACTAAGGCTCTTCGTTCCCGGGACTATTATAAACCACACTTTTGGTACAGTAACGGGCACTAAATTAAAGTACGAAGAAGATTTACCGTTTCTGCCATGTCTGATGCAAAATTTGTGTATTTTAATATGCAAACCAAATATTTTTAAGCGTATTTTCATCTTTGTATTATCGTTATTCAGGATCAAGTCACATAAATCCGCTACAGACACTAAATATCATCTATCATGGCTAAGAAACACACCATTTATGATGTTGCGAAACGTGCCGGTGTTGCAATCTCCACGGTATCGCGCGTTCTTAACCAATCTCCTTATGTTTCAGACAACACGAAACAACGAGTTGAGAAAGCAATTCAAGAGCTCGACTTTTATCCACAGGTAAATGCAAGAAATCTGGCACGGAAAGAGGCTCAACTGATTTCTGTAGCGGTACCAACCTTTACCACTCCATTTTTTAATGATGTATTGAAAGGAGTGAAAGATGAAATCAAAAATACCGGCCTCGATTTCATTATATATAATACCGGGTCTTATAATCCAGAAGCCAACTTTACGGGTTTCATAGAAAAAGGCATTCCTGACGCAATGATTGTTTTTTCAATTGAAATCACCGAAACAATACACAAACGTCTTCGCGATCTGCCAATTCCGGTAATTTTGGTCGGTTATCCTCATGAAGCTTATGATTACATATGTTGGGACAACTATCATGGTGGTTTCATTGCAGCAGAACATTTAATCAAGCAAGGATATACTCAGATCGGTATGATTCGTCCGCATTCGAAGTCTTCCATTTCTGATCAAAGAGAACGTGGATTCCGTGATGCACTTCGCGAGTATGGCATTCCAATGGACGAGGATTTTCTGGTTAGCGGAATAACTCGTAAACATGCAGGATTCAGTGAAGAAGCTGGTGCTGAAGCCATCAATATTTTGTTATCCAGAAATAAGCTTCCAAAAGCTCTTTTTTGCTCAAACGATGCACAAGCAATCGGTGCAATCCATTGTCTTGAAGAAAAAGGATACAATGTGCCGGGGGATGTGGCTGTAATGGGCTATGATAACATCAAAATTTCTAAATATTTAAATCTTACCACAATCGACCAAAAAATGTATGAAGTTGGAAAAGCTTCTATAAAAAGACTGGCTGAAAGGATTAAAAGTAACGATTTGAAACCACTACAAACGACCATTAAACCTGAACTTGTGGTCCGAAAATCAACCCTAAAATCTGAACAGTAATTTTTCTCGTTGCATGCAACACTCTTCTCCCCTTCAATCTTGCATCGGACGCACACATGTTGATTTTTTACCCGAGCCGTATCGTGGAAAAGTCAGAGATGTTTACAGAATCAATGACAAAACCCTTGCAATTGTTTCTTCAGATCGAATTTCAGCATTTGATCATATCTTAAGGCAATTGATCCCGTATAAGGGTCAAATTCTGAATACTTTGGCGACATTCTTTTTTGATCGGGTCCAGGATCTGGTTGAAACTCATATTATTGAGGTTCCACACCCTAATGTAACAATTGCAAAGGCATGTGAATCCCTTCCTGTAGAAGTTGTAATACGCGGGTATTTAACCGGCCATGCTGCAAGAACTTACAAAAAAGGCATTCGTGAGTTATGTGGAGTTAGATTACCGGAAGGAATGATCGAGAATCAGGCCTTTGATGCTCCTATTCTGACACCAGCTACCAAAGCAACCGAAGGACACGATGAAGACATTTCTGAAACTGAAATATTGACACGAGGTATTGTTGATCCCGAAATTTGGAACCAGGTAAGGACCATTGCGTTTCAGCTTTTCGATCGTGGTACACAAATAGCACGTGATAAAGGGTTGATTCTAGTAGACACTAAGTACGAGTTCGGAATTTTTGAAGGGAGAGTTGTATTAATTGATGAAGTTCACACTCCTGATTCCTCAAGATATTTTTATCTCGATGGTTACGAAGATAATCTTAAAGCCGGACGACCTCAAAAACAACTCTCGAAAGAATTCATCCGAGAATGGCTTATGGCAAATGATTTTCAGGGATTAGAGGGGCAGGTAATGCCCGATTTATCTGATGAATTCCGAATGGAAATTTTCCATAGATATGAAGAGTTGTTCAATAAATTAACTGGGCAGACATTTAAACCAATTGATACGACGGATTTCAACCTTACCCTGTCAGGAATTCTACAGAAGCATGCTAAATTTTCTAACTGAAGTGGAATAACTTAAGGGATATTCAAAAACTTGTGAGTTTGAAGGCTTATACCCCATTGTGGATTTGCCTTTACATACTCAACTATAAGCCCCATTGAAGTAGGAGTATCCCATTCTGGTTGAAGAAGCAAAACTGTATCCTGCGGACACTTAGCAGCATGCTCCTCTGCCCATTTAAGATCTTTTTTGGTTAAAACAACGACCTTTAGCTCATTTACATATGAATAGATCTCTTCCGTGGGTGGCTTAAAGCGCTTTGGAGATAGTGTGACCCAATCAAGTGTACCAGTTAATGGTGAGGATCCAGAGGTTTCGATATGAACTTTGTGACCGTGTTCATGAAGAGCCTGTGTTAGTGCATTCAGGTTGTGTAACAAGGGTTCACCTCCGGTGATAACAACGAAGGCAGGCTTTGAATTATTAACAGCGTCAACTAGCTCTGATACTTTAAGTCTTGGATGGATTTCTTCATCCCAGCTATCTTTAACATCACACCACCAGCATTTAACATCACATCCGCCAGTCCGAATAAAATAAGCAGACTTACCTGTATGCACTCCTTCTCCCTGAATGGTATAAAAGTGCTCCATAACCGGATATGTAACATCAAAAATTGACGTATTTATTACAGTTTCCTGTTCCGTGGACATATCTATAATGTTTCGTCGGTGTATTCAACCCAACTATCAGGAGTTTCCCAGATAGTAACGGTGAGCATGATACCATCAGGTAACCGTTTCATGGTTTCGGTATGAATGTATTCTGCAAGTCGTTCAGCTGTGGTGGCGAAGTCGACTAAGTCATTGAGATAAGCATGGTCTAATCCACCCTTTTCAACATCTTTGCCAGGCCATTTGAGTTCACGGAAATCGCACACCATATCAGGACTGGACAGATACTTCGAGGGATTAAGTTTGTTGGATTTAGCAGTCATTCTGACGCGATACGTGTGACCGTGTACACGGCCACATTTACCATCGTATCCATCGATGGAGTGAGCAGAATCAATTCGAAATTCGGTATTTAATGTCCAGGTCGGCATAAAAATAAAAAGGGTCAACCACGATTTGTGAATGACCCTCAATATACGATTATTTTAGCAGAATATTACGTTTACAGGCGCTTAATTGTACATCCAATAGCCCGTGAAGTAGATTTTGTAATCGCTTTACCTGAAGCAAGTTCGTTCATGGCGTCTGCAAGATATGTGTTTTCAACATCTGCAGCCGAACGACTGTTGTCATCAATAGCCCCAACAAATACCAGAATATTATCATTGTTCAAAAGATAGACATGTGGAGTTCGGGTTGCCCCATAGGCGTCTGCAAGTTTGTGGTCTTTATCGAGTGCATATGGAAACGTATAACCAACTTCTTCTGCTCTTTTCTTCATATCGGTCAAAGATGAACCCTGAGCTCGTGTTGCTTCATTTGGATTTACAGCAACCATTCCAATATTCAGTTCTTTGGCTAATTTAGAAATCGTCAGATATCTGTCTTCCCATGCACGAACATAAGGACATGTACTACATGAGAAAATCAAGAGTGTGCCATTTTCACCTTTTACATCTGACAGAGTGATTTTATCCCCTGAAATCTCATCCATTTGATAGTCGAACATAGGTCCAACAGTTCCAACCTCAAGTTCTTTGATTTCTTGTTTTACTGGAAACGCAAACCAAAGTAGAGCAATTACCGGCAGTAAAGCGATTTTGAAATATTTCATAGTTTTCGTGGTTAGGAGTTTTGTATTGCTAGTAGTACTAATTCTTTAAATTCCTCGTAGGAAGCAGGCCGTTCGAAAGCGGTCAAACGTGTTCCATCTTTATTGTAAACGACTGTTGCTGGCAATGCTCCGGACCATTCAGTCCAAACTGCATCAATAAACGGCTCGTCTCTATCGTCCTTCAGATAAGTCTGCCAACCTACTTCGTTCTGAGTCAAAAACTGATTAATTCGTTCTAATTCTTCTGGAAAGTCAGCTGAAATGAAAATTACCTGTAAATCATCTGGATATTCCTTTTGAAGTTTGACTAAATAAGGAAACTCTTCAACGCAGGGTATACACCAGGTAGCCCAGATATTCATGAGTACTGCTTTCTCGCCCGAGTACGAATTTACCAGCGGCATTATCTCTTCTGCCTTAATAAGTTCTACCTCTTGAATACCAGAAAAGGTGGTTTCTACTTTCGGAGTCTCATTGGCAGTACAACCATACGAGATGAAAATAAGTATTAAAAGAAAATATCGAGTTGAATGCATGTATACCTGATCTATTGATATTACTAATTAACGACTCTGAATTTTATTTATGATTCTTAAAATGTAAAATCTGGTCAGTAAGTTCCCTGTATACGGTATCATCGATTCCATATTTTTTGAGTAGTTGAAGATGTTCGTCAATTGTTGAAGTATCTCCTCTTGAAGCCGGACCGGTTAGAGCTGATGGATATCCTTCTTTCATGATATTTTCAGCAGTTTTTAGCATAAGGAGACCAAAGATACTGCGTGTAAAATCCACAGGATTGTCATCTATTGATTTCAAAACGTCTGATGCATGAAAGATGAGAGAAGACATAAAGTTAGACGTTATAACTGCCGCAACATGAAGGAGTTTTTTTTGTTCTGGTGTGACAACTATTGGTTTTGAGCCCAGTTTAGTAAACAACTCATGTAGAGACTCCACTGCATATTCGTTACCTTCCAGTGACACTGTAATCCCATCAAATATTGCTAGCTCAGATTGCAATTTGAATGTCATCAAAGGGTGGGAGGAAGCAATTGGAATCGACATATCAGCCAGGTGACTCAAAATAGAGCTAGGTTTATTGCCAGATACATGAGAGACAATTGCATTACTTTCTTTTAGGACCCCTATAGGTAGTAAATTTGATACTGATTCAATTGAATCATCGGGTACACAGAGAAATACAAAATCTGCTGGATTCAGTTCTGAAACTGAATCCAGCACGTTAACCTTTTTATTGATTTCAAGAATTTTTGATTTACTTCTTGAAACATAATTACCCGTACATTTTCCACCGATGGAGTTGAGAGCTGCATCAAGTGCTGCTCCTACCCTACCTAAGCCAATGATTGAGTATGTGAATCCACTTTCAAGGCGCATGGTAATCCGATTAGTTGGCGCCTTGTACTCCATAACCTGCCAAGGCGCTACTGTTAGAAGTAGTAGATTCTAGGAAGCTGAAGGTTACTCCCCAATTGTACCCAATAAAAACTCCAGATTGAAATGCAGCTGATCCCGAAACCTGATAGTCACCACTATTCAATAAATTCATGATATTTGATTGGTCACCTGAATCAAGTAGATTTTTGATGTCATTTATGCCATAATGATCTCCTGGGAAAGAGCATGCGACAACCAGAAGTGCACTCCTACCTGCCATAATTTCAGACAGGACATAAGCTACTTCTCTAACGATAGATGGATCTTCATCACAAACCTGGACACTGACCAATTTAAAATCTTCGAGTGAAGCAATCAGATATGGTAAATGCTTATAGATTTCCATTTCCGGCCCAGCTGCGTGATCGTCGATGAAGAAATCATCATCTTCATCACAAAATTCATTTCGCAACGCATCATTGATTTGAACTGGTCCAAATTCGCCTTCAAATTGTGAAAAAGTGGCCATTGGAATCTTCTTGTCGGTTACTTTGATATTGGTTTCAAGAAACACAACAGTATCATAGCGATAACCATTTAAACCACTGTACAGACTCAAAAGTTGAATATCATCACTTGCTTTGCGATCGGGAACAAACAAGATCTTAATGGAAGGATATTCATCGTGGGAAGTGGAAGCCAACTGAGTTCGAAGCGCTTCCAGAGATGTAAATTTCATAGGAAAAAAAACGTTTTATTAAGTGAATGACCAGGCAACTGAGATCCAATAGCCATCTTTTTCCAAAGATACGACGCTTATTTCTTTATTGTCATGATGAACCTGAAAATTTATTTCACTTCGCCGTTTTACCACTACTTTGTTCATATTTGTTCGAAGTCCAGTTCCAGTTAATTTTAAAACAGCTTCTTTTATTGTCCAAATCTGTAAGGTATCTATACTTTCATCCCAGAATTCTATGTCATTGCAGATTCGAACGCGTAATTTTGGGTGTAACATTCTACCCGACTTTTCAACGTCCACTCCTATCTCACCGTCCCTGTTCACTGCAAGTAAATAACAGTTACGCGTATGAGAAATGCTGTAACCGATAAAATTGTCATTCAACTTAAGAAATGGTTTTCCTGATTCAAATTTCCCTATTACTAATTGACCTACATCGTCAGATGTTAAAAATGGTATACGGCTCAAAAATTCGTTTATATCAGCTGTAGATGCATCATCCAAGCATTGAAACTCTGCATATACATGATGTGGCAAAAGGGGTACTATCGAGTTCCTCATCAAGGACATTAATTTTTTCTGTTTGTACTGTTATTTAACCTTTAACACCGAATTTACGGAAATTGAAACTGAGTCTGTCCCTAATAAGTGCAAAGTTGTTTAGTCCACATCGTTTTATAGTGTTTTAACTACAGAAAATCCCTAAATCACCGTATCTTTGCCCAAATAATATAACATTTGCGAAATAAATCTAATCATGGCCGATCAGGAATTATCATTAAGTGAATTACTTACTCTAAGACGTGAAAAACTTCAGGAATTACGCACCATTGGAGTGAACCCTTTTGCGTATGAATTTGATGTCAACTCGTCATCAAAGGATATTAAAAGTAATGATTCACTGATCTCGGATCCTGTTGAATCGGGCAAAAGAGTGTCCGTTGCTGGCCGTATTATGACTCGTCGTATTATGGGAAAAGCAGCTTTTTTCAACCTTCAGGATGAAAAAGGCACCATACAGGTTTATATTCGACGTGATGATGTTGGAGAGGATAATTACAACACTGTCTTCAAAAAGCTTACTGACTTAGGCGACATCGTTGGGGTTAAGGGTTATGTTTTCAAAACACAGACTGGTGAAATTACCATTCATGCAGAACATTTTGAAATGCTAACAAAGTCAATTCGTCCCATACCGATCGCGAAAGAGGTTGAGGTTGATGGCAAGAAAGTAGTTTATGATGCATTTGCCGACAAAGAATTACGTTATCGCCAGCGCTATGTTGACTTGATTGTTAATCCAGAGGTGCGGGATGTGTTTGCAAAACGCAGTCTTATGGTTCAATCCATGCGCATGTTCATGATGAAACTTGGGTATCTGGAAGTTGAAACACCTATTCTACAACCTATGTATGGTGGGGCATCTGCCCGACCCTTTGTAACCCATCACAATGCACTTGATATGACATTGTACCTTAGAGTCGCTAATGAATTGTACCTCAAGAGGTTAATAGTAGGCGGATACAATGGGGTTTTTGAGTTTTCAAAAGATTTCAGAAACGAAGGAATGAGTCGTTTTCATAATCCAGAGTTTACACAGGTTGAACTATATGTAGCCTACAAAGATTACAACTGGATGATGGGTTTTGTTGAAGAAATGCTAGAACATGTAGCTCTTACATTACATGGATCGACTAAAGTGCAGGTAGGAGAGCATGAAATTGATTTCAAAGCCCCCTGGCCAAGAATTCCTATGCTTGAAGCCATCAAGAATGAGACCGGTGTAGATTTATCTGGATTATCCCTGGATGAGATGAAAAAAGCAGCCCGAACCATTGGCGTGCATGTTGACGATACCATGGGTAAAGGTAAAATCATCGATGAAATCTTTGGTGAACATGTAGAGCATAAACTCATTCAACCAACATTCATCACCGACTACCCTATTGAAATGTCACCACTTGCTAAAAAACACCGTAGCAAAGAAGGACTGGTTGAACGTTTCGAGGCAATATGTAACGGTAAAGAAATAGCCAATTCCTTCACTGAGCTGAATGATCCAATTGATCAACGTGAACGCTTTGTCGAGCAAGTCAAACTTCGTGAGAACGGTGATGATGAGGCAATGGGCCTTGATGAAGACTTCTTACGAGCACTAGAGTTTGGTATGCCACCTACAGCCGGACTTGGCATCGGAATCGATCGTTTAGCTATGATTATGACCAATCAGGAATCCATACGGGATGTCCTTTTCTTTCCTCATATGAGACCGGAATAATTTCTGATGAAGTTCGAGTGGTTCATCGCATCAAAGTATTTTCGAAGTAACCGAAAAGTCGCGTAGTTTTTATATTTTATTAAGATAATGGCCATTTTGGGTGTTGCGATTGGCTCAGCCGGACTTCTCATCTCGCTATCAGTTGTACATGGATTCAAAACAGCCATACAGGAAAAAATCCTTGGCTTTGGTACTCATATAAGTATTGAAACCCTGGCTTCGATGCCTGTATATCGGGCTGATACCTTATCCGTTTGGTTAGAACACGCTCCGGATGTATTAGAATTACAGCCTGTTGTTTACGGTCAAGGTATGATCCAAACCGGTAATCAGGTCGAAGGTACATTTATCAAAGGCGTTCCTGAATCTGGTGACTTGAGCGATATCCGTAATTATATCACCTCAGGTGAGTACAATCTACAGTCCGACTCAACCGGGATACCGGGATTGCTTCTTGGATCAAGACTTGCTCGTAATTTGAGCGCAAAAATTGGCGATGTGGTTTTTATTTATGCCATTAAAGGAATTCCTAGTGCTTCTAATCTTCCAGAAATTCAGAGATTCACTCTTAACGGAATTTATGAAACAGGAATCGATCAATTCGATGATGTGCTGATTCTGATCCCTATAGATAAGGCACGGGTTCTATTCGATATGCCGGTCCCCTCGGCATCACAGATCGATATTCGGGTAAGAGACGTCAATTCTATCAGAACTACGGACGCTTGGTTGGATGATAATCTGGATTTTCCATATCTCAACATATCACTGTACACCCGATATAACAATATTTTTGCCTGGGTTAATCTACAGGAACAAACAATACCTGTGGTAATTGGTGTTATGATTATAGTTGCTGTTTTTAATTTAATTGGTACCGTACTGATGATGGTTCTGGAACGTGTACGTGATATTGGTGCACTTAAGATGATGGGATCTACAGACCAGCAGATAAAACGAATATTTATCACCGAAGGTCTTTTAGTTGGAGCAATCGGATTAATTATCGGAATCTCAATTGCTGGACTTTTTATCTGGTTACAGGGCACCTATGAGTTAATTCCACTTTCTCAAGAGAACTATTACATGTCAACAGCTCCTGTCGAACCTCATTTGATCGATTTTATATGGGTAAGTCTGGTCACGATGTTCCTGTGTTACCTCGCTTCCTGGTTCCCAGCCCGCGTAGCTTCAAGGCTGAATCCTGTAGAGGTAAGTAAGTTTGGATGATGAATAATTGTGTATTTAAATGAAAAAGGGAATGCACCCGATAATGCACTCCCTTATTTCAGTTAATTCAATTGAGATCAGATAACTAAAGAAACCGGTTTCCAGTCAAATCCGAAAGCTTCTGCAACATCTTTGTAGGTAATGATACCATTAGCGATGTTCAGGCCATATTCGAGTTCTTTGTTTTCCTTAATTGCTTGTTTCCAGCCTTTATTCGCAATCTGAACAGCATAAGGCAGAGTCACGTTCGTCAATCCTCGTGTTGAAGTATTTGGAACTGCACCTGGCATATTAGCAACACAATAGTGAACGATCTCATCAACTACGTAGATAGGATCGTCGTGTGTAGTTGGCTTAGCTGTTTCTATACATCCACCCTGGTCAATAGCAACATCCACAATTACTGCACCTGGTTTCATTGTCTTGAGCATGTCGCGCTTGATAAGGTGTGGTGCTTTAGCACCCGGAATCAGAACGGCACCAATAACGAGGTCCATGTGTGGAAGCAGCTCTCGAATATTACCCTCTGAAGAGAAATAAGTGGTCACATTCTTTGGCATTACATCATCGAGATAACGCAGTCGGTTCAGGCTGATGTCCATAATGGTTACATTTGCACCCATACCAGCAGCAATTTTTGCAGCATTTACACCAACAATTCCACCGCCAAGTACCATAACATTTGCAGGTGCAACCCCTGGAATTCCACCCAGTAGTACTCCACGTCCACCTTGTGCTTTTTCAAGGTATTTAGCACCTTCCTGCGCTGACATTCTACCTGCTACTTCACTCATTGGGATAAGTAGAGGTAATGAACGATCTGCTTTTTCTACTGTTTCATACGCAATGGCGATACATTTTGATTTTACCACTGCCTCAGTTAGCTCCTGACTGGCGGCAAAGTGAAGGTATGTGAACAAGATCTGTCCTTCGCGAATGAGTGGATACTCTTTAGCGATAGGTTCTTTCACCTTCATAATCATTTCGGCGCGTGCCCAGATCTCTTCCGCAGTGTCAATTATTGTGGCGCCAGCTTCAATGTATAACTCATCTGGATAACTACTTCCGAGTCCTGCATTCTTTTCAACGAGTACGTCATGTCCGTGTTTACGGAGTTCAATAACACCCGCAGGAACCAGAGCAACCCGATTCTCGTGCGTTTTTATTTCCTTGGGTACACCAATAATCATGGAAAATTCCTTCTGTTAAATGATAAAATGAATATTTCTTCAACTCTGATTTCACAGATCAGGATGCTTCTGCATTAAAATTGAAGCGCTTTTTCGAGATCTGCTGCCCGAGATGGTCGCAAAATTGATGAACGCTAAAATTATAAAGTTTTTGGTTAATTTGATAGTCCTCAATCGAGTACAATTTCATAAATTCCCACGCGTTCATTGAGTGTCATTCCAAGTGGGAAACAAGAATTAGAAATGATTTCAAAAGAGCTTTTTGCTAAAGTCAGACAACTGGAAATACGAACCAAAGGATTGGTGAACAATCTTTTCGGAGGAGAATATAACACAGCTTTCAAAGGCCGTGGGATGACATTTTCAGAAGTTCGTCCCTATCAGTTTGGTGACGATATCCGTCAGATCGATTGGAACGTAACAGCAAGAACCGGTGACCCTTACATAAAGGTTTTCGAAGAGGAGCGTGAACAAACACTCATGCTGTTGGTCGATATATCGCCAAGCGGACTCTTTGGAAGCAAAGATAACCGAAAGATTGATATTGCCACCGAATTGGCTGCAGTATTGGCTTTCAGTGCCATCAAAAACAACGACAAAGTTGGACTAATCCTTTTTACCGATAGGATTGAAAAGGTCGTTTTTCCCAGAAAAGGGCGTCTTCACGTACTTAGGTTAATACGTGAACTGTACTACACCCAACCAGCGGGTAGAAAAACGAACATCTCAGAGGCGTTGTCATATATGAACAGGATATTGAGCAGAAGATCAATAATCGTTCTCATCTCTGATTTCCAGTCCAAGGAGTACGACAAACAATTAAAAATTACCCACAGAAAACATGATCTGGTAAGTATCCACATCCAGGACCCACTTGAAGAAACCCTTCCCGATTTGGGAATTATTCCATATCTGGACTCTGAGTCTGGAAATCTGGTGTATCTAGATACATCGAGTAAAGAGGTTCAGTCGGCATTTAGAACTAAGAAGCTCAGACAGAATGCTGTGATGAAAGAGATGTTCACTAAACTCGGTATTGATTCTGTCAGAGTGGATACAACAAAGTCGTATATTGAGCCATTAATGAACTTTTTCAAACGAAGAACAACACGATATTGATGAAAAGAAGTAGTTTTTTAGTGTCTATTATTTTTGTTTTTACACTACTTCCAACGATGGTTGTGGCCCAATCTGTCACTAGCTACGCCCTGCCTGACACACTCTCATCTGGCGACACATTTAATTATGTCATTACCTCTTCTTATCAGTCGTCACAGTTTACTGCGTATTATCCAAACGAAACTGATTTTTCTGATGCTTTCGAATTTCGTGGGGTTCAGCGTTTCAAAGGTTCAGGAGTTCAAGACAGTATTGTATACCGTCTTCAGTTTTTCGGGGTAAAAGACACTGTTTTAGCTGGGAAAAATGTTTTTTTTGTTCAAGGAACTGACACTCTGGCACTTGAAATTGCACCGGTTTCAATCTATTTCAAGAGTAACCTCGAGTCAGAGGAAGGTGAACTTAAACCATTCAAACCGATTTTTGATTTTGCACGATCCTGGTGGTTTTTCCTGATCCTGGGGGTCTTACTTTCGATTGCAGTATACTTGATTTGGAGAAATAAAGACCGATTCTTGCATAAAAACCCCGAACCAATGACCACCGAACCTGAACCTATTCCACCCTACATTAGCCCATTTACAGTTTTTGAAAAATCATTACGAGAGCTCAAACAAATTGAAAAGTTTTCCACAGATGAAGGCTTAATGAAGTGGCATGTACAGTTGAGTGACGCATTAAGAACCTATTTAGAACACACACATGGTATCGAAGCCTTGGAAATGACAACACGTGAAATCAATCAGGCTATGCTTTCCCAAAAAATGCATCCTGATGTCACAGATATCACATTCACAATCCTACGTCAATGTGATATGGTCAAATTTGCAAAACTTACTGTAGACACCCATCAATCCTTACTATTGTTCGAAAAGGCAGAAAAACTGCGTGATTTGTTCAGATTCCTGGATGAAGGAACCCTAAAAGAGTTGAAGTTCCAGTATGAGATGAAGCATGGACTACGAGAAATAACGGCTCTAAAGGACGACAAAAAATCCCAACAATCTACTCCAAAAAAAGTAAGTGCCCAAAGTAACCAGGAGGACTCATGACTTGGGCTAATCCAGAGTTTTTCATTCTTCTCATTCTTGTTCCAGCTTATGCAGTTGGTTACTTGTGGGTTACAAAATCAAAACGAGTCCAGGCTCTGACATTTTCTGATATCAATGATATGGGTGAATTACCTGGTAACTGGAGGAAATATGGAATGTGGGCATCCCCATTTCTCAGTGCGGTAGCATTGATGTTAATCATTCTTGCTCTGGCCAGGCCTCAGACAGTAAATGAAACCGTTGAAAGACGCACTGAAGGTATTGATATCGTTGTTGTTCTTGACTTATCGACCTCAATGTTAGCAGAAGACCTTCGTCCCAACCGGTTCACTGCAGCAAAGAATCTAACTTCGGATTTTATTGATAATCGACCAAACGACCGAATTGGACTTGTTATTTTTCGACGTCAGAGTTTTACATTAGTCCCTCCTACTACCGATTATGGACTTTTAAAGGAGAAGCTACAAACCCTTGAAATGGATATCACCGAAGACGGTACCGCAATTGGGATGGGTATCGCCACAGCAGTAAATCGTTTACGAACTAGTTCAACTGCCAGTAAAGTCATCATCTTACTCACAGATGGAGAGAACAATGCCGGAGAAGTAGACCCGGTTACGGCATCTGACTTAGCTGATGCACACAGTATCCGATTGTACACCATCGGAGTGAGCACTGAAGGAACAGCCCCTTATCCAGTTGAAGACCCCGTATTCGGAAAGCGATATCATCCGATTCGTGTAGATATCGATGAAGACATGCTGACAGATATAGCCGAGAAAACCGGTGGCAGATACTTCAGAGCACGAGATACTGAAGCCCTGGCTAATATTTATGCGTCAATTGATGAGCTTGAGACTTCAGAATTAGAAGAAATCATCTACCTAGACAGAAAAGAATATTATCAATGGTTTTTATTATCTGGAGTATTAGTGCTTTTGGTGGGATTAGGTTCTGAAAAAGTTTTATTCAGATCGGAACTTCACTGATTCAGTATCCGTTTTTAGTTCAGAATGATTCAAAAACGTGGATTATTCGTATATTTCGCTCCGTTTTAAAGTACTATTGACTGAAAATCTAATTTGAATGTAACTCATGCTTCCCTCGGAAACGAGCAGGAAGCTTTTACTATTTAAGGCATGTCTCTGAAATCATTATTTAATCTGGTCAAACCATTCCTTCAGACCCAAACAGTTCTTGACCAGTTACGCTCAGTTGATACAGTACAACTACATAAATTTGCAGGATCAAGTTTATCCTTTCTGATTCGAGATCTTCATGACAAAAAAATCCCGCTTTGGATAATCACACCAGATGAAGAAACGGCCAGAGCTATCGAATCTGACCTCGTTGAGTTGGGAAGTGAAGATGTCCTCTATTTCCCTGCAACTTCAGAAAAACCTTACGATCGTGACGTAATTTCAGATCCATCACTTTTGGTTCAACGGTCCGATGTACTTCAGCAGATTACCCATAAGAAGTATCCGCTGATGGTAGCTTCAGCCAAAGCTGTTTTTGAAAAAATAAGTTCTCCAGTCAATTTTAAGAAATCAACGATACTTATCAACAAAAACGATACCATTGATCCGGATGTACTCAGAGAGAAGCTTGTTGAGCAGGGGTATACGGTAGTAGGTTTTGTTGATGCACCCGGTGAAATGGCATTTCGTGGTGGAATTGTCGACGTATTTCCATACACCGGCACATATCCTGTCCGACTCGAATTCTTTGGTGACCAGGTGGATTCTATAAGGGAATTTGATCCTGGTACACAGCGAAGTGTCTCATTTTTAAATGAAGCGCGACTAGTTCCAAATGTCAGCAGTTTAACGGCAGATGGGAAAAGTGCAGTACTTAATTATGCAACACCAGATACCCATTTTATTTGTATTGCACCTGATGTAATTGAGGCTACTATTCAGGATTTATGGGACCACGCAGAATTTGCATTTGGTCAGCTTCGCGACAATTCTGCGCTAGCACCTTCTAGTCATTATGTCGACGTAGAATCGTTCTCTGGTCAAATCGAAAAACATAAATCTATTGTTACAGGATCACTGCACCCTCTTCCAGACCTTCCGGTGGTGGCACTTAATGCGAATCCACAACCCGATTTCAATTCAAGCATCAAGCTACTGAATGCTGACATCAAAGAGCGTGCTGCTAATGGATTCCAGACTTGGATTCTTTGCGATAATGATGGTCAAAGAGATAGGTTTGAAGAATTATTGGATGCCGAAGATGCTTCCAAACGAATCACATTGATTATACACTCCCTGCATGAGGGATTCATACTGCCTGAGGCTAAACTTGCTGTATTTACTGACCATCAGATATTCAATCGTTACCATCGACCAAAAGCAAGACAGAAAAAGGTTCGGGGAGGGTTTTCTGCTAAAGAAATCCGTGATCTCAAACCAGGAGATTTTGTCGTGCATGTTGACTTTGGAATAGGTCAATTCCAGGGGTTTAAGCAGATAGTGGTTAAAAACATCCCACAGGAAGCCGTAGTGGTCAAATATGCGGATGATTCTATACTATATGTCAATGTTTCCAGCCTGCACAAACTTCAGAAATATAGCGGCAAAGACGGGACCGTACCCAAGATCACAAAACTAGGATCAGGTGAGTGGGCACGCAAGAAGGCGAAGACCAAAAGTCAGATTAAGGATATCGCAAGAGATCTCATTCTGGTCTATGCAAAAAGAAAGGCTAATAAAGCCCATGCGTTTTCTCCAGATTCTGGTATGCAAATGGAGCTCGAAGCATCGTTTGAGTTTGAAGAAACTCCTGATCAAAAGATTGCAATTGACGACGTCAAAAAAGACATGGAATCTGAACGTCCAATGGATCGTCTGGTTTGTGGAGACGTCGGTTTTGGCAAGACAGAAGTTGCGATCAGAGCTGCATTCAAAGCCGTAGTTGATGGTAAGCAGGTCGCCGTTCTGGTTCCAACGACAATCCTGGCTGATCAGCATTGGAAGACGTTTAAGAAAAGAATGCGTGACCTTCCCGTTAACGTTGAAATGGTGAATCGATTCCGCTCGGCTGCCGAAATCAAAGAAGTACTTAAAAATACAGCACAAGGCAAAGTTGATATATTAGTAGGAACACATAGAATTACATCGACAGATGTAAAGTTCAAAGACTTAGGGCTGCTAATTATTGACGAGGAACAACGATTTGGGGTCGCGACAAAAGAGAAAATCAAATCCTTTAAA
>CAZJZI010000034.1:0-29762 GCA_964550435.1 uncultured Chitinophagales bacterium | reverse complement strand
TTGCCTTACTCCACTGACGAGCAAGGACTTAAAGAATGGTTTTCACAATACGGTGAAGTGACTCGCACTTCAGTCATCACCGACAGAGCTACTGGTCGTTCCCGTGGTTTTGGTTTTGTGGAAATGGCGAACGACGACGAAGCTCTTGCTGCGATCGAAGCGACAGACGGGACTGAGTATGGCGGACGTTCACTAGTAGTGAATGAAGCTAAACCACGTCAGGAGCGTCCACAAGGTGGAGGACGTCCAAGAAACGACCGTAGATACTAAGATTCTCTCTTTTATCTATTTTTCGTTCAAAAGGCGTCGGTTTCCGACGCCTTTTTTATTTTGTCCACCAGAGAATCAAATCCCGAATCATCAACAGCAATACCCTGTAGTGCCCCATGTAGCGAGAACCGCTCTTCTTCTACCTCACTTAATACTACCATTCGATATCCGGTAGCTTCTTCGATCAACCAGTTGAGTTCATTTCTGCGGTCGTATGTCCTGAAATTTCCTCCACCAAGCAACTGGACAGCTATCATACCATATGTACCGAAAACTTGGTCCCTGATTTGGGCAAGTATGCGTATCAAATCGTCATGATGATGCTCAAACTTACCGGAAACTGATTTCATTTTACCGAGTTCGTGCATTAATTGAGTTGATTCCATCAAAGGCTCTACCCATCCATCGCCTACACGACCAACTATGAGCTCGATTCTATCCGAACCCAGATAAATTACCCCTTTGATTTCAAATGGCTCATTCATGCATTAATCTTGCTTTTGAAAACGTAAACAAATCCACTCATTCTCTTGCTGTCTGTTAATGAGTTTCAAATCTGCGTAATCAGGATTATTCAGTATAACCTCTTCGTCAACATCTAATAAACCGGATAAAATGAGAGTACCTCTCTCGTTGATTTGATCCACTATTTGTGAGGATGTAGCCAGTAGCATGTTTCTATTTACATTAGCCAGCACCAAATCATATCCATTTACAGATGGAATGACTTCGAATGAGCCTTCTTTAACCTCAAATTCACTGGATACGCCATTCAATAGAGCATTTTCAGTTGCATTAATGTAGCTCCATTCATCAATATCAAACCCAAATGCGTGTTTAGCTCCCAATTTTAAGGCTGCTATGGCCAACACACCTGTCCCTGTACCAACATCCAAAACCGACATCCCCGATTGTACACTGTTGGAGAGCGTCCTGAGCATGAGTCTGGTAGTTTCATGATATCCAGTACCGAAAGCCATCTTGGGATCAATTTCGAGCAATATCAATCCATCAGGAGTTGGAAACGGCTTCCAGGTAGGACGAATATAAAACTGTCCGACTTGCATGGGTTCAATGGATTGTTCCCAAGCTTCATTCCAGTTCTGTGGTTCGTAGATTCGCTCCCCTTCGTACTGGGCCGAAACCGGTTGACCAGCGATCCACATCTCAATATGCTCACGGGTGACTTCATTGTATCGTTCGACAGGTATATAAGCAAGTAAATGATCTTCATTTTGCTCAAAACCATCAAAGTCATGGTCCAGTAGTTCTGCTATCAACATTTCCTGATAGGCAAAAGGTATTCGAATGGTTACTTCTAGATAGCGCTGATCAATGCTCATGGCTGAATTGGAATTCTATTATAAATGATTTCGGTAACAACATCACCGACGGCTTGTAATGTTTCTTTTCCGATGATTTCCATGTTGTCGTTGTGGGTATGCCAGTGATCAGGAAACTGAATATCCTGACCCATCGTGTTATAATGTATAATATCAATCATTGGAATACCTGCAACTTGATTTACAATCATGTGATCATCGGCAACAGGCGGCCCATCAACATTAATGAAAAAATCACTATATCCCATTTCAGCAGCCAGATCCCAGATAGTATTGACCAGCGGTCCGGCATAACGCCGTGAAAAGCCTTCTTTAGGAAATACTGCTCCTTTGGCACCAACAAGATCAAGTAATATCGAAAATCTTGGTGTATAGCCAGGTACAGGTGGATTCTGTGACCAATAACGGGCACCCAGAAAATATCTATTCAAATCCCCGGACGTACCGTAATCTTCTCCATCAAAAAATAGGATATCCACACCAACCGGAGGCATATTCTCACTCATTACCCTTGCCAATTCAAGCAATACCCCAACACCACTACCTCCATCATCAGCTCCCAGTATTGGTTCATCTCGCCGTTGATCGTCGAGATCCTCATCCGCTCTCGGTCGGGTATCCCAATGAGCTGCCAGTAAAATTCTGGTTTTTGCCTGAGGATTGAAGGCTGCAATTATATTCGATAACGAAAGTGATTCTTCATTGTATCCTTCAGCCAAAAAATCCTGAGCAAAGACTGCATTCGAACCTGCAAATCGTTGTAACTCACTTATCAAATACTCCCGAGTTTGTCTATGTCCTACAGAATTTGGCTCTCTGGTCCCAAAGTTTACTTGATTCTGGATGTAGACAAATGCTGAATCGGAGTTGAACGCAGGAACCGTGTTGTTCTGCTCAATCAGATCAAAACGTGTTATTCGTTTGGTCTCTTCTGGCTGATTACATCCTGCAACCGCGAGGATTAACATCAGAACAATCCATAGTCGACTAACTATCATAGATTACTTTCTGTGGATCTGAGTTGCGCTTGACTGCGAAACTGATAATACCACCGCATCCAGAATATTGACGTGCTCCGGACGATTAAGGATAAACACTATTATTTCTGCAATGTCCTGTGCGACCAGTTTTTTCATCCCTTCGTACACTTTTCCTGCACGCTCCGAATCACCCTTAAATCGAACCATACTAAATTCGGTTTCTACTGCTCCTGGAGAAATCAAACTGACACGTATATCGGTATGACCTAGATCCATTTTTAGGGATTTCGTAAACGCATGTACGGCATGTTTTGTAGCACAATAAACAGAACCACCAGGATAGCTTTCGTGACCTGCTATTGAGCTTACATTCAGAATATGACCTGAATTTCGCTCTATCATTTTTGGAAGCAAAAGTCGTGTCAGTGTAATTAAACCGCGTAAATTTGTATCTATCATGGAATCCCAGTCGTCTAAACTGGCTTCAAACACTTTGTCTGCTCCGGCGGCAAGGCCAGCATTATTAATCAGAATATCTAGTGTTTTGTCTCCGAGCTGACCCACAAAATCCAGTATATCATCTCTATCAGCAATGTCAAAAGCATATGTTCCAACTGATATCTCGGGATAACTGTCTTCAAGCTCATTTTTAAACGCAGCCAGTCTATCCTCCCGCCTGCCAGTCAGAATAAGATTAACACCCATTGATGCCAATTGACGTGCTGTTTCCTGGCCAATTCCCGCTGTAGCACCAGTGATTAGTGCAGTTTTTCCTCTGACACGGTTCATATTTTTTTATTGAAGTTCGATGAGTCGTCCGGCACGGATTAAACTAGATTCATCAAATGCATTCGCCATAAATTGGATCCCGTATGGCATGCCATCTGAATGTAACCCTGCAGGAACACTAATCCCACAGATTCCAGCTAAATTGGCAGATATAGTATATATATCGTTCAGGTACATTTGAACAGGATCGTCCTGATTTGAACCCAGTTTAAAAGCGGTTGAAGGAGCAGTTGGTGAGACGATCACGTCAACATTCTTAAACGCTTCGATAAAGTCATTTTTGATTAGGCGTCTAATCTTTTGAGCCTTACCGTAGTATGCTTCATAGTATCCGGCGCTTAACACATACGTTCCGAGCATAATCCGTCGTTTAACCTCTATCCCGAATCCTTCTGCGCGAGTTTCCTTGTACAATCTGACCAATGGAGAGTCCATTTTCTCGGCTTTCTTGGTCCACATTGCCTTTTGATCGTCCGATCCAGCTGCCTTTATCTGTTCTTTGATGAACTTTTCTTCCTGTTTGAGAGCTTCGCGCACACGTTTTTGATCCGCGCGATGACCGTATTTCACACCATCATATCGTGCCAGATTACTCGATGCTTCGGCAGTTGCAAGTACATAATAAGTAGCAATAGCATACTTTGTATTGGGTAAATGGATTGGTACAACTGTAGCTCCATCCGCTTCAAGTTGTTTAACACGACTCATAACACCCTCTCGGATTTCAGGATCAAGTCCCTCACCAAAGTATTCCTCAGGGACACCGATTCTCAGTCCATTGGCTGAAGAATTCAACGCAGATGTATAATTCTGTACTGGAATTGCTGCTGTGGTACCATCCATTCTATCCTCACCGGCAATTACTTCCAGAATTCTGGCAGAATCCTCGACCGTTGCAGAAAGTGGACCGATACTATCAAAGGAACTTGCATAAGCGACTAAACCGTATCTCGATACGCGTCCATAGCTGGGTTTTAGTCCCACAACACCACAATAAGCAGCTGGTTGGCGAATTGAGCCTCCAGTATCACTTCCAAGTGTGGTATTTGCGAATCCGGCAGCAACAGCAGCTGCACTACCTCCAGACGATCCTCCGGTAACTCTGGTTGGGTCAAGTGGATTCTTGCTTGCACCCCAAACCGAGTTTTCCGTGGAAGAACCCATAGCAAACTCGTCCATATTCAAACGGGTAAGAAGAATAGCATCTTCTTTTCTGAGGCGCTCAATAACCGTTGCATCGTACACACTACGAAAATCCTTTAGCATGTTTGATGCACACGAAACCACTTTTCCGTTCTCGCAAATAACATCTTTTATACCCATAATGGCACCTGCAAGTTTTCCTGCAGATCCTTCCTGGATTTTTTTCTCGATGATTTCAGCCTGAGCTAATGCATCGTCGCGTGAATCACGCAAGACTATATTCAAGTCCGGATTAGCAGAGTCGATTCGGTTTAGGTACCCTTGTACCTCAGATGTCAGGGTACGCCCCGAGCGCACCTGCTCGTGAGTTTGAGAGATGTCGTTTAGTTTCAAAATTAAAATCTGTTATCGGTCGAAATCTTATTTTACAGCTTCGTCTTTATTGGATGTTTGATTCTTGTTAGAATTTTCAACATCCTGGGCTCCTTTTTCGATTTCCTTACGGATATCACTGGAAGCTTTGCGAAATTCGCTGATTCCCTGGCCTACTCCACGTGCTAATTCAGGGATTTTTTTAGCTCCGAACAGTAGTAAAACGATCAATACGATAACTACTAATTCCATTCCACTTGGAAACATATTATTTACCTGTCTTTTTTGTTAAATTCCGGCGCGATTTTCGCGTTTTATTTACCCAAAGATAAGAAAGATTACCCAAGAGGGTAACCCTGCATAAAATTATTTTCATTTTCTGTCGTTGACCTCTTGAATTTTACATCTCTTATTCTTTATTGTCGCTTGGAATAATTTTTTCATTAAAATCATTAAAAAACATGATCTGGACCGTAGAACTTGCTGCAACTTTAGAGGATGCCCCATGGCCATCCACACGTCAGGAACTCATTGAGTGGGCTGAGCGTAATGGCTGCCCTCAACAGGTGATCGATAATCTGTATGAACTCGATGAAGAAGACGATACTCCGTATGAGAGTATCGAAGAAATATGGCCTGATTACATCATGAAGGAAGACTTCTTTCATGGTGAAGAAGACGACGGGTTCGATTACGACGACGTCTGATCAATCAGTTTCATCTGGTAAAGTTGTATATTTACCTCGCTGTAACCTAGTTTCGTAGCGATGCGGATGTATGGTTCCCATGCATCCGCTTCTTATTTAAGACAGTCAGATTTATGCCATATAAAGCTCCATTATTGTGCTTGTTGATGTTGGTCTTTTCGACTCAACTTCTTGCGCAGATCAATGGAAACGGTGTTTCTAACGCCTCTGTCGAAGATAGCAGGGTAACCCGGGTACGATTTTCGGGTAACGACCATGTTCGAAGTAGCACACTTGAACTCCTGGTTCGGACCCGGTCAAACAGAAAGCTTCTCAATATTCCAGGATTCACTGTCTGGTATTGGCTCAACACGCTTAATGACAACTGGGGAGAACCCGCTAATCGGCTTGACAGACAAATAGTCGCAGCAGATATGGATCGGATTAAAGCGTATTACCGATCCGTGGGTTATCTGGATGCCAACGTCGATACAATTATTGTAGATTACGGTAAAAAACGCTTCGAGGTATCCTTTCTTGTCAATGAAGGCCGTAGAGCTGTTATTCGACAGATTCAGTACAGTGGATTCCCGGAGTATGATAATCCGGAGGCACTACCCCGCTTCTTTCGTCGTAGTGCACTTGCCGAGCGACAGTTAAACGACACAACGTATACTTCGGTCAAGCCGTTTACCTACGACCTTATCGGACAGGAACGAACCTCTATCATGACTTCTCTGAGAAATAATGGGTATGTATCTGTACAGAGAGATTCGGTAAGGGCTGTGATTGAACGTCCAGAGAATGACCCCTTTAACCTGAATGTACTGTTCCTGATTAACCCTGGGAACAAATTCTATTTTGGTGATGTATACTTAAATATCGATGGACCGAATCCAGAGGATACACGCTCCAGGAATTTCGAGGTTGGTCCGCCCGCAACATCAGATTCTACTAGAATCTACATTCGCCGCGAGGAAGAGGCTTACACAAGGTTTAGCCTTCTGACTGATAATATCATGTTTCGTCCGGGTGATGTGTTCAATTTTGACAGATATTTACTCACAGTGCGTCGTTTTCAGAACATCAACATGATAAACGTCAGGCAGTTTGGATTAAGTGCAGATGGAAGTCTTCCTGACTACTCTCAAAGTTATCTGCCTGTTCGAATCGATATGCAAACGTTACCACGACACAGCATCCGGTTTGACGTATTTGGAATGCAACGTCTCGGATTCGGTGCAGGAGCCGGGCTACGTTACCAGAACAATAACCTGATTCGTAGCGGAGAGTCACTTGAAATCGGACTTAATGGTAGTTTTGAGAATGCACCGAACGTTACTGCCGGGTTGCTTCGATCGGTTGAAGGTACTATTCAATATAGCCATTCACGGTTAACCTGGCCTCTTGGATACCTATCTGACAGACCAGAATTCATTAATTCAAGGACAAACTACCAGATAAGTCTGGCACAAATCAGTCAGATTAATTTTAATGTGAACGCTAACCTTCGTTTCAATCTGAATTTTCAGATTCAGCATAATCCAACAACCACTTCAACGCTGGATTTATTTGAATTCGACTGGTTCGATGCCAGTCCAACTCCCCGATTTATCGAACAGATAAAGGATGAGGTTACAGATCCCCTCCAGCAAGAACGTATTCTGAATGACTTCAGCCAACAGTTTAACTCAACCTTGAGGTACACTCTTCGGCGCAGCAATACCGATATCATTCAAAGAAACAGTGGATTCTATAGTGAGTACGCTATTGAATTTGCAGGGACCCTCCCTTTCTTGATTGAACGATATCTGGTGCGCCCTGGTGAACCGCTACAATCGACTATCCCCTCTCTGACGCTTGCAGATTCAACTCTGAGCTACTCTCGTTTCATCAAAGCATACATCGACCAGCGAAATTATATTCCGATTACAGAATCAGCTACGGTGGCTTGGCGTGGTTTTGCAGGGGTAGCATACGCTTATGGTGTAAATACTCAGATCCCCTTAAACAGGCGGTTTTTTGCGGGTGGAAGTAACGATATTCGAGGCTGGCCTCCGTTACGACTGGGTCCTGGAGATTTGAGTATTAGCAGCGTAACAGTCAACGGTGCGGACATCAAACTTGCCACATTTTTGGAGGCAAGACAGGTTCTACTTCGGAACTTCTTGTCCACAAACTGGTCTTTTGCTACGTTCGTGGATGCAGGTAATATCTGGAATGGTCCAAGAAGTCAATTTTCAGATGGAAAATTCCGATTTAATTCATTTTATGACGAAGTAGCAGTAGGAACAGGAATTGGTATTCGTCTGGACTGGGAATATGTAATATTCCGTGTTGACATGGCTTGGAGAGCATACGATCCGGCCAGAGATGATGGTGTCCTGCGCGGGTGGTTTAACAATTCTAATTCGTATATTCACTTTGGAATCGGTCATGCATTCTGAAATGCAGCCAAAAAACCAGCTTAAACTCATGTTTAAATCCAAAAAACTAAAAGAGCTTCAATTGACATCGCGAATCGTGTTTAAATCCCGATTCCTGAAGGCGTTGAATCCCTTGGATAGATATGAGTTTTTGCAACTTTGCAACAAACGAAAGTACGCTACTGGCGAATATATCTACTATCAGGGTGACCCAGGTACTGGGATGTATTTTATCGAAAATGGTGTGGTCGAACTGATCGTTGAAACAGAAAATGAAGATAAACCCACTTTTCGCCTCGAAGCTCCTGAAACATTTGGTGCCCTGTCGATCGGATATGAAATGCGCAGGATGTCATCAGCGCGTTGCTTGACCGATTGCACCATTTACGGATTCTTCAAACCAGACCTGATCACTTTGAGTGAGCGACATCCGCAGATTGCAATCAAATTCATGACTGTATTGAACTCCATCGCACTCAAGCAATTACAGGAAACCATTCAGGCCCTGGCCAGCAAAACCGACGTCGCCACAGCTTTTGCCCTTCAATTTGAAACGTATTACACCGGCGATCACATCCCGGAATCCTGATATTTATGAAAAAAGGTAGTGAAGTAACACTTCGTATGGGTCCGGCGGCCTACGAAGGTAAATGTGTAGCCAAAGTTGATGGAATGGCCGTTTTTGTGGGAGGAACCGCGCCTGGTGACCTGGTGAAAGCCCAGATTACCCGCAAGAAAAGTAATTTCGCAGAGGCACGTCTGTTTGAAATCCTGGAACCAGGTCCAACCAGGATTACCCCAAAATGTAGTCATGCTCCGTATTGTGGTGGATGTACCTGGCAACATGTGAGTTATGATGAACAGGCACGTTTCAAACGTGAACATGTGCGAGATCACCTGCACAGAATCGGCAAGCAAACACACCTCGAACCACATGCCACACTGACCAGTGAACGAATATTTCATTACAGAAACAAAATGGAGTACACGTTCAGTGATATGCGCTGGCTCACACCCGAAGAAATAGCTTCGGGAGATGATTTTAATCGAAAAGGCGTGGCTTTGGGTCTACATGTTCCGGGACGCTACGACAAAATCCTGGACCTGAACGAATGTTACCTTCAGGATAAAATCTCCTATCAGATTCTGGATTGGTTGAGGTCTTATGCCATAAAGCACCAAATAGAGCCCTGGAATACCCACAAACGCGTCGGATTCCTGCGAAATTTGATGATTCGCAATGCATTTCATACCGGTGACCTAATGGTGAATCTTGTGACCTATGCAGACGATCCAGTGTTCATGGATCAATTCACTAAGGATTTGCTCGAAAATTTTCCTCAGGTTACTACCGTCATCAATAACATCAACGACACGTTTAGTCCTACTTCAATTGGTCGATACGAAAAAGTGTATTTCGGACCGGGATTCATCACCGAGTACATAGGACCCTACTCTTTTCATATCGATGCCAATGCGTTCTTTCAGACAAATACCGAGCAGGCAGAAGCGCTATATGAAACAGCCCGCGTATACGCTGATCTTAAGCAAGGCGATGTCGTATATGACCTTTACTGCGGAGTGGGCTCCTTGAGCCTATACATGAGCGAGAAAGCATCCAAAGTGATAGGCATCGAGATCAATGAGGTGTCCATCAAGAATGCAGAGGCTAATCGGGACAGAAACAATGTGGCACACTGCTACTTCGAGCAAGGTGATATGAAGGATGTGTTTACCAAAGCAATAATTGAGAAACATGGCCGTCCGGATGTAATCATCACGGATCCTCCGAGAGCTGGGATGCATGAAGATGTCGTGCGTCATTTGAATGAACTGGCCGTAGACAGACTGGTCTATGTGAGTTGCAACAGTGCTACCCTGGCACGTGACCTTCAGATTTTGTCCGAAGTCTACGAGGTTGTTCAGGTCCAGCCTGTCGATATGTTCCCTCAAACGTACCACATCGAAAGCGTTACTCAGTTAAAACTGAGGAATGTTTAGTCAATACCCTACTTTTATCCCGCAGGCATGAAATGCTGAAATAATGCACAATGGAATCCCACCACCAGGATGAGTACTTCCACCTGTGAGCCAGAGGTTCTGAACCGATTTCGACCGGTTTCGTGGACGCAAAAAAGCTGCGAATTTATTATTAGATGAAGTACCATATATGCTTCCACGATTAGATCGATAAGTTTCGTAGAAATCACGTGGGGAAATCATATTCTGGACCTGAATGGAATCCCGAAGACCATCGATCCCATGAGATTCAAGTCGATTTATGACCAAATCGCTGTACGACCGATAATCTGGATCCTCACCATCTCTCAAATACGGAGCATTTACCAGTACAAACAAATTTGATCCACCTTCGATTGCATGAACTGCATCCGTGTGACTTGTATTTGCTACATAAATTGTTGGATCTTCTGGTAGTTTTCCACGTGTAAATATGTCATCAAACTCGTTTTTATAGTTTTTACTGAAGAAAATCGTGTGGTGGTCCAGCTGACTCCATCTTTTATTGGTTCCCAACATCAGCACGAATCCTGAACAAGATGGTTCTGTGTGCTTGGTGATGTAACGGGTCGTTTTGGAGACATTATCCGGACTCAAAAGCTTCAAATAGGTTTCATAGGCGTCGGAATTGGAAATCACGATGTCGGCTGCGATGTGTTCACCTTCAACGATTACTCCTTTAGCGACCCCATTTTCGACCACAATCTGTTCAACATGGCTATCAAATCGGTAGTTAGCGCCCATTTCGATAGACATAGCTTTCAAAGCCGACGCCAGCGAGTACATTCCACCTCGAATGTAATACCCTCCGGTGTTGAGTTCGATGTGCGGAATTACATTCAGCGTTGCGGGACTCTGATACGGACTTGAGCCGTTGTACGTGGCAAATCGCTTAAATAATTGCCGGATGTATTTCGATTTAAACGACGCATCTACACGCTGACTTACTGTCTTAAAGGCATCTATTTTCAGTACATCAGATAATGGCAATCGAAGTAGATCTGTCCACTGACGTAATGGATGATAAATAAATGTTTCAGATGTTAATTCATACAACCGTCTGGAATAATCCAAAAAATCCAGGTAGTTCTGTGCATCTGAAGGAGCGATATCACGAACGTGCTCCACAGCCCTGTCCGGATCCTGATACGAAACAAAACGTGTGCCATCATCAAAGTAGTAGGTACATAGCGACTCCAGTGCACTCATATCCAGATAATCACTCGTTCTGCGTCCGCAATAAGTAAATAATGCATCCAACACCCAAGGCATCGTGAACAAACTTGGTCCTGTATCAAAACGAAATCCATCCTCACGCCACTCATTGAGCTTCCCCCCGACCGACGCGTTCCTCTCCAGCACCACCACATCGTATCCCTGCCGCGCCATAAGACACGCCGCTGAGAGTCCTCCGATTCCGGCACCAATAACTATAACTTTTTTTGATTTCATGTTTGAACCAGGACTTGAATTCATTTAGATTCCAACCAGTTAATTGACCAAAGGTAACAAACAATCGTTCAATAGCATTCACCCGAATTCAACCCACTAATGGATCAGGTAAAGTCTCGGTTCAGATTCAAGAAAAACGCCCGTGGATTCTCGGAAATCTCATTTCCGTTTTTGCGTCTGGTAATCATCAACGGATGTAAAATTGTATTTCGTCCGCAGTTGGTTAATCCGCATAATATGCCAAAAACCGGACCCTGTTTTGTTTATGGAAATCACTCGAATTACGTAGATCCGTTTTTGGTGAACACATGGATGACCGAGGAGCCAACTGCAGGTGTCATGACCAGGGAACAATTCCATAAGACGATTCCATCAATGTTCATGGATAGTATCGGAATCGTACCCACAAGTAAATATGTTCCCGAGCCTGGTGTGATCCGAAGTGTCATGAAAATGATTGAACAACGACGCATGATCATTATTTTCCCCGAAGCCGGACGTCGCTGGGACGGTAGACCAAAGCCTTTTCTGGAGAGCACCATTAAACTCTTTCACAAGATGAAAGTCCCGGTTAATCCGGTTCAGATTCACGGTTCATACCTCACATGGCCACGATGGGCGACATATCCACGCTATGGACGCACTGAAATCCATTTCCTAGACCCGATTCATCCCTCCGACTATCCTGATTACAATGAATTTTCTAAGCTGGTAACTGATGCGGCTGAATTCGAGGAGTACAATCCACCCGAAAGATGCATCCCAAAGTGGGCATATCGTCCTGCCGATGGTGTCGAAAGATTCATTTATCGTTGTCCGGTGACCGGTGTGAGCGGAGCCGTTTACAGTCCGGATGGGTATGAAGTCAGGAGCCGAAAAGCCAATTTTGTCTACACGATGACTCCCGCTTCCAGAATAAAAGATTCCGATGGGCAGATCCATTCCCTTCACGATATGTTCGACGCCATACGGGCAATGCCGATTGTAGCCAGGAACGGGCTCATTGCTTCAGTTTCAGGAAGTGATCTATTCTACATGGGCGCAGATTATCGTTTGAACAAGATGGGCAAAGGTTCTGTCCAATTTTGGAATGATCACCTGGCCATTGACGTGAATTCGGTAAAAACTCGGATCCCACTCAGCGATATATTATACATGTCGATAGAAGGAAACAATAAACTTAGCCTTACCCTTCGCACACACACATTACAAATTGAACTCGAGGGTCTCGATTGTGCTCTGGAATGGCGTGATTACCTCACTCGTCTGAAATCCGGCGAGAAAACCGTGAACTCAATGTAACTCTATGACAGCCTGGTACCTGGAGATATCACTGACTGATCTTGCTCTGGACTTCTCACTGTTTGGAGTTTTGCTTGTCATAGCGACTATTTTGCGTCGACATATCAGGATTTTGCAAGACTTCCTGATCCCAAACAACCTTGTAGCCGGAGTTTTGGGACTAATCGTTGCAGCCAGCTTAATTGATTATGGCATTCTCAACAGCGAGCGACTCGGTGCATACGTGTATCATTTGCTGGCTCTCCTTTTTATCGCCCTCGGACTTCGAAAACCAACGAAATCTGTTGGGCTTGCTCCGGTGAAATTCAGCGTCATTTTCATCATGACGTACCTGGTTCAGGGGCTTGTCGGACTTGGTCTGGCGTTAGTGCTTGTCTACACGATTATGCCTGATCTGTTCCCGGGAATCGGCATGCTCCTTCCACTTGGATTCGGTATGAATCCTGGAATTGCATATTCGATGGGAAGTAACTGGGAGAATTACGGATTTGAATTTGGAGGTACCGTCGGGCTCAGTTTTGCTGCTATCGGATTCGGAATTGCATACACAGTTGGTATCGTTGCGATGCGGCAGGGTGTGCTTCAGGGCAAAGCTACCTATATGAACGAAACAACTGCCGAAGAAAATGAAGCAATCCGGACTGGTATCCAGCGTTCCGAACATCGTCCTATTACCGGACACCAGTCAAGTGCGACTGAAGCCATAGAAAGTCTTACGTTACATATCGCTTTCATCATGTTGACCTATGCACTCACCTATGCATTGATGATACTACTTGAACATTTCCTGATTTACATCGGTGCAGAAAAAGAAATCCTTACCCTTTGGTCGTTTCATTTTATTTTTGCCGCCGTGGTAGCCATGTTTGTCCGACGAGTTATCGATTCATCCAATGCAGGACACTGGATAGATGATGCCACAATGACCCGAATGGGGAATATTTTCATGGATTTCATGGTTGTAGCTTCGGTTGCAGCCATCACATTAGCAGTGGTCACTCAATACTGGCTTCCACTCCTGCTGCTCAGTTTATCCGTTGGATTTGCGACATGGTACATCATCAAGTGGGCGTGTGATAGTCTGTTTACCGAATTTAAGTTTGAACGAGACATCGCCATTTTCGGAAATCTGACGGGTACCATGCAAAGTGCACTTGTTCTGCTAAGGGTTCTGGATCCAAAGTTCAAATCTCCGGTAAGCTATGACCTGGTCTATGGCAGTGGTTTCGCGTTAGTACTTGGATTCCCACTTCTCATACTCATAAACGCTCCTGTCAATTATTTCGACAGTCAATTGGAAGGTTATTGGCTTACCATGTTAGCCATGGGGCTTTATCTGGCTTTTTTGCTGCTTGGATGGAGCTATCTTAAAAAGAAATAATCAGGCTCGCTCACCCAGGGTGATCACTTCCATATTGTGGATTTTCCCCTCGGCTACATCAAACCGAACAATCGTTCGATAAAGCTGAAATCCCTGTTTCCCTGCTGCACCCGGATTCAGATAAAGCATATTCTTGTTCGCTTTATCACGAACGATCTTTAGTATATGCGAATGTCCGCAAATGAACAAATCCGGGGTATCTTCTTCTACCTCTCTTCTAATAGGTATTGCGTACCTGCCCGGATTCCCTCCAATGTGCGTCATCAAAACATCAACGCCTTCAACCTGAAATCTCAGTTTCAACGGATACTCTTGGCGGATGTCAGTGCCGTCTATATTCCCATAAACACCTCGAACTGGCGCGATTCGCTCAAGATCCCGGGCAACTTCAATGGTTCCGAAATCACCGGCATGCCAGATTTCGTCGCAGGAGGCAAAATACTCAGCAACCTGTGGATCCAGGTAGTGATGTGTATCCGAGATGAGTCCGATTCGTTTCATTTGAACAATAATTTGATGCCCAAATATACTTGAAAACACGCATATCTATAAATAAATCGACAGAGATTTCAATATATTCAGACCATGACATCTTTCAGTATCATCATCGTCTCCTGGAATGCCCTGCACCATTTGCAAAAATTCCTTCCAACAGTTGCCAGGACTAACCATCCCCTTTTTGAAATCATTTTAGCCGACAATGCCTCCAGTGATGGAAGCGCTGAGTGGGTAAGAAAACAGTTTCCCGAAGTCAAAATTGTGACATTGGACAAAAACTATGGATACTGTGGTGGAAACAACCGAGGCGCCAGACATTCGAAGTACAACACCCTCGTATTCCTTAATAATGATGTCGCCGTTGATCCAAACTGGCTTATTCCGATTGATGATATGCTCTCGGGAAATCCGGATATCGCTGCAGTTCAACCAAAAATTCGATCATTCAATCAACCAGATCACTTTGAATATGCCGGTGCTGCAGGTGGATTTATAGACACAATGGGATTCCCATTCTGCCGTGGACGCATTTTTGGCACTCTGGAAAAAGACCGAGGACAGTACAATACCCCAGGTCCGATTTTCTGGGCAAGTGGAGCGGCTATGGTCATTCGAAAAGAAATATTTGAACAATTGGACGGATTCTACGAGCCCTTTGAATTCCACATGGAAGAAATAGACCTGTGTTGGCGAATTCAACTGAGTGGAAAACAGGTCTGGTATTGTCCTGACAGCCTTGTGTTTCACCTCGGCGGTGGATCGTTATCGGCCGAGAATCCTCGCAAAACCTTTTATAATTTTCGAAACAACTTAATCATGATGGCCAGAAATCTTCCTGACAGATGGCGATTCTTCATCATTTTAAATCGGTTGGAGCTAGATGGGTTGGCTGGATTTCAGTTTCTTTTAAAAGGTCAGCTCCAAAATATATGGGCCATAATCAAAGCTCACTTTGCCTTCTATGGGCACCTGAACCAGATATCAGCCTGGCGTAAAACTCAGGATACCACGAAATTTAAACCACTGAAAGAACTCATTGGAGCACTCAACGGCTCCATAGTTGCAAGTTATTATCTTGCAGGTCGCAAGACATGGGACAACGTCTCAAAATCGATTACTAAATAGAGGACCCATCATGGATTTGAAGATCAAAGATCAACGATTTGTCATTTGTGGTGCCAGTAGTGGACTTGGCTATGCTACTGCCCGACAACTGATTATTGAAGGTGCCCGAGTTGTATTGGTCGCCCGTAGGGGTGATGAGATGAGAGACTCGTTCAGGCACTTTTCCGATCAAGTCGAGATTATTGAAGGTTCTGTACTTGAATCCGAGACTTTAGAAGCCATACAGGCTACCATGCGCAAGGAAAAAACACATGGAATCCTCCTGAACGCCGGTGGTCCGCCAACAGGATCTCCTCTGAACACAGTCATGGACGACTGGGATGCAGCGTGGCAGTTAGTGATGCGTTGGAAAATCGATTTAAGCCTTCGAGTGGCACCGATTTTTAGAGAACAAGGTTATGGGCGGATTATTTTCATCGAGAGTCAGTCCGTAAAGCAGCCTTTACCCGTATTGACATTGAGCAACAGTTTCCGGGCTGGTGTGGTCGGATTCGCAAAATCGCTTGCACTGGAAATAGCGAAAGATGGCGTAACTGTAAACGTGATCGCTCCCGGATCGCATGATACACCTGCGATTCAACGCGTTATCGCACATAATAGTAAAATGCAGTCAGTATCAGAAGAAAAAGCCAGAGAACGCATGGAAGCTACTATTCCTGTCGGACGTATGGGTACCGCCGAAGAATTCGCATCCCTGGCGGCCTGGTTATTCTCGGAACATAGCGCTTACATCACCGGACAGACAATCAGTCACGATGGTGGAATCATTAGTGGACTATTTGGATAACGATATTCCCACTTGTTCTGACATCAGTTTCTATTTTAGATTACCCATGAAAACAGTACATTAACCAATTATCAGGAACCCTTTTAATCAATATTATTATGTATATAGGATTCAAGCACTTACACTCTTTCATTGCATACCCGCTTTTGGTATTGCTCGTTGCCAGTGTGCTCATTGCCGCATTGGCATTCTTTAGTGGATCTCAATTCACCAAGGGTCATCGCATCACTGCTTTATTGGGACTCATCTCAGCTCACTTGCAGCTGGTTTTCGGGTTTGTATTATACTTCTTATCTCCTCTTGGACTGTCGAATTTTTCAGGTGAAAACATGGGAGACTCTGTATCAAGATTGTACTTCCTGGAACATCCGACCATGATGTTATTGGGGATTATCCTAATCACCATTGGATTTTCACGTCATAAAAAAGCTTCCAGCGATAAAGCCAAACACAAAACCATACTCATTTTCTACGGATTAGGTCTGATTTTTATCCTCTCTCGAATTCCTTGGTTTGCATGGCCAGCATTTTGATTTGACGCATACATGGAAGATAAGCTTGTTACTCGAGTAGGATGGTTTGCATCCATCATGGCAATGACCATGTATGTGTCCTATATCGACCAGATCATGTTAAACATCGCCGGAAACCCGGGTTCTTTGGTACTTCCGATTGTTACCACCATCAATTGTTTGGCCTGGGCGGCCTATGGCCTACTCAAGAAACATCGTGACTGGCCGATAATAGTTTGCAATATTCCTGGCGTAATTCTCGGAGTAATCACAGCAGCAACTGCAGTAATGTATTCATGAATGTACCTGATTGTCCGTTGTGTTCCGGAGTATCTGTCCCATTCTTTGAGGATCAATATTTTCGGTGCACAACGTGCAACGGAGTTTTTATGAAAGCCGCTTATCATGTAGAAAAATCCGATGAAAAGCAGCGTTATGAAGAACATAACAACGACATCCATGATCCTGCATACCAGAATTTCGTCTCGCCCATAACGGATAGTGTACTTTTGGAATTCGACGAAAATGCCATTGGACTAGATTTTGGAAGTGGAACAGCGCCGGTAATATCCCATGTATTGAGCCAGAAGAACTATCAGATGCAGCAATACGATGTGTTTTTTGCACCAAACACAAAGGTTCTGTCACAAAAATATGATTTTATTGCCTGTTGTGAGGTAGTAGAGCATTTTCATCAACCAGATAAAGAGTTCGGATTACTTCGGACTCTTTTGAAACCAGGGGGAAAACTCTACATCATGACAAACATGATTACCAAACCTGAACGTTTTGCAAACTGGTATTATCGTCGCGATCCAACCCATGTATTTTTCTACACACCTAAAACATTTGAGTTTATAAAAGATTATTTTGGCTTCGATAGCCTTACAATTAATTCTCGAATGATCACATTATCACTTTAGCTTATTATTTTATTATGGGTTATGTGCACCTTCGGTGCGTTATGTGTAGGAATACCCAAAACCCATAACCCAAAACCCACAACGCATAACGCCGCTTTCGGCCACATAACCCACAACGCATATGTACTACGTCCTGTTATATAAAACCGTACCCGATTATATCGAAAAACGTCAACCCTATCGTGCCGAGCACCTTGCACTGGCCCAAAAAATGCAGCAGGAAGGTACTTTGTACATGGGTGGCGCCTTGTCTGAACCAGCTGATGCAGCTATTCTTGTTTTTAAGGCGGATAGTCCTGCTCCCGCTGAAGAATTCGCCAAAAACGATCCCTATGTCAAAAATGGAGTGGTCGTTGAGTGGAGTGTGCGTCCGTGGAATGTCGTTATCGGTGGGTAACACAGTTACCCGGTTGTAGGGAGTAGGAAGTAGGTAGTGGGTAATTGGTCTACTTCCAACCCACTACCGACTCCCCACTCCCCACTGCCTGATAGTAATAAAATCCGTATATTGGATTTCTCCAAAATATAGCTTTACTACATGAAACCAGATTTTTTCAGAGAACACGTCCCCATTGACCAAATAGGTGTCGAGGAACGTGTGGCACGCCTCAAAACAAGAAGTATCAAGAAAGATTCAAAGAAATTCGCCCTTCGTTTAGCTCTGAGTATGGTCGATTTGACCACCCTTGAAGGAATGGATACTGAGAACAAAGTGATTCAGTTATGTCGTAAAGCTGCACGGCCGCATGTGCATGGCAAGGACATCCCTACTGTTGCTGCTGTTTGTGTATATCCCCCGTTTGTCAAAACAGCAAAAAAAGAGCTCCAGGGCACCGGAATCAACGTTGCGAGCGTAGCAACGGCATTCCCAAGCGGACACGCAACACTCCAGGATAAACTATCCGAGGTACGTTATTGCGTGGAACATGGCGCTGATGAGATCGATATGGTTATTTCCCGTGGTGAATTCCTGCGCGGTAACTACAATTACACGTTTGATGAAGTAGCTGCGATAAAAGAAGCCTGCGGACCAGCACATTTGAAAGTAATCCTGGAAACAGGTGAACTTCAAACCCTCGACAACGTCCGAAAAGCCAGCGACATCTCCATGTATGCCGGAGCCGATTTTATCAAGACATCAACAGGAAAAGTAAGTCCGGCGGCAACCCTAACCGTTACCCTGGTGATGCTCGAAGCAATCCGTGATTACTACCTGAAGACGGGCTTACGCATCGGTATGAAACCCGCCGGGGGTATTCGTGATGCCAAAACGGCACTTCAATACCTGGTTACTGTCAAGGAAACACTCGGAGCCGACTGGTTAAGCCCAGATCTCTTCAGATTCGGAGCCAGTACCCTGGCTAACGACCTGCTCATGCAGATCATGAAACAAGACACCGGTGTCTACCAATCCAAAGATTATTTCACCATCGATTGATATGAGTACTACAACGAAAAACGGAACTACAACCGCTGAGGGTATTAAAATCGATTTCAACCGAATCTGGGGATATGATCCGGCTCCTGAAAGCTCCGATCACATCCGTCTAAAACCATCCTACGACCTGTTCATTGGTGGAAAATTCGTTAAACCAGAGAGCGGAAAATATTTCGACTCGGTCAATCCAGCGAACGGTAAACTCATAGCTAAAGTAGCCGAAGCCAACGATGCGGATATCGACAAGGCGGTAAAAGCCGCCCGAAAAGCATTCGGCCCATGGAGTAAACTTCCAGCCTCTGAACGTGGTAAATATATCTATCGGATCGCGCGTATCATCCAGGAACGTGCCCGTGAATTCGCGGTTATCGAGTCAATGGATGGCGGAAAACCTATCCGTGAGTCCCGCGATGTGGATGTCCCCCTGGCAGCAGCGCATTTCTTTTATTATGCTGGATGGGCTGACAAATTACAGTATGCATTTCCAGGTCGTACACCAAAACCAATTGGGGTCGCTGGACAGATTATCCCATGGAATTTTCCACTGCTGATGGCCGCATGGAAAATCGCTCCAGCTCTGGCTACAGGTAACACAGTAGTGCTTAAACCTGCCGAAACAACGCCTCTGACAGCCCTTAAACTCGCTGAAATCATTCAGGAGGCCGAACTGCCCGCTGGTGTAGTAAATATTGTCACAGGAGCGGGAAATACTGGTGCTGCAATTGTAAATCACACTGATGTAGACAAAATCGCATTCACCGGATCTACCGAGGTCGGCAAGATCATCATGAAATCCATCGCCGGTACATCGAAGAAGTACACTTTAGAACTCGGCGGGAAAGCAGCAAATATGATTTTCGCTGATGCTGCCATCGATCAGGCTGTTGAAGGGATCGTAAACGCGATTTTCTTCAATCAGGGACATGTTTGCTGTGCCGGATCTCGACTCTTTGTTCAGGAATCTGTTGCAGAAGAAGTCATCGAAAAGCTCAAAATGCGAATGGAAACCCTCATCGTCGGTGACCCATTGGACAAAAACACCGATGTTGGAGCCATCAACTCAAAGATGCAGCTTGAAAAGATCCACGAGTATATCCAGATCGGACTGAATGAAGGCGCAACGATGTACCAGAGTTCGTGTGACATTCCAGCAAACGGATATTTCTGTCGACCAACGTTGTTTACCGGCGTTTCACAGTCCAATCGTATCGTTCAGGAAGAAATCTTCGGTCCAGTACTTGCAATCCAAACATTCAGAACCCCTGAAGAGGTTCTTGAAAAGGCCAATAACACTCCTTACGGACTATCAGGTGGGGTTTGGACAGACAAAGGCTCCAAGATCTTCAGCATGACCACACGCTTACGAGCAGGCGTTATCTGGGCTAACACGTTCAACAAGTTCGACCCAACCTCACCATTTGGAGGGTACAAAGAGTCTGGATTAGGCCGTGAAGGCGGTCTACATGGACTAATGCCTTACCTAAACCTCGAACAATAAGCACCAGACTAAGAGACTTTATACCATGGCAAATCGATTAAACGTATTGAAAACCTACAAAATCTTCATCGGTGGTAAATACGAACGTTCTGAGTCTGGACGATACTACCCACTGACGGATAAAACCGGTAAACAGATAGCAAATATTTGTCTCTCCAGTCGAAAAGACTTTCGAAACGCAGTTGTTGCAGCACGTTCGGCACAACCTGGATGGGCATCCAGATCAGCCTATAACCGTTCCCAGATTCTGTACCGAATGGCAGAGATGATGGAAGGTAGATCAGGTCAGTTTGTCGAAGAACTGAGGCTCGAAGGATTCACAACCAAAGATGCACAACTTCAAGTAGAACAATCAGTTGATAAACTTATTTATTTTGCAGGATGGTGTGATAAAATATCTCAGGTTTTCGGAACCGTAAATCCCGTAGCCTCTCAGCACTTCAATTTTTCGGTACCTGAACCTACTGGTGTCGTAGCTCTATTTGCTCCCATGAACAAGCCTTTGCTGGGTCTAATATCAGCTATGGCTCCAATAATTGCATCTGGGAACACCTGTGTGATTCTACTCCCGGACAATCATCCACTTGCCGGACTTACTTTCGCTGAAGTTTTAGGAACATCAGATTTACCAGGCGGGGTTGTAAACATACTCACCGGACATGAATCTGAGTTACTGGATTCTGCCACGACACACATGGATGTGAACGCAGTTGCTTATCATAGAAGCAATGCCGACTCCATCAGAAAAATCCAGGAAAACGCGGCGCTTAATATCAAACGGGTTCAGTTTTACAATACCGACACGAGCAAGAACGTTGACAATGAAAATCCGTATCGCATACTGGATTTCATGGAGATCAAAACAACCTGGCACCCAATTGGGATATAATTGCGGCAAAAGATGACTAAACCGAACAATCCGTACTTCTCACTACTTAAAACAGGTACCTTGGTTCTCAGTTTTGGACTGGTTATACAGTCTTGTGCATCTACTCAGGAAGTTGTGATTACTGAAGAGCCTGTGGTCGAAACGCCAGTTGAGAATCCAGCCGAAGTGCTTGGATATAATTACGAAGAATATCTGTTCAAGCCAGAAATTGTGTTTCATTCTGTTGAAAACTCAATACCTGAGGCGTTTCAAGTTGATGTTGCTATTTCTCAGGCAAATGCAAATGCAGGATTCAGGGTACAGATTGTCTCAACGCAGGATGTTCGGCAGGCTGAGAATATCCGAACAGAATTCAACAGATGGTTGGACGAAGAAGTACCTGAATACAATGCGAACGCATACATATTGTTTCGACAGCCTTATTACAGACTTCATGTTGGTGATTTCAAAAGTCGAGCAGATGCCATAGAATTTGCTCAGGTGGTAAAACGAAAATTCCCCGATGCCTGGGTCGTTTTTGACACAATTGACTCGAATTCCATCACAACAAAAACCGTTACCGAGCAGTAACAGTCTTCGAATGGATCTACACGTTGAAACGGAAGTGCATCACATCGCCGTCCATAACGATGTATTCTTTTCCTTCTGAGCGCATTTTACCGGCTTCTTTGGCAGCAGCTTCGGTCTTGTATTGCACATAATCGTCGTACTTGATGGTCTCAGCCCGGATAAATCCTCGTTCGAAGTCTGAATGGATCACACCCGCAGCCTGTGGTGCTTTAAATCCTTTTTCGATGGTCCAGGCACGAACTTCTTTTTCACCGGCAGTAAAATACGTGATCAATCCAAGTTCTTTGTAAGCCGCACGGATCAAAAGATCAAGACCGGCACTTTCAATTCCTAATTCCTGTAGGAACATTATTTTTTCTTCGGCATCCAACTCTGCTATTTCAGCCTCAACTTTAGCGCTCACTACGACCAATTCAGATCCCTGAGATTTTGCTACCTCTCGAACTTTATCCACGTATTGATTACCCTGTGCATCAGGAAGGTCAGTTTCGGCGACATTCGTAACATAGAGCACCGGTTTTTCTGTCAGCAGAAACAAATCTGAATATCCTTCACGCTCCAGTTCATTGGCCTGAAAAGAACGCACAGGATTCCCGTTTTCTACATGCTCGCGTAGACGATCTACCGCTTCAAGCTGCATCGTTATCTGCTTATCTCCTGCTTTAGCCGCTTTTTTCAGTCTATCTACTCGTTTTTCGATACTCTCCAAATCTTTATAGAGAAGTTCAGAATCGATGATTTGAATATCACGAATCGGATCGATACCACCCTCCACATGAATGACATCATCATCTACAAAGCAACGAACCACATGCACAATGATATCCACTTCACGGATGTGGGATAAAAAAGCGTTGCCTTTCCCTTTCCCTTCTGAAGCCCCTTTTACAAGACCTGCGATATCCACAAATTCAATTGAAGCCGGTATAACACGTTGTGGTTTAACCAGTTCAGTCAACTTATCCAGTCGTGGATCCGGCACCGGTACAATACCCACATTCGGATCGATTGTACAAAAAGGAAAATTAGCAGCTTCGGCACCTGCGTTACTCAAGGCATTAAACAAAGAGGACTTCCCTACGTTCGGAAGTCCCACAATTCCACATTTCAAACTCATGGATATAAATTCTGACTATTATTGGGTAAAATTATTTCTTAGCTCTGCGAAGAGCGGTCTCTACAAGTCCGATTCCGGTTTTATTGATCTTGCCTTCTTTTCTAAGGTCGTCAAGGACCCCATCAAGAACACCGTTCACAAACTTACCGGATTTAGCAGTAGAGTACTTCTTGGCAACCTCAATAGCTTCATTGATGGTTACTTTGGTCGGAATGTCATCAAATGCAAGAAGCTCAGCTATAGCCATTCTCAGGACGATTTTATCAACCAGGGCGATTCTGGATAATTCCCAGTTCTGTATTCGTGAATCGATATACGTGTCGTAATCCTCACCGTGTTGGATAGTAGCAAGAAACAGTTTTTCAGCAAACTGTAGGTCTTCTTTTTCCTTGGCTTCCGGCTTGATCTGAGTAGCAATAACGTGCGCCGCATCATCATTCGATAACAAAAAAGCATACACTGCTTTAAGTACGGCTTCCCTGAGAGTTCTTCGATTAATCATGTAACAAATTTAATATATCTTCCAAAGATACGATGTTTTACACTCAGAACACAGTAACAAACACAACATCCACCGCAAAAATGCACGTTATTACACATTTTCTACACAAAAAACATTGAATTCAGCCCACTTCCGTCGTATCTTGTCGAACTCTGTGAGGGTCGTTAGCTCAGTTGGTTAGAGCGCCACGTTGACATCGTGGAGGTCGATGGTTCGAATCCATTACGACCCACATCCTTCTAAACAATGCGCATGGGTAACCGGCGCTTTTTGTTTTTTATATACCTAACGATCGATTTATGTCTTCCCAATCCATTTCGTTGACCTTCCCCGATGGAACTGTCCGATCCTACCCTTCCGGCACCACCGGATTCGAGGTGGCTCAGGCTATCTCCCCGGGACTGGCACGTGCTGCTTTATCTGTCACCGTTTCTGGCACTATTTATGACCTAAACCGCCCGATTACGACCAACGGAAGCATCACGATCAACACCTGGGATTCTGAAGACGGGCAGCAAACCTTCTGGCATAGTTCCGCACACTTACTTGCTGAAGCTGTTCAGGAATTATTCGAAGATGTAAAATTCGGAATCGGTCCGCCAATTGGTAACGGATTCTACTACGACATGGATTTCGGCGACTACAAACTCACCGAAGCCGACTTGCTGAAAATCGAGAACAAAATACTGGAATTAGCACGTCAGAAGTCTTCTTTTGAACGCAAGGAAGTACCAAAAGCTGATGCGATTGCCTATTTCAAGGAGAAAAACGATCCCTACAAAATCGATTTGCTCGATGGACTCGAAGATGGTCAGATCACATTTTATCAGCAGGGAAACTTCGTAGACCTCTGCCGTGGTCCTCACATCCCATCCACTGAGCCCATCAAAGCCATTAAATTGCTCAGTATTGCAGGTGCCTACTGGCGCGGAGACGAGAAGAACAAGCAGCTGACTCGAGTTTATGGAATCACTTTCCCGAAAAAGTCCATGCTTGATGAGTATTTGATTCAGCTTGAAGAAGCCAAGAAGCGCGATCACAAGAAACTGGGCAAAGAACTTGGCATTTTTATCATCGATCAGATGGTGGGTAAAGGATTGCCGATCTGGTTGCCAAACGGAACCATGATCCGTCGTACTCTGGAAGCTTTCCTGCGCAAAGAGCAGATAGCCCGCGGATACAAAGAGGTAATCACTCCTCATATCGGTAACATCGAATTGTACAAAACATCGGGTCATTATCCGTACTACGCCGACTCCCAATTTGATCCGATTACGGTCGAAGACGAGCAGTACATGCTCAAACCGATGAACTGTCCGCATCACCACAGAATTTACTCATCGTCCATGCGCAGTTATCGCGACTTACCGTTGCGTCTGGCCGAATTTGGCACTGTATACCGCTACGAGCAATCCGGAGAACTAAACGGGCTATCCCGCGTGCGTGGATTCACTCAGGATGATGCCCACATTTATTGCACCGATGAGCAGCTCAAAGACGAGATCAAAAACTGCATCGACCTGACCAAATACGTGTTTGAAACGTTCGATATGGCAGTCGATATCCGCCTCTCATTCCGAGATGACAATGAGAAGAAATATGGTGGTAACACAGAATACTGGGAGCGTGCACAGCGGGAAATCAAGGAAGTCGCAGACGAACTAGACCTTGATTACGTTGTAGCTCCGGGTGAAGCGAGCTTCTACGGACCAAAAATTGATTTCATTATCAAAGATGCACTTGGACGTAAATGGCAAGTGGGAACCATACAGGTTGACTATGTCATGCCAGAGCGATTCGATTTGACCTATGTCGGTAGTGATAATCAGAAACACCGTCCGGTTATCATACATCGGGCACCATTTGGATCCATGGAGCGGTTTACCAGTATTTTAATCGAACATTTTGCAGGTGACTTTCCGGTTTGGTTAACACCCCAGCAAGTCATGCTGATTCCGGTTTCAGATCAATTCAACGAACTGGCCCACAAGTATGAATCTGAGATGAAATCTCACGGAATTCGTGTGGAGACCGATACACGGAGTGATCAAATCGGTGCAAAAATTAGAGATGCGGAAAAGAAAAAAATTCCATATATGTTGATTATCGGTGAACGAGAAGCCAACGAAGGAACAGTTTCTGTACGCCGGCATAAGCGAGGTGATCAAGGAAGTTTGAAATTCTCAGAATTTCTTGATAAAGTACGCGCGGAAATTGACAACAGGGATAATCCCCCAACTTTGAATTAACAGGAGACAATTACTATCGGAAAGCGTTTTAAAGAATACAAACAGGAGCCACGTGAACGTCTGAACGGCGAAATCAACGCTCCTAAGGTACGAGTGATCAAACCAAACGGAGATCACGTACTCACCTCGTCGTCAGAGGCCCTGCGATTGGCAGAGCAATTTGAATTGGATTTGGTTGAAGTAGCACCAAATGCAGATCCACCAGTTTGCCGAATCATGGATTATGGCAAATTCCAATTCGAAAAGAAGAAAAAAGAGAAAGAAGCCAAGAAAAAGCAGCACGTTGTAACGCTGAAGGAATTACGTTTCCGTCCACATACCGACGATCACGACTATGACTTTAAACTCAAGCACGCTAAAAAATTCTTAGAAGATGGTGCCAAGGTTAAAGCAACGGTACAATTCCGTGGCCGTGATATCATTTATTCTCAAAATGGAGAAGAACTTTTGAACCGCTTCACCCAGGATCTGGAAGATCTGGGCAAGGTTGAGCAAAAAGCGACACTCGAGGGTAAAAGGATGTCTCTTATTATCGCTCCGCTCAAGTAAAAAAAGAAGCTTGGCTTCTTTTTTTACGAAAACGGTAAACTGTAAACGGTAAACAGCCCATCTGGTGTGCCAGTGCCTGGCGAAATCGATTTTTCGTACTTGAATGGCCATTATCTATTTTCCGTTTTCTGTTTACTTTTTTTGGTCTATGTACTTGACCCGTCTTTGAATGGCCGTTTACAGTTTTCCGTTTTCTCTTGTCTCATCACGCACGTTTTTACTTGTAAAAAGTGCGTGATATGTGTATCTTTCGAGCTTATCCCAAGTTCAATTTGAAATGAAGTAGGAATATGCCAAAATTCAAAAGTAATAGTGGGGCGAAGAAACGTGTTCAGCTCACCGGTTCCGGCCGTCTGAAAAGAAAAAAAGCGTTTAAGAGTCACATTTTGACCAAAAAATCAGCTAAGCGTAAGCGTAATCTGCGTGGTACCACGTTGGTTTCAGAGGCTGACGAGAAAAACATAAAAATGCTCGTCCCTTACCTCTAAGCTTTCGTTTATCTAATAACAATAACATTAACATTTAACTTCCAATAAAATGCCACGTTCATCAAATAATGTGGCTTCCCGTCGCCGTCGCAAAAAGATCTTAGGTCTTGCGAAAGGTTACTGGGGCGCGAGAAGTAAAGTCTACACTGTAGCGAAGAACACGGTCGAGAAAGCATTGCTTTATCAGTATCGTGATCGCCGTGTCCGTAAGCGTGAATTCAGAAAACTCTGGATCGCGCGGATCAACGCTGCAGCTCGCCTCCACGATGTAACCTACTCAAAGTTGATGGGAGCCATGAAATCCAAAAACATGGAAATCAACCGCAAGGTCCTGGCAGACCTCGCCGTTTTCGAACCAGCCGCTTTCCAAGCGATCGTTCAAACGGCTCTTGCCAAGTAATTGCACCATGCATAACCGGCAAGTACCCAGTGCTTGCCGGTTTTTTTATTTTATACAGGGGATATGAAGGAAAAAACGCAGGAAATACGGTCTGAAATCGCACAGTTCCAGATCAATGACGCTCAGTCTCTTGAGCAATATCGTCTCAAATTCTTGTCTAAAAAGGGTATCGTTCCAGGATTGTTCTCCGTTATGGGACAAGTCTCTGCTGAGGAACGAGGTGCCGTCGGAAAGCTTCTGAACGAACTCAAAGAGTACGCTCAATCTGTATACGATGAGGCTAAGGCCCGAATTGAATCTGCTTCGACCCAAAAACGTTCGATCACAGACGATATTTCACTGCCAGGGACATCCATCCAGCATGGATCATTACATCCTTTGACGCTCACACTTCAAGAAATCAAGAAAGTATTCTTCCGCCTCGGCTTTTCTATTGCAGATGGTCCGGAGATAGAAGACGATTTTCATAATTTCACGTCGCTGAATTTTCCACCCGAGCACCCTGCTCGCGATATGCAAGACACGTTCTATATCAACAAGGATGAGTCCGATATCAGTAAGGATTTGCTCCTGCGTACGCATACTTCCCCGGTGCAGATTCGCAAAATGCTGGAGCAACGCCCTCCTATCCGTGCCATCATGCCCGGACGTGTGTACAGAAACGAATCTGTAACTTACAAGTCCTACTTCCTGTTCCACCAGGTCGAGGCACTGTATGTGGATAAAAATGTGAGTTTTGCAGAACTCAAAGAAACATTGGTCATGCTGGCTGAAATGGTGTTCAACCGCAAGGTCACTTATCGCCTGCGTCCCTCCTTTTTCCCATTTACTGAACCGAGTCTTGAAATGGATATCTGGTGGGAATCACCCGGTAAACCCGGTCGCTGGCTCGAAATTCTGGGGGCTGGAATGGTCCATCCGAATGTGCTGAAGTCAGTGGATATCGATCCTGAAGTGTACTCTGGTTTTGCCCTTGGAATGGGTGTCGAACGTATCGCCTCACTGCGGTACGATGTCGACGACATCCGAATCTACTACGAAAACGACCTGCGTTTCCTTGAACAGTTTCAGTAAGAATTGATCCGTTATCATGAAAATCTCATACAATTGGCTTAAAAACTACCTCGATTTCGATCAGTCTCCGCAAGAAGTTGCCGATATCCTGACTCTTACCGGACTCGAAGTAGAAGATGTTACTCAAATAGGCTCCGCACTGGATGGCGTTGTAGTTGCCAAGGTACTTACATGCGTCAAGCATCCGAATGCCGACAAACTCAGTCTATGCACGGTCGACACCGGCACAGAGACCGTTCAAATCGTATGTGGAGCGCCGAATGTGGCAGCTGGGCAAACCGTAGCCGTAGCTACGGTCGGAACAGAGCTTCCGCTTCAACTTCCAGATGGAACAAACCTGGTGATTCGCAAATCCAAAATCCGTGGAGAAGTGTCCGAAGGCATGATTTGCGCCGAGGACGAATTAGGCATCGGTGAGGATCATAGTGGCATTATGGTTCTCGACGACGCATTGAAAGTCGGGACTCCGATTTCTAAAGTTCTAGATCTGAACATCGACTACGTACTAGAAATCGGGCTCACTCCGAATCGACCCGATGCAAGCTGCCATCTTGGTGTGGCTCGCGATATGGCCGCTGTGCTCAATAAATCACTCAAAAAGCCTTTTGCTTCGCTCAAATCACACCCAGAATCCGATCTTGAGGGCGAAGTCACAGTGGAAATCAAAGATCCCGAGCTATGCCATCGCTATGTTGGGATGTTGATCCGAAATGTGGAAGTAAAACCCTCACCTGATTGGCTTCAAAACAAACTTCGTGCAATTGGACTTCGTCCTATCAACGCAATTGTGGATGCAACGAATTATGTACTCCACGAACTGGGACAACCACTTCATGCCTTCGACTTTGATCTACTTCAAGGCAAGCGTATTGTCGTTCAGACCTTTGACAAAGAGCGCAAGTTTGTCACTCTGGACGAGCAAGAGCGCACCATCCCGGCCGGCAGTCTGTTCATCTGTGATGGTGACACTCCAGTAGCTT
>CAZJZI010000033.1:0-29898 GCA_964550435.1 uncultured Chitinophagales bacterium | reverse complement strand
AGTGGGTAGTGGGTAGTGGGTAGTGGGTAGTGGGTAGTGGGTAGTGGGTAGTGGGTATAAAAATACTTCACCTCATTCCAATTCACAAATAACAACTGCTCGCCTGCTAGCCTGCTTTCCCGCTCGCCCGCTAGCCTATTTTCTATGTCTTAAAAACTATCTTAGCCATCTCTTTAACCCAAAACCTGCTCGGAGTCCAGAAGAACACATCCCAAAACCGCTGCTTACCTTGGGCGAGGCGGATAGAGTGCAAATGATACTTTCGTTGAGCACGGTTCATGTCCGATTTGTGCTTGCGATAACAGGCGAAATACCCGATCCATGCACGTGATCCAGACGATATCCGCCCTGCGCTCGGACGCATCATGATAACCTGCAACGACTCCTGTACCACTCGCACTGGACCGTGCAATTTGACCAATCGGAGCCACGTGTCATAGTCCTGAGCGGATGGTAATGTCGGATCAAATCCACCAATCTCACGCAAAAACTCGGTGCGTGTAAACACCTGGTTCCCAATCAGATTCTTGTACAGCAGATCCTGCCAGGTAATCACTTCCGGTTTGCGCCAGGTCACTCCCCTCCCGTCCACTCTCTCCAGAGTATCCCACGTAGTCAGCACTGGATGCTCTGGCTTCCAGGTCTCCGAGAAACGCTGCAACCGCTCGGGACGAAACTGGTCGTCATCGTCGAGTCCGGTTATAAATTCACCACTCGCATTCGCAATAGCCACATTTCTCGCGGCAGCAGCTCCAACCGATATTTCGTTTCTAAACCACCGAAATATCGGTGATTTTCCTCGATTCTGAAGAAATGAGGCCGTTTCGTCGGTCGATCCATCGTCGACTACAATCAGCTCCCAGTCGGTAAAGGTCTGAGACTCTACCGATTTTATCGCCTGTTTTAGTTGGTTCAAGCGGTTTTTTGTGACGATATATACGGTTATTTTAGGCACGTACAGAGTTTGTTTCGGGATCATGATCCGTTCGGATTACAGCCCCAAAATACTCAATTCGGATTACAATAAAATCACCATGTCGAACTCAAATCATAGTCCGATTCTGCTCACGGTTGCGATTTGCACCTACAACCGAAGTGCGTATCTGTCAGACACTCTGCGCGGCCTGGAGGCGCAGCGGGGTGAGGTGGCGGGAGTTGAGGTGTTGGTGGTTAATAATAATTCGTCCGACGCCACCGAGTCCCTGCTGCGGGACTGGGCGTGGAAAGGGCGCTGTGGTTGGCGCTGGTTATCTGAGCAGATGCAGGGTTTGTCGTATGCGCGGAATCGGGCGCTGCGGGAGTCTGGAGCGCCCTGGGTGTTGTACATTGACGACGATGTGTTCGTGGCGGAGGATTTCCTGGAGTCTTGGGTTGGATTTATCCGACGCCACGATCGCATCGCGGGCGGGGGCGGTCCGATTGAGGTGCACTTTGATGCGGGACGCCCTGGCTGGTTTCCGATGGTGTTGCGGCAGATGCTGGGGTATCATGCTCCGTATGCTGCCGAGGTTCGGTATCGCGGGAGTGATTATCCGCATGGGGGCAATATGCTGGTCGACCGCGAAAAGGTGTTGGAGCTGGGCGGATTCGATCCGGAGCTGGGGCGTAAGGGGGCGGTGCTGGGCGGTGGTGAAGAGAAGGACTTGTTTGCTCGCTTGCGCGAGCGGGGTGGCGAGATGTGGTACAATCCGGGAGCGGGGCTTCGTCACCGGATTGGGTCGGAGCGACTGAGCAGGGAGTATGTGCTGGGTCAGGCTCGAGGGATGGGAGCGGGTGACCGGAGAGTGTGTCGCACAGGGGTTGAGGTGGTGAGGTGGAGCGTGGTACAGGGGGTTAAGGCGCTGGGTACGCTGATCTATTCCCTCGGGTATCTCTTATCCGGACAGATTCCCGCCGCTTCGATGCTCATCAGGTTCAGGTTTGAGGTAATTTTGGGTTTTTTAAGCCCTGAGGGTAGTAAACAGGTAACGTTAAACGGTAAACGACCCATCGATTAGGTTCACAAAGTTCTGGTGTGCAGAAAGAGCAACTTACTCAGTTGGAAACTCGATCGATTTACTACACTCTCTGCCCATCGGATGCATTGCGCGCTAAAAAACCTGCATGGCCGTTTACAGGTTACTGTTTACAGTTTACTGTTAGTAGATTTTGTATCTTTGGAAGATCACTTTAATCAAATCCAAGTAATGGCATCCCAGAAATTTACTACCCACAGTGGAATGGTCGATATCCTTCCAGAGGAGTCGGCAAAATGGCAGTTTTTAGAGCAATTGATCCGAAATACAGCCCGGAAATTTCATTTTCTGGAAATTCGCACTCCAATTATGGAACAAACCGGTCTCATTGCACGCGGAATAGGGGAACTTACAGACATCGTTTCCAAAGAGATGTTCGCGTTCAATCGGGGTGAGGATCAGTATGTGCTACGTCCCGAAGGGACAGCTCCTGTGGCTCGTGCGTTTGTTGAGCACCGTCTGGATCAGCGTGGGGGGGTTCAAAAACTGTTCTATATCGGTCCTATGTTCCGTGCCGAACGTCCACAAAAAGGACGCCAGCGTCAATTTCATCAGTTTGGAGCCGAATTGATCGGTAGCGCCGCGCCTGTGGCCGATGCCGAGATCATCGCATTCATGGTTGAAGTTTACCGCGAAATCGGAATCGCGAACACCACGCTGAAAATCAATTCTGTGGGAAATCCAGAGTCCAGAAAAACCTACAAAGAGGCTCTTATTGCTTATTTTACTCCGTACCATGATCAACTTAGTGATATCTCGAAAACACGTCTTGAGACGAATCCGATGCGTATTCTCGATTCCAAAGAGCAGGAAGATCAGCCGATTATCGAGCACGCTCCAGTTATAACCGACTTCCTGAACGAAGAGAGTCTGAATCACTACATCGAGGTCAAAAAACACTTGGATTCACTTGAGATAAGTTATATTGAGACACCTCGTTTGGTTCGCGGACTCGATTACTATTCTAAAACCGCATTTGAACTTGTGAGTCCCGATCTTGGGTCCCAGGATGCTCTGGGCGGTGGCGGTCGTTATGATTTATTGATCGAAGAGATTGGTGGTCCATCAACTCCAGCTGTGGGATTTGCATCCGGAATGGAACGCCTGATGATAGCCTGCGATGCACTTGGGATTCAACTTGGTACAGGACATCGACTGGATGTATATGTAGTGACCAGAGGAGATGATGCCGTAGCTTTTGCATTATCAAAGCTCCCGGAACTTCGAAAACTCGGACTTTCGGCCACGATGGACTACTCTGCCAGATCCATAAAAGCTCAAATGAAAGAAGCGAATCGCGAATCTGCACGTTTCTCAATAATCGTAGGCGAGTCGGAACTTGCTTCAGGCCAGTTTATTCTGCGCGATATGGACCAAAGCACCGAAACACCCTTTCACTGGGACGAATTGATCCATTTTCTGAACAGTAATCCAACAAAATCAGTTTAAATCACCTCCAACATCACTGTATGGGCATTTCAGTACGTAAAATCCTGCTTTGGTTTGTCCTTCTTGCAGTCTTTTTCTCGATTTACACGATTTGGAAGATCAGTCGCTCGGAGGCTCAGTTACGCGATTGGGTGCGGACAGAACTGGCTCCAACTGACACCTCGGCGGGAATCACTGTCGGTGATATACAGATCCATGCTTTGGATGGCATCGTTTCACTGGAGAATCTTACGTACTACGATTCAATTTCTGAGTTGAAATACCGTGCCAAATCAATGAATTTCACTATTGGTAGCAAAGCCAGTATCCAGATGGCTATTTTATCGGCCGGATATGTGTTGAACAATCTTGAATCATCCGAACTACGTATCACCGACGTAACAGATAACTTCGGGGATCCGGTTGCTAAGCTATTGACTGTTACAATGTCCGGCAGCCCATTGCTACTTATTCCGGTTTTTTCCGAGCAAACCATGCCTCCCCAACCTCTTAGCATTCATGCTGAGATTCTTGATCTCAATTTCAATCTGCTTTCGACTTTGTATCCTGCTGTAGGATTATTTATCCCAAATGATGAGACGGCTCAGTTCCTTTTGGATGTCAATTTCGATTCAATTGCGGGTGTCGTGCGGTTTGAAACCGTGAAATTGGAACACGAGTTTTTCACACTTAACGTTTCCGGTACAGTCACCCCGAATCCGGGTGAACCCTGGAGTGTTGCACCACTTGATGGACAGATTTCTGTTACTGATTTAAGTTTCGAAATGCAGAATCTGTTCGATAACTTCGAGTTTCTGTTTGGAATTCGGGTTCCACGTCAAGGTGACACCGTAAGTGTAGGTGTGTCTGGAACTGCATCCAAACCCCGTATCATTCGCTGATTTGTGATCTATTCATCACATTTCATCAATTTTCGTCAATAAACAGGTATTACTATGCTTCGAATTAGGCAACTTTTACTGGTTGGATTCGCATTTTCGCTGGGTATTCTTCCAGTTTTTACCACCACGGCACAATCTACTCAGAATGTTGAGACATTAAAGGGATTTACATCCAGGGGCTCGGTGAGTCAACGCGCATTAGAGCAAACGTTGATCGATATCCATCAACCTGAGACCTATCGACGTCACTTATTTGAGCTGACCCGTGAACCGAATGTTGCTGGTACCCAGGGTAACCGAAACGTTATTGACTATATGACACGCATCATGCGTGATGCCGCCATGGAGGTTGACCACTATGATTACGAAGTGTGGCTTCCGGAACCAGGATCAGTAAGTGTAAGTATCGTTTCACCGGTTGAAGTCCAGCTGCCAAATCAGGAAGTCATGCTCGAAGAAGATTCCTCTACGCAGGATCCAAAACTTGTGCATGGTTACAGTGCCTACAGTGGTTCCGGATCGGTCACAGCAGAGGTGGTGTACGCAAATTTTGGTCGAAGAGAAGACTTTCAAAAGCTTAAAGAGTTGGGTATTGACGTGACAGGGAAAGTCGTTATTGCACGGTTTGGAGGCAATTTTAGGGGGTACAAAGCCAAATATGCTGAAGAAGCCGGTGCTGCAGGACTGGTAATTTATTCCGATCCCGGAAACTCAACCGAACCTCCGTATCCACAAGGTCGTGGGCTTAATGAACATACTATCCAGCGCGGATCATTGCTAACCATGGACTATTTCGGCGATCCGTTGACACCATTTTATGCAGCGCTACCTGTTGATCATCCCGATACACCTGAGCGTCTTGAACTGGATGAAGTTGGATTTCATACTATTCCCGTGGCACCACTCGGATACGGTGCAGCGACTGAAATCCTCTCAAGAATGTCTGGTCCGGTTTCTCCAGATGAGTGGAAAGGTGGGCTTGATGTTCCCTATGCTCTGACTGGTGGAAACGAATTAACTGTAAATGTGACTGTGGATCAGCCTGCCTCCCTCAAAGATATCACAAATGTGGTCGGTACTTTTAAAGGAAGCGTTTATCCCGATGAATGGATCATTATAGGGAGTCATTTCGACGCGTGGGGACATGGAGCAACCGATCCAAATAGTGGAACTGCGATGCTTTTGACGCTGGCGGAAAGTCTTGGAGAACTGGTTAAGCAGGGATATCGCCCAAAACGAAGCATTATGATTGCACATTGGGATGCTGAAGAGTTCCTGATTATTGGTTCTTCTGAATGGGTTGAGCAGCTTCGAGAAGAACTTATGGCAAATGCAGTAGTTTATCTCAATGCGGATATGTCAGTTACCGGAGCAAATTTTGGATCCAGTGCTGCACCTTCACTTAAACAGCCCATCGTTGATGCCACCAAAGTTGTCCCCCATCCGGATATTGAAGGAAGCGTTTATGATCAGTGGTTGCGAGATACAACCCAAACAGAGCCAAACATTGGAAGTCTTGGTGGTGGATCGGACCACGTACCGTTTTACATGCATGCGGGTGTACCCTCAGCCGGAATGTCAATTTCATCAGGAGTACCCGTCTACCATTCGAATTACGATACGTTCAGTTACTATGAACGATTTTTGGATGGCAGGTTTGTATATGGACCCACGCTGGCCAGTGTTTACGGAGTAGTTGCTACTCGTTTTGCCGATGCTGATATCCTGCCATACGATTTGATCCGCTATGCAACTGACTTGAAACTCCATGCAGAAAACATAGCTAAAATGGCTTTGGAGATGGGATTTGAACCAAATTTCGATGATTATTACAGTGCAGTCGAAGATTTACAGGTTGCCGCAGCATTGGCTGAGGTCAGACTGGAGAATTTGGTTACGCGTGGATCATTGACGATTGAAGAGCTGAAAACGTTGAATAAAGACCTTATACTACTTGAAAAAGCGTTTCTGAATGATGAGGGAATGCCGTTCGGACGCTGGTTTCAGTCGTTGTATGCATCCAGTGATCCATTCAGTGGGTATGCATCATGGATGTTACCAGGGGTACGTTTTGCGGTTTCTGAGCATCCTGGAACTCAGTTAGTTGACCAGGAAATAGCCCGATTGACTCAGGCTGTGCGCCAGTTAACAACAAAAATCGAAAGCCTCTAGTATATTAAAAAGTGCTCTTGATTTTCAAGCTTCGGCCAATTCTTTGGCCGTTGCTTGTGCTTTTTCCTCCGGGCCATAAGCCTGCTCGATTGTGTTGTGAAGCTTATGAAACTCTCTGAGTTTTTCACGGGGCATATAGCGCTCCATGATCTTTGGATCAGTCTTTGTAACATCGACCAAAATAAGACCATCTAGCACATCGCTGAAGTTTGGATCCACGTTAAACCCAAGTAGTTTTCCACCCATTTTTAAATACTGCTTGAGCAGGATTGGTACCCCTTTATCATCCCATTCCAGGTCACTAACAACATCTGAAACCTCATCAATACTGCTGATGATTCGTTTACTGTGCTCATTATGCCATCCCTTGATCTTTCTGGATCGGAACGGAGTACGGGCTTTGACTTTAGACGCCAGATCGGGCAGGTAGTTGTGAATCTTCAGAAACGTCACCATCAACTGACGTGAGCTGGACTGATACTCTTTATTGATAGAAACAGGACCAAATAAAATCTTGTATTTTGGATATTTGGCAACGTAGTGACCAATTCCTCTCCATAGCATCAAAAGCGGCGAAAATGAACGTTGATATTCAATACGTACAAAGGAACGTCCCATTTCTAAAGCGGGATTTATCTCGTCAAAAAATGAGCTTTTGATATTGAATAAAGTCGTTGTGTAGAGTCCTTTTTTACCAAATCGTTTGATGATATTGTCGGTTCGCCCGAGTCGATACGCACCTACGATTTCAGCTTTTTCCTTGTTCCACACAAACAAGTGCTGGTAATACTCATCAAATTCATCCACATCAATCGACTTTCCTGTCCCCTCGTCAGTGGCTCGAAATGTAATCTCACGCAATCGTCCTATTTCACGCATCACATTTGGGATTTGCTTGTGGGCAGCATGCCAGACCTGCATATCATTAGACTCCAAAAGCATTTGTGAATCCGGTAGTCCTTCGACATCGGCTAACAACAGTTCCGGATCGACGGCGTCTATAACCGGTTCCATCCCACAATTAGCTACTTTCTCGACAATTGCTTCGCCCAATGACTTACTCAGCGGCCGATTCTCAAGCATGTAAGTACGGTGTCGCAGATACTCGGTGAGCTCTTGCTCGGTTCCAAATTTTTTCAGACGCGCCCAGGGTATAACGTTTCCAACCCGGACCTCAATTTGTTGTCCTTTTTTGTTGATCAACTCTCTGGGAAGTAGTGCCGTTCTGAACCTTGGATGAATGAGTCCAGCAATCTGAAAAAGTAGACGATTACAACCTGCAAAAAATATCGGAATAACCGGACTTTCGGTTTTTCTGATGATTTTTGAAATGGTATTACTCCACGCCGGATCAGTAATTTTTCGATTTTTCCATGTTGCGTGAGAAACTTCACCCGATGGAAACACACCAAACATATGCCCGTCTTTGACCCATTCAATCGACTTCTTCATCGAAGCAAGATTAGCCCGTGCTGCCTTTGGTCCGCCGAATGGATCTACAAACAGAAACAAATCTCTCATTTCCGGGATTACTGACAGAAAATAGTTGGCCATAATCTTCACATCAGGACGAACCCGACGCAAGATAGCCCCCATCATAATTCCTTCAATTCCACCAAATGGATGGTTCGAAACAACAACAATTTTTCCATTTTTGGGAATTCTGGCTAAATCCTGATCCGAAATTTTACAGGTCACATTCATGTAATCCAGGATGGCCTGACAAAAATCATCTGGATTGTTCTGGTCGACGGCACCAGAGTAGATATCAATTAGTCCAGGTACACCAATCGCTTTCTCGAGAGCAGGCTGAATGGTTTTATAGACACTATTCAGTGTTTTGTTCTCAAGCTCAAGGTCGAGATGAAATATATCTTTCTTTTTCGGGGTAGTTTCGTTGTTCATGCTTTGGGGGTCTCTTTCAGTCGCATACAACTATAAAACGGACACAAGTTAGGTTACGTATGTTATATGAATATTAAAATAAGCTAGTTCCACCGGTGGGAATATACCAAAAACTAGGACTCACATGAAACGATGAATCCCTTAAAAAACTGTTTTAAATCAATAAAACCGTTATTTTTGTGTTAATCATGTGTATGTTTCATTGAATGCTGATTTAATGGTCAGTTACTGTTCAATTATTTTACAAAATCTGGCAAAGAGACCCCCAAAAAAATCGAATGAGCTCGCAACAAACATCAGGAAAAACAGGTTTAGCTGAGAAAGTCAGGAGTTCGATTTCCGAACCACCAAAGTATGCCGTTATCCTTTTGAATGATAATTATACCACATTCGATTTCGTTGTAAAGGTGCTGGTTGGCATATTCAGCAAGTCAATTCCCGAGTCGATTCAGATAACCAACGATGTCCATCGAAAAGGACGTGGGGTGTGTGGAGTATTCCCAAAAGAAATTGCCGAGACCAAGGTAGAAATGGTCGAACAATTGAGTAAAAATGAAGGTCATCCACTAAAATGTGTCCTGGAGAAGATATAACCTGATGTATAGTAAAGAATTAGACAAAGTTTTACGTGATACCTGGCTTCTTGCCAAATCCGACAAACACGCGTTTGTGAGTATCGAACACTTGCTTCATGCAATTGCTTTGGATGAGATTGGCAGTCGGATTTTATATGCAGCCGGTGTAGACATTGCCATACTACAGGAAGACATCCAAAATTTTTATCAGGCTATTGAGAGGATTGATGAGAGTGAAGATCCAATTCACACCATCGCTTTTAAAAGAGTAATTCACCATTGCCTCATGCATGCCCATGCGGCTGAGCAGAAGGAAGTCGGTATCGGTGATGCACTCATTTCAATGTTCACTGAAGACGAGTCCCATGCTGTTTATTTTCTACGCAAGCAGGGTGTGGAACGGTTGGATATTATGAATTTTGTCGCTCACGGTATCCGCAAAACAATCGATGATCTGGATGAGGATTACGATGATTCCATTCTTGATGAACTTGATGAGGATGCTGACGAATATGCAGATGATTCGTTTATGGATGAACTGGAAGAATTACAGGACTCTGACAGCGATAACGACCCGTTTGCGAAGCCGAAAAAGAAGAAAAAACGATCTGCATTGGCACTTTTCACTGAAGACTGGACACAGCAAGCACGTGAAGGTGCTTTCGACAAACTTATAGGTCGCGATACCGAGGTTCAACGCACTATTGAAGTTCTGAGTCGACGATTGAAAAATAATCCGATTTTTGTCGGAGATCCAGGTGTTGGAAAGACGGCTATCGCTCAGGGTCTGGCGTCCAGAATAGCTGCTGAACAGGTGCCGGCACGTTTGCAGGGATTCAGATTGCTTTCTCTCGATTTGGGTAGCTTGTTGGCTGGAACACGATTTCGTGGTGACTTCGAGGAACGGTTGAAGAAAGTTCTTCGCGAGGTTGCGGAAGAAGAAAAAGTAATCCTGTTCATCGATGAAATCCATAATCTGATCGGAGCTGGTGCGGCTGGAAACAGTACAATGGATGCTTCGAATCTACTCAAACCGGCACTTCAGTCCGGAAAACTTCGATGTGTGGGTGCTACAACTTTTGAGGAATACAAAAATCACTTCGAAAAGGATCGAGCACTTTCGCGACGCTTCCAGAAAATTGACATCCACGAGCCAAGCACCGATGACGCGGTGAAAATTTTATCAGGCCTACAACCAGCGTTCGAGAAATACCACGGTCTCAAGTATCAGCCTTCTGCTGTTGAAGGTGCCGTGCTTCTTTCAGCCCGATATCTTAACGACAGACAACTTCCTGACAAGGCAATTGATATACTTGATGAAGCCGGGGCACGCGTTTCACTGAAAACTACCCCACGTAAACAAGTAACTCTTAGGGATGTAGAAGAGCTGGTTGCCCAAATAGCCCGGATTCCGATTCAGTCAATGACATCAGGTGACAAAGAGAGTTTAAAAACACTTGATCAGCACCTTTCAGAAGCCGTTTATGGTCAGGACAAAGCAATAAAAGCTGTCGTTACGGCCGTTAAACGACACAGAGCCGGGCTTGGTCATTCACAAAAACCTGTGGGATCATTCCTGTTTTCAGGTCCTACCGGCGTTGGAAAAACCGAACTTTGTCGTGTTTTGGCTCAAAAAATGGGCATTGAATTGATCCGCTTTGACATGAGTGAATACATGGAAAAGCATACCGTATCCAGATTAATCGGTGCTCCGGCAGGATATGTAGGTTTTGAGCAAGGCGGTTTGCTCACCGATGCTATTCGACGTAATCCGAATGCTGTTCTTCTGCTCGATGAAATCGAAAAAGCTCATCAAGATGTATACAACGTACTTCTCCAGATAATGGACTATGCTACGCTTACAGACAACACGGGTCGTAAGGCAGACTTCCGAAATGTTATTTTGATCATGACCTCAAATGTAGGATCTCGTGAAATTAGCCGAACCGGTATTGGCTTCCTGGATGGGGATTCAAGCATTCAGGGTGGTGACCCGATGGGGGCCATCAGACAGCATTTTACTCCCGAGTTTAGAAATCGCCTCGATGAAATCGTTATCTTCAAACATCTGAATGAAACTGTAATTCTACAGATCGTAGATAAATTTATGCAGGAGTTGAACTCACAACTTTCGGATAAGAAAGTCGTGCTTGAGTTATCAGATGACGCTCGATCCTGGCTTGCCGCTAAAGGGTATAGTCCGGCATATGGAGCTCGACCAATGGCACGTGTGATACAAGAGCACGTAAAAAATCCACTCGTCGATGAAATCCTGTTTGGTTCGCTTCAAAAAGGTGGAAATGTACTTCTGGAAGTGAAAGACGATGGATTTTCGTTTACAACCAAATCCGACTGATCAGACATCTACATTCACGTTAATGCGAACATTTGAAGCTCCCTGAGGTTTATGTTGATCATAGAGTTCAAAGACTCTGTCAAGTAGGAATTCCATCTTCTTAGTTCCGGTTGCCGGGTCCAGTTTCAGGAAGCTTTCCCACCTGAAATCATTATAAATACGCTGAATTACTGCAGGCGCCGGACCAAGAACTTGTTGATCTGCGAATACCTTTTGCACAATCTGAGTCAGAATTTCGGCTACCAAAGCCACTTTGGTACTGTCTGGTGATTTAAACTGAAATTGGACCAATCTGGAAAATGGTGGATACTTTAGTCCCGACCGTTCTGTCATTTCATACTTGGCAAAGGACTCAAAATCATGTTTTGAAGCGTGTACTATTGCAGGATGTTCTGGCATACGTGTCTGAAGAAACACTTGTCCTTTTTTCTCCGCCCGGCCAGCCCGACCAGCGACCTGAGTCAAGAGTTGAAACATACGCTCTGAGGATCGATGTGAGGGAAATGCTAGTTCAGTATCGGCATTGGTCACCCCAACAACGGTTACGTTCGGAAAATCGAGCCCTTTGGCGACCAATTGGGTACCGACAAGAATGTCGGCCTCACCTTTCCCAAAAGCACTCAGAATCTTGTTGTGAGCATCTTTTCCGGATGTTGTATCGCGGTCCATTCTAAGCAATCGGTATTTCGGAAACGCCTCTTGTAACTCCTCTTCTACGCGTTGGGTTCCAGTCCCCTTGTTATCCAGATTCTCTGAATCACAATGGTCACATTTGATTTGAGCACGTCTGCTGTATCCACAATAATGGCATCGAAGACTGTGTTGAGCTCGATGCAAAGTCAGACTCACAGAACAGTTCGGACATTCGGCAACATGTCCGCAGTCGTTACACTGCTGGTAAGAGGCAAATCCACGACGGTTGTGTAACAAAATAACCTGCTCACCGCGTCCAATAGCTTCCTCCATGGCCAGAGCAAGCGGAACAGCAACCGGACCTCGCATGGCGTTCCGATACTGTCTTAAATCGAGTACCTTAACCGGCGGAAGTACCGCATCCAGGTGCCGGCCTGTGAGCTTGAGCATGGTATGCTTTCCACGTGTAACCGCATTCAAGGTAATCATGCTTGGTGTTGCAGATCCAAAGACTATCGGAATCTGCAGTTTTGATGCACGCATAATGGCAACTTCACGCGCATGATAACGTGGAGCAGGGTCCTCTTGCTTATAAGACTGATCATGCTCCTCATCGATAATAATAATTCCCAGATTCTGCACGGGTGCAAAGACCGCAGAGCGGGCTCCGATAGCGATGCGTTTATCTCCGGATCGTAATGCTTTCCAGGCTTCATATCGTTCACGGTCGTTCAGACGTGAGTGTAACACCGCGATCTGGTCGCCGAATATTTCATAAAAACGGCGGACAGTCTGTGGTGTGAGAGCGATTTCCGGAACCAGAATGAGTCCTCCTTTGCCCGACTCCAGTGCCTGTTTCAGAGCATGGATATACACTTCGGTTTTACCAGATCCGGTGATACCGTACAGCAGAAAACTATGATACTTCCCGCCAATGAGCGACTCCCGAATTGGCTCAAAAACACGAGTCTGTTCTTCATTGAGTATCCGCAACCGACTCGGTTCATGTTCAAGATGAGCCAAAGCGTACGATTCAGTTGGTATCTCCTCAGGCTCAAGAAGCCCTTCTTTTTCGAGTCGATTCAGTATGTGCGGAGTCATACCATGATCTTGTACCAATTCTTTTTGAGTAATGGGCGGATCCATCGAGAAAAGTACTGGAATTGCTGATATCCACGCATATGGACGTCCGGTCCAGGTCCGGAATAGATCATCGGCCTTTTCCTGCTGATCATCAGTCCAGGTGTACCCTTTTAGCGTGGCTTGAGTCACTTTGACTTTCGGGAACTCTGTCAGCTCCAGATTACCTTTTCTGAGCAGGACATAAATCGATCGTTGTCCCCATCTTCGTTCGGCCTCTTCAAGCTTGATTTCTCCCATACCCTGAATTTCGTCACAGATTTCGGTCTCTTTTGGAGTCAGGGAATCACGATGGATGACGGATAGGTGCCTGTCGGCAGCGTAGTTGAGACCCACAGGCAAAGCAGCCTGGATCACCTCTCCCCAACCAGAAAAATAATACTGCGACACCCACTCTGTGAGCTCAAGCAGTTCGGAATCAAATACCTGGTCGGTGTCGAGTACCTGAGCAACAGGTTTACACGCGAATGCAGGTTTGTTCGCGTGTACCCTTACGACCATTCCGATAGTTTTTCGATTCCCAAGCGGTACCCATACCCGCATTCCGGGCTTCACCACTTCACTGAGCTCTGCATTCAGGCTGTATGTAAAGACCTGCCGAACGGCCTGAGCTAACGCAACCTCAGCATACATGATGATTAAATTATCCCTCCTGCTGTTCCTTGATAGCTTCTTCCAGACTCACAGGCTTGGCGTAAAACTTCTCCCATTTTTCCTTCGGATCAGGAGGAGTTGCCAGCGAAACCACAATCAAGGCGAGTACAGAAGCCCCTGCAGCCGGTAAGACGATGTAGTCTGTAGCTATAAGTGGCTCTTCCATTACTGCATTGAGCAAGGTCATCAGCAACGTCATACCCATTCCTGTTGCAATCGATGCCACTCCACCGGCAGTGGTGACCCGCTTCCAGAGGAACGCTGCCAGAAGCGCTGGCGTGAGTCCTGCACCTACCATTGTGTATGCCGTAAAAGCCATGTCCAGAATAGTTCGGAATTGGGTTAGGAGCAGATAAGCAAAAATACCGAGCACCAGCACCATGATCCGCTGGAACACAATTATTTGTTTGTCGGATGCATCCGGACGAATAAAACGCTGGTAGATATCACGTGTGATGTTGGTTGATGGAGCCAGTAAGAAACTATTTCCGGTCGAAGTAATGATGGCAACTGCAGCCATAATCAGGAGTAGTCCACCCAGGATTGGAATTCCAACCTCAACTCCGTATCGAGCCGTATGCAAAATAATACGTTCGCTTTGACTGGCATCCAGATAAAATGCGTTTGATGGATCCAGGGAGTTGTAATGGCTGAATGCGAAGATTGCCAGCGATGCGATTGCCGTTTCGACCAGAATCGTACCGATTACCCACCAGAAAACAGCCGTTTTGGCAGATTTTTCGTCCTTGGCGGAGAAGAACTTCTGATACATGTTTGATTCTCCGAGCAACAGCAAGAATGTTGGGAAGAATACTCCCATGGCCCAGACCCAGCTGTAGTCACCAAAAACTGTAAAATAAGAAGGATCCAGTGTAGCTGTAAAATGGTCGGCACCTCCCAAATTGAAATACACCAATGGTACTGCAATAACTACGGCTAATGTAATCACTGCACCATTTATGATATCCACTGATACAATCGAGAGCATTCCGGCAAATGCGGTAAAGGCAATGATAAAAGCGGCGGTCATTAGTACGCCTTGCCATTCTGGAATGTCAGCTACCAGGTTCAATACGAATCCTCCACCACGAAACTGATATCCAACGATAGTGGTATATGCGATCACAATAACGATGGTTCCCAGTATACGTGCCCATTTGTTGTATCGAAGTTCAAGAATATCGGGAACAGTAAACTGGGCAATCCGACGTACACGAGCTGCAAGGAAAAACACGATCACAATCCCGATCCAAGCACCTGCCGCCATCCAAAGTTCAGAGAATCCGACACGTGCTGCTAATCCGGCACCAGCGAGCAACGATCCGGAACCGATCCATGTACACAATAGAGTACCAACCAGTTTATAGGTCGGAACAGAACGCCCGGCGACCATGAAGTCTTCCTGGTTTTTAATGGCCCGGCTTTTCCAGACCGATATAAACATGAGTAAGGCCAGATAGCCTATGACCACATACAAGAATATCATAATAAATGACTTTGATTTTGATGTAAGTTCAATGGGAAGCCTAATCGACACAAGCTCCACCACCTCGACGATGCAAAATAGCAGATAATTTGGATTTTTTTACACCTGCTTTGAGTTATTCCGCAACACTCACCCGAGCACGGATGGATTCAGTCCATGACTCAAGAGTTGCTTCGTCGTACCACGTTCCGGAAGTCATGACTCCTTTTATGTGAGCGTTAAACGGCATCACTTCTAATGGATTCACATCCAGTAGAATCAGATCAGCGTGGTAACCTGGAGCTACTTTTCCGGTTTTTTCAGGTTCATTGAGGTAATGGCCTACGTTAGTCGTTCCCGTTTTTACAGCCTCGAACGGAGAGAAACCGTACTCGACAAGCAATGCCATTTCACGGTGTGCTGAGTATCCTGGTGGATTAAATATCTGCGGGGCATCGGCCCCAAGCAGGAACAAAACATCTGCCTCATGCAACGCCTTGGTTAGAGCCGCACGATGCCCAAGAAACCGCCGGGCTTTGTCGGCATCGTACTCATCCTGATTACGCAGGATGTTCACAAAATTATTCCAGCCCGACCGTACATTCACAGGCATCAGATCCACGCCCGGCCAGGCGTTCATTACATCCAGAGTGTTATCCGGATTAAACACATTTTCCATGAGCGTATTGGTAGGAACCATGGCAACGCCCGAAGCCTTCGTACGACGCGCTGCCTCTGTAACCAGCTCAGAACGCACCCGATCGGTCAGATCATATCCAAAAAAGATGATCGATGGGTCCTGTCGATCGGGTGTGTCACCAGCCATGAACTCCATGTAGCGGTCGAGGTGATCAATGGTACCTTTGCCAGAGGCAAGGGTACGTTCGAGGCCAACGGCGTAGGAAATGTGACCTGAAAAGTCGATGTCCTGTTTTTTTGCCTCATCTGCAATGGCCTCGAACACCTCGACCGACAGCCCCGGATGCAGCTTCAGCAGGTCGTATCCAGCCTGTTTCTGTGCCCGGACCATCTCGCGAGCGGCCTCTGGATCCGTTGCCGAATTCCCGTTGAACGACGGACCAGATGTGAAAATGCGTGGAGCAATGATCTCGCCGGCCGTACTCTTTGCTCTCAGTTCCAGATGCGAAGCCTCACCGAGCATCCCTCGTATCGTCGTAATTCCTTGCGAGACATACATTTTTAGCACATCGTCAACATACTGTTGTCCCTGCGAGGCTGGCGGAATGTGCGCATGCATCTCGGCCAGGCCCGGCATTATGTAAAAATCCCCCCGTACCACGTTCGCACCCTCCGGAACCTCAACATCTGCCGCCGGCCCCACCCAGTGGACCAACCCATCTCGCACAACCACAGCCCGATCCCGGTCCACATTCCCATTGTCCATATTCAACACATGAACCCCAAGAAACACCGTGTCCTGAGCCGACAAACCTGCAGTTAAAACCATCATCAACGCCAACAATAGACCTTTTTTCATATCACACTCCATGAATTAACAAACCATCCTGAAAAGTAAATCGGAATATGCAAAAAGGTGACTCAAATATCTATCTGGGAAATCGATTTGAAGCGTTAAATAACACCTTTTTACGCCTTAAAAAACAAAACCCTGCCCGGGTTTTACCAGACAGGGTTCAGTTGGAATTCATTCTATTATCAGGCTCGAACCACTCTGCTCGACCAGTTTTTCAGGTCATCGAGCCACAGGTAAAATGTCGGTAGAATCAGCATACTAACAACTGTCGAGAACAATAATCCACCAACTATTGCTCTAGCCATCGGGAAATATGGTGGTCCATTACCCCCAATTTGTGTCGTACCGATACACAATGGCAATAAACCAAGTACTGTTGTTCCCGCTGTCATCAAAATGGGTCGCATCCGGTCGCGTCCCCCTTTCACGATGGCTTCCATGCGATCCATACCAGAATTACGCAAATGATTGATGTGATCAATCAATACAATACCGTTGTTGACCACAATTCCCATAAGAATCAGAATCCCAATCATGGCCATCAAATCAAATGTGGTACCTGTGATCAGGAAAAACCAGAAAACACCAATCACTGCAAACAAAATCGAAGTTATGATACTGGCTGGATATATGGTCGATTCAAATAGAGCGGCCATTACCAGATAAATCAGTGCGAGTGCCAATAACATGTTCACTAACATCGCATTCATTGTTTGCTCTGAGTCCGAGAAGGCACGTCCATAGCTCCATCCGTATCCAGGTGGATAATTGATCTGATCCATGATCTTAGCAATTTCGGTCCGGGCATCTTCTAACGTGATACCCTCCAGATTCGCTGAAACGAACATAGATGTTCTTCTGTCGGTTCGAGATATTCTTTGTGGACCCGACTCAACGGTCAGGTTGGCCACGCTTGCCAATGGAATTGCCTCTCCATTAACCGTAGCAACTGTTACTTTCTGAAGATCTTCAATGGATTTTCGATCTGAATCTTTGAAGCCCATGATCACATCAATTTCACCTTCACGACCACGAATCCGTCGTAAATTCACCCCTCTCATAGCTCCGGACACAATACTTGCTACTTGCATGGAATTCAATCCAAGTGTATTGGCACGCTCTCTGTCAATTACGACCTGAATTTCTTCTGTCCCTGCTTCAGCTTCCGTTCGCACATCCATGAATCCGGGAATGGTTTCAAATCGACGTGCGACTTCTTCAGACAACATGGCCAATTCTTCAGAAGAATCCCCAAGCAAAAACACCTGCATACTTTCCTGCCCATTCTGGCTGGTGAATTCAAACTGCGGATTACCGATACTCAGTTTAGGCATTCCTTCGCGGATCAACTCTTTGATTTCGTCCAACGATTTGGTCGCATCATCTTCACTGGTAAGCATAATGGTACTGCTGGCAAATCCCGCCTCATAAAAAGTGTACACCTGTTTGATATCAAATTCTTCCTTGTTGGCATACAGATAATTTTCTACCTGATCAACAGCTTCACCGATCTTGTCAAGCGTGTACCGTGCATTCAGGTTATAGAACACCCTGATTTCACGCGATTCAGCATTCTGAAACATGTTGATATTCACAAAATTTGCAGGAATGGCTACACTTCCGATAACAAGTAATATGAGTCCTGCACTCGACCATCGGTGGCCAATCAACCAGGATAACATACCGGCATATCGGTCTGCCATCCAATCAATTACTGTTCGTTTTGTGGATGGTTTTTGCTGTCGAACACGTGTTGTCAAAAGCGGTATGATCGTGAGCGATATAAATAGTGAGGTCACCAATGCAACCACGATCGATACGGCCACATGCTTCAGAAATACAGCTGTCATGTCTGCCTGCATCATGATATTCGGCAAGAAAACGATAATGGTCGTCAGGGTGCCCGCCGTAACAGCCATGCCGACCTCCTTCACTGCTTTGAGTGTCCCCTCAAGTAGCGATTCATTCATCAGCTGATGACGGTGAATGTTCTCGGTAACTACAACTGCATTGTCGACAAGCATCCCAACCGCAAGCATCAATCCCATCATACTAAGTATGTTCAAGGATAATCCAAGGAAATACAGTGCCCCGATGGTTACCACCAGAGCAAATGGAACAGCCATACTCACGATCAATGTCGTGGTTATACTTCTCAAGAAAAACAACAGCACGATCATTGAAAGTCCCGCTCCGATCATACCGGCACTGAGCAAATCATTCAAAGAACTCTTGATTCCTGAAGCCTGATTGTTCATTTCAAAAATCTGAATGCCCCGCATTTCCGGGTTCTGCTTGATTCGCTCAAGCTCCTCCATAACCAGTTCAGCCACTTGAACCGTATTCGCCCCCGACTCTTTGAAAATATCGAGTCCAACGGCAGGTTTTTGGTCCAGACGACGTACCAATGTGATTTCTGGAACATCGTACCTGACATCCGCAATGTCTTTGAGTTTCAGATTGTTCTCACCAATTACCAGGTTCTGTAGTTCCTCAACACTTCTAATCTCACCTACCGGACGAACAGTATATCGCAATCCATTATCTTCAATTTTTCCGGCAGTGACAGAGAAATTGCTTCGCTGAAGAAGCTGATTCAATTGAGATAGGTCAATGTTGTATGCAGAAACTCGATCAGCGTTGAGTTCTATCCGTATCTGTCGTTTGTTTACCCCATAAAGATCAACACGTGAAACACCTTCAATCCGCTCAATCGGATTTTTGAGATTTCGCTCAAGCATCTCATAGGAAGTCGACAAGTCCAGATCACTGGATAATCGAAGTAACAATACCGGATCATCCGTTGCCGCAAATTTCCGAACAAAAACTCGCTCCACATCATCTGGTAACAGGTGTCTGACGCCATCAATTTTCTCACGGACCTCAATAGCTTTGAGGGTCACATCAGTACCCATTTCCATGCGCAGGAAAACCTGAGAGAAATTCTCACTAGACCCGGATTCCATACTTCTGATGCCACTAACGGTAGCAAGGGCTTCCTCAACGGGACGCGTGATCAATTGCTCAACTTCCTCAGGAGTAGACGCTGAATAGGGTATTTCTACGAAAATTCCCGGGAAAGTAACATCTGGAAAGAATTCCAGTGGCACCTTTCGACCAGCGATCAGTCCGATCAGCATTAAGGTCACAAAAATCATGAGACTAGTGACCGGACGCTTAATGGCTACTTCGGTAATTTTCATATCAACTCTCCGAAGTTACTTGTGATTGAAGCTCGTCACCTTCGTAGCGTTTTCTGTCCAGGATGGCATACATAACCGGAATAACGACCAAAGTCAGTAACGTCGATACCAATAGTCCTCCGATGACTGTAATACCCATCGGTGCACGGATTTCAGCACCGTCACCTAGTCCAATTGACATCGGGAGCAGACCCAGAATGGTTGTCAGAGTTGTCATCAGTATGGGTCGTAGTCTAGATCTTCCGGCCTCACGAATAGCTTCCAGCTTCTCCATCCCTTTAGCTCGCAACTGATTGATCAGGTCTATCAAAACGATGGCGTTGTTTACAACAATCCCCGCAAGGAGTATTAATCCGATAAACACTACAACACTTATCGTTGATCCGGTAATAAATAGCGCCCAAACAGCACCAATGACTGCCATTGGAATGGTAAACAGGATCACAAAGGGATGAATCAGTGATTCAAACTGTGAAGCCATCACCAGATAGACCAGGAAAACGGCCAGAAGCAACGCAAAAATCAACGACTCAAAGGCCACATCCATTTCCTGGCTTTGTCCAGAGGTTCTAGCCAGAACTCCATTTGGAAGTGTTAGGCCAGACAAATCTGTTTCGATTTGCTCAATAGCCGATCCCAAATCACCATAGGCCAGGTTTGCACTGACAACAGCAACCCGTTGTTGGGCAATCCGACGGATTTCAGATGGTCCCTCGGTCACTTCGATTCGTGCAACCGCATCAAGCGGAATTGGACGATCACTCCCTGGATTCACGATCAGATTTCTGATGTCTTCAGCCGATGAGCGGTCTGACTCGCGGGCACGTACCAGTACATCGATTTTACGGTCACGCCAGGAATATCGAGTTGCTACATCACCTCGGATATTACTTACTACTCCGTCGGCAACAGTGCCGAGCTGCAGACCTAATGATGAAAGTTTTTCTCGATCAAAGATGATCTGCACCTCTGGATGTCCTTGCTCCATACTTGACTTCACATCCGAAAACCGGTCATTGGTACGGAGTTTATTAGCCACTGTTTCCGCTCCAAGCTTGAGGTCATCAAGATCGAATCCGGTGATTTCAATTTCAACCGGAGTGCTGAACGTAAATAATGCCGGACGCTCAAATTTGTACTGCAACCCAGGAATGCCCCCAAGCTCTGAACGAAGTGCATCCATCGAACCCGCTTCATCTTCAGACAAAGCTCCATCGTTTAATGTGACGTTCATTTCACCCCAGTTCTCTCCACCAGCATCCGGATTAGCATCCATTCGATTTCCGGATCCTGATACTGCAAATGTCATATTGATTCGATCGGAGGATGCTGCCGCGGTCTGAACTTGTCTGATGATCTGATCCGTTTGCTCAAGTGGAGTACCAGGAGGCATGCGAAACTCAACCGAGTATTCACCTTGCGACATGGATGGAATCAGTTCAATACCCAGTCGTGGTATCATGGCTACACTTCCTGCAAATAATAAAATCGCAACCCCAAGAACCAATCCTTTTCGGTCTAAAGCCCATCCAATAATCGATGGATATTTGTTCTCAATAACCATGTATGTTTTTTCAAAAAGGGTCAAAAATGGATTGAGCACAAACATGATTCCACGTCCAGTCCATTTAAACACAAACTTGAACACCTTTACAATCGACATAGGTATCGTATTGAAAATGAACAATCTAATTGCACGCATCCACCCTCCAAAACGGGTCTTTGGTTCTCTCAACACAGGTTCGATTTGAGCATCATCGCGTTTAGACAAAGATGACAACATCGGGATCAATGTGATCGCAACAACCAAAGAAACCAGCAGCGAGAATGTGACTGTAAGCGCCTGATCACGGAAAAGTTGACCGGCAACTCCTTCCACAAAAACCAGTGGAAAGAACACCGCAACGGTTGTTAACGTAGATGCCACAACGGCCATCCCAACTTCTGATGCTCCGTCCTGGGCCGCCTGAAACACCGATTTCCCCTGCGCACGGTGACGGGAGATGTTTTCTAGTACAACAATCGAGTTATCAACCAGCAATCCAATCCCAAGTGCAATTCCACCCAAAGACATGATATTCAAAGTAATATCATACCCATACATGAGATTGAAGGTTGCGATGATGGAAACGGGAATCGATACTCCGATGATAAGCGTTGACTTAAGGTCGCGTAAAAAGATGAAGAGTATGATGATAGCAAGTATACCACCTATGATACCTGCATCACGAACTTCGTTGACCGCCTGTGCAATAAAGGTTGATTGATCGTAGACTTTTTCAAATCGTACTCCGGCTGGCAGGTTCTCGCGAAGGCGACTTAGTTTACGCTCAACTTCCTCGGCAACAGCGACCGTGTTCGCATCCCCTTCTTTGTACACTGCAATTTCAACAGCCTCGAGTCCGTTCAGACGGGTAATGGCTTCACGTTCTTTGTAGCCTTCAACGACTTCTGCGATATCACGCACATATACTGGCCGACCATCGAGATTGGCAATAACCAGATCCCGGATTTCATCGACACTTTGAAACTGATTGAGTGTTCGAATGAGATACTGTTGTGTACCTTCTTCGAGTCGACCACCGGATAAATTGATATTCTCACTACGCAATACATTTACCAGTGACTCTACTGGAATATTCAACCTGGAAAGACGCTGCTGATCGATAAGAACCTGAATTTCCTCTTCCAGGCCACCACTGATTTTGACCGATGCTACTCCCCCGGCCGACTCCAGGTCTTTCTTGATCTGTTCGTCACCAAATCGACGCAGCATTTTCAGCGTTTCAATCCAGTCGTCTTGTCCTGACACCTCATTTGCACGTTGAAACTGTGAGGTAGAGTCCATTTGTGCAGCAGATTCATCCACATACAATGCAAAACGCATAATCGGATCCATCGTCGGATCATAGCGTAGAATTACTGGTCGTTCTACCTCAAGAGGCAACTGAAGGGCATCCAGTTTTTCCCGGACATCCATGCTGGCGTAATCCATATTGGTGCCCCAGGCGAACTCTAGTGTCACATCAGATTGACCTGACCTGGAAGTACTGCGCACCCGGCTCACATTCTTCACAACCCCAAGAACTTCCTCGATGGGTTTACTGACAAGATTTTCGATTTCAACGGGAGCTGCACCAGGATATTCGGTCCTGATGGTCAGCGTTGGATAACTTAAATCGGGGAGCAGATTGATTTTTAACCGAGATAAGGAAACCATTCCGAACAGTAGAATACCGATCGTGAACATGAGAATGGTAACCTTCCGACGGATGGATACATCTATCAAGCGCATAGGATTATTCCGGTTAGATGAGAGATTTAAAGAGCGTTGATGTTGATGATTTCAACTCGGGTGCTGTCACGCAAACTATTGTGTCCTACGGTAATTACCACATCACCATCAACTAAGCCATTGATTACCTCGACTTTTGTTCCATTTGCGTATCCAAGAGTAACACTCTTTTTCTGAACCAGACTGTCGTTCACGACATATACGGAATTGCGGCCTCCGTCATTGATTACTGCCAGTTTTGGTATGACCAGGGTTTGTTCACGAGTGTCATAAACCACGCGTACACGGGCAAACATACCAGGTTTGAGGCGATTTTGCTGATCTCTTACCAACGCTACAACTCTGAAAGTCCCTGTTGCTCTATCCACTACCGGACTCACACGCTCAACAGAACCTTGAAAAGTTACCCCAGGCACGGCATCAATCTCCATGAGCACAGGTTGTCCGGCTTTAATTTTTTGCATTTCGTGCTCTGGTAAATGGAGAATAGCTTTCAGTGGATCCATTGTAGTGACTCTGAAAACTGCCTGATTCGGGACTACCATGTTACCGGTACGAACCATTCGCTCTGATACGACTCCCGAAATAGGTGCCCGAACGGTAGTATATTCAAGATTCAGTTTGGCCAGCTCCAGCGTTGCTTTTTGAGATTCGTATTCATATTTAGCTCTGTCAAACACCTCGGCACTTACCATGTTCTGCTCAAACATCGCTTTATTTCGGTTGAAGTCGCTTTCCAGGCGCTTGACATTTGCATCAGCACGCTCAACTTCGAGTTTATACTGTGAGTCGTCTAGTTGTAGTAGTGGCCTGCCAGCTGAAACATTGGTTCCTTCTTCGACAAAGATCTCACGGATGATCCCATTGGTTTTGGCAACGACATCGGCTTCGTCTTCGGCCTCTAATGTTGCGGTAGTTGAATAATAGGCTGAGACTGAGCCTCGTTCAGCCAATCCGGCTTCTACAGGAATAGTAACCAGTGTGTCGGTATCAGCGACGTTCTGGACGTTTGATGAATCCTCGGATCCACATGAGGCAAGTACTAAAAGAACGCAAAGAGATAAAAGTAGATGTTTCATAGCATAAAATTTGATTAGCGTGTGTCACAACCGATGCATTACGATTGATTGTCATCTTTGTTTCTTATTCCGTCTTACATATTTCTGCTCGATGAATTAATTCTAAGGATCTTCCTATCTTTGGAAGATGAGTACTCAGTCAATTTTACAGCGCGACCCTATAGCAGCTATTGCAACTCCTGTTGGCGAGGGTGGTATCGCTGTGATCCGTGTTTCAGGCGAAAAAGCCATCGAGAAAGTATCAACGATATTTCGTGGGAAAGACTTGAATTCCGTACCATCCCACACGGTTCATTTCGGACATCTCACACGGAATGGGAAGAAAATTGATGAGGTAGTTGCAACGATATTTCGTTCACCAAAGTCATATACCGGTGAGGACACTGTAGAGATTTCGTGTCACGGTGGGGTTCTGGTAACACAGGAAGTACTTGAAACGGTACTTGCGACTGGGGTCCGTGCGGCTGAGCCCGGAGAGTTTACTCAGCGCGCTTTTCTCAATGGAAAAATGGAACTGAGTCAGGCGGAAGCGGTAGCGGACCTGATTCATGCCAAGAGTCGAAAGGCGGTTGAAGCCGCACAGCAACAACTTGACGGAGCCTTGGGTAAACACGTGGCCCAGTTTCGACAACAGATCATCGACGCCACCGCATTGGTAGAGCTGGAGCTGGATTTCATCGAAGAAGACGTAGAGTTTGCCAGTCGGGATCAGCTTAGGAGACTGATCAACGAGCTACTGGAAGAAATCGTGAAGCTATTATCGACTTATGAAACCGGGCGATTGGTCAAATACGGGATACGCACCGTCTTTGTTGGAAAACCCAATGCGGGGAAATCGACCTTGTTGAATGCTCTGATGGGTAAAGACCGTGCGATTGTGTCAGACATTGCAGGAACTACGCGTGATGTGATTGATGCAGACTGGAGCCTTGACGGCTTGCTGTTCACATTGACAGACACGGCTGGACTTCGGGAAACAGAAGATGTGATCGAAGCCGAGGGTGTAAAACGCTCGCACAAGGCGATGGACGGGGCCGATCTGATCGTTTACCTTAAGGATCTCTCGGAGCGCATTTCATCCACTGAGTTGGCTTTGGTCGGGGAACTGCGTAACCGGTACGGGTCAAAATCGATTATTGCGGTTGGGAACAAGGTCGATCAGAGTGTGAATCCGGAGTTGGAATCGGAGTTCGATCTTGTGATTTCAGCAAAGACTGGTCAGGGAATGGAAGAACTTAAGCAGCTTATGAAATCGGCTGTAATGCAGAATAAGGACATCGATACCTCGGGACTGCTTGTAACCTCGACACGACATCGGGACGCTCTCGAAAAGACGCATCAGCATCTGAGTGATGCCCTGAGAGCGCTGGATTCTGGCACCACGGGTGACTTCGTAAGCATCGATCTTCGTGCGGCGTTGCATGAACTAGGCACCATCACGGGATCCATAACGACTGAGGATCTGCTGGATTCGATCTTTTCACGGTTTTGTATCGGAAAGTAATAGCGAGCGGCGAGCAGTTGAGCAGTTGAGGAGAATCTATTTCCTACCGCTCTACCGCTCTACCGCTCTACCGCTTTACTGCTTTACTGCTTTACTGCTCTACCGCTTTACCGCTCTACTGCTCTACCGCTCTACCGCTCTACCGCTCTACCGCTCTACCGCTCTACCGCTTTACCGCTCTACTGCTCTACCGCTCCACTGCTCTACCGCTCTACCGCTCTACCGCTCTACCGCTCTACTTATCTGAAATCCGCTAAACAAAAAAGGCCCCCGAAGGAGCCTTTTTTTTGTTTGCGAAGACCTCTTAGAAGTTGTACTTCAAAGCAGCATTCCAGGTACGTCCGAATCCGAACCAAACCGAGTTACGAACATCTATACCATTCCAGGTTGTTGAACCTGTAGTTGCATGGATATTTGTATTGGATTCTGCGATATAGACCGTATCCAACAAGTTGTTAATGTTCACACGGAAGGAAGCATCACGACTTAGGAATACAAAGTTGTATGTCAAGCCGAGATCTACTAGTCCGTAAGAAGGCAATTCTAAAGCGCCTTTATTATCAGGCTGTAAGAAGTCTGATGCAGTGATTGAATAATCTGCATATAGACCATCAACATAGCGGTGACTCAAATCAACTACAAAACCTTTGAATCGATATTCTGCTTCAAGGTAAGTAGTGAATTGAGCAGCGTCGCCAACTTTTGCATCTTTGGTATAAAGAGTTCCAGTACCAATTTGGACGTTGTTTTCATCAAACAATGCTGATGTAAAGTCTTTAGTGTATCTCCAGTCACCGATAGACACCATACCTTTTAAACGCAGAGCGTTGATAGGTTGATAGGTTGACTCGAGTTCGATTCCGTTATGGCGAACATCAATGTCGTTGAATTGAGCAGTTCCCGTTGTTCCACCATCAATGGTGAATGAACGTGATACAAATCGGTTACCCCATACAGTTGTGTAAAGGTTAACGTTTACAGTAAGATTGCTACCGATGTATCCGTAACCCAACTCAAGTGAGATGATCTCTTCGTTTTGCAAATTTGGATTTACACGGTTTGCGAAATTTGGGAACACGGCGTCAAAGTTTGGCTGACGTGAAATGAAACCGGCATTGAAGAACACGTTCATTTCATTGGTGAAGTTGTAGTTAGCACCACCCTTGACGTATCCACCACCCTGATTCACTTTTTCAGAAAGATAAAATCCTGGCTGATCAAACGTGTCTTCACGTTGGAATGACTGGTTAGAGAGTCCAGCCTGGAGAACTGCGGTCAAGTCAGTTCCAGCATACTCAACCAACGTGTTCAAACCTTGCCATCCTACGTAACCGATGTTGTAATAATCGATTTTTGGACCAGCAAGACCTGTATCTTTGAATGGAGATGGATCAATTAGGTTCTCAATGATAGTACCTGCTGAATTGCGGTTACCACCAGAGAAGTATCCGTCAAGCCCCATCAGATCTGTGAGTACTCGATAGTGATATCCTGTATAATCACGTAAATCGATACCGACTGATGCACGAATGTTTCCAAACTGTCCTTCGAGGTTTGAAATTGCACCATACCAGTCGTGTGAGTTCATAGAAGCACGACGAATGAGCACAGCACGGTTGACGTTATCGTCTCTGAAACCGTTTGACCCGATTAACTGGCCAGCATAGTTACCAATAGATCCAGTATAAGGACTTGTACTGTTTCGGTTGACTTGAATTGCAGTATCAAAATCAATGAATCCGTTAGCGTCACGAGTTCCACGACCACGATTCAGGTAATGCTCGGTCAAATCGATGTTAAAAGGATAGAAGTCAATTGCCGCATTACGGAAGTTGTTTCCTCTTGGACCTGTTCCTCCACCTCGTCCGGCTGAACCGTAAACTGAGGTAGCAAGAGTCAGGTTTTCATTGATATTGTAGTCCCAGTTGAAAGTAGCGAGCGGTTTGTTGTAGAAATTTCTGCGCATGTTGAATTCTTCACCATCCAAATAACCGGCATCGGTATTCCATCTTAAGTCAATTCCGTCTTCTCCGAAGTTTTGGTAATCGCGGATTGAAACCCAGGAATCTCTCTGATGGTGCCATTGACCAGCGCCAAGGAATGAGAAGTTAAATGAGTGGTTTGATCCTTCAGGCTCGTAACCAATAGCTGCGAAATAGGTGTGACCTTCACCAGCAGTTCCGTACACGTAACCATCACCGGCCCAGTAGGAGTACAGTAAAGAGGTAGCCCATCCTTTGTCACTCTTACCAGAAGAGTAGGAAATTGTAGATTTCAAATAACCGTCGTTGCCGATCATTTGCGAAACCGTTCCACCTGGTTGAAGATCCGCTGTTTTAGTGAAAATAGAGACGGTACCTCCAACAGAAGGCACAGCAAGTCTGGATGCACCAAGACCACGTTGAATCTGAATTCCTGATGCGACATCCGTTAATCCTTGCCAGTTTGACCAATAAACCCAGCCGTTTTCCATATCGTTAACCGGCTGTCCATTTATGAGGAAAGAAGTATTGCGTTGATCGAATCCACGAAGTGAAATTCTGGAATCACCATAACCACCACCCTGTTTGGTAGCATATACACCTGGGGTGCGTGCCATAACTTCTGGGAATTCCTGGTTTCCTACTCGTTGAGCTATTTCAACTGGAGATATTGTTGATACTGCAACAGGTGTTTCGCGTACTTTAGCGATGTCAATTACTCCTGAAGTAACCACGATTTCACCAAGTTCGCCAGCTGATGGTACTAAGTAAATAACCATGTTGTTCATTGCTGCTACTTCCTGCGGAGTGTAACCAACATAAGTAATCAACAAGATTGTTCCTTCCTGTACGTTTAAAGTAAAAACACCATCAACGCCAGTGCTAGCACCGGTTTGTGTTCCTTTTACGATTACAGTTGTACCAGTGAGTGGTTCCCTGGTATTTGCATCAACTACAGTTCCTCTAATCTGAGCAAAGGCACTAATAGATGACAAAGTCATCAAAAACGCCAGTAGTAGTATTTTCATAGATTTGTTGTGTGGTTTTGTGTGATTTTTTTGATAAAACGCCTTTGGATTGGTAGATCCACTAATGTAAATGCCCTCAGAATTAAAATTCAGATTACAATTTTTCATACACGAACCGTTACAAGGATTGTACCAGTTTATCATCGTGCCTTTAGTGGATTTATTGGCGTTTAAGTAGGTTAATGGAGATCCATTTCCTAGTGGATCGAATCAAAATTACGGATAGTTTGATTAATTTCAACCTGCGTAAACAAACATCGTGCCGAATTAATGATTTGTTCACACAAAAATGACGTTATATTAATTGTTTGCGGCTTTTTTACAAATAAATTTATTTTCAGACCCTAAAACAGTGCCAGTTAACCCAACAAAACCAACAGTTTGCGTCATCGGATGTGGATGGCTTGGATTTCCACTCGCAAAACGCCTAATCTCTGAAGATTTAGAGGTTTTTGGGACTACCACGTCTTCAGATAAGCTGAAAGTACTCGAAAATTCTGGTATACGCCCTGTATTACATGTGATAGGAACGGATACTCCCCTGCCTCAAGCGGATGTATATTTTGTGAATGTCCCACCATCGGGATTTACTGATTACTTGACTGCTTTGGAGCGACTTATCAACCACCTTCCAACAGCTTCTCGACTGCTTTTTTGCAGCACAACATCAGTGTATCGAGACATCCCGGACCACTGGTCCAGGGAGTCTGATGTCCAGCCTGGTGTTATGCCAGATGATCCGGATCTGGATGCTGCCCGTCATGGCACCCCACGTCGAACCTTGATCCAGGCGGAAGGGGTAATTGCACGGCATCCTAATCATCTAATATTACGGTTGGCCGGACTCTACGGCGGGGACCGTCATCCAGTGAAGTTCCTGTCCGGACGCACAAATCTATCCACCCCTAATGCACCGGTGAATCTAATCCACCTCGACGATTTGATCGAGACCGGAATCCGAGTAATCGTAAATCCACCGGATTTCCGGGTACTAAATGTGTGCTCAGGCGAACATCCAACCCGAAAAGAATATTACACCAAGGTAGCACTCGAGCGAAATCTGACTC
>CAZJZI010000032.1:0-30235 GCA_964550435.1 uncultured Chitinophagales bacterium | reverse complement strand
CGGAGATTTGGGCGAGGATGAGCAGGTCGAGGTTTTGGGCGAGGGAGTAGGTGAGCTGGGGGATTAAGATGTGTAGCGGATCGCTGATCCCGCCAAGGTAGCCGAACTGGAGGCCTAACAACGGATTCACGGTTTTGGCAAGGCTTATGAATCCGGCGGACTCGGTGACGAAGAGGTTGGTGGCGGATGGTGGAGCTGATAGTCCCGCGAGGCTGGATCCTCCGCCCTGGTGACCGCCGTTGTAGAGTAGCTCAACAGTGGTAAAGATGCCGTTGGAGAACATGTAGTCGGTTCCGATGCTTGCTGTGGCAAATGCGTCCCGGTCTGAGTCGGGAACGTAGACGCTGAATTCACCTTTGAATCCCGCTGTGCCAAGGTATCCGGACCATCCCGCGCCGCCCATCCAGTGGCGCTGATACCTTCCTAAAAGGAACTGCACGTCATAAGTCCCCAGGCTACCTCGATACATGGCTGCAAACACAGATTCGGCATGGGATCGGACGGCTTTGTAGGCGATTTCGAGGCTGGATGCGTAGCTCCAGGAGTAGGCGACGTGTATCGCATCGGTGCCCGGACGTTCTTCGTAGTCGAAGTCGAGGTAGGCGTAGGTGTTGAACAGGTCATTTGGATTCCAGACCATGGTTTTGCCCCAGTTCAGACGTTGTCGTCCAGCAGTAGCACTCCAGTTTCCACGCTCAAATCCGATGTGAAGCCTGTCGGATTGCAGATTAAGAATGGCCCTATTAGTGGCGATGAGATTGGTGCTTAGGTCCTGAAATCCTGGGTCGGAGGCCAGTATATCGGCGTATCCCGGAAAGTTCTGAACGGTGTATCCATTGAATAAACGCAGTCGGATGTCGCCCTGAATCCGTACGGATTCGGACAATCTGAAGGTGTTTTCGAGTCTGGAATGGATGATGTTGTCGAATCGAAACTGGTCTATTTTATCTGTGAAACTGAGGGCTCCTAGTTCTTTTACATAGCCTCGGTAACTCCAGTAATCTTGTTGTGCAAAGGAAATCTGCACCTGGAATCCCATCCAAATGGACAAAAAAACCACAAAAACACCGAATTTTGGCAGTTTTGGCTTCAAAATGACTCTCTTTAGGGCTTTTTGAGGTGATTTTGGTGAAGATTGCATCAGTATTAGATGTAGGGAGTGGGGGGTGGGTAGTGGGGAGTGGGTGATACTGTTTGTTTATCTGCGGTGGTCTTCGGAGACGGCGCCATCTACCAGGGTGACTACACGGTGGGCTCGTTCGACAACGCGTTGGTCGTGGGTGGAGAATACAAAGGTGATGCCAAGCTCCTGATTCATCCGAGACATGATGTCGAGCAGGTTGGTGGTGGAAGCGGAGTCGAGGTTGGCAGTGGGTTCGTCGGCAAGTACAACGTCGGGTTTCGAGGCGAGGGCCCGGGCAACGGCGACACGCTGTTGTTGTCCACCGGAGAGTTCAGCAGGACGTTTGTCGATTTTGTCGCTGAGTCCGACGGCTTCGAGCAGCTCAAGGCTTCGTTTGTGGAAGTCATTTTGCGAAACGCCCTGGATTTGCATGATGAATTCGATGTTTTCGCGGGCTGTGAGCACGGGAATCAGGTTGTAGGACTGAAATACGAATCCGATGTGGTGCAACCGGAAGTGGGTGCGCTGACGATCGGTGAGGCTGAACAGGTCTGTGTTGCTGATACGGACAGTCCCGCCCGTTGGGGTGTCGAGGCCGCCAATGACGTTGAGCAGCGTGGTTTTTCCGGATCCGGAGGGCCCAACAATGGCTGTGAACTCGCCCGAGTCGATGGACAGATTCACTCCATTGAGCGCCCGAACCGGGACACCCTCCGGATTATACACTTTGTCGAGATTATGGATTTCGATAAGCGACATGCATTCTCCTATAATTTGCGCATGGCTTCTACAGCCTGCAGTTTGAGCACTTTTACGGCCGGATACACCGCTGAAATCAGTGTGGCAATGAGCATGATCAGTGTCAGATTAATGAAGTAACTCAGGTGAAGCTCAGTGTAAATGATGGAGTCGAATCCGTACATTTCGAGCCCTTTTGAGAACATACTCAGGTCGATTCCATGTTCGCCGTAATAGTTGATGAATCCCCAGCTGAGCAGAAATCCGAACGGCGCACCGACCATCGTCAGGAACAGGGTTTCGAGCATGATCATGGCGAAAGTTCGGGGTTTGTCGAGTCCGATGGCCTGAAGCATGCCGAGTTCGTGGGTGCGTTCGAGCACGGCCATGAGCATAGTGTTGATGATGCTGAAGCACAACGCGATGATGATGATCACCACGATCGTGTACATGGACACATCCATGTTGCTGTCGACATACTGGAGCACGGGCGAGACTTGTCCCCAGGTACGGACAGACAGTTGTCCACCAAGTACCGAGTCTATTTGCTGAGCATAGATTCCTGCTTTTGTGAAGTCATCGACGAGCACCACGATTTCATGGGCAGCATTGGGAACTCCAATGAGCCGCTGAAGGTCTGGAGCCTGAACCAGAATGCTCTGTTCATTATAGGCTGAATTCGGAGTTTTCAGTATTCCCGTGACCCTAAACGCACCAGCAGTTATGGTTCCGGAGGTATCTTGAAACGTGAGCACGATGCGTGACCGCAATTGCACCTGGAGACGGTGTGCGAGTTCTTGTCCGATGATGACCGGATTCCGCACCTGAGTTTCGAAATAGTCTCCCACCACGAGGTATTCATGAATCCTGGTGGTGGACTTTTCCTGGTTTGGATGCACACCCTGTATCGAGACTCCGTAGTTGCCCGTGGCCGAAGAAGCCAAGCCCTGAACCACGGTCCGGGGCGTTGCGACTTCAACGAATGGTAGTTGTCGGATGGATGCAAGTACCGACATTTCGTTGTCAATGAAGTATCCAGGCATAGATTCATCCACATAAAGAGGGTCATTTATCTGTATGTGGCTGATGTAGTTGACCAGTTGGTCGCGGACGAACTGCAACGTCATGCCGTTGTAGAATGCCATTAGAAATACACTCGACCAGGTCGCCAGGATCACCGAAATGATGACTACGCTGCTGCGGACTTTATTGCGCCACACATTCTTCCAGCTGAGTCGGATCAGGACTAACAGTGACATATCAGCGCCTCATTGCGGTTATGGGTTTAATCCGGTTGAGGTGCCAGATGGGATACAGGGAGATGATCATGGTCAGGACAAACACGATGGTAGCATGCAGCAGAAAAAGCGTTGGATCTGTCGAGAATCGGAGGTAAGGTTCCATCCCAAATTGCAAGATCGTCTCGGCCATTTCGCCGGAGAAATAGAGCGGATTACAATGAAACCAGTATACGACCGGCAGGCTGAGCAGGATTCCGAGTCCGGCACCTAGCACAGCGATCAAGAACATTTCGATGACGAAAACGCTGGACAGAGTTCCGCGCGGAGTGCCGATGGATAGCAATACTCCGAACTCGAACCGACGTTCGGTGGTCATCATCAGCACCGTGCCCAGGATTCCGAATCCGACCACGAGATACAGGATGGCAAGAATAAGGAATGAGCTGGCATAATCGACTTCGATGGCCTGAACCAGATCGGGCATGAGTACAGGCCAACCGTGTAGTGCCAGTTCTTGGGGAACCAAAGTTTGGATGCGTGCTTGCATAGACTCGAGCTGTGCCGGGCGATCGAGTATGATCGACACCGAGGTTGCCAGTTCGGGCATGGCATAGAGTTCGCGGGCCTGTGCGATGGGCAGATACACGAGTCCTTTGTTGAGTTCGGGGAGTCCAAATCGGATGATACCTTGAATCGGGAAGAGTCCGTTGGCGCTCATGCCCCGGTAGCCTTGTCCGAGAAGCACCAGCGAATCGCCAACCGATACATTCAGAAAAGTCGCCAGACCCTCGGTGATAATTACAGCATGCGAAGTGTCCGATATGAAATAGGTACCCTCGACCAGTTTGGACTCGGGATCGCTAAGCACATGCTCAAGCTCGGGATCGATTCCGATGACCATGGTGGCGCGGGATCGGTTTTGTCCGGCGGCGAGAGCGTACGCGTCGATGCGAGGAATTGCCGCCGTGATGCCGTCCAGTGCAATAATCTGTGACAGCCAAGATGTGTCCGCCGCGAAGCTATTGTCCAGGGTGGGTTCGTCGAGGTATTTTGGATACTGAACCTGTAAGTGTCCCACGAAACTACCCACCGAATTGTCGATCATCTGATCGTAGGATCCATACTGCATCGATCCCATTACAATGGAAAGCAGCACTGCCATCACGATCGACGAAGTCGTAATCAGGGTTCGGCGCCTGTTTCGTCCGATGTTGCGCCAGGCCAGTTTGAGTAGCAGTTTCATTCCAGTCGTCTCATGTTTTGCACAGAGAAAAAGGATTCAGGGTTGTTTGTGTCGTAGTTGAGTGATTCGTAGACCAAAATGGTGCTTTGTCCGGGTTTATCGACCGGAGCGATCTCCATTCGTGATGGAAGTACGCGTCCGTCGAAGGTTTTGAGCTCGGAGGCAGTCATCACGGACACCAATTCGTCGAACTCGTCATAAAACTCGGTGCGGATTTGATTGTAATGGTCCTTGGTGATGAACGTTCTTACGCGTCCCCAGACTACCGCGGCGTCGGGTTTTGGAGTCATGTCAATGACGAATACGTCAGCTTCGTTTAATTCTTCTGAGCGCACCAGCGTATGGTTGTAGTCGTTCACGGCCGAGGATTCCCGAACCAGATCATCGTTGGTAAAGTCTGATCCCATCCATGATTGCATCATCATAGAAGGAGGCATTTTCACGGATCTGCCGATCGACGGAACCCAGTTCCAGATTTCGTTCTGGCGTTTCAGGAAGGCAGTGCCTTTATCTCGGGCTGGAGCGGTGATCAGAATCATGGAGAAATCGGTCCCCCGGGACCAAGACTTCATAGAAACCGAGCGAGTCCATGAGGGACGCACGATCGTCATGGTGATTTCTGCGGTAGTAGATTCGCCGCGAAGGTGGGCATCGGCGCGACGCACAATTTCGGTGGCGTCTTGGCTAAATAGTGCCTTGGCTGCAAAAGCAAGCAAAAAAACGAGTATCGCTAAAATTTTCATCACAATCCTCCTTTTAATGAAGATACAGAATTACTGACACAGAACACAGATTTATGACAAGGGACAAGGGACAAGGGATGAGGCGGGAAGTGTGCAAAAGTTGCAAAATACGCAATGCAAAATTATGCAATTATGTAAAATATTTTGCAAAATTTGACCTCAAACACTAACTTCATAGCAGCAGTACCTGTGCTTTTATGCACGAATAACATACTTATGATATCCGCCATGAGACAGAAGCCATCACACGTGCCATGCATCGTTTTTGTTGTTTTCTTCGTGCTATTAGGTCTTCCTTCCAGACCTATTCAAGCTCAAAATGGCTTTGTTGAAGTGGTCAAGGATTCATCTGGTTGGAAAATGATGGTCGATGCAGAACCCATATTTGTCTATGGTATGAACTGGGGATACATTCCAATTGGGTCAACCTATCGATATCGCCTTTTTGAACAGTCTCCAGAAGTAATCAAAAATGTAATCGATCACGACATGCCACTGCTTCAAGCGGCTGGTGTCAATGCGATAAGGGTTTACACTGGAATTCAGCGAGAATGGATCGAGTATATATACGACAATTATGGAATCTACACGATGTTGAACCATACCTTTGGGCGATACGGACTCACTATCGATGGCGAATGGATGGGAAATACCGATTATAGTGATCCAAGGGTAGCTGATTTACTATTATCGGAAGTAGTAGAGACGGTACATGAGTTTAAAGGGACTCGAGGGTTGTTGTTTTATCTTCTAGGTAATGAAAATAACTATGGACTTTTTTGGAGAGGGGCTGAGACCGAAAATATTCCAGTTGCAGATCGTCAGTCAACGATTCAGGCTAGACACATGTACCGACTTTTCAATAGGGGATTTCAAGTAATTAAATCGTTGGACTCAACTCGTCCGGTGGGTATTGCTAATGGAGATCTTCAGTTTATGGATATCATTGTGGAAGAAGCTCCTGACATGGATATATTTGGTACGAATGTGTACCGAGGTCCAACATTTACCGATTTATACGATCGGGTAGCCTCAGAATTCGATAAGCCAGTATTACTGACTGAATTTGGAGGTGATGCTTACAATGTGCGGTTGCAGCGTGAAGATCAACAGTGCCAGGCTGAAATTATGAAGGATAACTGGTATGACATATTCAGACATGCGGCTGGAATGGATGGAGCAGGCAACTCTATCGGAGGATTCACGTTCCAGTTTGCCGATGGCTGGTGGAAATATAATCAGGAAGATTTTCTGGAAGTCCATAATACGAATGCCTCATGGGCCAATGGTGGATATCGCTGTGATTTTGTGTCTGGACAGAACAATATGAACGAAGAGTGGTTTGGGGTTATGGCCAAAGGTCCTTTAGGTGAAAATGGTGTTCACACTCTGAGACCTAGAGCTGCTTATTATGTCTTACAGGCGGCTCAACGGTTTAATCCCACCACCAAAGGCATGACTCAAAAAGATCTGGAACAGCATTTTCAACACATTTCAATTGAAGACGCAATAGAAACTGCGTCTGAATCCAATTAATACGTTATTAAAATCCAAAATTAGACTACTGTGGCAATTAAACAAGTAACCATTCAGGACGAAAACTGGTTCGAAATCAGTGACTACGATAAAATGCGTCCTTTTTTCATGAGTATCGTGAGCGACTCGAATCATTGGATGTTCATTTCGAGTAACGGGGGATTGACTGCTGGTAGAAAAAACAGTCGTTTTGCGCTTTTCCCTTACTACACTGACGATAAGATTACAGAAATGGCCGACACCACCGGATCAAAAACCATCTTCCGGGTCGAAACAGAAAATGGGATATGTGTATGGGAACCTTTTTCAGTGCGTTTTGCTAATCAGTATACTCTGACTAGAAATCTTTATAAAAGTATCTATGGTAACAAAGTCATGTTTGAAGAAACCAACCATGATTTAGGTCTTATTTTTAGATATCAGTGGAATTCCAGTAATTACTATGGATTTATCAGAAAAGCCGAATTAACTAACATTGGTAAGAAAGCGCTTTCGATATCAATAGTTGATGGTATACAGAATGTAATGCCATATGGTATTGATCCGGATTTACAGACAGCCACAAGTAATCTTGCTGATGCTTACAAACGTGCTGAACTGATATCCGAAACTGGACTTGGAATCTATTCACTATCAGCCTTGATCGTGGATAAAGCCGAACCCAGTGAGGCTTTAAAAGCAAATGTTGTATGGTCATTTGGTTTAACTGATCCCTACTACTTACTTTCATCACTGCAGTTAGATGCCTTTCGCACAGAGGGTGTTGTATCACCTGAGAAAGATGTTAAAGGCGAAAAAGGTGCCTATTTCTTACATAAGACCATTCAGTGTAAACAAAATGCGAGTGTAACTTGGAGTATTGTGGCCAATGTGAATCTGAATCATGCTCAGGTTGCCTTACTAAATGACTTTATCCAAAAAGAATCTCAAAAGCCGGCCCTAATTGAACTTGATATCAAAAATGGTTCAGACAGATTGAATGGATTGGTTGCCAGTGCCGACGGACTTCGTTATTCATCAGATTATCTCAAAGACGCCCGCCATTTTGCGAATGTGATGTTCAACATCATGAGAGGTGGTGTTTTTGACTTCAACTATACCATTGAAAAGCATGATTTGGAAAAATATCTGCATCATGCTAACAAATCAGTTTCAGCCAGAAATAAAGAGTTACTTGATAGACTGCCCGAATCATTTAGTCGATTTGAATTAGAAGTTCAACTTAAATCAATCGATGATCCAGATCTTTACAGACTTTTAGCCGAATATCTGCCTCTCAAATTTAGCCGTAGACACGGAGATCCAAGTCGACCATGGAACCAGTTTTCGATCAATACACAAAATGAAGTTGACGGATCCAAAGTTTTGGATTATCAAGGTAACTGGCGTGACATATTCCAAAACTGGGAAGCTCTTGTTCATTCATATCCTGAATTCATAGAAGGGATGATCTTCAGATTTTTAAACGCCAGTACCTTTGATGGATATAACCCATATAGAGTGACCAAAGGGGGATTTGATTGGGAAACTATCGAACCTGACAATCCGTGGTCTTATATCGGGTATTGGGGAGACCACCAGGTAATTTATCTGCTGAAATTCCTTGAGTTCTATCGTTCCTACAACCCCGGGTCCTTTATGAAGCTATTGTCCGCTTCATCCTTTGTGTATGCGAACGTACCATACAAGATAAAACCATACGCTGATATCTGTAAAGATCCCAAGAATACCATTGAATTTGATGAAAAACTGGATCATTTGGTTCGCTATCGTGTATCAGAACTAGGATCAGATGGGGCATTACTCCAATCAAATTCCGGTGATCCGGTTCGGGCAACATTCATAGAAAAAATCCTCGTCTTAACCCTTGCAAAACTATCCAATTTCATTCCAGAAGCAGGGATCTGGATGAATACTCAGCGTCCGGAGTGGAATGATGCAAACAATGCATTGGTGGGTAACGGGGTGTCAATGGTAACGCTCTATTATCTCAGAAGATTCTTTACGTTTTTTGAAGAAGTAGTGACTCAGTCCGAGGATGAAGGTTTCAACATTTCAAAAGAGGTGGCTGAATTTTTGGACAGCGTCCTGACTACCTTCAAACATACACCGGTCAAATCCGGTCAGAGACTCGATGACAGTGAAAGAAAGCGCATCACCGATAAGTTAGGTAAAGCTGGAAGTGATTATCGTACAAAGATTTATAGCAACGGATTTGATGGCTCGATTGTTCAAGTCGATGTGGCAAAATTACGTGATTTTATCAAAGAGACACTGGCACATCTTGATCACACAATCCATGTTAATCGTCGTTCTGACGGATTGTACCATGCGTACAACATTATGAGTTTACATAGTAGTGGTATTCATGTTGGACACTTGGATGAAATGTTGGAAGGTCAGGTTGCTGTATTAAGCTCTGGTGCATTATCGGTAAAAGAATCATTGGAACTTTTGAATGTGTTGAGATCCAGTGCACTTTACAGACCCGACCAGAACAGCTACATCCTGTATCCAAATCGTCGATTACCTGGATTTATGGGAAAAAATACTATTCCTGAGTCCTTGGTCGCAAAGTCGAAACTTTTATCCCAACTGGTTGAAAAAGGTGACTTCAGTCTTATACAAAAGGATGTTCAGGGGTACTATCACTTTAATGGAAACTTCCGCAATGTAAACGATGTATTTGATGTGCTCGATGCGTTGCAGAGCACATCATTTGGTGAAATCGTGAGTGCCGAACGCGGGTTGATTGCCGAAATATTTGAACAGGTGTTCAATCATAAAGCATTTACGGGTAGATCTGGTACTTTCTACGCCTATGAAGGACTAGGATCAATATACTGGCATATGGTTTCCAAACTTCATTTAGCCGTTATGGAAGTATGTCAGCGTGCAGGACATGAGCAGGTCGATAAATCAATTCATACTGAATTGTACAACCATTTTGTTGAGATTGGCGAAGGCATCGGGGTTCATAAATCCCCTGAATTATACGGAGCTTTTCCAACAGATCCGTACTCACATACACCCTATCACAGAGGGGCCCAGCAACCTGGAATGACAGGTCAGGTTAAGGAAGATGTCCTTGTTAACCTTGGTGAACTGGGTGTGAAAAAGGTGGCAGGTAAATTAGGATTCCAACCAGATCTACTCCACTATGCTATGTTGTCGCCTGCAAAAAGAAAGGTTCAGTTCGTCAATGTTTCTGGTAACGCTGAAACAGTTGACTTACCACCCGATTCACTGGCATTTTCCTGTTGCCAGGTTCCAGTAATCTACACGAAAGGTAACGTCGATCAGATACAAACGGTGAAACTAGACGGATCAATTGAACTCGTTTCAGGACTATGGCTTGACCAACAGTCCAGTGAGCAGGTATTTAAAAGAACCGGAAATATTAAACTGATCCATGTTCAGTTAAAATCAGAGCATTTCAGATCATAATTTCGAAGATATGTTTACACTAACACGATTTTTTCTGTGGATTTCAATTCTAATCACTATGGCTGCTTGTACCACCACGCCTACGCATGATTTCTCGAACATAACCCGAACTGCTGAAGAAGTCTTGGGTAATCCCGAGTTTCGTGCAATTTCATATGGTGGATACAGGGACACCTCCAGGTCTATTCAACCGACGGTTGATGAACTCAAAGAAGATATGCGCATTCTTCATGCAATGGGAATCAGGATAGTTAGGACTTACAATGTACACTACGATGAGGCGTCAAACCTTTTGAAAGCCATTCGTGAACTTCGCCAGGAAGATCTAAATTTCGAAATGTATGTCATGCTCGGAGCCTGGATCGACGCAAAGAAGGCCTTTTCTGATCTTCCAGACCGAATTCGTGACGTGGATAGTGAACGCAATGCCCCTGAAATTGCCAAAGCGGTTGAACTGGTTCAACAATACCCTGAAATAGTTTTGGTTCTTGCTGTGGGAAATGAAGCCATGGTCCATTGGGCATGGGAATATCATGTTGAGCCTCAAATTATTCTGAACTGGGTGCGTCATCTGCAAGAGCTCAAAAAGGAAGGAGAACTGCCATCGACACTCTGGATAACCAGTTCAGATAACTTTGCGTCCTGGGGAGGTGGAGGAGCGGAATACCATAAACCAGCCTTGACAGAGTTGATCCACGAAGTCGATTACATATCCATGCATACATATCCTATGCACGACACCCACTATAATCCAGATTTCTGGGGAGTTCGGGATCAAGAGGTAGGGCTAAGTGATATCGAAAAAATCGATGCAGCTATGTATCGGGCTCGCGATTATGCGATTAATCAGTATCAGTCGGTGGTGTCTTATATGAAATCTGTTGGAGTGGACAAACCGGTTCACATCGGAGAATCAGGATGGGCAACCGTATCTAATGAGTTTTATGGAGCCGGTGGTGCTCAGGCCATAGATGAATACAAAGCTGGAATGTTTCACCGAATGATGCGTGAATGGACTGATGCAAACGGGATTTCGCTGTTCTACTTCCAAGCCTTTGATGAGCAATGGAAAGATGCGGCTAATCCATTAGGATCTGAAAACCATTTTGGACTCATAGATCTACAAGGCCGCGCCAAGTTTGCAATCTGGGATCTTGTAGATACCGGAGTATTTGATGGGTTAACGAGAGGCGGAAACCCCATAGTGAAGTCTTACGGTGGAAATATTGATTCATTGATGCAAGATGTATTAGTTCCACCTACTCAAACTGAAATAGATGCCAGAATGGCAGGAAATTAACCGTAAATAAAGTACATTACTTCGATTTTAAAAAATCGTAGTCAGCCAGTTGATGTAGTTACACCGTTGGTAATGTAGTAGTCTAAGAAGTCAAATAGAAAGTAAAAATCATGTCTAAAACAGAACTTGCTACCAGTGACCGAGTACCCTTAATTGAGAAAGCTGCCTTTGGGGCTGGTCATCTTGTTAACAACCTGTTGCCAGGTGCCATTGGCGTATTTTCGTTTTTTTTGTTGACCGCATTCGGAATGGATCCTTTTCTTGCTGGTTTACTGGGAGGGCTTCCACGATTGTTTGATGCCTTAACAGATCCAATAATGGGATACATATCCGATAATACCGTGTCGAGATATGGTCGACGACGACCGTACATCTTTGCAGGAGCAATACTCACGGGAATTATGTTCATCGTCTTGTGGCAATTGGATCCGGAAGCTACCCAAATGTACAATTTTTGGTATTTCCTGATTTTTTCAATGATTTATATCGCGGCTAATACCATGTTTTCGGCACCCTTGATCGGACTTGGGTATGAAATGACCTTTGATTACAACGAACGAACCCGATTGATGGGATTCTCTCAGACTATAGGACAGATTGCTTGGATGGTCGTTCCCTGGTTCTGGGTAGTTATTGCTAATCCAGATCTATTTGATACACAAGCAGATGGAGTACATCAGTTAGCCGTAGTTGTAGGTGGCTTATGTATTTTTTTAGGGGTTTTACCAGCCATATTCTGTAAAGAGATAGATCAATCTGCGTTGTCCAACCGTGCCGACCTTAGTTTCAGATCCATATTCAAAAACCTGAAGGATTTGTTCAGAAATATGGTACTGATTTCAAAAAATGCTCCCTTTTTGCGTTTATGTGGTGCCACTTTTCTAGTGTTCAACGGATTCCAGATGGTTGCTTCCTTCAGCTATTTTATCATCGTCTACTACATGTTTGCTGGTGATTTTGGTGCTGCGGGTAATTGGCCAGCATGGTTTTCCTCATTGAGTGCAGTTGCAACAGCAATTTTGATTATACCTGTAATCACTTGGATGTCAAATCATTGGGGGAAACGAAATGCATTCATAGTCTCTACACTTATTTCAATCGTAGGGTATACGTTGAAATGGTGGGGATTCAATCCGGAGAATCCATGGCTTATGTTTGTACCGATTCCGTTAATGTTTTTTGGTATAGGCGGACTGTTTACATTGATGCTGAGTATGACAGCTGATGTGTGTGATTTGGATGAGTTGAACAATGGAATGCCACGAAAAGAGGCTACATTCGGAGCTATTTACTGGTGGATGGTAAAATTAGGTCAGGGTATTGCACTTGTTTTGGGTGGATTGGTCTTACAAGTGGTTGGTTTTGATCAGAACGCGACCATCCAGGCTGCTGATACACTTACCAACTTGCGGTTAGCTGATATCATTATTCCCGCTGGTACCGCACTTCTTGCGGTTTGGGTGATGTGGGGATACGATTTGGATGAGAAACGTGCAAACGAAATCAAGGATGAACTGGTTCGCAGACGAGGGGAATTATAACCGCTTCGCGGACGGCGCTTTGTACCTGTTGAGTGATTGCTGGCGCAATCGGAGAGTATGGCTTCGCCATGGAGGAGTGGTGCTTCGCCCCGGAGTGTTAATGTGATCGTTTCGGGATTTATTTTGTCCGCTGAGTATTTTCTTCGAAAATAATAGGCGTACAAAATTTAAATCCCTCAACTTGCCCACTACCCACTACTTAACTAATATCATTGTTTTGGTCAATTGGAAACCAGTATTCGTGGTTATGGAGTAAAGATAAAGCCCGGAGGCGAGGTTAGAGGCGTCAAAAGAGTGGGTGTGTTGTCCTGCGGGATAAACACGATTTGAAATGGGTTCGGCTAGGATTCTCCCAGTCAGATCTAGTATTTGTAAGGTGATTGTACTTGAATTCTGCAAAGAGAATGGAATCTGTGTGGTCGGATTAAAAGGATTAGGGTAATTTTGTCCGAGCTCGATGTCAGTAGGGAGTTCGTTTTGGGCAAGCTCAACGCTTGTTGGTGAGCTTCTGATTATATTTGCAGCTTGCTTTAGTGTGACGAAATTAACTTTGGATCCGTACTCAGCTCGAACTGAGTCAATAATTTCGGCTGTCCAGCGGATAAGTATACCATCCAGGTAACCGGCGCGAGTAAAGGGATCATGCAATAATAGTGTGTACAACCCATCTGAGGTACCTCGTTGGCGGATGTCACTCAATGCATTTGTGCGCCGGGCAACGTAATTTTGCGCTGTTATTGCCCATCCAAAGTCTTCGCTTGTACCCAGATTCAAAAAGTCATCAGATGGTTGTTCAATGATTCCAGGTACCGTAATTACATCAAATCCTTCATCATTAAGCACTTCAAGAGTGGTCTGATCATAAGTATGTCCGGGTGGGACAAAGGTAGTTGGACGCACACCGAGGCTATCACTCAGGATTTTTAGTCCATCTGTAATGAGTTTCAGCTGTTGCTCACTGGTAAAAGGCCTTTGATAGGTAGTACAGTACATCTCGTGGCTTGATTGTCCACATTGCTGACAAATATGTGTGTATCCGTGAAGCGCGACTTCGTGTCCATGTTCAATAGCATGACGAAGATCACTAGTCATTTCGCCCTGATTCACATTAGGTTCGAGAAAACGATTTGGCATTACCGCCCAGGACACTGGAACGCCTTTCTCATCGGCCATATCCTGAAATGGACGGATGCTACTCGGACGGTAGGTTGTGTTTCGCGATAGAATGTCATCTACTCGAATAACAAATAGAAGCGAGTCGGATTCAGCTGTTGTGCTTTGTGCAAAAGTGCTGTTCGTTGGTAGAATACTCATGATTCCCACCAAAAGAGTCAAAATATTTCGTGACATGACAATCTGTAGATGTATCGTTGGATGATTTACATCAAGTATGCGAATAAATAGTGTATTTTTGAACAGTAAATTTGAATCTTCTGAAAAAGTATCAAAATCCATGCGATATCTCGTTTTCATCACGTTTCTGTGGGCATTTTCGTTCAGTTTCATAGATGTATATCTGGCTGGTAAGGTAGATGGAGACTTCGCGGTATTAACCCGTGTGGTCATTGCCGGGCTGATTTTTTTGCCTATGACCCGTTGGAATGGGATTCCGTTGCAACTCAAAGCCGGAACTGTATTGGTCGGTGGACTCATGATTGGGATTACCTATTTGTGTCTGTATCGATCGTTCTTGTATCTCACGGTGCCGGAAGTACTGCTGTTTACAGTCACTACTCCGCTGTACGTGTCGCTAATTGATGATGCCTTGAATCGTAAGTTTTCTCCCGTGGCGCTGTTTGCGGCGTTTATCTCTGTCTTGGGTGCTGGATACATCCGGTACGATAACATAACAGACTCGTACCTGACTGGATTAATCCTGATTCAGGTTGCGAACCTGGCCTTTGCGGCTGGACAAGTCGGGTATGCGAATCTTGTGAAACGGTATCCGGTTGATATTCCTCAGCGCAATTTCTTTGGATATTTCTTTTTGGGAGGATTGTTGGTTGCGGGTCCGTCGTATTTGATATTTGGTAATCCCGATATGATGCCAACAACGAGCGTTCAGTGGGTCATTTTGGCATGGCTTGGGGCAGGTGCTTCGGGGCTTGGGCTCTTTCTATGGAACAAAGGCGGAACCATGGTTGATGCCGGTACTCTAGCTATCATGAACAACATGCTTATTCCAGCTGGGATTGTGGTCAACTTGTTGATATGGAACAGGGATGTGGATCTGTTTCGGCTATCGATAGGGATGGGAGTGATACTTTTGGCGTTATATATTAATGGGCTAGCGGGCAAATGGGCCAGTGGGCCAACGGGTAGAACATAGCGCACAAAGGTCAGAAAGTGCACATGTCTGGATGATGATGCTTGCAATTTTGGAGCAAAGCTCGGGTTTTAGAAATACAAAGGTAAATTGAACCCGTTTGCCCATTGGTCTATTAGCCCATTTGCCATTTCACCGCTTACACTTATTGGCGTCGCGCATGCGGATGAGGGGCTTGATGAGATCTTCGAGTCCGTTTGTACGGATTTCGAACATGGTGGATAGGTATTGTCCCAGGGTTCCGGCTGGGAATCCCTCGCGTGAGAACCATTCCAGGTAGTAAACGGGTAGATCGGTCAGAAATCGTCCCTCGTACTTGCCAAAAGGCATCCTGGCGTAGACCAGTTCGATCATGAAGTTTGGATTAGGCTCTTGTTGCATTCAATAATTTAATACATCTAGAAAAACTTAGCCAAGGGAATGATTTATGTGTTATGAGAAAGTTGGTTTCGCCAAGAGAAAGGCGGTTTCACCGCGTGAAAGTTGCTTCGCAAGGGAAAGTGTGAAAAACGCTAGCTGGTTGCTGCTCCTCTTTACTATTGCGTCGGGATTTATTTTGTCCGCTGAGTTTGCCGCTTCGCGGACGGTGCGTTGCACCTGTTGAGTGAATGCTGGTGCAATCGGAGAGTTTAGGCGTACAAGATTAACATCCCAGAGCTGTCCACTCACCACTATCCTTTAATCATGATCACCACCATCGTCCTCGTTTTCGCCAAGTTGTAATTCGGTTCCAAACATATCGAGTGTACGGGTTGTTGAATCAAAGTTAGCGTTCAAAAACCAAATGAATCCAACGGTTAGGAGTAAAAAGATGAATCCTGCTACAGTTCTGGATGATTCTATGGGTTTTTGGCCATCAACAGCTTCTTTTTTACCATCGATCATGCTAGTAATCATTCCATCTCGATGACGAAACTGATGATATAGTACTCCGATTATGTGTGCAATAGCGGTTATCACAAATAACTGAGCAAAGAATTCATGAATATCTTTAATCCCTTCGGATCCGGTAGTCATTAGATAGCCTGTAACTCCGAGTCCGACAACACAAAGAAACATAATCAATGTAGCTACACTTGAGGCCGGATTGTGATTCAAGTATCGTTTTGTGCTGGAATTAAACATTTCTTTGAAGTATCCGATTAGCTGCGATGGTTTGACCATGAATGTATTGAATCGGGCGTAGGTAGATCCGATGAATCCCCAGATAATCCTAAGGAATAGTACAAATCCGAGCGTCATTCCTGCCATCATGTGGTACGAAAATGTGGCAGAGTCGTCATCTACAGTGTTGGCGATTACTATTGCAGTGACAAACAAGATTGTGAATATCCAGTGGAAAAGTCGCACTGGTAGATCGAATGCTAAAACCCGTTTCATAGAGGTACCTTTCGAGAGGCGTTAAAGTAAAAGAGTAATTAATCTTATTTAGAATTTCGAAAATTCTAAACTCAAAAACTCTGAAGAATCAGAGTTAAGTCTAATTTATAATTGGTTTAATGTAGCCGCATTGCATACTCACGGACGCGAGTATGCAGTGTGGCTACATTAGAAAAGTGAAAACAGAAAAGGGATAAGAGAGTTCGCTCGTGCGCCAAAATTCCGGCGCTGAAAGCACCGGATTTTTACAGCTTTTAAGCTGAATTTGATTCCCAATTTCAAGGGTAAAATGGTATCTTATTTGGGTAAACAACTATTAACCCCTCGCACCTCCCAGGTGCATTAAAACTATTATTTTATGAGCTCAGAAAGTAAATGTCCATTTCATGGTGGAGCCATGCGTCAAACCGCTGGTGGTGGACCTAAAAATCGCGACTGGTGGCCTAATCAACTGAACCTTAATATCTTACGCCAGCATTCTAACAAGTCGAACCCGATGGAAGAGGATTTTGACTATCGCGAGGAATTCAGCAAACTCGATTATTTCGCACTTAAAAAAGATCTTGAATTGTTAATGACCCAGTCACAGGACTGGTGGCCTGCCGACTATGGACACTACGGTCCGTTTATGATCCGTATGGCTTGGCACAGTGCCGGTACCTATCGTGTTGGTGACGGACGTGGAGGTGCTGGTGCCGGAACCCAGCGTTTTGCTCCATTGAATAGCTGGCCTGATAACGCAAATTTGGACAAAGCACGTCTCCTTCTTTGGCCGATCAAACAAAAGTATGGAAAGAAAATATCCTGGGCCGATTTGATGGTACTTGCCGGTAATGTGGCTCTGGAATCTATGGGATTCAAAACGTTTGGATTCGCTGGTGGACGCGCTGATGTATGGGAGCCAGAAGAAGATATCTACTGGGGTTCAGAAGGCGAATGGCTTGGTGACAAGCGTTATACTTCCGACCGTGAGCTCGAGAATCCACTAGCAGCGGTTCAAATGGGACTCATCTATGTGAATCCAGAGGGACCAAACGGCAAACCGGATCCAATAGCAGCCGCAATTGATATTCGTGAGACCTTCCTTCGTATGGCCATGAATGATGAAGAAACTGTAGCCTTGATTGCAGGTGGACACACATTTGGTAAAACACACGGAGCAGCTGATCCAGGAAAATATGTTGGGATGGAACCAGCTGGTGCCGGTATCGAAGCGCAAAGTATGGGCTGGCATAGTACTTTTGGAAAAGGTAATGCCGAAGACACCATCACCAGTGGTCTCGAAGGTGCCTGGACAACAACTCCAACAAAATGGAGTAACAACTTCTTCGAAAATCTGTTCGGTTACGACTGGGAATTGACCAAGTCTCCAGCTGGTGCCTGGCAATGGAAGCCGAAAGACGGTGGCGGTGAGGGATTGGTCCCTGATGCGCATGATCCAAACAGAAAGCATGCTCCATTTATGCTAACGACTGATTTATCTCTCAGAATGGATCCTGCTTATGAAAAAATTTCACGTAGATTCTATGAGAATCCGGACGAATTCGCGGATGCGTTTGCCCGCGCGTGGTTTAAATTGACACACCGTGATATGGGTCCAAAAGAGTACTATCTCGGTCCGGAAGTACCACAAGAAGAACTCCTCTGGCAAGACCCAATTCCAGCAGTTGACCATGAACTGATTGATGCAAATGACATCAAAACACTCAAAAATAAGCTTCTAAATGCTGGATTGAGTGTTTCTGACCTCGTGTTCACGGCCTGGGCGTCTGCATCTACCTATCGTGGATCGGACAAACGAGGTGGATCGAACGGCGGACGATTGCGTCTAGCTCCTATGAAAGATTGGAAAGTCAATAGTCCAGCCCGATTAGAAAAAGTCCTAGCAACTATAGCAGACATCCAGACATCTTTCATCAACGCGCAGACAGGCAACAAACGAGTATCGGTTGCTGACTTGATCGTACTAGGTGGCTGTGCTGCCGTCGAGAAAGCTGCTAAAGACGCTGGATTCGACGTCGAAGTTCCATTTACTCCCGGTCGTGCGGATGCATCTCAAGAGCAGACAGATGTTGAATCATTCTCATGGCTTGAGCCAGCTGCTGATGGATTCAGAAACTATTTCAATCCGAAGCACGTGACCACAGCCGAGGAAATGCTGGTTGACAAAGCGCAGTTGCTGACTCTTACCGCTCCTGAAATGACCGTATTGGTCGGTGGGATGCGCGTATTGAACACCAACTTCGATAAGTCCCGACATGGTGTGTTCACAGATCGTCCGGGTGTGTTGACCAACGATTTCTTCGTGAACTTGTTGGATCTGGGTACCACCTGGAAGGCAATGAGTGATGCACAGGATGTCTTTGAAGGACACGACCGCAAGACAGGAGATTTCAAATGGACAGCGACTCGGGCTGACCTGATCTTCGGATCTAATTCCGAGCTTCGTGCAATCGCTGAAGTCTACGGCTGTGCCGATTCCGGCGAGAAGTTCGTTAAGGATTTCGTAAAGGCGTTTGCGAAGGTCATGGCACTGTAAAAATCAGAATAGAGAATAGAGATGAGGGAGTTTAAAATCCCTTGTCTCTTGTCTCTCGACCCTCGTCTAAAATCAGAAACTGATGCTTAGTTGTGCTCCATAAGTATGCGCTTTAATCGGTTTTTCCGAATTTTCAGGTCGCATATATGTCATTTTGAAACGAATGTTTCTGTTGATGGTGTAATTTATTCCACCTTCAAACCATAATAAATCTCCATAAACACTTTGTGGGTTCGATACAACAGTAGCTACAGATGTGTTGTAAAACGATTTTTGTTCGACATCTTGAATCGTTGCATAATCTATACGCCCAACCAGTGTTAACCCAGGTATGGATTTAACTCTAATTTCGATTTCGCCAGAATACGTATCTGATCCAAATTCTACTCGCTTGTCTACTAGTTTCCATTCTGAATTACTATTAATTGCTAAAGTAGGAAAATTAGACCACCTGGCTGTATTGCGCTCAATATGTGGAGCAGTCCATGAAGTATTGAGGTACTCAAATCGTAGTAGAATATATTTGTGACTAAACTCTACATCTGCACCAAATGCCAGTTGATTGTACTTCGATAGCTCTTTTTTACTGAGCATATCATTTTGGAGAGCGGGTTTCATGTATGGACCGTATCCAACTGATGCTCCGATTTGAGTCGAAATAAATGGTTGCCAAACAGTGCGTCCTATCATGGCAGACATTCCATGTACTCCGTAATCATAAAACCCTGACGGAGCAGCCATTCCCAAAAGAAATTCATAGTCCAACGGACGATCTTCTCCAATTCTACCTGAAACGGATATTCCCTGAGTATACATTCGATTATAGATCATTGTCATTCCCGGAAATGTAGTATAAGACCGGTCGCCTAGTGTGAAACCAAGCATTTTATCCACCGGAAGTGTCCATTCGTGGGTTATTGGCAGATGCCTGAATGCAAATTCACTTGACATGAATTTTTTTGAATAACTCCCAAAAGGGATAACAAGTCGACCCGCGGAAATAAAAACCTGTCGATCCAAATTTGGTTGCCAGTTTACACCGAGCATTGAAAAGAAAACCGGACTTAGATCGGTTCGAGCATAAAAATCACTCTGTAAAACAGCAGTAATACTCCATTTTTCATCCAGAGATCCACCGAAGAACAGCCTCAAATTTGGCGTGTAAATGGATTCGCCCGGTTTTGGAGTCTGGTTTAAACCTGGACTAGAGTCCTTACCACCACTTCTAAACTCTAAATCAATAAGTCCACCCACAGAAACTTGGGCAGATAAAACGAAAGGGCAAAAACTCAATATTATAACAGATGCAATTTTTTTGATATCACCAATCATAGCGTCTCCTTAGTTTGCCAAAGTACATCGAATATTGGAACTGGTTTTTCTATACCCTTGACATGGATAGAATCAAGAGGTTGTACCTTTATTCGTCTTTCAAGTCGTTCATACACAGATTCGGAGACCAGAATTTGACCGGGTCCAGAAGCTGAACAGAGTCTTGCTCCAATGTTGACATTATTGCCAATTACCGTGTAATCCATTCGGTCATGACTTCCGACGGCGCCCATAACGACCTCTCCGGTATTAATTCCAATTCCTACATGAATGTTGTGACCCTGATTTATGGTATCTGACATTTTATGCTGAATCCGTACGGCTGCTTCAACAGCATTAGCTTCCTTCTTTTCGCCTTCAAAAACTGCGACAAGTTCATCTCCGACGAATTTGTCAATGTCTCCACCGCACTCGCGAACGATGTCAGCCTGCATGTGAAGACAGTTGTTTACCATTTCAATAACTTCCTCAGGAGCTCTTTTCTCACTCCATTGTGTGAATCCACGAACATCTGAGAAGAAAACTGTAACATGTTTTCTTGTTCCACCAGGTTCAACACTATTCAGGTTTTTCTGGATAGCTTCTAAAGTTGCTTTTGATACAAATTTGAGCATCAATAGGCGTTCTCGAAGATTGGTCACTAGCCGGTTAAACGTTTGAGTAAGGATACTCAATTCATCATTCGTCACAACAGGTACATCTTTGCTATAGTCACCATCTTCAATTCTTCGGATGCCATCGATGAGCAAATGAATGGGTCGATTGATTCTGGATGTCAAAAACAGTCCAACTCCGGCTGCAGCGAAAATTGCGAAAATCCCAAATATGTAAATCAATCGCTGAAGCTCTCTCAATGGATTCAATTCGACATCTAATCTTCTGGCTACGGCATAAAAACCTGGAATACCAGCCTGGGACGCATCCACTGGCAACATGGAAGAAACATAAACGATCCAGGGATCAGCGCCTATATCGATCTGGTTTATGACGGCTTCTTTTGTGCTCAAAACCTCAAAAGTGGCATTATAGACACCTTTTGAGAACTCATTTTTATCTATTGAATCCAATTTCATCGAAGAAACGAGAATCGAGTTGTTTACGAAGTAAGTAACTTCACTGCCGGTATCGATGGCGAGCTGCTCAGCCTCAACTTGACGAATTGGGTATCCGTAAGAAAGCGTCCCAAGTAATTCATTTCCGAGCCAAATCGGGACGGTTACCACGTTGAAGAACCTGTTGTTTTGTTCCCAAATGAAGATGCGATCGGGATACACACCAGACAATGCCTCCTGAATTCCAGGTCGGTCGGCAAGTGAATGTGTTGGTAGCGGGAGGCTTCCTAGCTGTCCGAGTGGATACCCATTCTTGTCCAGAACGAGCAGAACACCAAGCGAGTCCTGGTTATAAAAGTAATCTTCAGTAAGCAATGAGTCAGGAAGGATGGGATCGAAGTCAAGAAGCGGTGTTAGTCCATTTTGAATGATCTGGGTGACTGTTTCCTGGTCTCCGGTGCTGATAGCGCCTTTCAACATGGGGACATCAGCCAGCAAAATCGCGGTTTGGTAGAGTAAACGAAATCGAATTTCCTGAATCCGTTCGAATAGCCGGCCGGTCTCTTCAAAATTTCGAGTGATATCCTGACGAATACGGTTATCAAGAAGTTGACTTACACTGATCAAGACCACGATGAGTGTGACTAAAACAAGTCCAACCATGCTGCCCATCATTTTTGACCAAAGTGTAAACCTGATTCGCGTCATCAAGAAGCCTCCAGTGAGATATTTCCGAGATCAGTTCTCTTACCATTTTCGATTTGAACTTGCCTCGAGATGGATTCAAATCCAGGAGAATAAACGGTAACTCGATAAGTCCCATTGGGTAGATTTGAAATCACAATATCCGAATCTTCTTGAGCAACTTCCCATTTGAACGTTGTTTCAGGAAGTACCACAATTGTGGCTGACATGTGGGGATGGATATCGCAGAAAACCTGAACCACGCCTGTTTTATCGAACACGACATCGGCATATTCACCACTTGGGCGCCGACCAATATCGAACCGCTTAACCGACGAAAGGCTAAAAACATTATGGTAGACCGGGTCGGAGTTTACTACCCTGACCTTTTGTCCAGACACAACTCCTATGAGCCTGGGTTCGAATTGCAGACCAGTTTGATCCAGGTTTTGTATCCTATTATCATCTGAGCGAGTGTGTCCAGATAAGGATTCCAGAGATATCAGTATCGGTCTAATTTCTTTGGATGCAACGCTTTGAGGAGTTTGTCTTCTATACCGATTCTGTGGTCCAGTTGTTTGAGATACACGAATATCTGGTAGTTCTACACGAAGGTTGAGCTCGCCAAAAGATTGGGCGGTTGTACTGTTGTTGATGCCGAGCATCACTGCACAGATGAAAATGCAAAGTATTAAACGCAATTTTGATCGATTAAAGAGTACTCAACTAATGGACATCATTAAATTATACATTAGGCAATCGATAAAAAAACGTAAATATCTGAATTTACATACTTCAGATGGGGTTGATAATCAACATAATATTGAGTTGGTACAGTTGGATTTACGTACAAAAATAGTTGAGGACACAATAATTAGTCTTCGGTCTAGGTGTCTTAATTTCTCGGATAGGCACGACAAATCGGGCCTTCGTCACTAATTAACTTATGAAGATGTTCATCACAGAGGATTTCCATTAAATCAACTAGGTTACCATTGAGCACAGCTTTACGGGATACCAAACGAATCCCGTGGCTGTAGTCTGCATACCATGCTGCGTGTCCGTTATAGGCAGGTTGAATCGGGGACCCGTCGGCCTGATGCCACCCGTAGATCACAACTCGGGGAGCTTTTGGGTGGTCAAAGATCTTGTTGGACAGGATGACATCCTTTTTATGTCCCGCCGCCAGAGATTCCAAAGGGAATTCGCCCAAATACTCTGACCGTTGATCGAACACCATACGATCATGAATCCGCATCACCGACAGTGACGTCATTGTATCGGATGGAGCAATAGGCTGGGGTTCGAGTTTAAGGTCTGCGGCAGCCCAAATCTGGTCTACCATAACGCGTGTAGGCAACATGGCTCCGAGGCTGTCGGCAATGAGTTGAGCGGAGATTGGACTCAGAGGGGCAAGAAATTGGTCTGTGTCTGATCCGACAGACAGATAGTCCGGAGTAACAAAATAAGTCAGGGAGTAGTCGGCAGTGTCCAGAGTTGTATTGGCGCTGATACCAACCAGATTCCGAAAAAAATCGGGGATATTTCCGGATGTTACCTCAGAAATAATCGCATCCTCCCGTTTTTCTTGAGATGCATCGAAGTATTTCGAGACAAACTCCGATCCCGTCAAATTCGAATCGTCTCTGGGCGGTACATCAAGATGCGGGGTTCTATCTTGATACACGTACACTAAATCCGATGAATTAAATTCACTAATCTCATCCACAGCAATAGGTTGCGCGTACAAAAACAGTACTACACTAGCTACCAGAAACCAAAAAATAAAGTAAAATTTAGGCATGGGTCAAAATACGAGAGATGAATGAATTGTCAGACTTCATCTTTTAGCCAGGTCGAATTCAATATTTGATCTAAACAGACCTTAAATCAACTGTTTAAGCATCAATGTGTTACATACGTTGACCACGTTAGCGATTACAGAGATAAATCATTTCGTTCGACCTGAACGAAAACGGGTTCAAAAGCTTTATTGTAATCCGATACACTAAGTGGTATCATAAAGATACCAGTCTAAACAATCTGTGCCGTAACTATAACGGACAAAACGTTTTAAAACCCTACTTCATTGAGTTCTGCTCTGCAAGCAATTATCATTCTCAACTCACTCTTCTTTCTGTTTTACGGACTTCAATCTTTAAACTCTAGGTTCATGAATGAAGAGTTCAAACGGTTTGGTTTATCCGAGATCCAGAGAAAGCTAACGGGACTATTTCAACTACTCGGATCCGTTGGTCTTATGGCCGGTTTCTTCATATTGTGGCTTGGGATAGTTTCCGCATTGGGACTAACTATTATGATGTTAGTCGCCTTTGCTGTACGCATAAAGATAAAAGACAGCCTTGCTCAAACGGCACCGTCTTTGGTCTTTTTGCTACTCAATGCGTGGATCACGTACGCATTATACTCGTTAATGAGATAGAAATCTTACAAAAATACGATAGCGAGTGACAGCACTAAAAATGAAAAAGCGGGAAACGATTTCTTGATCGGATCACCGATTTTGAGATGCATAAGTACGGCGCCTGACATCAAGAATGCGATTCCATAGGCTGCAATATCAGTAAATTGAGGGTAATAGATTGAAGCTAACAGTAATACTGCCAGGGCAACTTTAAGTGAGCCAACAATCCAGACCATCCAATCAGGTAGTCCATATACCCGGAACTCCTCCGTGATATTTTTGGCTTCTCCGCCTCTCCAGTCCGTAGATTTTTTTGATCGGATTAACCACACGTTCAGGATACTAAGCCCGACAATAACTTTAAATGCAATGACTAAGATTTCCATGATACAAGCCTTTATTTGATGGGAGTTTATGCATACTAAAGATGCTCACTAAATCAACAAATTGAAACTATTATTTAATAGTCATAGGAAATTTATCATGAATTTAAACGACATAGAGCGTGACTAAAGTCTGAATACAATAAAAAAGCCTCTGACGCCAAGCTAACTGCTTAAACATCAAAGGCTTATATTCTCGTGGGACCGGGCGGAATCGAACCGCCGACACATGGATTTTCAGTCCATTGCTCTACCGACTGAGCTACAGTCCCGAACCATTTGGCAGAGCCAAATAATTAAGAGCAGCAAATATACGATGAATACCACCTGACTGCAAGATAAATGTGTCAGTAAACGGAAAACAGAGAACAGAAAACGGAGAACAGTATATCAGTAAGCAGGGAGCAGGGAGCAGTCCATTACCTACTTCCCACTCCCCACTACCCACTGAATTGCCGTTTTCACTCGGCTTCGCCTCATGATTTGCGACCAAAGACTGCATGGTTTCACCACTTGTGTTTGGTCTTCAATTCGGTTTACTGTTTTCTGTTCTCCGTTTACCGATATAATGATTTACGTTTTTTGATTTTAGGTCTTGCCCTACAATGCACTATATTGCCACGATGATGTGAATTATGTATCCAAACAATAGATTTATGAAACGAACGAGAATACTTTTAATGGCTCTGGCCATCGTCGCCACGACCTCAACATCAATGTTTGCCCAATTGACCGGACTGGAGCTTTATAACACCATGGGCGAACGTGGATTCGTTGGAATGGAGGGAGCCGCTCGCTTGAACTGGTTGCCATTGGACATGGGATATATGGAGTCGGAGAAAAATTCCAGTGGTGAGACAGAATTTTTCCGTGTTAATCCAGCTAACGGACGCCGTAGTCCGCTGTTTACGGATGCCCAGAAACAGGCAGTTATTTCCGGATTCAATCAGGCTACTGGCCAGTCCGTCAACGGTCTTCCATTCTCGCAGTTCCGGTTTGTGATGGATAATAAAGCCATTTTCTTTACAGTCGATAATACTGACTACGTATTTCATCTTGACACCCGTGTACTTCGCCAGTTGTTCAAACCTGAGGTCGAACGCGCCCCTTACACCGACGAGCTGATGCGTAATATGGAGGCTTCCCAACTTTGGAACGGTACCTACTCCAATGATTATACTACATTTACCTATGTAAAAGGATACGATCTATTCACTGTGAACACGCAGACTCGTGAAGAGAAGCAGATCACGTTCGACGGCAGCGAAGAGCGCATGAACGGTCGTCCGAGCTGGGTATATCCAGAGGAGTTCTACCAGCGCGAAGCTTATTGGTACTCACCAGATAATTCCAAGATTGCCTACCTCCAGTATAACGAAATGGATGTGCATCAGTATCCTGTGATCCACGAACTTACCTTCGAAACGGGACTAGAACTCATGCGCTATCCAAAAGCGGGCGAGACGAATCCGACGTTGAAGCTTTTCATTGTGGATTTGAATTCCGGCGATCGTGTTGAAGTTCCTGCAAACAGTAACTCAGACACCTACATCGTTCGTCCGATCTGGCGCCGTGATGGAAGTGAACTGACCTTCCGACGCCTGAATCGTCAGCAAAATCAAATCGAACTACTTGCTTATAGCCTTACTAACAACACCGTTCGTACCATTCTGGAGGAGCGCGAGGATGCATACATCAACCTGCACGACAATTTCATCCAGTTGAACGACAACCAGACGTTTATCTGGACCTCTGAAGTAAGTGGATTCAATCATATCTATCATTATAGTTTTGATGGAAGGTTAATCACTCAGATTACCAGTGGTGAATGGCCGGTTGCCAGCATCATAAACGTCGATGAAAAAGGCAAAAAAGTGTACTTCACCGCGAACGAGAATCAGGGGATGGAGACCTATTTCTATGTTGTTGATATGAATGGACGTAATCTGAAAAAAATGACAGAACAGCCTGGAAGCCATACCATAAGCATGAATGAAGCGGCTTCGTTTTATGTCGATATGTACTCATCGTTCGATGCGGCCCCAAGTGCAACGTTGTACCGCGCTAATGGACGTATGGTTCGTGAATTGATGACTTCCGACACCTCAAATGTGGTCGCTCATGGACTCCAAAAACCTGAAGTCATGAATTTCAAAGCGGCTGATGGGGTTACTGATCTGACTGCATTGGTGTACAAGCCGGTGGACTTTGATCCAACTAAGAAATATCCGGTTCTGTTGCCACTTTATGGTGGTCCAGAGGGAATGGATGCAAACAATTCCTACAAAAATGCGGATGCCTATCAGCGAATGGCTCAACTTGGATTCATTGTCGTTCGCACCAATTATCGCGGTGGTGGAAATCGTGGTAAAGCATTCGCCACCATGCACTACAAGAAACTAGGTACTTACGAAATCGATGATTATGCCCAGGCTATCAAGGAAGTAACTAAGCTGGAATATGCAGATGGTTCCCGTGTAGGCGTGTTTGGTCACTCATACGGTGGATATGCGACTGCATTGTTGATGCTTCGTTATCCAGATCTGTTTCATGCCGGAGTTTCGGGTGCACCTGTAACCGACTGGAGAAGCTACGATACCATTTACACCGAGCGTTACATGGATACTCCACAGAACAACCTTAGCGGATACGACGAGGGATCTGCCATGAAGTACGCCGACAACCTGAAAGGGAAGTTGCTCATCGTTCATGGAACCATCGACAACAACGTGCATCCACAGAACAGCATCATGCTAATCGACGCCTTAGTCAAGGCGGACAAAATGTTCGATGTGATGTTTTATCCGGACAATCGCCACGGGATCCGGGGTGCACACGGACAACATTACAATAAAATCCGCATGCACTACTTCATGAAACACCTGCAGCCAGAGCATGGCGAGGCGTTCATGCAGGCAAATGCTTTTAAGTAGCGGGTCGGCCAGCTTGCTGGCCACCCAGCGAGAACTGAGAACTGAGAACAGAAAAAAGGTAGTAGGAAGTGGGAAGTAGGGAGTAGGTTCTTTATCAACCAACTACCTATTTCCTACTACCCACTCCCTACCGTAGGGCCGTTTTCAGTTTTCAATCGGCTTCGCCTCATGATTTGTGACCAAAGACTTCGTGCTTTCAGCACTTGTGTTTGGTCTTCAATTCCGTTTACTGAAAAATGATAGCCTGTTGAAGTCTTTTTAACTCTTCAGAATTTAGCTGTTCAACCTTTATAGCCTCGGCGAGAGTAATCCATTCAAATTGGATGCTTTCGCCGGGGCTTTTTTGTGCCATAATGCGCTGATCGAGTTGGCAGACCTGAGCGATGCGTGGGTATCCGCCGGAGGTCTGGGCATCGGGACCGAGGATGATGGGTCCGGAAGGTGTGACCTGTATGGTTCCCGGCAGAACCACTGTTGAAATGAGATTCAGGTCTGGTGATTTCAGAGTGGACTCGGAGCCGGGAAGTAGCCGGATGCCCATCCGATTTGAATCGCGCGAGATGATCCAGGAGTGGGCTGTGAGCGAGTAGAGGGAATCTTCGGAGAACCAATCGGATTCTGGAGCCGGGAAGATGCGAATCAGATCTTGATGCAGATAAGACATGAAATCACGACTTATCTGCCATTTGGACCGTTTTTTGGGCGAATTGTCTGATGAATTTGGTATGTTTGGGTGCAACAGGTCTCCTCTTTGGATGGCGCGTTTGGATCCACCAGCGTCGAGTCTAAGTTCGGTGCTGTGGCTGTTGAGCCATAGTTGTCCGGAGAATCCCGAGTCGATGCCCAGGTACGCACGGAAGCCCGGCCGGGACGGCCGGCCTGTGAGTATGGTGCCCGCGGGAATGTGGTGGCTGCGCCAGGTGGCCAGGTGCAGGGTACGATCGTCGCCGGGGTCGGTGAGGTTGTAGGCAGGGGGCGCGTCGGGGGCGGTGGAGATATGCCAAAGCATCCCACCGCCGGTGAGGGAAATCCGGGCAGGGTGATGGAAACGGATCGCGAACGGACTACTGGGTATCTCGAGAACGGGCAGGTGGGGATCCTGTTCCAGGATGATGTTGGCGAGTTGGGCGGAGTGGGTGTCGGCGGCACCGCCTTGCGGGACACCGTGCTCTAGTCCGCGTCGCGGACGGGTGTCCTGTATACTACTTTGAATGCCAGGCTGGATGATTTCAATCATTGGACACCTCCATAAAGCGCACTCGATCGCCTGGTTTTATCAGCGCAGGTTGCTCACGATCGGCCTCAAAAAGTTTCCTATCTGTCCGACCAATCAGATGCCACCCACCTGGAGCTTCGTGCGGATAAACCCCAGTCTGCGCGCCTCCGATTCCGACGCTTCCAGCCGGAACACGCACTCGAGGCTGATCCCTTCGTGGATGATGAAGTTGGTTGGGTAATCCACCCAGATATGGAAATCCGGCTGTGAATCCGATCATATACACGTAATACTCAACCGAGGTGTGAAGGTCAATGACTTCTCGCGGAGATAGACCCTTAGCCCTGGCAAAATCTTCCAGATCTGGGCCGTGTTCTCCGCCATATCTAACATGGATTGTATGGGTAGTAGGGAGTGGGGAGTGGGAAGTAGAGGGAGCAGTGAGCGGGGAGCGGCGAGCATGTACATCACTGTTAGAGATCAGGTCAACGGTGTTTATCCATCTCCGCAGGCTCTCCACAAATTCAATCGATGAAACCGACCCTTTCAGAATAATCGTGATGGTGTGGTAGGCGGGAACAACCTGAAAGATTTCAGGAAACTCAGCTACGCGCATCCGCTCACGTACACCCAACAAAAACTGATGCAACTCGATTGAAATAACCTCCGGCCCCGAAATACACACAGCATTTTCAGAAATCGGTTCAACTTTCAACTGGTTTACATCAAAACTCATTTCAGTGCCAATCGATTCAACTATATTGATCAATTATTCAGATATTCTCCATCATAGTACAATTTTTAAACAGAAAACAGAAAACAGAATTGAAGTCCAAACACAAGTGCTGTAAGCACGCAGTCTTTGGACGTAAATCATGAGGCCACGCCGAATGAAAACAGAATGGGAGGCAGTACACAAGCACCGTAAGGTGCGAAGTCTAGTGCCGCACATCGTGAGGCGAAGCTGAGCGAAAACAGAATTGTAGAACGTACTAAATTCAACCGCTCAACCGCTCAACCGCTCAACCGCTCAACCGCTCAACCGCTCAACCG
>CAZJZI010000031.1:0-30645 GCA_964550435.1 uncultured Chitinophagales bacterium | reverse complement strand
TACTGTCGGACGGTGATGAGTCCCTGGGCCATAAAGGATGTCTCGACCAGATCGGCGCCATTGTCGTTGGTACTGAACGGGATCGTGCGTCCGGTGGATCCATTCATCCAGTGCGGCCACACACCATGAAACCGGTCTGCGTTTTTGAGAAAGTTTGTGATTTTGGTCAGGCGCTCGATGCCTTGCCCTCGCGAGATGAATCCTCGTTCGATGCCCACGAGTATAGACATGAGTCCGAATCCACTGCCACCGATGGTCACCGTCTCACCGCTCGAATTGCGTTCGCGGGCAAGCCCGCTCACTGGATGTCCGAAGTCCCAGAAGTATTTAAAGGTTGCGCGCTGCACCTCGTCGAGTAGCTGCTCATCGCTGAGAAGCGGGCGCTTCGGACGCGGATCGAGTCCGGTCTGGAACAGCCGGTTGTAGCCTGTGAACGTGAATCCATCTGCCGACTCCAGCGCGCGGCTGACCGAGACCGTATATCGGGCGTAGTAATCGGCCGGTTCGGTCGCGGTGATCGTCACCGACCGTTGGTCGGCGCCGAGCTCGGCGGATACGCCGAGCGACGGCGACAGCGAGAAGTGCCGTGCGAAGTCGTTCGGATCGAGTGGCTGGGAAAAACGCAATACGAAGCGAAGGGTGTCGTACGGCACATTGCGTACCGGTGACGATCCGAGGATGGAAGTGCCGTTCAGGGTGGCCTCGGAGAGCAACAGGCGTCCGTTTTCGGTTCGAAGAGCGTACGATATTCCGGGGAAGGTGACTCCGGTTCGGGATGTGAGTGTATTGGCGAGTGTGAGACGGTAATTAGTCAGATACTCGAGTTCGGTGGCAGGTTCCAGCACAACGGACCGACCGTCGTTAGGGAATCGCATGGTAACATTCACCGTTTCAGAGTTCTCCAGATTCTGAAGGGTGATTGCGGTTCGGGCTTTGGTCGAGTCGACCGGATCGCTGAATTCAATGACGATGGTTCCGCTCACGGCCACGTCGTTGGTGGACTGTGTAGTGGATAGGGTTTTTCCCGCGGCGGTAACCCGAAGTAGCTGGAAGTTTCCAGTCGGCTCGGGTGTGGTCTCGCCTTTGCAGGCCGAGATTACCAGTGCGACCAGGAGGACCAGGACGTATGTAAATGGGGTGATTCGGGTTTTCGTCATGAGAATAACTGCGTCTGGGGCAACGATGTTGCCCGGGGATTCAGCGGAGCGTGTATTGAGGCAGATGTTGACTGTTGAAAATAGAAACCGGGCAAGGGGAGGTCAACCCCTGCCCGGTCGTTGTGTGTGATCTTATCGCTCTGACTCGTACATCAACCGGATTTCGGTCTCAGTGAGTACTTTGTGATAGAACTTGATCTCGTCGAGTTCACCTTTGAAGTGGTTAGAACCAGGGAAATCATATCCACCCCAAGGCTCGTTGTCCCACATGGTTCCCGCACGTGATTGAATGAATCCAAATGCGAATTCGTTAACTACGTCAGGTGCTTGTCCAGCCCACTTCAGACCTGTAACAGTGCGTTTTGCATCACCTTCTGGCCATAAGTTGAAGTTCGTGGTTTTCATACGCTCACCGTTGTAGTACAAGGTGGTTTTACGAGCAGCACCGTTGTGAACGAGTGTTACGTGCAGCCAGTTGTCTTTTAGCAATGCCTGCATTTGCTCTGGTGTCAACGATCGGGCATACTCCCAACCCATCCATCCACCATTGGAAGCATCTGTAGCTCCGGCAGGGAACCACATGTCTTCAGCAGCTGTCTCGCCGTTTGCAAGTCCATGACGGATGGCAAATTTGGCACCATCATAGCCACCAAATACTTCAAACTGAAGACCATAGAACGCGCCGAGACCCATTACGAAATGGCCACGGTTGTTCGGTACATCAGAGTTTACTTTCACCCAGAAACTGAGTGTGAAGTCATTGGTATTGATAAGCTGATCACCATTCGGAATCTCGATAATGGATGTGGTTCCGTTGAAGGAAGCAGCTTGTCCGCTACCACGGCTTACGAAGGTTATGTCAACGATACCGTTTGCCGATGGACTGTAACTACCTGCCTGGTCGTTGGCATTGCCATTCATTGGAAAGTGCGCAACTGCTCCGGCTGGCATGAAGGTACCAGCTGTTGTGAAGGTACGTGAAGTATTGGCCAATGGCTGATCGTCGTCGTTCAACAGACCGGCTTTGAGTTCAAGACGGTATAGAATTCCACCACCAAGTTCGTTTTGTGGGGTGATTGTGAGTGTAGCTCCACTTGCAGAAACATTCAAAGGAATGTTTGCTCCATCATAGTCCTGAGTGAGGGTTATGTTAGAAGTGGTAGCTGTCGTTGGATTAATGTTGGTATTGAATGTTACTGTGATTGAAGCGTTGGTGGCAACATCACCTGGAGCAACAGCTCCGTTGAGGTCAGCACCGCCGATTGTCATAGATACGATGTTCAGGTCTTGTGGACCGTCTTCGCTACAAGCATAAGTGAATACGACCAGCGCGAGCATGGCCATCGTCAATATGCGACGTGTTATGGATTGTTTCATAGCTTTTGGGCTTTGGTTTTGATTGTTTTGGGAAGTTTCTGTGTTACCAGTTCGGATTTTGCTCCAGGGTACCCTGGGACAAATCAATTTCGCTTTGTGGAATCGGAAGTAGTTCGTGTTTTCCGGGGATGAATCCGCGTGGACCAAGTACATCGGCTGCTCGGCCTGTTCGGACCAAATCCCAGAAACGGTGTCCTTCTAATGCAAGCTCAACTCGACGTTCATTCATGATGATGTCGCGTAATTGCGCCTGATTGGTGGTAGTGATGTCTGGAAGGATATTCGGATTACCTTGACGGGCACGTTGACGAACCTGGTTCAGGTATTGAAGAGCCTGAGCAGATTTTCCGTTTTCGTTCATGGCTTCAGCAGCCATCAAAAGCACATCAGAGTAGCGGATCAATCGTCGGTTATGACCAAATTGGGTTGTAGTTGACAATCCCGCAATCCAGACTTTGCGGTTGTAGCTCTCTATTTCAAGTAGATTGCCCTGGGCATCACGTAGCTGATCAGGAGTACTGCTATCACCAGCTATCACGACACCATCAATAACATCACCAAGCTCAATAATGGTGCCCTGACGTCTTGGATCGTTTGTCCCAAAGGCATTGCGCAGGTCAATAGATGGGCGATTGAATCCCCACCCACGGTTTGGATTACCACGAACGCCTTGTGTGTTGGCGTATTGGTTACCAATGTAGGCTTCAGTAGAAACAGCTCCGATTTCAAATACTGATTCAATACCGTGCTCACCAGCTTCTCCGTTCGCATCAATAAAATTAGCTTCCAGTCCATATTCACCGGAATTGATTACGTTCAAGGCATAGACTTCAGCATTGGTGAAGTCGCCACGGAACAAGTAGACCCGTGCCAGCAGAGCTTGTGCAGCCCCGCGGGTTGCCCGACCAAGGTCATTGTCACCATACTGACCCTTCAGTGGAAGTCCTTCGATGGCTGTCATCAAATCTGTTATGATCAGGTCATAAACGTCGTTTTCACTGGACCGCGGTACGCGTAAATCGGGCTCTGATGTAGTTACTATCGGAACTCCACCGAACGCTCGAACCAGGTCGAAGTAGTACAATCCACGAAGGAAATGTGCTTCTGCGAGGTAACGGGTTTTCAGAATATTGTCCATTTGAATCGCTGGTACCTTCTCAAGCACTACGTTTGCGTGTCGGATACCCTGATAGAGTGTGGTCCACCAGCGGTTTAGTCCGTCACCTGTAGTGTTGTGAGTGAAGTTATCATACGGACCCACAGTTGATGCACCATCATTCGGATTACTTCCTTTGTGAGCATCATCCGACATAATGTCCAAAATGGGGAATCCACCCGAATGGTAGTGCCAGTTTCTGAGCGAAGTATACACCGCATTGGTGGCCAGCAAGGCATCACTAGCCGACTGCGGGAACGCTTCCTGAGTGAGTTCACTTTGTGGATTCACACTCAGAAAGTCTGTACAGCCTACCAATGTAAACGTAAGCGTTGCAATGGTTAAGAATTTCTTTGCTTTCATAGTATTACCTCAAAATGATGTGTTGAATCCAATGGTTATCACGCGCGGAATCGGATAAACACCGTTGTCAATTCCACTTGAAAGAACATCACCACTTCCGATTTCAGGTGTGTATCCCGAATAAGAAGTGAGTGTGTACAGGTTGTTTGCTTTTAGATAAAAGCGCGCGTTGGTCATGCCGACTCGGCTTGCTACCTGACTCGGTAGCGTATAACCAACTATTAACGTTCTGACTCGCAAGTAGGAGCCATCGTGAATGAATCGGTCTGATGGCAGGAAGTTGTATCCACCAAAAGATGGTCGTGGTTCACTGTTACTGGTTCCCTCACCCGTCCAGCGATCCCAAACATGTGCTTCGAAGTTGTATGGATCAGGACGCACGACATTCTTACCGTTAAATAGTTTGTTGCCGTAAACACCCTGTAAACCCAATGAGAAGTCCCATCCACGCCAGTTCAGATCTACGTTTATACCGTAAACAAAATCGGGTATTGGTGATCCTAAATAGGTACGATCATTACCGTTGATAACTCCATCCTCGTTTATATCTTTAAACTTCAGATCTCCGATTCCAGCTTGTGGCAGATGTGGATATGAGTCCAGATCGGCCTGGTTCTGGAATACACCATCCGTCACGTAGCCATAGAATGCTCCGATTGGTTTTCCAATAGTGGTCAACGTTACGGATTGTCCGTTTGCCAGGAATCCGCCTATGAGAGTAGAATCCACACCACTGTTACCTCCAATGGCCTGAACTTCATTATGGATGGTATTTCCAAGAACTCCAATGGCATAGTTCAGATCTGAAATCCGATCTTCCCATTTCAGCGAGAATTCAATACCACGGTTCAGAATGGAGGCGGCGTTGTAACGGACACGTTGTCCTTGCCCGTTTCCAAGATGACCAGGAGTAGCCAATTCAACTAGAATGTCGTCGGTTACGCGGTTAAAAAAGTCGATTTCTCCGCTCAAACGACGCTCAAACATACCAAATTCAAGCCCAATATCGGTCTGAGTTGTAGTTTCCCATTTCAGATCGGCGTTACCTGACTTGCCGTAGGTTCCGGCAACATATGGTGCATCCGGATTGCCAAAAATGGCTAAAAGTCCTGAATTAACTCTTGAAAAACGGTCAAAATACGCGATTTTCTCGTTACCGATCTGTCCCCAGCTGGCACGCAGTTTCACGTCTGTGAATAGATCCACGCCGTCCATGAATGACTCGTTATGCATATTCCATCCAAATGCAATGGACGGGAAGTAGCCCCATCGATTGTCTTCGTCAAATTTTGAAGATCCGTCTCGACGAAGAGTAAGGGTAGTGAGGTAGGTATCATCATAACTGTATACCACACGACCAAGGAACGACATCATATTATAGTACTGTCCCGCATCAACTCCGTTGTAGATCGAGTTCAGCATGTTGATGTTGTTTGCTTCGTCGATGATGTAGTTTGGAAGTACGTACCAGAAGTCGCGTCCGTCACGGAGGATGTTTTGTCCTGCAAGTCGGAAGTCTTCTGATCTAGTCTGTTGTGTAGTAAATCCGACGACAGCATTAATACTGTGACGTTCCAGTTGCTTGCTCCAGTTCACTGTCTGCTCGAACAGCCAGGTGTAGTTGGTGCCTTGTGCCTTACTCAGGTCATTGAACTCGTTTTGTTGCTGCGATGGAGATCCATCCGGATTGAAAATCGTGTATGCCGGAGTGAAACTACGTCCACGGTTCAACGCTGCATCGGTCCCGAAGCTGCTCCGAATCAACCACTCATTGTTCAGCAGTATCTCTGCAAACAGGTTACCAACTACGCGGACACCGGAGTTTTCGTTATTGGAATAGGCCAGGCTCGCCAGCGGATTACCAACGTTGTAAACCACACCAAAGCTTCCATCATCGTAGTAGGGTGCAAGTACCGGTTGTGCACGGTATGCGGCAAAAACCACGTTAGGTGCCACAGTCTGGGTGTATGGAGCGAAGGTCAGATTATTGCCGAGCTTGAATTTACTGCTGATTCGATAGGTGTTGTTGAGCTTCAGAGTGAGTCGCTCAAAGCTGGATCGGTCAATGATACCTTGCTGATTGTAGTAACCGATGCTGGCGTAATAATCGGATTTATCACTTGATCCCGCCACGGAAACCTGATAGGTCTGTATCGGAGCTATATCAAATATGAGGTCTTGCCAGTCGGTGTTGGGTACCGCGTCGACGTTATTATAGGTGCCTGATCGGATTTCGTTTGAGATGATCGCGAATTGACGTCCGTCTAGCAGGTCTATGGTTCTTTCGACCTGTTGAAATCCATATTCTGTGGAAACATTCACAACTGGACGATCCATTGAGGCTGATCCAGTACGAGTCGTGACCAAAATTACACCGTTTGCTCCGCGTGAACCGTAGATTGCAGTTGCAGATGCATCCTTGAGGACCTCCATCGACTGGATGTCGGCCGAATTCAGGAATGAAATGTCGTCCAGAATGACACCATCGACAACATAGATCGGTGAGGCGTTGTTGAACGTACCGACACCACGAATTCGAACAGCTGCCGATGCACCCGGAGCACCGGATGTGGTGGTAATGGTGAGTCCGCTGACTCTTCCCTGAAGTGCCTGCTCGGCGTTGAGTGATGTCGTCTTTCCAATATCACCGGATCTAACCGACGACACGGCACCTGTGAGGTCTCGTTTCCTGACCGCACCATAACCGATTACGACAAGTTCATCCAGATACAGGTCGGCTGGCACGAGTTCAACCAGTAGCTCGGTACGACCAGTTACATCAATTTCTTGAGTTTCGAATCCGGTAAATGAAAAAACCAGAATGGATTCGCCGCTAGCCAGTGTCAGTTCAAAGCGTCCGTCAATATCGGTTGCCATACCTTTCAATGTACCTTTAATAACGACATTGACGCCCGGTAACGGATCTCCGATTTCTGAATCGACTACAGTTCCCCGAACGGTTTGTTGTGCCATGGCTGAAACGGTGCCAATCAATAGCACTGCAACCAATGTTAAACAAAGCCGCATCACGCTGGCTTTTGTCCACATAAGAAATCCACTTATTCCCTGTGGATGATCATTGTGTGTGTTTGGTGTTGTTTTCATAGGTTTACCTTGGTTTTTAGGTAGTGATATACTCTTTTTATAGCTCATCCAGCCATCCACCACTGAATCCGGCACGTTTCAGCCCTCTGACGACGTGTGGATTTTTACTAAACAGATCCCAAATCAGTCCGGACTCATAATTCTCGAGTTGTATCAGAATTGGTCCCTGATCGATTCCGATGTAATCGGGATTAAACCAGCCCTCTTCGTGCCAGGTCAGGTTGAACGAATCAAGGAATCCATATTGCTGATACAATCTGTCTCCAAACTGTTGTTTCATGCTGTAAAGTGCGTGTAATGTCTCTTCCGGGGCAAATGGTATGGAACCGCCGGCTGCGGTCGGAACAATTGTCCCATCATCGTTCAGATAATCGGCGGCCGCTCCACGGGCCGAATAAGTATGGACCTGGATATTTTTGCCGTTGTACCGACGCATTTCATTGAATGGACCATCGCTGGCTGTCAAACCCCAAATATTCTCGCTATAACCCTTGAATCCGGTCGGATTATCGATAGCATAAGCTCGGTTCGATAGTGTAGCACGGCGTGAGTTTTCAAAGTAATCGATCCCTTTTTCCGACATATAGTTGTCGTTTATCCCTCGGAAGTCGATAAACATCTGTGAGTATTGGTGCCCAAAAAGTGGACCGAAATTGACGTGTTCGTATCCATAATATTCCGCCCAGTTGTAGGTAGATGTCCAGATTTCCCATGCATTATCGGGCAATGGATGGGTTGGCGACCCCATCCCTAACACAAGTAAAATCATCGCCTCATTGTACCCCCTCCATTGCGCCTCGATAAAACCCGTTTCCGGATGCCAGCCCATTGAGACCGTTTCCTTTCCATCCATTGCCCATGGCCATTCAATTCGAAAATACAGAGAATCGGCAAGTTCGCGAATGCTGGATTCAGTTGGATTCTCTGCATCGAAATAGCTCTGAGAAGTCAGGATACCACCAAACAAAAGCGTCGTATCTATGGTTGACAATTCAACGTTTTTGTACCGTGAACCGCTTCCATAGTTAAGAAAATGATAATAGAATCCTCGATATCCGGTCATCCCCTCTGTATCCGGACCCTGTGGTGAATTCCATAACCACTCAAGTACATTCAACGTACGCTCTGCGGCCGCTTCACGCGTAACGTATCCATTCTCTGCACCGATTATATATGCTGGCAGTGCGAATCCAGTAGCTGCAATGCTGGTAAAATTCTTGGTCGGGTGGCGATCATCGGTCTGCCAGGTGGGTTCATCCACTACATCCCAGAAGTACTGAAATGTGCGTTGCTTCAGATCATCGGTGAACGCTTTCATTTCGGGCGAGTCGATGGTCGGAAGTTCGTTTGATGTAGTTGCTTGGGAATCAGACTGACCACTAGCGCATGCGCTGAACAACAGTACGACGGCTACACCAGTGATCAACTGGCGGAATAGATTCCATAGAAACCAATGACTAGGCGAACTATTTAACATCACTACACATCATTTTGGAATGCAGGAAATGGCAGTTGTCTCTCAGCTTTATGTTCTGCCTGAACACTTACTACATCCTGTTAACGTTTATACACGGCAAACAGTTGTTTGACGCGTTACACACACAAATGCGGGTTTTTCAGGCTTGCTAGACCAATATGAAACTTTGAATGATGGAAGTCCAATTTCTTGAACCCAATAAAAATACTTCACGTCATTGGAAGCGCTTTTATGGTACTACTACACAACTACGTCAATACCACTTATTATTTACATATATATAATAATAACAGAATATTATGAACTACGTATTTCTTATAGAATATGCGTGTTGTGTGCAGTGTACACGAAGTACAAGAAGGACTCGAGGTTCGATTAACAGGAATTTCACTCCCCACTCCCCCTAAATATCCTAGTCAATTTCTGCTTGAAGTTATAACTGTTATTATTTATTCTCTTTGCATGTCTGCGTCTCAATTTACAAACCTGGTTTTCGAGGGCGGTGGTGTAAAAGGCATTGCGTATATCGGAGCCATGAAGGAACTGGAATCCCGTGGTCACCTCGGCAGGATTGTACGCGTTGGAGGAACAAGCGCTGGAGCCATTAATGCCCTAATTTTCGCACTTGGATATACGGTCGATGAGCAACGTGATATTATTTCGTCGACCTCATTCAGCAAATTTATGGATAACAGTTTCGGATTTGTCCGGGATTTTCGCCGACTTTGGAGGGAATTTGGCTGGAATAAAGGTGACTTTTTCATGGAATGGTGCGGTGAACTCATAGAAAACAAACTTGGGGACAAAAACGCGACCTTTGGCGACTTAAAATCGTCCGGTAGGGCTGATTTGTTCGTTATTGGCACTAATCTTTCAACTGGATACGCAGAGGTGTTTTCGCACGAACGCCATGCTGATATGCCATTGGTTGAAGCGGTCAGGATTAGTATGTCGATTCCCCTTTTCTTTGCGGCAAGAAGACTTGGTTCAAAAGGAGAAGTCTACGTTGACGGCGGAGTGATACTGAATTATCCGGTTAAGCTCTTTGATCGGTTAAAGTACATTTCTGATGATGATCAACAATATGCTGCACGGTTTACCAACTACTATGATGAAGAGAATTCCAGGTTTTTTTCAAAGTTCCCAGACCGTAGCCCGTATGTGTACAACAAGCAAACATTGGGGCTCAGACTCGATAAGCTGGACGAAATTGCGTTGTTTAGATACAATGAAACCCCAAAAGGGAAGGCTATTAAGACGTTTCCAACCTATGCGAAAGCCCTCATGACAGCCTTGATGAACGTGCAGGAACATGTCCACCTCCACAGCGATGACTGGCAAAGGACACTTTATATAAACACGTTAAACGTGGGAGCTACAGATTTCAATCTATCCCGGGAAACCCAGTCATTACTCATAGATGAAGGTACAAAAGGCGCCGTGACTTATTTCGATTGGTTTGAATCGGAGCAGGCTATTAATAAGCTCACTTGAGTTAACTCATCTCTTTTCTCTTTTAGTACGTCATAATCATCTCAGTGAGATTAGTGTCAGTTGAAAGGTTCAATCGCTTGCGTAGTCGGTATCGACGTTCTTCGACTCCTCGAACGGAGATGCTTAGCAGTGGCGCAATTTCTTTGGAGGACAAATTCATACGAAGATATGCACACAATCTTAAATCACTCGGAGTTAACTGAGGATAATCGGCTTTCAATCGTTTGAAGAAGTCTCCGTGTGCCTGATCATACAGTTGTTCAAAGTCTTCCCATTCTTTTTCGTCCTGAAGCCCTCTGTCGATCATAGTAACCAGTTGATTGTAGTACTTCCGGGGCAGTCGGTCACCAAGATCTGCCTTCTGCTTTTGTATCTCTGACTTGATGGACTGTAGAAGTTCGTTTTTACGGACAATAGCCATCGTATTTGTTGCCAATTGAGCTGATTTATGCTCAATTTCAGCCTGTAGTTTATCGTTCGTCAGTTTGATGATTTCTTTTTCACTGATTTCTTTTTCCATCAGCATTTTTTCGTGACGGGCTTCAAGTTCTTTACCCAAGGTTCTCCAGCGGCGACGGGAAATATAGATTCGAATGGCCAATACCAACGACAAAGCGATGATGACGTAGAGTATATACGCATAACTTGTCAAATACCACGGTTGACGTATTTCAAACTGAAACGCAGGTAATTCAAGTAATTGTCCCCCTGAAGTTAGAGCCCTGAGTTTAAATTGATATTCTCCAGGTAGCAGACGTGGATATGAAATGCTATTTATTGCCTGCCAGCTACTCCAGGTGGTATCACTTCCTGCTAATTTATGCTGAACAAACAATCTGCTGCCAACCATTTGATCGGTATTCCAGGTAAACGTGATGGAGTTTTGATTGAATGGTAATTCAAGAAACTCACTGTTATTTATATTCAGATTTCTGATTTGCTCCTGCTGATTGGTAACCTGGATTGATCTTAATTGAATAGTACTTCCAGATGTTGAGTCTCGTCGAACCTGTGAGAGATTTATCGTCGCAAATCCATCGTCAAGTCCTGCCAGATAGTTGTCATCATCTAACTTTACAATGTTCTCATAACCTTCTACCATACTGAAATCATACTGCAGTGGTAAAAAACGATACATGAGTTGTACAGCATCAAAATACACCTCAACGAGTAGAACTTCCTGTTTTTTGATGACCCAATAAGTGCGATTTCCCGCAGAAATGATAGAGGAGACACTTCCGGGGGTGGTAAATAGTTCGTCCAGATCGGTGTATGGAATAAATTGCCCGCTGATTGCATCATATTGATATAAATCCTCCCCTTGGGGCACAATAATTCGATTATCCAATTTGAATACTTTGTTGCCAGTAACCATAATGCCCATCGATGTGTCTGCCTGAGTTACTGACTCAATTCTCATGAAATCACGGTCAGGTTGGAGCCTGTAGATTCCTTTTACCGCATGTCCTAACCAAATATTCCCTAGGTGGTCAATTTCCAGAAACCGCGAAGGCATGTAAAAGTCTTGCAATAGATAGTCCTGACGCCAGATCCCATCGTCTGACTGTTTATAAACCACCAAATCATTGTACGTTGTCTGAAGTAACATCGGTTCAGTCGTGTTTGTCAGTGGTTTCAGCGTATATGCACCATCGATTGAACCTACTCTCTCAAGTATCCCATTGTTCAATACAAAGGTTCCATCATTAAGTCCTGCGTACAGATTTTCGTCGAACACTTCCAGAAACCAAACCTGACCCTGAGATCCACTTACCAACTCCTGATCCACAAAATTACCGGTTTGATCTTTCCGAAACTTGAAGATTCCCTGATTAGTCCCTACATAGAGCTCGTCATTAAAAAGTGCCGCGGTATAGACACTTCCTAAAGCGGAACCAGGATCACGGTAAGTAACAATAGATGAATATAAATCTATGTAATCAAGGCCTTTGTCCATACCAACCCACAAATTACCTTCAGCATCAGAATGCAACGAAAGAATCGTATTGTTCTGTAGATTGGTGGTCGTATTAATGTTCTTGATCAGGTTCCCGTTCATGTTGTATACAAACAGACCTTGTAGAATAGTCCCGACAATCAGTTGATCATTAACAGCAACCATAGCATTGATTTTACTGGCGACCAGTTCATTGTAATTACTTACTTCAAACACCGAAAGACTATCGTTTGAGTAGGTATATATCCCTGATGAAGTACCAATAATTAGTTTGCCGTTGATTTTGACTACATCTTTAACCTCTTCATCTGACAGAGATTGTGAGCCACGTAGTTCTACGAATTCACCATTTACTAAAGCGAATGCGGATCCTCCGATTTGCTGAGTGAAAATCTCATTTTCGGCTTCATGTAGCAACATCATTGACCCTGGAGTGGTTACACGTGTGACTTTGTCACCGTTGTAGGCATATATAGACCCAAAGCTGTGAAAGTATATAATGCCATTTTGTTCCACGATGCGCCAGATTTCATCGTTTCGCATTGGATCACCCTCCAGAAGTGGAACCAGACTGGTGTACGATAAGCGACCGAAGGAGTCTTTTTGCCAGTAACCAAAATCTTCAAAAGTACCGGTGTAGATTCGATTATTAATCCATGCTACAGAACGTACGATTGTCTGGGTAGGTGATGGATAAAGCCGGACACCCGAATTATCAATAACCAGTAATCCGTAGTTATTTGCTACAAAAATCTGACTTCCATCTCCACTTGCGATATCCCAGTTCTGATTCCCGCTTTGAAGTTCGTTCGGTGTGTAGTTTGTGATCTGATACATCGTTTGGGCGTACGTATCTCCCGCGTAAATAAGACATAGGATTAGTAAATATCGGGAAAGAACTTTCATCCTGTTTAAAACGCGATTAATTCAGATTATCACAACACAACACAACACTGAATCAAATTAATGAAGTTCTATGTAATTACCACGAGAAGCGTGGTAACTATGGAAATTAGATAAGGGAGAAGGGAGAAGGGGTTAGAATTTGAAATACGCTAACCTCTTCTCCTCATCAGTTAATCGTCGAAAGACTTATCCACCAACATTGGTTTTTAAAATAACTCCGGTAGCTTCGAATGCATATTCAACCTTTTCTTCGGTTATGGCAGCAATTTCATCCGCACTTGCGCCAGCATCTTCGAGGTGATGACGTTGTTCATCTACGGTAGTCACCTTTTTGAACCCAACACCTTCAGCAATGATTTCCCGACCTGCTGCATCCGTTGGTAAAAAGAATCCATAATCAGCAAAGGTAATCTTAATCATTCGACCATCATCGGTAGAGAGTGTTGTCCAGCATCCTTTACTCTGGCAAACATTCACCAGTGTACCTGATATTTTGAAATTTTTCTGTTCATCCATGATAAACTCATCAACTACAGAACTGATTTGAACGGCATTATCTGCATTGATCGGTTCACCGAAAGAATCCCAACCATCAGGAATGGAAACTTCTGTAGTTTCTACTGACATCATTTCTGCATCCTGAGCTGGTTTTTCACACGCAGCTACAAAGAGAACTAGAATTAGGAGGGTTAAAATGGGTTTCATATAATTTAGGTAATAGGAAGTGGAAAGTGGGTTGTGGGTTGTTGGAATCGTAGAGCAAGCACGAACGCTAAGGGCGCTAGGTTTTTACTCATAGATCGTGAACGAGGTGAGTTAAATGGGAAGAAAGTCCAACAATTTAAAAAAGTTGAAGATTATTTGCAGGGAAAAACAAAAAAGCCGATGAATGATGAACATCCACCGGCTTTAATTTTACGTAAGTGTCGCATCAGGTTATTACAGATAACCGATTTCCCATCCCGCCACCTACCCTACAACAACGGAAAGATTAGTTTCCGGCAGCAGCTGTAGTGTCAGCTACAGTAACTGTAGAGTCAGATACAGTTGAATCAGCTGGAACTTCTTCAGTCCAGGTAGAATCAGTTGTAGTTGTTTCAGTTGCTGTGGTATCAGCCTGTTCGGTGGTACCAGAGCAAGCATGAGTAAAGGTTACAACAAGTAGAGCAACAAGTACTAAGGAAAGATTTTTCATATTGATCTTGAGATCATTAAATTGTGAAAGTATGTGAATTTTAGGGGTCGACACAAGGTAAGAAGATTTACAAGTATTTGCATCACTATTTTGAAAATATTTTTTTGCTAAATAACTAGCTTTTAGTTGTTTAGAACACTCGACTTAGTTGTCGTCAAAAAAATATCAAAATTAAAGCGTGTTTGTCATTTTCGTGACTTTTGAATCATATTTCTGAGTACATTACCACAACTCAATTCATGTAAACCAATCGGAGTAATGCCATGAGCGATGAGCATTTAAAGTATCCTGTCGGACGTTATGATCACTCAAAACGTGTCGAAATGACTGAAATCGATGAACTGATTGAGATTATCGATGACTTCCCCGAGCAACTTGCAGAACTTGTACTTGACCTCGACGATGAGGACTTCGAGAAGTCGTATCGCCCGGACGGATGGACAGTGCGACAGGTGATTTCGCACTGCGCCGATAGTCATATGAATGCGTTTATGCGTTTTAAACTCGCGCTCACTGAAGATCATCCGACTATTAAACCATACTCCCAAAACGGATGGGCATCCTTACCTGATGCAGATGAAGCTCCGCTTGAGCTTTCACTACTAATGCTTGATGGCGTACATGGTCGCTGGGTCTGGCTAATGGATTCAATGGACGAAGAGGATTGGAACAAGACGTACTATCATCCTGAAAACAAGCTTGATTATCGCCTGATTGAAGTACTTGGACTCTACGCATGGCATTGTCGCCATCACCTGGAGCATGTAAAACTGGCTTTGGATACAGAGTAATTTACGGTCTGATCATCATCACCATTGTTGCAGGATCTTGAGGTAATTTGCCCGTTCAAATGCCGCAGGTTCTGCCACATGACGCAGGCTCATGCTTCCTTTGAGCTGCTCTACCGACTCGTATTCATGTTCTACCATCCATGATTCAAGGTCGTCGACCATTTCACCCAGATAATCTATCCCTTTGCGCAGCAGTACTGATGCTACCATTGTTACATCTGCACCACAAAGTAACATTTTAACTGCATCTTCAGCCGAGTGGATTCCAGTCGTTGCCGCCATACTAGCCCGAATTTGACCATGAAGAATCGCCAGCCAACGCATAGGTAATCGTTTTTCATAATTTGAACTCAGTACAAGGGAAGGTTTGACTTCCATGAGTTCCAGGTCGATGTCGGGTTGATAAAATCGGTTGAAAAGTACCAGTGCGTCCGCTCCGGCTTGATCCATTTCTATGGCCATGTTCGCAAACGAGCTAAAATATGGTCCCACTTTCACCGCAACAGGAATCCGAACGCTTTTCTTCACACGTTTGATATCGTCTAAATACATTCGTTCGACTTCACGTCCCGAAAGTGCTGGATCTGATGCCAGATAATAGATATTTAATTCAATGGCATCTGCTCCTGCTTCTTCCATCTTTTGTGCATATGACAGCCAACCTCCTTCAGAAACACCGTTCAGACTCGCAATAATAGGTATTCCGACTGAGCGCTTAAGAGCTGCAATGTGTTCCAGATACTGCTCCGCATACAGATTGTTGAACGCTTCGGGCTCCGGAAAGTAACTCAGGGCTTCGGCATAACTTTCGCTATACGTCGTCAGATAATGATCTACACGTTCAACCTGATGATTGATTTGTTCTTCGAACAATGAGTACAACACTACAGCAGCTGCACCGGCATCCTCAAGACGTAAGACTTGGTCTACTGAAGTTGATAATGGTGATGCTGATGGCACAAAGGGATTATTTAGATGTAATCCCATGTATTTGGTCGATAAATTCATAGTTTTCCTCCGAAATTTCTTGGTTTTGCCTCATTTAGTCGACTAGTGCGCCGTTTCATTTTGTGATTCATTTTGCTTTGGCTCGAAAAGATGTCCCATGTGCTCATACCATTTCCAACGGTCATGAACAGCTTGTTGGGCTTGGATCATTGCTTTTTCAGCTGCTTTTGGATCTATGGCAGAAAGCATTTGATACCGTGTTTCGTTATATGCATATGTTTTAAACGGTACCGATGGAGCTTTTGAGTCAAGCTGGAATGGACTCTTTCCTTCAGCGATTCTATCCGGATTAAATCGGAATAAAGGCCAGTATCCGGTATCTACAGCTAATTTCTGCTGAGTGAGTCCATTTTTGAGATCGTATCCATGAGCTATACAGTGACTGTAGGCAATGATCAGAGATGGACCATTAAACTGTTCTGCCTCGGTAAACGCTTTTACCGTCTGGGTGTCGTTGGCTCCCATTGCTATTCGGGCGACGTAGACATTTCCATAGGTCAGCGCTAACAACGCCAGGTCTTTCTTCGGATTAGGCTTTCCACCTGCAGCGAATTTTGCAATGGCTCCAAGAGGAGTAGCTTTAGACATTTGTCCACCCGTGTTCGAGTACACTTCGGTATCAAGGACCAAAATGTTTACGTTTCGTCCGGAAGCCAGAACGTGGTCGAGTCCACCATATCCAATATCGTATGCCCAACCGTCTCCCCCCACGATCCATACAGATCTATGGACCAAGTGTTCACTTATGCCCTGTAAACGAGTTAACAGATCATGAGTGTCTCCGGAGGTGTGTTTCTTTAAAGCTCCTTCAATGGTGGAATTTAATTCATCCAGTAGTACACGTTGACGAAGGAATTCAGCTTCAGTTTGTTGTGGATTGTCAAGTAGGGCATTGACCAGAACGGATCCAATTTCGGTCTCCAATGCTCTGAGCAACGCTTGAGCCTGACCAAGTTTTTGATCAGCCGCCAGTCGGTATCCAAGACCAAACTCCGCGTTATCTTCAAATAACGAGTTGCTCCAGGCTGGACCACGACCAGCTTTGTTCCGTGACCAAGGAGTCGTGGGCAGGTTTCCACCGTAGATAGATGAGCATCCCGTTGCGTTGGCAACCAACATACGATCTCCGAATAACTGCGTCGCCAGTTTGATATACGGAGTTTCACCGCATCCAGCGCAAGCACCGGAGAATTCGAACATCGGTTTCAGGAACTGAGATCCCTTCACAGAGTCTGTTCGAACCAGGGTCCGGTCAATTTCTGGTAAGGATTCAAACCATCTGAAATTCTCTGATTGCTCGATCATTAGCGGCGCAACGGCTGCCATGTTCAAAGCTTTTCGTGACTGATTGGTTTTATCTTTGGCCGGACATACTTCCACACATAGAGTGCAACCGGTACAGTCTTCTGGAGAAACCTGAATCGTATAGGCTGTCCTATCAGAAAACTCTTTGCCTTTTGCCCCGATGGATTTGAATCCGGCAGGGGCATCTACTAACATTTTTTCGTCAAATGCATTGATGCGGATTACAGCATGGGGACATACCATTGCGCACTTCCCACACTGAATACAAATGTCTGGTTCCCACACCGGTATTTCGTTGGCGATACAACGTTTTTCGAAACGAGCTGTACCACTTGGGTATGTTCCATCGGCTGGAAGCAGGCTCACAGGCAAAGAATCGCCATTTCCCTCGATAATTGTGCGCGTAACATGATTTACAAAATCATCTGCGTCGCGATAATAGTCAACTACCTCTAACGATATATCGTTGCTTTCATCTTCTTGCTCAATATGAATTCGATGCAAATGGTCCACTGCGCTATCAACTGCAAGGAAGTTCATTTTGATAATATTCTCACCTCGTTTTCCGTAGGTTTTCCGAATTCCTGATTTGATTGCTTTAATGGCTTCTTCCTTCGGCAGTACATCCGCGATTGCGAAAAAGCATGCCTGCATCACGGTGTTGATGCGGTTTCCCATCCCGGCTTCCCGCGCCACCGATTCAGCATCGATGGCATACAACTTGAGGTCATGGGTACGGATCTGGTTCCGCACCGATGCAGGCAATGATTTCCACACATTCTCGGGAGAGGTGGGGTGATTGATCAGAAAGATCCCCTCCGGACGAATGTGAGACAACATGTCGAACTTATCCAGGAATTGTGGCTGATGACAGGCCACAAGATTGGCTTTTCCAATCAAGTAAGCCGAGCGAATTGGCTTAGGACTGAATCTTAAATGTGATGTCGTCATCGATCCCGACTTTTTGCTATCATACACGAAATATCCCTGGGTATGATACTTCGTGTGTTCACCAATGATCTTAATTGAGTTTTTGTTAGCTGATACTGTACCATCAGATCCTAATCCATAAAACAAGGCACGAAAGACTTCTTTCGGCTCAATATCAAGACTGGCGTCGTACTCAAGACTACTTCCAGAAACATCATCCTGAATCCCGATTGTGAAATGGTTTTTGGGTTTCGATTTACTCATTTCATCATAAATACCTTTAACCATTGCTGGTGTGAACTCTTTGGATGAGAGTCCGTAACGACCACCAATAATTTTAGGTTCAAACAATAACGGACATTTACCAGAATCCTGACTTTCATGTATAGCCGTAACTACGTCCTGATACAACGGCTCGCCTAATGATCCAGGTTCTTTTGTTCGGTCTAGTACGGTAATTTTTTTAACCGTAGCTGGTAGTTTATCAAGCAGATCACCAGCCGGGAGTGGTCGGTATAACCGTACAATGACTAATCCTGTTTTCTCACCTTGTTCTGTAAGATAATCGATCGTTTCTTTTACAGTTTCGGCTCCCGATCCCATCATTATAATGACTCTTTCGGCTTCAGGATCACCATAATACTCTACAAGATCATAATTTCGGCCGGTCAGGCTCCCAAATTGCGACATTGCCATGCGCACATGCTCGGGACATGCCTTGTAATATGGATTCACAGCTTCTCGAGCCTGGAAATACACATCCGGATTCTGTGCAGTTCCCCTAATAAATGGTCGATCTGGAGACAAAGCCCTTCTTTGATGCGCTCGAACCAGACTCTCAGGTATCATCGCTTTTAAAACATTGACTGGAATGTCTTTTACATCCATTAATTCGTGTGATGTCCGAAATCCGTCAAAGAAGTGCAACATTGGAATCCGTGAATTCAGCGTGGCTGCCTGGGCAATAACTGCGAAATCCATAGCTTCTTGAACCGAATTCGAGCATAATAATGAAAATCCAGTAGCTCGTGTCGCCATCACGTCACTATGATCACAGAATATCGACAAGGACGATGCCGCTAACGATCGGGCTGCAACATGCATGACCATAGACGTCAGTTCTCCCGCCATTTTGTACATGTTCGGGATCATGAGAAGTAATCCCTGAGATGCCGTAAAGGTTGTTGTGAGTGCCCCATTCTGAAGTGATCCATGAACTGCACCTGCAGCCCCACCCTCACTCTGCATTTCAACTACAGAAGGAATATCTCCATAGATGTTTTTATGTTTAGCCGCTGCCATTGTATCTGACAGTTCCCCCATCGCAGAAGACGGGGTAATAGGATAAATAGCAATTACTTCGTTAAGTTGATAAGCGACTCGTGCAACCGCTTCATTGGCATCAATGATTAATTTCTCTGACGACATGATTCCTCCAAATCTCATTTTTTGTTCAAAAGCTTTGCGAACTCTGTGTTTTATTCATATATCATTGGTTGTAATGAATATGTCAGAAACTCGCCCGAAAGTAGTTTAAGACTTCGAACTCCGATAAAAAATGACATTCGTCAGTTCATGCCCTTCATTAAACTTTGGTGTAACCCTTAATGGATTGAGATAAGCGTAAATCATTATAAAACAATTGTAAATAAATCAATTATATTCAATTGCATAAGAATTTTAACCAAATGTGACAGTATCATGAATTATCAGTCCTCAAAAAAAATTCTACTTACACTGATTATTATCATTGGCCTTGTAGTAAGTGTTTCAGCTCAGTCTTTTGAAACGGTATCTCCTACAGATGCAGGATTTTCCCAGGAACGTCTGGAGCGGCTAACGAATATGCTCGACTCGTATGCTGAATCACAACGGATTTCAGGAGGCGTGCTGCTGGTGCTTCGGGATGGGAAATCACTGGTAAATCACAAATCCGGATATCGTGATGTTGAGTCCGGCGATTTAATGGAATTCGATGATATGTTCCGTATTGCATCTCAGACCAAAGCTATTGTTAGTGTTGGAATAATGATTCTTCAGGAAGAAGGAGAATTATTACTCAACAATCCAGTTAGCATGTTTTTACCCGAATTTGATAAGATGACGGTGGCTGTAAGAAACGAGTCTGATGGATATGAAATAGTGGATGCACAACGTCGCATTACCATACGTGATTTACTCACACATACTGCCGGAATCGGGTATGGTTATGGACCTGCCTCAGATATCTGGAAAGAAGCCGACATCCAGGGATGGTATTTTGCACACCGCGACGAACCTGTTAGGGAGGTGGTTCGAAGAATGGCTGCACTACCGATGGACGCTCAGCCCGGCGAAAGATTCGTTTATGGGTATGCAACCGACATTCTTGGGGCAGTTATTGAAGAAATTACCGGACAAACATTGGGTAATTTTCTGAAAGAACGCATCCTGGATCCATTACGAATGACAGATACCCATTTCTTTGTGCCTGATGACAAAATCAATCGCCTTGCAACCGTGTATTCAGCTACACCCGAAAAAACCATATCCAGAACACCTGACGGTGGGATTATGATTGGTCAGGGACATTATGTTGATGGTCCACGAAAAGCCGAGTCAGGTGGTGCCGGACTCGTGTCAACCGCTCAAGATTATACGAGATTCCTTCAAATGCTCTTAAACGGAGGGGAACTTGATGGTGTGCGTATACTTAGTCCAAAATCTGTTGAGTTGATGACCGTAAACCATCTAAATGATATAGATTTCAACCCGGGACAAGGAATTAGCTTAGCCTTTGATGTCCTGCTGGATGTAGGAGCTCGTGGTACACCTGGATCTGTTGGTGATTATGGTTGGGGAGGTGCTTACCATTCTACGTATTGGGTAAGTCCACAGGACAAGCTGGTTGTTGTGTTCATGACCCAGTTGATTCCCGCAACTGGATCAGATATACACGCTAAAATCCGTACGTTGTTGTATCAGGCAATGATTGAGTGACCTGATTCAAAACGGCAGGTCATCTTCGTCAAACTGTGGAGGCTCAGGCATGTCGTTGAAATCTGGTCCCGGTGCCTCAGTGCCGTTACCTGCCTGACGCTCAACTTTCCAGGCTTTAACATCGGTATACCAACGTCCGTTGTACTCACGGCTTTGGACATCGATTGAAGCCGTGATTTGCTCTCCCTGTTTCAGATTCACGGCATCGATCTCATCACCCCACTGAACAATACAAATCTTTTTTGGATACTGTTCTTGAGTTTCGAGAATAAATTCTCGTTTCCTCCAGGTTCCGTTTTTTCCTTGTCCGGATACTTCCTGTAAAATGTCTTGTACTACTCCAGTTACCTTTAAATCCATTTAAGCTGTGTTATGGGTTATGTGGCACGTGTGCCGTTACTTGGCCGCAAGCGGCGTTATGGGTTATGAGTTGTGAGATATGAGTATTGAACTATTCTCTGTTCTCTGTTTTCCGCCCTAATATAATTCTACTATCAATAAGGTACACCCGAAAAAACGGTATATTTGGCACCAGAATTTAATACAACCATTTATGACCTATTTATCGGTAGAACAACTTTCAAAAAGCTTCGGACTTAAGACGTTGTTCGAAAATTTGACATTCGGGATTAGTAAGGGCGACAAAACGGCACTGGTTGCCCCTAATGGGACGGGTAAATCAACGTTACTGAAAGTATTATCAGGCGCAGAAACCGCAGATTCCGGTCAGGTAATGATTCGAAATGGCATTACTATTGGATTTCTCGAGCAAGAACCAAGGTTAGATTCTTCAATGTCTATTCGTGATTATATCAGTCATGGACATAGCGATGTTGTTGAAGTAATTCGTGCGTATGAAAAGGCCGTGACGGATCAGGAGCGGTCTTACAACGACCAGACACACGCGGCCTTCGAAAAAGCCCTGGCAGCAATGGATGCTGCAGATGCCTGGGATTATGAACAACGTATGACTCAGATTCTGGGCAAACTCGATATCCATAACCTTGATCAAAAGATCGGCACCTTGTCCGGAGGAGAACGAAAACGCGTGGCTTTGGCATTTGTCCTGTTGGAGAGTCCGGATTTACTTTTGCTGGATGAACCTACGAACCACCTCGATGTGGACATGATTGAGTGGCTGGAGCAGTTCCTGGCTACTTCAAACGTTACACTTCTGATGATAACTCACGACAGGTATTTCCTGGATCGTGTGTGCAATCATATCCTGGAAATTGACGGTGGAATACTTTACCACCATGACGGAAACTACAGTTTATACCTTCTACGCAAAGCCGAACGCCAGGAAATTGAACAGGTAGAGTCACACAAAGCGGTCCAGTTGTACAAAAAAGAATTAGAGTGGATGCGACGTGCACCAAAAGCACGTACCACGAAGTCTAAATCACGAATTGATGCCTTTTACGATACTGAAGATCGTGCAAAAAGAAAGAATGATACCGGCGAAGTCCGTTTGGAAGTCAATATGACCCGGATGGGCAATAAGATAGTAGAGCTCAAAGGCGTCAATAAGTCTTTCGACCAGAATAGGATTTTGGATAGGTTTTCGTATTCGTTTTCGAAAGGAGAACGAATTGGTGTTATCGGACGAAACGGCGCCGGGAAAAGTACCTTTCTGAATATTTTGACCGGACAATTACCTCCAGACAGTGGTGAGATTGAAACCGGAAGCACTATCGTATTCGGACACTACCGACAACAAGGTATTAAAGTTGACGAGTCGAAACGCGTAATCGATATTTTGAAGGAGGTTGCTGAAGTGATACAACTATCTGACGGCAAACGTATCACAGCTTCTCAATTTCTGGAGCACTTCATGTTCCCTTCTGCCATGCAGTACACTCCGGTGTCTAAATTAAGCGGTGGCGAGAAACGTAGATTGGGACTCATGATGGTACTCATCAGTAATCCGAATTTCCTGATTTTAGATGAACCAACCAACGATCTGGATCTTATTACCATGCAAAAACTTGAGGAGTTTCTGCTCGATTTCCCGGGTTGTTTAATCATAGTTTCACACGACAGATTCTTCATGGACAAACTGGTTCAGCATTATTTTATCTTTGAAGGCGATGGACAGATTCGTGATTTCAATGGTACCTATGCCGAATGGAGGGAACTCCAAAAAGAGGAGAAGTCTGAATTGATCGAACGTTCGAAAAAGAATTCGTCTATTGAAAAAAAAGTCGCCGATTCTATTTCTGTTTCGGAACCAATGAATAAAAAGGGACTGAGTTTCAAAGAACGCAAGGAATATCAGAAGCTGGAAAAAGAGATTGCCGATTTAGAAGTCAAAAAATCCGAACTAGAGGTCAAAATGAGTACCGGAACTCTGAATTATGCTCAGCTTCAGGAGCTCTCGTCCGAACACTCCAGGCTTCAACAAGAGCTCGACGAAAAAGAACTTAGATGGCTTGAACTCTCAGAACTGGATGCCTGATCCGAAATCGTAATTGTCAAATTTCGAAAATTGTGTGGTTCGTTTGACAGGATTGATTACTTTGTGCACGTGCGTTTAATCAAATAAGCCCTGTTTGAGCTAGTTTGGTTCTAAATTTCAATTTTTTAGGTGTATATGATGTCAAACTTAGTACGATTTAAATCATATAGAATTATTGCAATAAATCTATATATTCTCCCGATAGTAGTTTTTCTAGTGCTTATCAGTACTGATATTGCTGCTCAAAACAATCAAAACTATCCTGGTAGCAACGCAGCAAACAGAGCTCCGTTTCTCGAGCAAGCCACTCGAATACTTGAATCTGTTCCATTGATTGATGGCCACAATGATGTTCCTATTCAGTACCGAAGCCGGGCAAAATATAAATTGAGCCAAATTGACTTCAACGATACATCCCTGCTTGAGCGACCAATGCACACCGATATTCCAAGAATGAGAGCCGGACGGGTTGGTGGACAGTTTTGGTCAGTTTACGTTCCTACAAATGTTCCTGAAAGTGAGTCCGTTCAAATGACTCTGGAGCAAATCGATTTTGTCTACAGGTTAATCGACGCTTTCCCGGATCATTTTGAAATAGCCTTGACGGCCGATGATATTGAGCGTGTCTTTGAAAGCGGTAAGATAGCCTCACTGATCGGCATGGAGGGCGGACAATCAATTGGAAATTCACTACAAGTTCTTCGTCAGATGTACGAGCTGGGAGCCAGATACATGACAATTACCCATGCACGAACCCTGGACTGGGCCGATGCAGCCACAGACGATCCAAAACATGGAGGGCTTACGGGATTTGGTGAAGAGGTGATTCGAGAAATGAACTGGTTAGGTATGCTCGTCGATTTATCTCACGTTTCGGCTGAGACCATGAGAGATGCTTTGAAAGTATCCACAGCACCGGTGATATTTTCACACTCATCTGCCATGGCATTGAACAATCATCCAAGAAATGTTCCTGATGATGTTCTCGATATGCTTAAAACGAACGGAGGAATTGTGATGGTCACCTATATCCCGGCTTTCATCAAAGAAGAGCTTCACCAGCACATCAGTGACAGAAATGCCGAGCGAGCCAGACTCGATTATTACTACACTGGTCAGCCAGACAAAGTTTCCGAATTGATGCGTCAATGGGATGCCGAGAATCCGGCACCGGTTGCTACGCTTGAAACCGTGGCTGATCATATTGATCACATTAAAAACCGCATCGGCGTCGATTACATTGGCATTGGAGGGGACTATGATGGAATTTCATTACTCCCTGAGGGCTTGAAAGATGTAAGTACATATCCCGATTTGTTTGCTGAGCTCCTGTATCGTGGTTACACAGAGGATGAACTACGGAAAATAGCCGGACTCAATGCGCTTCGGGTTATGAGAGGTGCCGAGCAGGAGGCTGCACGCCTCCAAAAAGATCGCCCACTGGCTTCAGAAGCAGTAATTACGGATTATTAACATGTACGGAATCATCGGAAAAATGATTGCTCATCCGGGCAAACGTGACGAACTCATTGCCATTCTGGATGATGGTATCCGTCAGATGCCTGGTTGTAAAAGTTACATCATTGCCAGGGATCCATCCGACGAAAACGCCATTTGGATTACAGAAGTGTGGGAATCGCAGGCAGACCATATTGATTCGCTAAAACTTCCTCAGGTTCAAGCTGCAATCGCAAAAGGTCGGCCGCTGATTTCCGGTTTCGGAGAACGATTCGAAACCGAACCTGTTGGCGGATTTTCAAAAGAAATATGAATTAGCGAACAGACTCCATATTAAAAGCTCTCGCATTAAATAATTAATAAAACCTTGCATATATAACTAAATAACTTTTACTTACGTCTATCTCATAATATTAATTATGGAGGGTGTAATGAGAAAGTATCCGGGTTTTGTCGTATTTGGGTCAATTTTGATTGTCATTATGTGGGTATCTGATGTATATGCTCACGATTATCCAAGATTGGTTAAAGTAAAAGTTGGGGAAGAAACAACATTTCGAGTTACTGATCCGGGATCTTGTTCTGCGACTGTATGGGTCGACTCCATCGAGAATGAGTCACTCTTTTCGGTTACTCCAGAACAGGCTGAAGGAGTTAGTGTAGAGTTTACAATTGTAGCCAACGAAACTCCCGGAGAGACCAGAATTATTATACAATGGGTTGGGGAAGATGTCGGATCGGAAGAGGGTAATTGTCAAGAAGACACTCGAGAGACAGGTGGTGTCTCTATTGTGGTCAGAGTCACGCCCGACAAAGTGAACTCTATAGGTGACGCCGAGTCGGCAGAGCCTGGTGACGGACATTGTGATACTGGTAACAATATTGAAGTTGCTGGTGAGGACGTTCCGGAATGTACCCTTCGAGCAGCCATTCAGGAAGTAAATGCCGAGGGCTGGGAGCCAAATATAGAGTTTGAAATTCAAGGGGCAGCACCACATACGATTGAATTAATCTCCACGCTGCCGCCTATTGAGAAAAGCACTATCATCAGTACAAGGTTGGGGTCTGGGTCAAAGGTATCTGAGTCCAATTCATTACCCCCTCCCTCTGTAATCGTTTCCGGGTTCAACTTAATACCAAATGGCTTCTCTTTCGAAGCGGAAAGCTCCGGTTCACTAATTGAGGGTCTGGCAATTAATGGATTTGGTAATAGTGCCATCATGGTGAGAACTGATGATATAACCATCAGAGGAAATTACATTGGGACAGATCCAATTGGATCAAGAGTCGGGAATGGCAACTCAGGAATTAGTGTCAACGAGGGAATTGGTACAATGATTGGCGGAGAATCACCCGAACACAGTAATATAATAGTTGGTAATAATTTCGGGGTGTTAAGTGAAAGTGCTAGCCAAACAGTAATTATTGGTAACTGGTTTGGATTAATGCCCGATAGTTCTGAAGTATTTAGCAATTCGCAAGCTGGAGTCAAGATCCAGGGAGGTGCAAATAACGGTATTGGTGGCGCAACTGAGGTTCCAGGAACTGGTCGAGGCAATATTATCGTTGGTGGAAAAATTGGGATCTCTGTAGACTCCAACGAAACCCTCATCCGAGGGAATCTGATTGGTGATGCTACTGATCCCACAGTCACTCCATCACCATTTCGATTAACTGGTGACGGAATTCAGATATCAGGCAACACTGCCTTTATCGGAGGAGATGATGAACTGGAATCAAACATTATAGGTCATGTTGGTGGAAGTGGTGTATTCGTAGCTGAGTCCACAACCCGAGGAATCACAATCAGGAAAAACAGCATATTCGCAACCGATGGCCTTGGTATCGACCTGGAAGCCGAGGGCGTAAATGAGAGCGACAGCCTTGACGTCGATCAAGGTCCAAACGATCTGATCAACTATCCGGTTCTGGATTCCATAATAACAGCTGAGGGTAACCCATCGGGTGGAATAGTTCAGGTCTTTGGTCATTTTTATGGTGCCCCCGCTCAAACACTGACCATCGATGTATATCTCAATGATGAATGTAATGCGAGTGGATATGGAGGCGGAAAAGTTTGGTTGGGTTCTACTTCCGCAATGACCGATGTTACTGGATCGGGTCAATATCAGGTCAGTTTTGTATCCAGCGGTGACAAAGAGTACGATCGCGATAAACGTATTTCAGCTACCGTGACTGATGCCAGTGGGAATACTTCCGAATTTTCGGCGTGTGATGCACGCAAAATCCTGGTCGTTGATGTTGACAATCTACCGATCAAAAATAAAATATTTGGCTTCTCGAAGGTTACCAATAACCCTCCGATCTTCACCGAAACATTTATCGACTCTATAGCGACCGATGACGATGGGTATGTGAATCGAGACAGCCTCGGTCTGGACGACGGGGACTTGTTACTCGTCAGAAAAGTTGTTGCCACCAAACCCACAGCTAAACTTAACGCCAGAACAAAAAACATGTATACAATGACCCTGGACAATATTCAGATTGCTCCGGGTGGGACACATAACTTCCTTGAGATCGACGACGAATTAAGTATTCAAAGAGCCAGTATGACACATACAGTGATCGGTTTTAACCTGGCGATTTCGATTGAATGGTGGGCAAGCAGGGAGTATGTTCAACAAATGACCCAGAGTCTGCGTCTGGGTTCTGATTATCTATACAACGTGAGTGACGGGCAGATGAAACTGGACACGGTTTCGATTTATGTGAATAAGCTTAATTGGGACAACGTCGACGCGCGCTACTTTGCTTCAAACATTCAGTGGGCAGTGGCACAAATTGACGGAATAGCAGCTCCAGCAGCTGAAATGAAAGTTACTATGCCCAGAAGATGGTTTGGATCTGATGAAAATGGGAGGAACACGGTCGTTCGGGCGGAAACGGACCTTAACCTGACTCATGATTACGAATACCGAACATTCATTCACGAGTTTGGACACTATGGACTGGGCGTGTATGATGAATACCAATTCCACACCGGAACACGTTGTGCACCCGACCATCGATATGGTTTTATGGATTCTCATTACGCAGGTGGAGCTCTTTCAAATGATTTGTCCTGGAGTCATGTCTATCCCGAGGGATGTAGAAATACACTTCAGTATGCAAATAGAGGAAAAGGTGGATGGGAGCATGTACAGTCAAATTTTGAGAAATCATATGGTGGTATTAAAGTGCCGATTCTACTCCCAAATGAAAGGGATTTAGGTCCGGGTATTTTCCACTTTGATGGACCTAACAACGCACCCGGCGCCTTAAATTACAGTACCGCGTCACGAATGTTTTTCTTCAATGAAACCACCCAGACCCCTAAACAAACCCGAGTTCTGTACGTTGCCGATAGAGATGGAAATCCAATAGCAAATGCACGTTTGATGCACATTTCCACCAATTTGGGTCGTGTTATTGAGCAAGGTAACACATCCGACACAGGTCAAATAACCGTACTGGGTACCGAGAACAATGATCGCTTTATTTCCACTGCGAATGTGATCGAACTATCGGTTAATAAGACACTGACTTTGAATGATACCGTAGAGTGGCTTTCAGGTCAGCTTGATTCCGATAGTGACACACTTACTCTTCAAACAGCAACTGGCATCTTTCCGATTATTCCGGATGTAATGTTATCAGAGGATGGATTTGAAGCCATCGTTCGTACTGTCGTGAATCCGCAAAATTTACCCCAGGTAAGTCTGATTTCGGGTGATTTGATAGAAGATGTAGATACACAATTAGGCGCCGATGGCTTACTTTTACCCGTTCAATCTGACAGTTCACTAACCGGATTCTTCCAAATCGAAGCCATGGCTCCAAATCAGGTTCCGGTTGTAGTATTTGTAGATTTCAATTATATCGATGCACAGTCAGACTCTTTCAGATCGCTTTCAAGTTCATCGGGTGATTTTATCGTAAATCCCCAAGCAGTTGAATCTTCATTTCAACGTGGATTGGTAATTTCAAGTGATTTTCCAGTTCCCGAATCGGGCTTGGAACCCGATGCCATTCAGCTGTCGAATGTTTTCGGAGTCGATCTGGAAAAAACGAATCCTCAAGATCTATCATCCATAAAAATTCGGTACTCTGATAAAGGGCTAACCAATCAGGAACAACTTGAAAGAGTTAAAATTTTCAGATGGGATATAAATGAAGAGCGATGGAAACAACTGGGTGGACAAGTTGATACAACACACTTCACCGTTACAGTGTCGACATCTGAGACCGGAATCTTTGCGGCTTTCACTAGTACTAATGCGACTTCAATCATTGAGGATTCAAAAGAAATTCCGATACAGAATCAATTACATCAAAATTATCCGAATCCATTTAATCCATCGACGACGATATCTTTTGATGTTGCCGAGACTCTTCCCGTCAATTTGATTGTATACGATATTCTTGGTAGAGAAGTAGCGACGTTGGTGAATAGTACCTTAAGTCCAGGTAGATACCATTCCCAGTTCAACCTGCAATCACTAGCTTCAGGTGTTTATGTGTATAGGATTCAAATCGGCTCTTATTCACAAACCAGAACAATGATGTTGATTAAATAACTGTACTGTAGCGCTTAATGTATTAACTCTTTCTTGCACCTGTTCCAGAAAGCAAAGAAAGAGGGATAATAACCTTTCACACTGAACATCCAGTCCCGTTCGTGCTGTACTCCCGTGAAATGGCGGTAGAATGGGTGCTCTTTGTAGTGGATTTCTGATGAACTACCATTCAGTTTTACTTTAAGATCTTCAAATTCCCCCACATAAACTTTTAAATTCGGGATGTTTGTTCTGGCTAAATCCAGAACAAATGATATCACATGTTGTGATACCGGATATCTTGCAAAATGGGATGGTTCCAGAATTAGAACACGGTTTGCATCAATTTCTTCTAACCAGTTTGGATCCAGATTGTACGTTGTGTGCAAAATGGTAGGCAGATCTGAGTTCAGTACTAAATCCTCTGAGTCTGGTAATGGTGTTGATAGCTTCAATGTCGACTTTTCTTTAAGTATTTCGGGTGTTGTTAATCCCGGGAGTTCATCATATGAAACATCCAGCCATGTTCCGCGCTGATTTGTTCCTGTATATTTGTTCACATTTTCCTGATTGGATACATATTGTTTACCCGAGTTTGCCCCACTTACCCATTGCCAGCTTAATGCATTACTTGCCCAATCTCCATCCAGCAAATGATAGTACATCCACTTTGCCGGATCTCGCCAGTGATAGCCCGAAATTGAGCATGTTATCGCTGCAGTGTACATACGCACATGATTGTGCATGTATCCGGTTTCCAATAATTCATCAATGCCAGCATCGATTCCCCCGATTCCGGTATTCGCTTCGGTGACAGCTTTGGGTACTCCGGCAGAACGAACTCCCGGTTGTGGTCTCTTTAGGTCCTGGTCAATTTCATTGCCCCGATCAATCCATAGTTGCTGCCAATAATCGCGCCAGGCCAATTCCATCAGAAACTTCACGATCTTCATAGGATCATATCCCTTTG
>CAZJZI010000030.1:0-31295 GCA_964550435.1 uncultured Chitinophagales bacterium | reverse complement strand
GGGGGCTATTGGATTCTTTGAGCCGAATGGAGATTTTAATTTCAATGTGGTCATTCGATCGGCAATCATCAAAGGCCAGCAGTTATGGTACTCTGCTGGTGGTGCTATAACCAGTGATTCTGATCCGCAGCAAGAATGGGAAGAAACACTGGTCAAAATCAGGGCACTTGGTATTAATCTAATGCATTAATATCTGTCCGGAGACGGATACTGAGAAAATACACTCTGGATGGTCTTGTAAAAGATGGATTATTGGCGTATATTTGGAGTCTTGATCAGTAAATACTTAGGCAAATATTATGAAAAAAGGCATACATCCGGACTACAAAGAGCTTACAGTTGAACTCAGCGACGGTACCACTATGGTTACCCGTAGCACCATGAAGGTTAAAGATGGTGTTTACAAAACTGAAGTTGATTCTAAGAATCATCCCTTTTACATCGGAAGTGACCGTATGATCGCTGCAGCCGGACGTGTTGATAAATTCAACAAAAAATACGGCCGCAAGTAATCACGTTATTTCTCATTTTTTGTTTAGGGATGTCGTTTTACGGCATCCCTTTTTTTATGTCCAGAAGCAAATAAAATCTATCCATGATCACTATTCATTCTTTTACTGTAAATCCATTTCAGGAAAACACATATGTACTCATCAATGAAGGGAAAGCACTTCTCATAGATCCCGGATATTTTGATGTGACTGAATTTAAGTGGCTAACCGATCTACTTCAAAAGCACAATGTTACTCCAGAAGCTGTGTTACTGACACATGCTCATTTGGATCATATTTTTGGAGTTGAAAAAGTGTGTTCACAGTTTAAGATCAAGGCTTATTTGCATCCCGACGACACACCATTTTGGGATAACTTCGATCGTATGGGAGCCAATTATGGAATTCAACTCACTAAACTTGAGTTCAAACCTGAACCACTTCTTCCAGGACATCTCTCCTTGGCAGGTATCAAAATCCAGGCTTTATTCACTCCCGGACACGCACCCGGGCACGTGTCCTTTTACGTGCCTGATCTGAATACCGTTATCTCCGGAGATGCTCTTTTCCGTGACTCGGTTGGTCGAACTGACTTACCCATGGGAGATTTTAATACCCTCTCAGAATCCATCAGAACCCAGCTTTATACGCTTCCAAATGACACTAGAGTTTTATCGGGTCATGGGCCTGAGACAACGATAGGTTATGAGAAGAAGAATAATCCGTTTGTGAAGGGCTAGGAAATAGGAAATGGGGAGTAGGAAATGGGTCACTTCTCTAGCTGTATATTCTGACCCTTGGGCGCTTCGTGCGCAAACAGGGCTATAACATCTTCTCTAATCGCGCAATCTGATCCTTAAACCTATCGGCATCATAGGGACGATCAACGACCAGTTTTTGATATACTCTGATTGCTTCGTCGAATTTCTTCTGTTTTTCGAATATCAATGCCAGGGTTGGAGTTGCAAGTTGTTCTACTTCAGGCGAATTCTCAGCGAATTTTTGTCCATTCATGGAATCGCTGATTTTAATTCGCTTTTGATTTGCACGTGTAAGCCGTGAGATTAAGGTGTCGAGATCTAATGCAATATCGTATGCAGGACTGGCCGTTCTTTTGATTCCATTCGACTGGCGCAAGGACTCCGTGGGAATCCATGCTTCGAATCCATCAGGATGAGACAAAAAATAGTGAAGGTTCTCGAGTAGAGTGCTTCCGGGAGCGAGTGTGCGTGCCTGAGTTGCTGTCTTTATAGCTTTCAGATTTTCCCCTGATAAATGATAGAGCAAGGATAACAACATATACCCTGCTGCATCATTTCTTCTTCTAGCAAGATACTTTTCCAAATTAGAAATACCTTTATCCGGGTTATCCTGGTAGGTTACCAGATAACTTTTAAGGGATTCAGGGATTTCAAATGGAATGGATTTCACTGTAATGCAGTAACTAATTGAAACAACTTGTCAAACTGAGGGCAAATATACCCAAATGAACCACTAATCACCAACGCCCAACCGAGTCATTGAACATATTTTGAGCGATTCTGTCCATAGATTCAGATGCTGCTACAGACTCACCTTCCAGTGGATTAACACTTGGGTCATATTCAGACTGACCGGAGAATGATCTTGACCATAGTGGGTCTTCATCACTTGTGTATAAAAATGTGGCGTTGACCGATATCTGAACCCGATTTAAACTCGCAGTTTGATCACCGGAAACACTAAATGGCTGGTTGCTATAACCAGTAATACTTCCGCTAAGTATAATATCAGCCTGATCCTCGCTGCTGACCAACCGTAGCCTTGTCTGATTCACAAAACGATTGATGAGTGAATTATTGAGTTGTTCACTCAAATCTGAGAGTCCGCTACCCGAATTATCAGGGAAAAAAGGAATATAAATTGTAGAAACGTTTTCTGGTATCGAAACGCCAGTGAAACTATATCGCAAGCATCCGGAAACCAGAGTCGTTGTTAATAAAATGAGGAAGATTCGTTTCATCATGCAGTTTATTCCTCATCTTTCAGATCATATTGATCAATTTTGCGATATAAGGTTCGTTCACTGACGCCCAAGGCTTCTGATGCTTTTCTTCGATTACCCCGAAAGATTCGGAGGGCTTTCTTGATGAGTGCTTTCTCGGCATCTTCAAGAGAAGGGATGTCATGGTCTTCGAACTCAATTTCATCATCTTCTTCAAAAATTGGATCTAAACCTGCTTCAATCGGACTCCCATACGATTGACTTTGCACGCCAGAATTTGCAACGACTGGATGATCAGCAGTTGGAACTCTGGTATTTGAGGGTAATAAATTTGAGTCCAAGGGTCCGGATCTGAATTGAGAGTAGAGGAGACCACCGACCATTTTTTTAATATCTGCGAGTTCGGTGCGCATCTCAATAATAGCCCGATAAAGCATTTCACGATCTTCGTGCCCGGTTGTACCGTTTGATGAGCCTGAATATCCATGTTCACGTTGATAAATCATTGGCAGATTATCGGTAGAACCGTGATGTTGTCGACCTTTCAGGTATTTTTGCAGAATTTCAGGAGTGATGAAACGAGATTTTTCAAGTACAACCAATTGCTCAGCAACATTACGGAGTTCTCGAATGTTTCCTGGCCAACGATACGACACCAAAAGCTGACGCGCTTCATCAGAGAATCCCTGAAAAATAGAATCATATTGACGCGAAAACTCCATTACAAATTTTCTAAAAATTGGAGTTATATCGGCCGGACGTTCGCGAAGTGGTGGAATTCTGATAGTTACTGTATTCAGTCTATAGAATAAATCTTCACGGAAAGTACCTTGCTGGACGTCATTCCAAAGATCTCGATTTGTGGCAGTAATAATCCGAGCGTCAGTTGTACGTAATTTGGATGATCCAACCCTGAAATACTCACCATTTTCAAGAATCCTGAGTAGTTTAACTTGGACATTCTTTGGAGTATCTCCGATTTCGTCGAGAAATATTGTCCCGCCATCTGCCTTTTCAAAGTATCCCTCTCTGGACTCATGAGCCCCTGTAAATGAACCTTTCTCATGTCCAAACAGCTCACTCTCGATGATTCCTTCTGGAATTGCTCCGCAGTTTACGATGACAAGAGAATCAGATTTACGTTTACTTAGTGAGTGAATAGCTCGTGCTATCACATCTTTACCGACGCCACTTTCGCCCTGCAACAAAACAGTGATATCGGTCGGAGCGACCTGAATGATCTTGTCGATCACTGAATGCATGATTTCGGATTCAGCGATTAGTCCGAGTTTTTCGACAATAGCTTTACGGTCCATAAAGTGGATTCCGACAGGTTATGCGGTCAAGTATTCGGGTTCGAACTCGAGGATACTGGACTTGCGAATTGGTTTTCCAAACAGGGTAGCCGACGTCGAGTCGGTAATCACTACTTCCACATAATCACCCAGATTGTAGCTTTCACGATCGAAAATCACAACTTTATTGGTGTCGGTACGACCAGAAAGCTGTTGGTCTGAGCGTTTACTCACATTTTCGACCAAAACCAGGTGAGTACGACCGATTTCACTTTGATTATTCAAAGCTGAGTAGGTTCTATGCGTATCAATAATTTCTTGTAAACGACGTTTTTTGACTTCCTCAGGCACATCATCTTCGTACTTGCGATGTGCAAGAGTTCTTTCTCGCTCAGAGTACGCAAAAAGATAGGCCAGGTCGTATCGAACTTCTGAAATAAGACTTAGAGTATCCTGATGCTGCTCTTCGGTCTCCCCACAGAATCCGGCGATGATATCGGTTGAAAGCCCAACGCCTGGAATGATTGTTCTCATATTCTCGATCAGTTCGAGATAGGATTCTCGAGTGTAAGTACGACGCATGCGCCGCAGAACTTCGTTGTTTCCTGACTGGACTGGAATGTGTATGTAGTTACAAATATTCTTTTGTTCGGCGATTACATGAAGTAATTCATCCGGAAAGTCCTTAGGGTGTGATGTAGAGAAACGAATGCGCATTTCTGGATCAACCTTGCTTACCTTGTACATGAGCTCCGCAAAACGTACTCCATTGTCGTTGAATGAGTTCACATTTTGCCCAAGTAGTGCAACCTCTTTGTATCCCTGATCACTCAAGACTTTGATTTCATCGAGAACCGAATTGATGTCACGGCTGCGTTCACGTCCGCGGGTAAATGGAACCACACAGAATGAGCACATGTTGTCGCAGCCACGCATGACTGAGACAAAAGCCAGGATACCATTCCCAGTAGTTCGCACGGGAGTGATGTCGGCGTAGGTTTCCTCCAGAGAGAGAATCACGTTTACAGCTTTACGACCATCCTCAACCTCATCAAGCAAGTTTGGAATGTCGCGATAAGCATCAGGGCCTACTACAATGTCGACCAGTTTCTCTTTTTCCAGGAACTGTTCTCGAACCCTCTCCGCCATGCATCCAAGCACACCGATTGTAATATCCTGTTCTTTATTTTTCCGTTTCAGAGAGCGGAAATACTTAAGACGATTCCACACCTTTTGCTCTGCGTTATCGCGAATTGAACAGGTATTGATGAAAATAATATCCGCATCCTCTGGTTTAGCCACCGGTTGGTGCCCCTTTTCCATAAGGATAGAATTCACGATCTCGGTGTCAGCAAAATTCATCTGACAGCCGTAGGTTTCAATATGAAAGGTACGGTTGCTCAATTTAATCTCCGGGATATCTTGTGTTCAGGTGTAAAATTATGACATTTTGTCATAAAATGCATCTGACATCATTGACGGGGCCAGGTATCTGGATTAGTTCTCCATTGGGCTAACAATTCGAGGTCAGCTTCTTTGACGAAACCGTTTTTGTAAGCTACATCAATGAGAGTAGGGTAATCGAGCAGGCTGTAAAATGGAACACCTACGTCGTTGAATTTCTTTGCACTGATGTCAAAATCATACGTAAATATTGTACAGACACCCTGTACCTGAGCACCAACAAACTGCAGGGCATCTATGACTGAAATGACCGAGCCACCGGTAGATACCAGGTCCTCTACTACTACAGTTGGTTGACCTTTTTTGACGCCTCCCTCAATTTGATTGCCCATACCATAAGCTTTGGCTTTAGATCGAACGTAGGCCATGGGTAAATTCATACGATCTGCAATCCACGCTGCATGTGGAATACCTGCAGTCGCGGTTCCAGTAATAACTTCAGTTCTTGGGAATGTTTCTTTGATAAAAGTGGCGAATGTGTCAGCCATTTTACTGCGTATTTCTGGATACAGCAACGTTAAGCGGTTATCGCAATATATCGGAGAGTTCCAGCCCGATGACCACACAAATGGTTCGTTCGGACGCAGGACAACTGCATTGATCTTTAATAATTGTAGCGCCAACTCCCTGGCGTATTCTGCGTTGATAATCATGATTCAAATTTGGTGAAGGCTCAGCGTAACGCTTTAAATTCCAAAAGCTTTATAGAACAGCTAATATAACGAAAAAAAGCGTCAGGAGTGTATAAAATCCGGCCAATAAATCATCCGCCATCACGCCAAAAGCCCCTGAATAGCTCTCCAGGCGCTTAATTCCGAGTGGTTTAAGAATGTCGAATAGGCGAAATAGTAAAAAGGCCGCTACAAAAAGAATTAGGATTACTGGTATTTCTTCGTCCAGTGGAAGTACCCAAACTACGTGCAATGCCAGGAATTGTCCAGACCATTCATCCATTACAAATGAACCCGGATCTTCTCCATAAGTCTCAATGTACCACTGGGCAGACCAGGAGCCAGCTAAAACTGACAAGACAAACAACGCAGAAATTGCAATCGGACCGATATAGTACCATGAGATAAAACCAATTACTAAGGCAACTAAACTTCCCTCTGTACCTGGAGCTTTGGGAATCAATCGTCCGGATGTGAATCCTGATCCAATTATTAATTTAAGCTTCTGTAACATGTCCACGACGGAACAGATGTTGATTGACTATGACATACTCAATCCCGGTATAGACCGTTACCGCCGCTACGATATATAATGACCAGGTGAATGCTCCTGTTGCGAACAACCAACGAGCCCAATCTCCCGGGAACACATCGGCCTGCACAAAAAGTCCGACAAGCAGGGCGGTATACAGAAAGATCATCTGTATTAGTGTCTTGAATTTGGCAGATTTTCGTGTTTGTAGGGTTTGTTTTTTGCGTTCTGCAAATAGTCTTAAAAGCGTGATAAAGGTGTCTCGGAAGATAATCAAGACGATTGGCAGAACATGAAAAACAGAAGCAGATACGAAGGGTAGTACGATAAACCCGGAAAAGGTTAGAATTTTATCTGCCAGAGGATCTAAAAAGTTGCCAAGTCTTGATTTTGCGTTGAAATTCCGAGCAATGTATCCATCTACATAATCAGTAAACGCAGCGACTGCGAAAACAGCGATGCTTAGTGACCGGTACAGAATTTCATCCTGGACGTATAAGGCCACGAAAACTGGCGCCAGACAAATTCGTAACGCACTCAGAATGTTTGGTACATTTTTCATGTAGTAAAAGATAGTTATCTTTCTTCATCACATCAATTTTTCGAAAATTTATGAAGGCCAGTATCATTTCGATTGGACAAGAACTACTGCTTGGGGATGTTGTTAATACTAATGCATCCTGGTTAGGAGTTTTCTTGGCGGAAAACGCCATTGAATGTTTAAAAGTAGTTACTATTGGAGATGACGCACACATGATTTCGCGGAATCTGGATCAGTGTCTCAAGCGCTCAGACCTTGTAATACTAACCGGGGGGCTTGGGCCAACTCATGACGACATCACCAAATCATGTCTATCAGACTACTTCGGTGTTGGATTTGTCAGACATGAGCCAACATTTGAGCATATTCGTGAAATATTCGAGCGTAGAGGTATGATAATGTCCGCATCGAATCATCAGCAAGCTGATATCCTGGCCAATTCTGAGGCTTTGTTCAATAAGGTGGGAACAGCACCCGGAATGTGGATTGAATCGAAGGGCAAGACTATTGTGGTTCTTCCTGGTGTCCCTTATGAGATGAAATATCTGATGACTCATGAGGTGATGCCACGCCTGAAAGCGAAGAATGGTAAGAGTCTGGGATACCATGCGCATTATTTTCAACTAACAGGCATAGGTGAGAGTAATCTGAGCGATCTGATAATCGGAGATGTCAGTGGGTTTCTCCACAATCGCCTTACTATGGCCTACTTGCCCCATAGGCACTCGATAACGATCAGAGTCAGTAGTTATGCCACAAGTAAAGAAGAAGCGGTCAGGCAGGCTGAACCGCTGCAAGAACACATTCGTGCGACTGCTGGGGAATTTCTATTTTCAGAAAAACAGGAGGAAACGCTGGAGTCTGCGGTGGTTCATTTACTTAAATCTCGAAGTCTCAAAGTTTCCACGGCCGAAAGCTGCAGTGGGGGACAGTTATCACATATGATAACCAATGTAAGTGGTAGTAGTGATGTATTTGATGGTGGAATTGTAGTGTATTCCAATGAAATGAAATCCAAGTATTTGGGTGTCCCTAAAGAATTTTTAGAAACACATGGTGCTGTCAGCAAGCCAGTAGCTCTTCACATGGCAAAAGCTGTAGCTCAAGAGTTTGGAACGGATTTTGGTCTTGCTACAACCGGAATTGCAGGGCCATCGGGTGGAACACCAGACAAGCCCGTTGGAACAGTATGGATTGGATTATGGTCCAAAGACAAGCATTTTGCGGTCAAGACACAGCTATTTAATGATCGTCTCCTAAATAAAGAACGATCAGCAGTTATTTCTCTTGAACTACTTCGTCGGCAGGTACTTGGCATTGAATCTCTTCCATATAATTTGAAATCAGAGTCAGGCGCATGAGAATCGCCCTGACCATAGCTTTTCTTTTTTTTGGTATCACGAACATCGTGTTCGCTCAGGATCCGGCGCCTAAGGATTCATTACGAATTGAATCTGTAATAGCAGACAGTACCATCGCTGAGACCATACAAGATTCCGTTCTGACTGGTCAGGATGATGATTCCAATCGACCGAATTTTGCAGTTTATCCGGTTAGAATGCCACGCATTCCCGGGGCAACCCTGATCCAAACCGATAGTACGATCAGATGGCGGCAGTGGATAGAGTATCAGGAGTTAATCACTGACCGATTTGGAACGATTCCATTTCGACTGGGAGCAATGGGGCGCACAGATTTGCTCGTTCAATCGGGATTGAGTGGATCACAGTTCGAGTTCAGAATAGAAGGTATGGATTGGCGAAATCCAGTAACGGGACAACCACGTTTGGGTGATGTCCCTTTAGAACGACTCGGAAATATTACTGAACGAGAACAAGGTGGTCGATTGATTCATGAAGCAGATTTGTTTTCGATTTATTCTTCCAAGCCTATCACAAGGGTGAGCTATATCCAGACGGCTTACGAATTGCGCAATACTGATGCCCGAGTTTCCAGGATGATCAATCATAAATCAGGTTTCGATCTGATTTATCAGGGTAAAAACAATGCCTCTGAGTTTCGTCGAATGGCTACAGAAAGCAGACAGGCAGGGATTCGATATTTCAGGCATTTTAATGCTAAATGGTATGCTCAGGCTTTGATTTTATATACTGGATCCGAACATCAAGAGTCTGATGGCTATCAGCTCCCGAGTTTGGTTGATTTTAATTTCAGTCGCTTTTTCGCAAATCCAATCCGTCAATCTGCTGATTCCAATCTTAGATCAACACAGGCTATGGTTTCATTGAGTCGCGTACGTCTGGATGAAGACTTGAATTTTAATCATACCTCAACCCGATTCCTCGCATACTACGACCGCTTCAAACGTGTGTTCACCGCCACGGACATCGATTTTAGGTACGATATCCATCAGATTAACGCTGGTGCTGAGTATTCAAAAACGATGGGTTTGATTGACATTAGCGGTTCAGCCAAAGTATACACCGCATTTATAGGTGGAACGTCCGATCTATCGCTAAATAGTTGGACTGGATATCGAGCCGAGGCGAATGCATCATTTAATTTGATTCCGGGAATGAAGTTACCTGCGGGGATTCGCCTGGATGGGCGATCTGATGGCCACCAGACTATTGGACTGGATGTAGGAACAGTTTGGACACCATTCGAGATCATTTCACTGAAAGCGAACTATTCAGTTGGTACACATATGCCCGAAATAGGGACCAAATATGCCACAAAATACGTCTCACGTGCAGAAAAAATCGAGTCTATGGACTTTCAAAGGGCAATTTTTGGGCTACGATTTGGCAATCAGGATTCAGGGATATTGCTGCAAGTTAACAGCAGTATGACCTCAATGGACAACTTTACGGTACTTAGCCCAGATATGGAATACTCTCAGCTCAACGGAGTTCAGTTTTTAAGTGGCTCTGTAGGGCTTCACTGGAATCACCCTAACTGGGAAGCAGCGACTTCCGGAATCCTGTTAGAACAAAATGCTTCGGGTACTACTCAAACATCTTTGCTTAACGTAACATCCCTGCATTGGAAAGGATATGTACTATCAAATGCTTCTTATATCCGAGCTGGACTCACAGGTACCACTTCTTTTTATGCTATGAAAACACCTCAGTATCATGCTGTGATTGATGACTGGAGTTTTCAGTCGTCGTTCGATGAGATACCAGCGTATTCCAGAGTAGATGTCGATTTAAGTGCAAGGGTCAGGAGTCTGATTTTCGTGTTCAAGTACGAAAATGTGCTCCAAAACGTTGGTCAGGCAGGCTATTATGAAACGGCACCTTATCCAATGCCATCGAGACGGTTCAGGTTCGGACTACGTGTTGTTTTTATTAACTAGACCATTCTTTCAGACTCTACGAATTCGTATTTTCGTCTTATGAGCATATCCTATATTTTTAAAGAAAGTTATTCTGGATTCAAACGCACGCCACTCGCTACGTTTACATCCATTGTGGCACTGACCATCTCCTTAATCCTAATCGGAATTATTGGTCGATTTTACTACAGTGCCTACGAAATTGGTTCTACAATCCGAAACGACATTGAAATTGAAGTCTTCATTGAAGAAGTGAGTCTGCAAGAAAGACAGGAGATACGTACGCAGCTGGAACGTATTCCAATTGTAGAGTCGGTGAGTTACATAAGTAAAGATAGCGCTGCCGCGGTCTTTATAGAGTTGTTCGGATCTGAAGGTAATGCACTGGCCGAATTGGATTTCTTACCAGCATCATACAGAATTCAACCGATTGATGATACTCCGGTTGATACCTTAACAACCTATCTGGCTCAAATTGGACAGATTCGGGGTGTCGATGAAGTCAGTTTTAATCTGGAGCTTTTAAGGGTAATTGATCAAAGGCTCGAATCGGTACTTTATGCTGGTGGTGGAATAGGACTGCTGATTTTACTTACTGCAATGGTGCTGGTATTTAACACAATCAGGCTCACAATCTATGCCAAACAATCCATAATTCGAGCCATGAAACTGGTGGGTGCTACTAACAGATTCATACGGAGTCCGTTTGTAATGGAAGGAATTCTACAGGGAATCATCGCATCTCTGATTTCAATCGGATTTATCTGGTTATTCTTCTCGCGCATACTAGCCTACTTTGTTCCCCAGTTCGGTGTATTGCCATGGCCTTTCGGTGAATGGTACTATCTTATTGGATTCCTGGTTTTCTTATCCATCTTTATGGGATTTATCGGGTCAAGATGGGCTGCTGCTAAATTCATCAGGGATCACAGAATCAATTAAAAAGATTAACTATATAGTGTGAAGACACTATGGAATTTCCGGTGCAAAATTGTACAGGAAATCAGCTTTTTTATGTATATTGAATATAAATTAGCAACCAGATTCTACCCCAATGGCAGCACCAGCACATGAGGATACAATTGCGGAAGTAAAAGAAATTTTCCGCATGTATCTAAAAGAAAACGGACATCGACAAACCCCAGAGCGCTTCATGGTTCTCGAGGAGATTTACAAAAGTGATGGACATTTCGATGCCGATGACATGTTTTTCAAGATGAAAGACACGGGCTATCGAGTTTCCAGAGCAACTGTATATAATACACTTGATTTGCTCGTAGAATGTGGATTGGTACAGCGCCATCAATTTGGGAAAAATCAATCCCACTATGAACGTGCATACGCATATCGTCAACATGATCACATAATTTGTGACTCATGCGGTGCGGTTATTGAATTTTGTGACCCAAGAATCCACGAAATCAAAACGCTCATGGAGCGTATTCACGATTTCAAGATAGAAACTCACAACCTACAATTTCGCGGATCTTGTCCAGATCCGACAACGTGTACGCGCAAGCCAGATATCATCAAAAAAGATCACAGCCATAATTAAAATCCTTGTTATCAACAGAATTAGGATTTGGAAGCGCTTTTTGTAGGAAATTCGACCTGATTTAGTATATTATCGCTCGGAATGTGTCAACAAAAGGAGCCACAATACAACTAAATCAGAGGACTTATGCCATCAGCAGTTCAGTTTGATAACATATCAGAACTTTTTCACCATCTTCATCAGAAGTACACCGGTAAAAATAAAACCGTTTTTGCCTATAAACCTGGTCCGAACGATCCCTACAAGGAGATTAACTGGGACACGTTTCACACCGATGTGTACCGCCTTGCAGCGTATTATGTCGAAAAGGGGATAAAACCTGGAGACCGTGCTGCAATTCTGAGTGAAAATCGTTATGAATGGGCTGTATTTGATATGGCACTTCAAATCATTGGTGGCATCAATGTGTCACTCTACGCAACGTTGCCATCAAATCAGTGTGCATATATATTAAAAGATTCTGGATCCAAGATCTTTTTTGTATCGACCTCTATTCAGCTAAAGAAGGCAATTGAGATTTTTGACGAATGTAAAGACACTGAATTAGTAATTGCTTTTGATAACCCACAGAACAAATCCATGCTGGATTATGACTATGTTCACAAGTTTGAAAGTGCTTTGGCTCAAGGTGCAAAGGTCCTCGACAAGCACTTAGTTGAAATCAAGAAACGATGCAAAGCTATCAAGCCTGAAGATATTTCTACACTCATTTACACCTCGGGGACCACGGGTGAACCCAAAGGTGTAATGCTTACTCACGACAACATTTCCAGCAACATCAAAGCAGCCCATACTATGTTGGACCTGAATGAAACCGATCGTTCATTGTCCTTCCTGCCGCTATGCCATTCATTTGAGCGTACTGGTGGTTACTATGCAATGTTGAGCGGTGGTGCCGAAGTATTTTATGCCGAAAGTATCGATACAGTGTCTAAGAATTTGATCGAGGCACGTCCAACAGTTGTAATTAGTGTACCCCGATTGTTTGAGAAGATCTACAATCTGGTTCTTAAAAGTGTTGAAGATGCAGGTGGCAGCAAGAAAAAAATCTTCAATTGGGCTACCAAAGTTGGAGGAGATTATGTTAAAGGGAAACGTGGATTTACTGCAATTCAATTGAAAATTGCAGACAAATTGGTGTTTTCCAAATTGCGCGACCGTTTCGGAGGACGTGTGAAGTTGTTCGTTTCCGGTGGAGCAGCACTTCCAGCTGATATCGGAAACTTCTTTGCTGCCGCTGGAATGCGTATATGCGAAGGTTATGGTCTCACTGAGACGTCCCCTGTAATGACGATTAATCCAAGAGGTAAAGAGCGGTATGGAACGGTTGGACACGTGATTCCTGAAGTTACAGTTGGTATCCAACGGGTTGAAGACAACAAAATTATCGCACAATTATCCGGGAATCAGTATCCGAGCAATCTTACCTCGCAAGAAGGTGAGATTCTGTGTAAGGGCCCTAATGTGATGATGGGTTATTGGGGCAAAAAGAAAGAAACTGCTGAAGTAATCGATAAAGATGGTTGGTTTCATACAGGAGACATCGGTAAGTTCGATAACGGATATTTAATGATTACTGATCGTCTCAAGCACATGATTGTGAATGCTGGGGGTAAAAATATCTATCCAGGCCCAATCGAAGACATGATGAAAAGTTCAGTTTGGGTTGATCAGATCGTGGTATTGGGCGAACGACAAAATTATATGGCAGCCTTGATTGTACCTGACCTTGAAGTATGCAAATCATACTGCCGAACAAACGGAATTACCTACACAAGTGATGAGGACCTTGTTCACGTGAAGGAAATTCTTGCTGAAATTGATAAAGAAGTGAAACAGTTCAATAAAAAATTGGCTTCTCATGAGAAGATCCGCAAATTCAGACTGATTCACATGCCGTTTACTATTGAGTCTGGCGAGTTAACGCCAACTCTTAAAGTTAAACGACGTGTGATTTATGATAAATACAATGCGCTTATTGAAGATATCTACTCAGACGATATCCCGTAATCAGTCTACGGTTTTAATTTCAATAGCATAAGATGTCATGCGAGTGATGAGCTTCGAGCCAGCGCTTTTGAACTTCATCACGTCGCAAAACTCTACGTAGTGCCCTTCACTCATATACATCACACCACTAACAGATGCATCTTTTCCGTGAGTAATAATTGAATTGATGTGCATTTTCAGTGGTTCCGGTGATGCCATTTCTTGCAATGCTTTTGCATAAGCATCCTTGCCCGAGATAACATCCGATCCGACAATTCTCCACTCAAAATCATCGGTAACATGGTCCAGCATAAACTGCATGTCACTGTTAGCAAATGCCAGGTTCAACTCTTCAAGAAAAGATTGTCGACTTGATTTCATAATTGTATTAGTTAGTGCGTTTTCCTGGGTTATATTTTTCTTTGGCACGAGACTCAACATCTTCCCGATAATAAGCTACATCTTTGAAATTTGCATCTGCATATCGTTGGGCCTGGTCGTAAAAGTGAGGAGAGTTGGGATTGCTGTTTTGTCCGCCAGCCAGGATACTCTTTGCTTTAACGCGATCACCAAACTCAACGACGGCGACAAAACTATTTCCAGAAGAACCATAGATCCGTTTTGTTTTAGGTCTTGCATTTGCTCCAAATGAAGCCAAAGCTCCCCATCGACCAGAAGCCATTCCAACTGCTATACTTTCCTGGTCATCGTCAAATTGAAGATCAATGTCTCCAGAGAGTCTTTGAAACCGGTTTATTTCACCCCATGGTGTGTTCCAGGTGCCGAAATCTTCATTTAGCTTAGTAACGGCACTGTCGAATGCAGCCAGCAAACCAGCATCAGTAAGTTCTAGTGGTTCACGTCCTAAAACATTCTGATTGAAAGGGATCATGCGTTCCGGTTGCCCAAATTCCCTCGCAAATTCCATTCCGTAGAAATGTGCAAGTGACATCGCAATGGACTCCTTCGCGGTGCGGAAGTCCCATGATCGCAATACCTCCATGGCTTCTGAAAGATGTGGGTACGCTGTTTTATTTCGGTCAAAAGCACTAACCAAAGGCGGGATCATAGCTTCGAATCCAGGTAGATAGGGGTCATATGCGATTGCGATCAGCTTATCCAGATCAATGTTGGATGCGTCTTTTAGTACACGTACAGCGTGTAAGGCACGAAAGTTCTCCAAATCGGGCGCCATATAGACAGGGTAATCATCTGGATTTGGGCTAAACTCCATTGCAGCAGTAAATGGGGTAGAATTTGTGTTCTGTATCCATCCGTTTTCTGGGTTTTTGATCACAATACTCTCATCAACGGTGTGAAGTCCCTGCCAATCTGTTTCGGGATTACTCCCATCCACCGGGCGCGAAAAATCGAAGTTCGGATTTCGTTTTGGCATGAAATTTCCATGGAAATAGGCAATATTACCTTCAGAATCGGCAAAAACCGTGTTGTTGGATGAGTTAGTACGGATATCCATCATTTCACGGAACTCATCATAATTAGATTTCTTGGTTCGAGTAAAGCTTTGAATGAGTGCGTTGACAGGGTCCCAGTTGATTTTTGTTACCACCCACTTGTCATCGAGTTTATGAGTCACTGGACCATGGTGAGTGCGATAAAAATGCATGGTGGTATCGCGGATTTCACCAGTATCCAATTTGTATGAAAGTTGGACATTATACATTTCAATGTTCCGAAGTTCGTCACCATATCTGTATTGAAGCGTACTATCGGTTTGTATCACTTCTTGGACAAACTCGTCTATAAAATCAGCAAAAGTTGATGTGTGCATCCAACCGGTATTTTCATTGAATCCCTGGTACACGAAATACTGTCCCCAGGTTACTGCACCGTAGGCGTTGAGCCCCTCATCACTTACGACATGTATCTCCGGACGGAAGTAAAAAGAAGTATGCGGATTGATTAATAACAGGGCATTCCCAGTGGCGCTTAACTCAGGAGAAATCGCAAATCCGTTGGAACCCCGAGGCTCCATATATGGATCCGGATGATTCAGTCCGTCACCGAAATCAGAGTAACTTAGCGATTTGTCATCTTCATAAAACGCCTTGATACGATTCGTTGAAATGCGCTCAATATCACCACCAATTGAGCCTTCACTGAAATACATAGGCATCCAGGGCTCATATCTGGTAATGACTTGAGGTTCGACTTCTGGATGGGTGTGCAAATAGTAATTGAGTCCATCTGCGAATGCTTGGTTAAGCTCCCTAAGCCACTCAGGGGCCGATTCATACGCTGCTAACGCCTCATCACGTGTCATATACATGTGAGCTCGCAAGTCACTATAAATTGCGTCTTTACCTTCGAGCTCGGCAAGTCGTCCAGTTGCCCATATGTAATTTCGTTCAATACGTCTGAAATCGTCTTCAGCCTGGGCATAAAGCATTCCAAATACGGCATCTGCGTCTGTGGGTCCATAGATATGAGGAATACCGAAGTCATCCCTAATAATGGTAACTCGTTCTGCTCGTTCCTCCCAGGCTTTGACCTCGGGTGAAGATGAAGAACACGCAGTTACAATGCTTAAAATGAGCAGGAGAATGGGAACATACAAATGACGATACATACTTGAAATAATTAGGTTAACAGATACTGCAAAGTACAGATTCTGGGTCATAATGTCATGCCTGGCAATGCTGAACGAGGTATGAATTCAGAAAAAAGTTGTAATCAGAACAATTAAGAGACAAAATTGTCTTATATTTATTTCCAATAGTCGACATCGTGTCTTGCGGACTGTTTAGTTTAAAAATCATTATTTGGAGGAGAAAGTGCCATTTATTTCCAGATTATTTATTAAAACCGGGATGATATTTTTTGCATTGTCACTGGTCACAGGTCTTTTACTTGAACTTGGCGTTGGTGCGGTGGCCCAGTTTCGATTTGTGTTCTGGCACATGATTATGTTGGGTTGGATTACTCAAATCATAATTGGAGTTTCGCTTTGGATGTTTCCCGGGAGACGTAAATCGGAGGCAATCCGTGACAATCTGAACGCTTATATCGCCTATTTCGGGTTAAATACCGGACTACTGATGCGATTGATCGCTGAACCTCAATCTGTATTCTATCCATCGGATATTTTCTCTGTAATGATTCTTGTTTCAGCATTACTTCAGGCACTTGCTGTAGTCTTCTACGTCAGAGAAATGTGGCCCCGACTTGGAGATAAGCGTACCCTTGCTGCATTGAAAAGGAGCACACCATGATGCCGGTCATCAGTAGAGTCATGGTTCGATTAGCTTTGATATATCTGCTATTGGGTGTTTTCATAGGTACTCTGATGCTCATACAGAAAGCATATCCGGTTTGGGATCCTATCTGGATACTTCGACCGATTCACATCGAAATGCTTATTTTCGGGTTTATTATTCAGTTTACCCTCGGAACGGCGTATTGGATGCTTCCAAAAATGCTTGTCGATTCTCAGCGTGGACCAGAGCTTCCGGCATGGATAATGGCTGCTGCCTTGAATCTGGGAATTGTCTTATTGCTCGGTAAACCAGTTGTGAACTGGTTCTTGGTGGGAGAAGAAACACATAGTACGCTCACTCTGCTCATGGGTGTATCGGGAAGAGCACTGCAACTGGTTGCAGTTGGAATATTTGTGTCTTTGCACTGGAAACGGGTAGTTACCTACCGATATTTAGAGCATTCACACTAAGTACATCGTTTATAACCGGATTTTGTCCCTCGCTGGGCCGTTTCCTACCAATTTGTCGATGATATCATTACCCGGAATGACGGGTTTGTCGCGGTAGCGATCCACTACGCATAGAAATCCAAGCGGTTCATCATTATCCGCATGAAACTGATGTACGGTTTCGGGAGAGATATACACCATGTCGAGCATTTTGATTTCGGTTACGGTGTTGTTCAGTATTACTGAGCCAGATCCACGAACGATCATCACGCTATGTGGATGGCGGTGATATTCCAAAGAGGAGTATCCGCCGGGCTGCACTTCGAAATAGCGAGTTTGCATGTTGAGCTCGTGGTCGTCTGGACCCTCGCCTAGCAGGCTATAACGACTGATATCCTTGAAATTGGTCGTATCGGTTTTATAGTCTTTTTTTTCGACGCCGTCCCAATGATATCCGTCGGATTTAATTACTCGAGAGTTCGTTTTCATGGTATGATTTGTACTTAAAGATGTTCAAAGTTACCATAAAACCGGAGCATTATCCATATTCAGGCTGAAATTGAGTTGATTTCAGTCATTCTCAAATATTTCTTTGATTTCTGATGCTGCTTTTCTGATACCATCAGGATGACGATACAGACTGCCACCTATGAGGAATACCGTATCTGGTCCGTAGGTTTCAAGCCAAGAAGGTATCGTTTCACGCTGCATGCCACCACCTGGGGTCGGGAAAGTGGATTTGTAGGGCAAAGTATCCATTCGACAACCGGTGTTAATATCAAGACAGTCTTGTTTGGTGAATGAGAAGCGCCCATGAGCATTCGGGTAAATGCTGAAATCTGCACCCATGGCGCGCCAAAGTTTACCGTACAAGAAATCTAGACTGAAACCGTGAGTGGGGTCCATGATAAATGAACCAGAATACGCAGGATGGGCCATGATAGGCAAGGAGTTGTCTTGACGGGCGATTTCGGACATCACTTCTGGGCTACAAAACTGTGGACAGATCATAACGGCGCCTGCACCTTCTGATTTTGCGAGGTCATACCGACGCCAAAGTTCGTCACCTGGAGCCGAGATATGTGGTATATACCACGAATTGGATCCAGTCTGTGAATTTGCCTTGTTAACAGCTTCAACGCAACGTTTCAGTCGGTCATTGAATGGTGAATAGGGTTGATTTGCGAGTCCGTGGTCGTCTTTGATCAAATCTATACCACCCATTGCGAATTCGTATGCGAGTCCTGCTAGTTGCTGCGATGTGAATCCGACTGGTTTGAGTGCTGTGCAGCTCAGAGCACGTTTTGGAATACTAAGTTGCTTACGGATTCCATCTATTCCATGTGCTGGACCAGGTAGGATCGAGACGGGAATGTCTGTCCAGCTGACATCCATTACACGGACACCCGGGACTAGAGAAACGTTGCCGAAAAGGACATTTAGAAACTGGGTAATCTCTTCACCAACGTTTGCTAATGGATAGCGAGCGGTAACACGCCAAACCGACTCCGACTCTTGTGTTATTTCCTCAGGTTTAGCAACGATTCTGTCATAGATATCATCTGAAATCACACTTCGTGGTAGTTCAACCGTTTGTTCCAGACAAATAGCCTCTACTTTGCTGTGTATAGACTCATTTGCAGCAATTTGAATGCGATAGGTAATCGTAAACGATGCTGAAGCTGTCATGGAAATCAGAGTCGGATGGTTTCTGAACGGTCCGGACCGGTTGATATCATGGTCATTTTGACACCCAGGTACTCCTGAATATCATTCAGAAATGTACGGGCCTCAATTGGGAAGTCGTCAAAAGATTGGATTCCGTTTGTACTTGTATTCCAGCCTTTATAGGTAGTATAAACCGGTTTTACGCGCTCGAGGTCCTTCAAATTCAAAGGCATAAATTCGATGATCTTCCCATCCAGTTCGTAATGGGTACAGGCCTTCACCTCAGCAAACGAGTCGAGTACGTCGAGTTTGGTAATGGTCAGTTCGTTGATACCATTGATACGTGAGGCATACTTCAGTGCAACGAGATCGATCCAGCCGCATCTGCGAGGACGACCAGTAGTAGCTCCGAATTCACTTCCAATTTTGCGGATAGTTTCTCCGGTTTCGTTATGAAGTTCGGTAGGGAATGGGCCGTTACCAACACGTGTACAATAAGCCTTTGTGATTCCCATTACGTGGGTAATCGCTGTAGGAGGAAGTCCGGTACCGGTACATGCTCCACCCGAAGTTGGGGATGATGATGTAACGAATGGATATGTTCCATGGTCCACATCAAGAAGTGCCCCTTGGGCACCCTCTAGAAGGATATTTTTACCGGCAGCATGGGCTTCATGGAGTAAATGGGTGGTATTGCAGATGAATGGACGCAGTTTGTCGGCACACCGTGTAATTTCGGGTATCAGGGCGTCGACAGAATACGGCTCAGCACCAAGCATCTGTAACAGGGCATTGGTGTCTTCCAGAGCATACTCAAGCTTCTCACGAAGTCCATCTGGGTTCAGAATATCCATCATACGGATTCCCATACGGGCGATTTTATGCACATAAGATGGACCGATCCCGCGACCGGTAGTGCCAATTTTATTATCGCCACGAGCCGACTCACGAGCTTGGTCGAGCGCTTTATGGTAGGGAAGTATAACGTGAGCAGACTCGCTTACCAGTAAGCGGCCCTCTGGATTAACTCCCATCTTACGGACTGCTTCGATTTCTTCAAGAAGTTTGACCGGATCGATGACAACTCCGTTACCGATTACACAGGTAGTGTTTGCGTGAAATATTCCGGAAGGAATGAGGTGTAGAACAAAAGTTTTACCATCAAATTTAAGGGTGTGTCCGGCGTTGGCTCCACCTTGATAGCGGACAACGAATTCAGTTTGATCGCTGAGCAGGTCAACGATTTTTCCTTTACCCTCATCGCCCCACTGGGCACCAATTACAACTCTAACGGGCATTCTGCCTCTGAAATGTTTTAAGTGATTGAAAAAATTACAGGTTATAAACGTGTAAAAAGCCCGCAATGCGAGCTTTTTACGTGTGTAGTAAATTAGGGGAGCTGGATACCAGTCCCCTGAAAATCAGGAAGTATAGAAATTAGCCTTCGTATGACTTCACCGCCTCGTCAAGAGTACGATAGTGATCGAAAACGGTGATCAGTTTGGTAATGATCAACAAGCTCTCGATTTTATCGGTTGCGTTGGCTATTCGAAGATCCCCGCCAGCGTTACGCATGGTAGTGAGAGCTCCGATAAGCATACCCAGCCCTGAAGAGTTCATGAATTTAACTTTACTGAGGTCAACCACGATATTCTTCTTACCACTATCGATAAGCTCGTGTAATTTACTATTGAGTTCAACGGCCACCGGACCGCCCATGATGTTACCCTTGAATTCGATGACGACGCAGTTGTACCGCTCATTTACATTAAAACTCATATTTGTACTCCGAAAATGGTTTTTCTTCCTGTTTTGTATCTAAAATTGTTTGGTTACTTCCTAGCGACAAGTCCTTTTTTCTTCATGTCAACCAGAAGAGGGACCGCGATAAAAAGTGTACTGTAAGTACCTAAAATGATTCCAACTATGAGTGCAAACGAGAATCCTTTCAGAACTTCACCTCCGAAGATAAACAGCACAACTACAACAAACAAGGTCGTTAATGAAGTTACTACAGTTCTACTCAAAGTATCGTTAATACTTCGGTTAACCATATCTTCGATACCCATTGTTTTGTGTACCAGTGTGTTCTCACGGATACGGTCAAATACTACCACGGTATCGTTAAGAGAGTAACCGACAATGGTTAGAAATGCAGCAATTATTGTCTGATCGATATCAAGACTAAACGGTAGGATTTCATTGAAGATGGTAAACATACCCGTAATGATAATCACATCGTGCACGATAGCAGCAACAGATCCAACAGAGTATCCGAGGTTACGGAATCGTACTAGAATGTAGAGGAAAATCACTACTAAAGAGAAGATAACCGCATAGAGTGCTCCGCGTTTCAAATCGTCTGCAAATCTGGGGCCTACCACATCAGATTTGATGATTATAGACGGATTATCAGCGAAATTCTCTGCCAAGGTGCTCAAAATAGTGTTTTGCAGAGCGGTAGTCTCAAGCTCTGAATCTGTTCTGATCAACAAGTCGCGACTCAATCCGAATTGTTTTACTTCCGGCTGTGATCCAAGTGCACCGGTCAATACACTTCTTACATCTGTAACAGATGCTTCACGTTCAAATTCCACGACGATTTCGGTTCCGCCGTTGAAGTCAATACCATAGGATAATCCTTTAAAGGCTATGGCTCCGATGGAGATAACAATAAGAACGGCTGATACGATGTATCCGATCTTTCTGTTTCTCACAAACTCATAAGAGGGTGTTTCAAATAATCTCATTGTTGTATGTATTAAAAAATCCTGGTTTCAGTGAATCAACCAAAGCTCACGTTTTGTGTTTTGTCGCGAGTGATGAAATCGATGATCACACGGGTAATGACAATTGCAGCAAAAAGTGAAGCTACGATACCGGCCATTAGAGTAACTGCAAATCCCTTAATCGGACCTACCCCAAAGCTGTACAATATGATCGCAACCAGGAATGTGGTTACGTTAGCATCAATAATGGCGCTCATCGCGTTTGCATATCCACTGTCGATTGCAGCAAGTAAACTTTTGCCATGGCGCTGCTCCTCGCGGATACGGTCGAAAATAAGTACGTTCGCATCCACGGCCATACCAATGGTAAGTACAATACCTGCAATACCCGGAAGTGTAAGTGTTGCATTAAATGCAGCCATTATTCCCAGAATAAAGAATAAGCTGGATACCAATGCAATGTCGGCAATTGCTCCACCCACGTGGTAGTAGAAAACCATAAATATTGCAACTACAACCAATCCAAAGATTACTGCATTGAGTCCAGAGGCAATAGATTGAGCACCTAAAGAAGGACCTACCACCCGTTCTTCTACGATATCCAATGGAGCAGGAAGAGCACCTGACATTAAGATGTTTACAAGGTCATCGGCTTCTTGAACTCCGGTGAGTCCAGTAATTGATGAACGGCCATCACTAATTCTGTTAATGACATTTGGATACGTGTACACGTAGTTGTCGAGGATAATCGCGACCGGACGTCCTATGTTTGCACCGGTGATACGAGCCCAGCGAGATGCACCTTCACGGTTCATTGTCATGGAAACTTGTGGTTCATTGGTCACAGGGTCAAAAGTAGGACGTGCTTCTGTGATTACTTCACCGGTCATTTCGACATTGTCTCTTACTCCGATCAAGGAAAAATATTCCAAACCGTTTTCGTTGGTGAACTCAGAGCGTGAGGTCCACATAAGTTCAATGTCACGTGGCAACAGTCTTTGTACTTCTGGAGTGGAAATTAAGTCTGACACGGCAGCTGTATCGCGTACTGATGCGGATCCGAATACGACACTTTGTCCTTGTGGGATAAATACGTCTAGTAGTGCATTAGATTGTGTTGCAACTGAGTCCCCCTCTGCGGTAGTGGTCACCGTGAAATAGTCGACAACACGTTGCAGTGAACTGGCGAGTTCTTCTGCATCTGCTGTGAGACGAAATTCCAGTCGAGCAGTACCTTTAAGTAGGTTTCGTACACGCTCTTCATCGTCAACTCCAGGTAGCTCAACAACAATACGGTTAGCACCCTGACGTGTAATAGATGGCTCAGTAACACCGAATCTGTCAACTCGGTTTCGTACAATTTGAATTGCGCGATCAACCGCGGCATTTCTTTGCGTCTTAAGATAGTCGACTACCTCTGCATTTGAGGATGCACGTGTGATGGCATCAGCATCGGAACGGAAGTATCTACTCAGGCGCGCACTGGCATCACGACTTTCGAACTCTGCAGCGAATTCATCGATGATGTCGGTATTATTTTCATCTGCCGCTGCTGCGCTGGCCAGTATAACTTCTTCAAATTCTACATCAGCATATTCCTGAGCGAGTTCACGAAGCAGCTGTGGTGTTGCAAGCTCAAGAGTGACGTTCATGCCGCCCTGAAGGTCAAGACCTAGGGTAAGGGTTCTTTCACGAAGATTTTGAATATTCGCTACATTCTCTTCTACGTACGTTGTGCGTGCCTCTTCATCAAGTGACTCAATGTGGCGTGTCTCCAGCCAATTGCGTACGGTGAAAGACAGATAATAGCCGCAAATTATCACAAAGGCTGCGATAAAAGCGATTTTTGTACTGTTATTGCGTTTCATGTATTTGTTATTGTATGATTTATGAGTAGTATCTTATAGATTTGAAATTTGGTTAGCGCTATTGCTGCACATTTGGCAATTGACCGATACATAGCCATTTTATTCGGTATTTAAGCACGATATTCGGAGAAAACTCAGCAGAATCAGGCTATTTATCGCGTTGCGTTGTAATTATGCAGATATCTGGCGCCTGGATAGGCTTTAGCGCCAATAAACTAAGGAGCGTTGATTGATATGCCGTTAATAAGTGGGGTGATCAGAAAATTGACCAAGTCCTGAGCCCCTGGGATCAGAGACAATAGATATCTGGTGCCAGAAGTTATCAGGAAATCAACGTAGTTCCCATGTTTGGTAAGCTGAAACTCTACTGGGGTTGTTGCTGAGCGATTTCTTTCTGGTTGAACAGCTTTTGCCATTCCTCCTGTTTTATCAGCATTTTCCCATTGACGAATCAGTACTTCCAGAACATCTTTGTCGCTGGATTTTTCTTCGTCGTGTGGCAGGTTAAAAAGATCTGGATTTTCCGCGATAACACGTGATGCAGTAGCGAGTGCTTCATCTATATCACCGGATGAGTTCAGCATAGCTGAGTTGAGCTTCTCACTGGCTAAGGATGTCTTTTCTTCATCAGCGAAGGTTAGAAGCCAAGTGGTCAGTTCATCGTGCTGGTTGCTCGAAGGATTCGCAAAAAAATGGGATGTTAGTCCGATTCCGAAGAGGAATCCGAGCATAATCACCAAATTATTGTACCGCGTGTTGAACATTCTTCGAAGATACAATAAAATTGTGCCCAAGGAAAGAGATATCAATCAGGAAATCAGTTCACGAGACCGAAGAAGTTCATGTGCAATGTATTGACCAGTAATTGATAACTCGTTTGAAGCTACATGTTCCGGAGTACCTTCTGCTATGATGCGTCCTCCCGCAGCACCACCTTCCGGACCCACATCTATAATCCAGTCACAGGCTTTGATCAGGTCCAGATTATGCTCTATGACAACAACTGTGTTCCCTTTATCAACAAGTTTCTGGATGACTTCCACCAACATGTTGACATCCTGGAAGTGAAGACCAGTTGTGGGTTCATCCATGATGTACATTGTGTCACCGGTTCCGATTTTGGAAAGTTCGCGGGCCAATTTGATTCTCTGTGCCTCTCCACCCGATAGAGTTGTGCTAGATTGCCCGATAGTCAGGTAACCGAGTCCAACTGAGCATAAAGTTTCGAGAATTCTCCGAATTCTGGGAACCGTATCGAAGAATTCAACGGCCTCTTTAATTGGCATATCGAGTACTTCGGCGATATTTTTGCCTTTGTAAAAGATTTCGAGTGTTTCACGGTTGTATCGTTTCCCGTTACAGGTTTCGCAGGTCACATACACATCGGGAAGGAAGTTCATCTCAATTTTGCGCAGTCCGTCACCACTACATGTTTCGCAGCGACCACCTTTGACATTGAAACTGAACCGACCCTGATCATAACCCCGAATCTTAGCCTCCGGCATTTCAGCGAACAAAGCCCGGATATTGTCAAAGACCTTTGTATATGTTCCAGGATTCGAACGAGGTGTTCTTCCTATAGGACTTTGATCAATACTGATCACTTTGTCAATGTGTTCCAGTCCCTGAACTTCGTCGAAAGGGAGAGGAACTTCGCGGGACTTATACAGATGCGAACTTAAGATGGGAGACAGGGTATGGTTTATAATTGAACTTTTCCCGCTTCCGCTGACTCCGGTCACACAAATGAATTTTCCTAATGGGAGGGTTAAATCGGTGTTTTTGAGATTATGTCCACGTGCACCTAATATGGAAAGTTGCTTGCCCGACCCCTGACGTCTGTCAGCCGGCACAGGAATCTTGTCTTCGTATTTCAGAAAGCGCGAAGTGATTGAATCAGGATCTAAATCTACAGGTTTTCCAGCGCTTACAATGTGACCACCGTTTATTCCGGCTCCCGGCCCCATATCTATGACGAAGTCTGCCGCTTCTATGGTCTCGCGATCATGTTCAACTACAATAACGCTGTTTCCCAGATCTCTGAGTGTCCGTAGTGATCGGATCAATTTCAGATTGTCGCGTTGATGGAGTCCGATACTTGGTTCGTCCAATATATAGAGCACACCTACCAGTTGGGTACCGATCTGAGTGGCCAATCGAATGCGTTGTGCTTCTCCACCGCTCAGAGTCTGGGCTTCTCGGTCCAAACTCAGGTAAGCCAGACCTACATTCTCTAAAAAATCGAGTCGATCCCGTATTTCCTTGATGACTTGTTGTCCGATGAGACGTTGTCTATCATTTAAATCAAGATTGTTTACTGCATTACGTAAGCTGGCGATATCCATTTTAACAAGGTCAGCAATAGTATAATCTCCGACTTTATATGACAATGCTTCCTTATTTAGTCGACCTCCATTACACGTTGGACAACTAGTTTTACCCATAAAAGACTTCGCTTTTTCGCGCTGTGAAGCCGATTTAGTGTCTTCGTATTGTGAGCGAATCATGGCAAGAAGCCCATCAAATGCCTGTTGATATGTCACCGTACTGGCTTTGAAGTCGTATTTGATGTCAAAATTCTCTTTACCACTTCCGTGAAGGACAATTCGCATTAATTCTGGCGAAAAATCTCGGATCGGGGTGTCGAAATCGGCACCAAAAGCATTCAATACAGCTTCGAGTTGTTTGAACGCAAATATGTTTCTGGGTTTACCAAGGTATCGAATTCCACCATCGTTTACCGATTGGCGGTGGTTTGGCATTAATAACTCGGGATCAACATCATATGTATATCCGAGTCCTCCGCAGGACTTACATGCCCCGTATGGAGAATTGAAAGAGAAAAGATTTGGGGCAGGGTCGTCGTAAGCAATTCCTGAATCAGCATCAAAGAGTTTTTGAGAGAACAGGATGTCCCGACCATTTGTTTGCGATTCAGTGGCATCTGGTACATGTAGAACGACAGTTCCGTCGGCCATTTCCAATGCCGTGTAGACACTTTGTGAAATTCGATTTCGGGAGTTTTCACTGATTACAAATCGATCAACAACGACCTCAATATCGTGTGTTTTGTAACGGTCTACTTGTAGGCCTTTTTCTAGTTCCATATACTCACCATCAACACGGACCCGAATAAATCCTTGTTTCAAGGTTTGTTCGAATAACTCGCGGTAATGACCTTTCCGGCCACGAACAACAGGGGCAAGGCAGTAAGCTCGAGTACCTTCTGGCAGACGCATGATGGATTCGATAACTTGTTCTGGCGTCTGTTTTTCCATCTTTTGGCCAGTAGCGTACGAATAGGGTATGCCAATTCTTGCATAAAGCAGCCTCAGAAAATCGTAGATTTCAGTTACTGTGCCGACCGTTGACCGAGGATTCCGGTTAGTCGTTTTCTGGTCGATAGAAATCACTGGGGAGAGTCCGTCGATGAAATCAATATCAGGTCGTTCCATCATACCCAAAAACTGACGGGCATAGGCACTGAGGGACTCCATGAATCGGCGTTGCCCCTCTGCGTAGATAGTGTCGAATGCCAGTGAAGACTTGCCCGAACCTGACAATCCAGTTACAACTACCAATTTGTCACGAGGAATATCTATATCGATATTTTTGAGATTATGCTCTCGTGCGCCGCGAATAATTATGGAATCAAACATGCAGAATTGGACAGTCCGTTTTCGGGTTCGAATTGGCAACGATCAATCTCGTAAGATAGTTCAAAAGCACGTAAAATCGTAGCAGAATTCGTTATCGAATAACATGATGCAGACCCTGAAACAACTCAGAATTACTCTTTGTTCTTATTCCATTCGCGGGCGATCAGGAATGCCATTTCAAGAGCTTGTTCGTAATTCAGGCGCGGATCACAATAGGTTTCATATTTGTGATTCAGGCTTTTTTCATTAATTCCGTTTGCCCCACCGACACACTCAGTGACATTCCTTCCGGTCAGTTCGAGGTGGACTCCACCAAGAATGGTATTCTCGCTTCTATGAACCGCAAACGTTTGGCGGATATCATCCAGAATTGCATTGAAACTTCGGGTTTTAATACCATCTTCGGTAGAAAACGTATTCCCGTGCATTGGATCACAACTCCACAGGACATGGAATCCGGCGCGATTTACAGCACGAATTAACTCAGGAAGGTATTTTTCAACTTTATCCTTACCGAAGCGAGTAATTAAAGTAACTTTTCCAGGTTCTTGTGTGGGATTTACATGCTCAATCAGATACAGAATCTCGTCAACGGTATACGGAGGTCCAACCTTGATGCCAATAGGATTTCTGATTCCACGCACATACTCAATGTGTGCGCCCTCTGGTTGTCGGGTACGGTTGCCGATCCATGGCATGTGCGTACTCAGATTATAATGACCCGGTTTATGGGGGACTGTTCGTGTCTGGGCGCTATCATAGTATAAATTCAGCGCCTCGTGGGAGGTGTAGAAATCAACATTCTTGAGGGTTTGTACTTTTTGAGGGGAAATGGCTTCTACAAAGTGTATGGCATGGTTTATAGACTCAACCATCTGCTTGTACTCTTTGTAATACGGATTTCGTTTCATGAAATCCAACTCCCAGTACTCGGGGTGATGAAGGTCTGCAAAACCACCGCCATCAGTAAGTGCCCTTACAAAGTTTAGAGTCATTGCTGACTTTTGGTATGCTTCGACCAATCGAGCAGGGTTGGACTCGCGAGCTTCAGGAGTTGCCTCGAAACTGTTGAAGAGGTCTCCTCTGTAAGATTTTATTCTCTGACCGTTAATGGTCTCGTAGTCGCTTGATCGGGGTTTGGCATATTGTCCGGCTATCCGACCGATACGCGTAACGGAGGTATTCATCTCATGGATCAGGATGAAACTCATCTGTAGTAAAACTTTCAGGAGTTTTACTATTGTATCGGCATTACAGCGATCAAATGACTCAGCGCAATCACCACCTTGTAAAATGAAACCTCTACCATTCGATGCATCCGCGATTTTACTCCGTAGAGCCTCGATTTCCCATGAGGTGACCAGGGGTGGATAACTCTTCAACTCCTTGTACCTGGCGTCCAAGTCGGACTTGGATGGGTACTCGGGAATCTGCCAGACGGGATGTTCCCTCCAGGAGTCAGGCGTCCAGGTTTTTGGTTTTGATGGCGTATCGATCATAATAAATGGTATCCCCTAACAAAGTGAACACCAAATAAAACGAAAAAATGGCTCAGAAACAACGTGAAAACGCGTTTCCCAAGCCATTTTTCTCACTTAGTTTTTGCGCAGTTTTTTACCGAAGTAATTAAACTTCAGCAAATTGACCGAGTTTTTGCTCAATGATTTGTTGAAGCATAGGCATACGGACTACTCCAGCTTGTTGCCATAGCACCTTCCCATTTTTAAATAGAATCAGATTAGGGATTCCCATAACCTGATAACGAATAGCAATATCCGGGTTTCTATCGGTGTCCACTTTGATTATTGTCAGGTTTTCGCCCATAGCTTTTTTGAGCTCTTGTAAAATCGGGGGCATCATTCTGCATGGGGCGCACCAGTCGGCATAGAAGTCAACTAATACAGGAGTGTCGTCATTTATAATTTCATCAAATGATTTCATTGTTGTCATCGTAGTCATTATTTAGGTGTTAATACTCAAAAGTTTTTGAAGAACCAGGATTTTTCTATCAGGACTTTCTCCCAATGTCTAAGTGCACTTCCTTTGCTCGTCTCAATGTCCTGGTTGTTGAAATCACCGCTGACTTTTGTGGCATTGCTGCCAGAATCAAGTATGTAACCGCCTGTTGCAGTAAATGATGCATCTGCAGAAAACCCCTGGATCTCACGGGCTATGTTATGGGCTACAACTTCAGCTTGTTGTTCGGCGAATATTCCGGCTTTAGGTAATTCGTATCCATTAGGGAGTTTAAATGAAGTAATATCACCAATTGCATAAACTCCATTGAACATGGTTTTCATCAAAGCATTATCGGTTTCAATCCAACCGGATTCTCCTGATAGTCCCGATTCTGATACTACAACTGGGCAAACATGTGTGGGTGTGTATGCAACAATGTCGGCCTTTAAAGTTGAAGTGTTGCCATTGGAATCTTCAAATATCAGCGAATCGTTCTCGATTCTTGAAAATCGGGTATTCGGATAGTATTTGATTCCTTTTGAGGCTAACAAATCGGAAACTTTACCAGAAACCTCAGCCGAGGCGAAATCCATTGGAGCGGATTCGGGTGTATAAACAGAAATTTCACAATGTTCACGAATACCTTTTGTCACAAGGTAGTTTTCGATCAAAAGTGCCGCTTCATATGGAGCTACCGGAGATTTGTGAGGTAAAGATGATACAATGATTGTGATGCTTCCGCCCTTGAAATCATTTAGCTGCTTATAGAAGTTTGCAGCTCCGTCCACGGTGTAGAAATTGTGTCCAACTGCGCGTAAGATCTCTACATCCTTTAGTTCGGTTCCCAATGCAACGACCATGTAATCGCCTTGGAAAACTTGACCATTCACCGTGACTGTTTTTTTCGTTGGATCTATTTTCTGAATGTCACCTCGAATAATCTCAAGTCCTTCTCTTTCAGCTTTCGTCAGATCTTGTTGTACCTGATACGCTTCACGCTTCCCTACCATCATCCATGTTAAAGAAGGGTAGTAAAGGCTCATTGATTCTTTCTCGAAAACAAGGATTTTACCGACCACGATACCTTCCTCGTTACCTAATTTATTTGCAAGTGACCGAGCGGTACGGATACCTCCGATGCCACCACCTAAAACTAAAATTGTTGGTTTCATAATTACTCTGTTAATCGATTAATACTTGTTTTCTACAGACTCGTACTGGGTCCATTCAGCGAATCCAGCATCCAGTCGCCTTGCTTTGAATCCTTTTTCAGTAAGAACTTTCACTGCCTCATCAGCCATCAAACACAATGGTCCACGACAATACACAATGATTTCTTTGTCTTTTGGAAGTTGATGTAACTCCGTTCTCAAATACTTTGCCGGAATTGATGTAGCATATTCAATATGTCCGGTTTCAAACTCTTCTTGCGGCCGAACATCCAGAAGCAGTGCGTTTCCACCATGTACCAATTCGTTAATCTGTTGGACAGTAACTATCTCAGGTGCATTACCTCTCTTTCTGAAGTCAGTCAACAATGATCCAATTTCAGGATTCAAAGCAAATGCCAGTTTTCTTAGAGAGTGCCAAGTTTCCAGCACCTGCGATCCAGCCAACTGATAAAAGCTGTACTTACCTTGTTTATGAACTTCTACCAATCCAGACTGCTTTAATACCTGTAGGTGCTGGGAAGTATTTGCGATGGGCAAATTGGTGTGTTCAGCAATGTACTCAACTGGAAAAGGTCCCTGGGCAATAAGGTCCAGGATCTCTAACCGACCTGGATTACTCAGCGCCTTGGTAACAAGTGCCAGTTGCTGATACAACTCAGACTTGAGTTCACGGTTCGTAGGTTTTGCCATAATTACAATTGGTTACAGAACGTATTGTTAAACATTCAATAAAAATGTTGAATAAATATA
>CAZJZI010000029.1:14639-31717 GCA_964550435.1 uncultured Chitinophagales bacterium | reverse complement strand
TCTTGAGGGGGTGGTGCTGGCAACGGCATGCTGGTTCGAGTCCAGTCCAGGGCACTCTTTAAAATTAAAGCCTTGTAGTTCATTGAATTACAAGGCTTTTTCATTATATCTAGTTTCTGTCTACCCTGATGTTATTTAACCAAGGTCAATTTTCGGGAAATGTTTGTGTTTCCGGTCTTGAGATTGTATGTGTAGACACCAGAAGATAACTGACTGGCATCGAAGGCTACTTCATGGTATCCAGCAACACGTGATTCGTTTACCAGTGTGCGTACCAAACGTCCGGTCATGTCATAGACTTCGAGTTTTACATCGCCAGATTCTGGGAGTGCGAATCCAATCACAGTAGACGGGTTAAATGGATTCGGATAGTTCTGTGACAGTACAATCGAAGCTGGTAGTTCAGAGCTGCCATCAATCGACGTACCAGTGCCTGAACCCGTTACATTCAGTGTTGCAACGAATCCAAGTCTTGCTCCCGTTGGGGAACTTAGTTGAAGGTCATCTAATGTAATCGTTGTGTCAAAGTCTCCGCTTATCAGGATTTCGTTTTCAGTAGCTTTCGAGAATTGGATATCCAAAGGGTTCACAGTGAATGGAAACTCATCGCTGTTCATAAACTCGGCTGCAATGCCTTCATCACCTTCGCCATCAACTTGTTTCGCCCACTGGAATTCTCCATCGGTGTCGTACTTAGCTATGAACATCTGTGATTCGGAATCGGTCGTGAGCATCACTGGCGCGTCTGAATCAGCCCCAAATGTTATATTGTCGCGATACACGCCCAGCACATACACGTTATCCATCTCATCCAGGATGATGCGCTGACCTTCTGCAGTCAAACCACTGAACTGGATCGCCCACAATGCGTCGCCACCGATGTCATACTTAGCTATAAATCCATCTACAAGGGTTCCTTGCATTTCAAGAATGATGTCAGAACCAGCAAAAGAAACTTGATCTTCGAAGTAACCGGTGACAAAGAAGTCGCCTCCATCGGAGGTCGCAATATCGTTACCGACGATTTGTTCTCCAGCTCCAAGGAAACTGGCAAAGTACCATTCACCGTTCACGTCATAGCTGAGGATGAATGTGTCATCGGCACCGGAATCATTGTCCCAAATTACGCCGTCTTCACTAATCGACATTTCACCAATACCCACGGTTCCGAGTACATTGATATATCCTAGTCGATCTACGGAAGCCGAGGTAACAATATCATCTTCGGCAGTGCCTGTGGTTGAGACCCAGAAGAGTTCACTTCCGTCTTTGTCCAGTGAGGCCAGATAGGCATCACTTTTTCCATAGGTTTCGACTTCAGTGCCCATGAAGTTTGTCCCTGAAAAGCGTCCAACGATGTATGGATATTCTTCCGGATCAAGAACTATGTCGTTAACACTGTTGATGCCTTCCGCCAACGTATTGATCCCACCGGTGCTACCACTATTGCCTCCCAAGGTCCATAGCAGATTTCCATCGTTGTCATATTTAGCCACAAAAAGTTCCAGGTTGAGCAGGTTATCGTCACGACCGTCGGTCAGTTCATCAATCGCGTCGCCATTTTCATCCAGGAATGTGAGTGATTTCACGAATCCACCACCCGCATACAGATCGCCGTTGCTGTCGATCACGATAACCATCCCCCCATCCAATGACAAATCTTCATTGTCTGTTTCGATACCATGAGCCATTCGTGCCCAGACTGGATCGTTGTTTACGTCGATCTTTGCTATGAAAAAATCATATCCGGTTGTACTGACCAAGGTATCTGAACCCATAATCAGTGTACCCATAAATCCGCCCGTGATGTAGGTATTCCCCATGTCATCGTTGACCATCTTTCCAATTTGGGTCACTGCATCACTTCCGAAACTATACACGTCACTAAAATTGACACCAGGGATGTCAGGATTCGACTGAAGGTTCAACAGTGTTGAGGAGTTAAGTCCAAGGGGCTTAGAATAGGCTATCGATTCTGGAGGAAGAATTTTAGGCTGACTACAACATAATACTGGTCCAGCATGGCTATTTACTGAAAACAGTATGATCATAGTAAATAGAAAAGATGCACACAAGATGTATCGAAAGTGCGGTTTCATAGAAATGATAATTATTGATTGGTTAGAGCTTGATTTGAAAAAAAGAAAGTAAAGTCAATAAATCAGACAGAGAAGTGAATCGACGAAAAGAAACAAGTTGTTGACCCGAAAAGGATTTAGGAATAGTAAATATTATAAGTATAATCTTAGCATATAGAAACAGGTCCATAAAATATTTTAGTTAAGCATATCTCTATTGTTAATACCAGAGGGTTTGGCATAGTCTACATTCCCGCTATTGAAAAGATTCTGTGAAGTGTTAATTTTACACCCATTGATAATTGGGGTAGCACCAACTTTGGGCTTCGAAAAACCACTACATGTGATAGTAGAATACGCTTGAGAGCTAGCTAATACTAGTACTAGCGATAAGTACGTGTTTTAGACAAATGTTTGATTTCATTGGATTTTCAGAATTTGGATGTGGATTTCGGTTTGGCTTTCTGGTTATGTTCTTTGTGATTTTGAGAAAAGAAATGAAACAATAGTACTAGTAGACCTAGTAAATTTAAGATTGTATAAGCATGTGGATATTTTGAATACATACTCTTGTATTCCGTTAGAGTTATGGATCCTACACTGATTTGTGGTGACCACCACGGTACAAGTCCGTACACCTGACCAAATGGATTGGTAAAAAAGGTATATCCTGTGAGGGCTGCTTTTGCAATGGATCGACGGGACTCGATGCTCCGTAGTCTGGTATAAGATTCCATTTCATATACCGTTACACGAAAACGATTGCCAAGGGCACTTTCATTGGTTAATGCCGCAATGAATTGGGATCCAGTCTCCACGGCAAGTTTAGAACTACCCGTCGATAGCAAGTCCCAGCATATTATTGGACTCACTGTGTAAATTAATTCGTTTTTAGCAGCAAATTTCTGGTTTTCAAGTGACTCACCTCTGCTGTAATGGCTGAAATCACCTCGATAAACTGATGCATACGAGAGTGCAGGAAATATTTCAGAAAAAGGTACATATTCGGTAAATGGCATTAAGTTCGTTTTGTGATACATCTTTACTGAATTGATAGGCAGGTTTTCTTGTAGGTGCATCCATGCCAGTTGAGGTGTAATCATTATGGCCGAATTGTACAATATATAGTCACGTTCAAGATATTGTTGCAGTAAGGGAATCGTTTCTCCTGGAGAAAAGTATTTACGATCAAAAGTACCAGTAAGTAGTGCTGTCTCCCACTGAAGTACTTTCTGAAAAATGGTACGAACAGCACTTGAATCTTCCAACAATGGAAAGGCGATAGCACTTTCCGGCCAAATGATTACATCTACTTTATTGTATGTAATCAATGAATCGGTCAAATAAATCTGCTTATAAAACAAATTTGAACCAAAATCTGGATCAGCTTCGGGGATGTCATTCGAGAATCCAGGTTGTACAAGGCCGACTGTAATTTCACTTGTAAACGAATTGGGAAGCGTCTGGTAAATATAGAAAGTGTACATAAGGGGTGGTAAGAACAATCCGACCACAACTACTCCAACCCGTTTGAAAAGGTATCCAATTTCCAGTGATGCAAGTGCGAGATTTGTTTTGTGTTTGGTCCATGAATCGACCGCTAGGGTCAATAATACATTGAGTAACAGTAGCCAAAATAAGATGGCAGTGTGACCAGTCAGGTCAATGTACTGAACGAGCCATGTCAGTGCAGCCTGACTTGGAGAAAAGCTTAGAATCGGCATTGCAAGAATACCATCAGATATTATTGCAATATAGGCTGTCCACAAAAATGGTAGAACATATAGAGCCTTCTTCCATCCGATTTTATCCTGAATTAGATAGTGCAACCACAAAGGTATGCTATAAATGAATGCACCAAGAAATATCAAAATTAGCCCCGGTAGGGCAAAAACCGTAACGAACGAAAAGAGTCCCAAGGTTAATTTAATTACACTGAATATGTATACAGCATAAATATGAATTCGCCATGATACAGCTTCTTTTAGTGCGAAAAACATGGGTATAAAAGCTATCCATGCAAGTGCCGACAATGGAATTGAACCCAGTGTATTTACTGATAGCCCCAGCAAAATCCCACTGAGCGTGTACATCAAAATTTGCTTGAGATTCGAAGTAACGACCATGAAAATATTGGAAAACAGTATATGAAATAACTATGGTGGAGGAGAGTGTAAAGTAGCAGTGCTGAACAAATAAATCTCCGACAATTAATCAGTTTGCCTGAGATTTATTTGTTAAAGAAAAGATTTTTACTTCACCAAGTCCAATTTTCGGGAAATGTTTGTGTTTCCGGTCTTGAGATTGTATGTGTAAACACCGGATGATAGCTGACTGGCATCAAAGGCTACTTCATGGTATCCAGCAACAAGTGATTCGTTTACCAGTGTGCGTACCAAACGTCCGGTCATGTCGTAGACGTCGAGTTTTACATCGCCAGATTCTGGGAGTGCGAATCGAATCTGGGTGGTTGGATTAAATGGGTTAAGATAGTTTTGGTCTAGGGTATAGACGGAAGTGAGTTCGTCAGATTCAACAGAGGTATCCAAAATAGTGGTGAATTTCCAAACAGGACTCCAGTCACCTGTTAAAAACTCACCTTCAATAGATCTGTTTTTATTTATACCTCTGACCCTCCAATTATATACGAAGTTGTCTTTAAATGGATATATGTGGGCGTACGTTGTGTCAGAAACTAAAGTATCTATTACGGTTGGATTGAAGCCTTCAAATACTTGAAGTTGGTAGTAGGTTGAGAGAGAATCTGATTTCCAAACTAATTCTACATTTCGTAATACATCCGTTGAGTTATTTTGAGGTAGGTGTTGGGTAATTTTTGGCGGTGTTCCGGGACAAGTTCCCCATAGGGGTTTGTATTCAGATAGTAAGGGTGTACTAATTGAAAATCCATCAGGTTCTGAAAAAATATTTGGAACACACCAATTTGAAATATCTTGGTTGAATGGTGTAATGTTAAACATCCAACTCATATCTGTAACACTACTAACGTCCCAATCTCCTACGGGTTGATTAAAATCAGTGGAAGAAAACATTCTACCCATATCTGTGACTGAAGACACATTCCAATTGTTTAGTGGTTGATTAAAAGGTGTTTTAAAGAACATTTCACTCATATCAATTACAGATGAAACATCCCATTTGCTAATATTTTGATTGAATACACGTAGAGAATTCCCCCCCTGCAGAATTCATGAATAACTCGCTCATCTTTGTCACAGAAGACACATCCCAATTACCAATTGGTTGGTTAAATCTAAATGTATTCTGACCAAAACCATCGGGTTTGTAGAATAGATAACTCATATTTGTCACATTACTCACACACATTTTAGTCAAGTCTTTTCCTTGGTCTCTTCTGATAATTAGAGAATCCCGATCTACCACTTCATAGGTATCACCGAAGATGGTTTGAGTTGTTCCAATTGCAACATCCTTAAACCTCACGATTCCATCATCTCCGATGGTAATAGTTTGACTGAATAGAATGCTTGGAAGGAAAGTAATCCCAGGAATAGTATTGATCTCATGATAGTGACGAGTAAGTTCTTGATTGATGTAGGTAGATTAGTATAGTGACGACGACTGAGATAGTCAAGATAGGTAGTGCTCGACAATCCATTGTTCAACCTGTACTGTAGAAATCGAAGGTTACCCCTTTAAAGGAGTAACCTCTCTGTTTTAACCGAAAGCACTGGCAAATTTGTCCATCGACTTGAAGCGCTCTTCATGATTTATCTCTGAGATATACTGTTGAGTCATGGCAAGCTTGGAGTGACCAAGCAGATCCATCAATTCAAGTGGGCTCATTTGTCTGGCAGATATACTCGCAAATGTATGACGAGCAACATGTGTTGTCAGATTCTTAGTGATTCCAGCGAGTTTGGCCAGTTCTTTTAGCTGTTTGTTCACGGATAAAGTTACAGACTTGATCTTATTGTTCTGGGTCATTTTGTATATCTCCTCGGTTCCATCTAGGTATGGAAACAAGAATTCTAACTTGTTCTGTTTACGATCCTTGTAAACCTCAAGGATCTGATATGAAGGTGGAATCAGCTTAACAGTTGCCGGCTTCCTAGTCTTTCTCATAGTATATTGAAATATGTAGTCTTACGGTTTATCGTAATTCGGATGTACACTATCGTGTTTCCATCTTTGGCTATCCGGTCTTTTCTTATTACAGGTTGTGTAGTCATGATGTTACTATTTTGGTGAGCTGTTATATTACATACATCAGCTTAATAGCGTGACCATGAAGGGTTTGAGTTAATTACCTTTTAAATAAATCATGGTAAACGTTTACACTATGGTTAAACATTCTTACGATTTAGTGCAAACTGGTGCGACTAGATGCCTTGCTACTATCGTTTATGATGGCATTTAAGCGCATATAGTTGCAATAAATAGCAAATAAAAGTCCAGTCCAGGGCACTCCTTAAAAATTAATGCCTTGTAGATCAATGAGTTGCGAGGTTTTTTGTTTAAGCGGTATACAAATGGTAACCAAACCTCAAAAATGGTACACTTGGGTATGCTCTGTGCCCTCAATTATTGTTCAAGATATTCTTTAAGAATTTGACTAAGGTCATCAAGGCCAATGGGTTTTAGCAAGTATCTATCACGGAGCCCATAATCTTCTGCTTTTTGGTAATCGTCGCGACTTACAGAGCTTGTGTGGATAAATACGGTAGTTTTATCTGAACCGGATAGCTTTAGATACTCTTCCAGAAAGTCCCATCCACTCCATGCTGGCATGTTTATGTCAAGAAACAGAATTTCAGGTAAATATTCGCCCTCATCGTGTACAATTCTCAGGTGTTTATAGGCTTCTTCCCCATTCTGAAATGAAATTACAGACTCAACCATTCCTGTTTTCTCAAGAAGTTTTCGTAGTAGTAATGATGTTATTGCGTCATCTTCGACTAAACAAAAAAGTTGGATCATGAATTTACCCTGACATGCATTAGAGGAAGCCTGATGTAGAACGTAGTACCTCGATCTATTTCACTAGTTAAGTCGATAAATCCACCCATAGCTTCGACCTGATTTTTAACCATGAAAAGCCCGAGACCCTTTGAGTCACTATTAGAATGAAACGTTTTGTACATACCAAAGATTTTGTCTCTATGACGGTTCAAATCGATTCCGAGTCCATTATCCGAAAACTTGAGTTCAACAGATCCATTAACGAATTTACTCTCTATCATAAGTGTTGATTGTCTGGCTTCGGATCTGTACTTGATAGCGTTGGTCAGCAGATTCAGAACAATACTATCGAGATATGCCGGAATAACTTCAATCTCAACAGAAGTATCGACATCGTTTGTCACAATTATGCCGGCATTTATAATAAGTTGTTTTATACTTTGGATTTCGGTTTCTACACGCTCACGAATATTTACTCTTGACCATTCTTTATCACCCGTAAGGTTTATATCAAGAACTTGATTCAGGTGTTGAATAGTATCTTTCAAGTTTCCAGACGACACTTTCAATAATTGTATGTACTGGTTATTAAAGATATCAGGTGATTCATCCTCCAATAAATATAGAAGGCCTTCCATGTTTGCAGTGTGAGATCGTAAGTTGTGTGATACGATATGAGTGAAATTCCTGAGGCGTTTATTCTGATCTTCTTCTGCAGTCAGCAGGTTTTGGATTCGGTTAAGATTATTCACTGATTCGGTGATATCAGTCACCGTTGCTACTATTTTATTGTCCCCAGCTGATACAAAACGAGAACTGTATTGTTTGATTTTTCCTTGTATATCTAATGCGTAATGTCTCTCAACGATTTCAGAACTTTTGACTGTCTCTTCAATGGCAGCGTATATGATTTCTGAAATTTCTGGCGGCATCACATCGGATACTCTTTTACCTAAGAAAGTTCCAACAGGTACATAAAGATCCTTTGAATCAGCTTTGAAGTCCAAAAAGACTCCTTCATTATCAATTACAAAAAGGGTGTCAGGTATAGCTTTTATAACTGATTTTAGATACTGCTCACTCTCCAGAATTATTCTTTCCGTTTCCTTTGCTTTCGAAATATCTGTCGCCATACCTAATAAACCAATGATTTCGCCGGACTTCTCATCGTCGTAAATTGGGGTTTTGATCTCCAAATAAAATCGTTCTGTTCCTTGGATGTCAATCGTTCTGACTTCATTTGTAGCATTGTTTCCGGCAAGAACATGTTGATCAATAGCGATTAATCCCTTGGCAGTTTGTTTGTCAAAGAAATCGTAGTCATTTTTCCCTTGAAGTTCCTCTAACGTTACATCAAATACTTCCCGTGTAAGTGCATTTGCGTATGTATACTCAGAATTAAGGTCTTTCATAAAAACAGCAACCGGAACGGTGTCTAAAGCATTCTGGAGCTCGGTTGTTCTTTTGAATGCATATTTAAGGTCTTCCTCGATTCTCTTTCTTTCGGTCACATCTGAGATAATTCCATGCCATAGAATACTTCCATCCGGTAGTTTTTGTGGATTAGCAAAGCAGAGCCTCCAACTTACATCTTTACCTGGTAGAACCACTCTATACTCACTTCGAAACGTTGATAGGTTCCTTGCAGACTCCATAATCTCTTCCGTAACACGAGCTCGGTCTTCGGGGTGAAGTCGATTAAAGACCTCTTGTGCATCATGTTTTACTTGCTCAGAGCTCAATCCGTAAATCTCTTTCATTCCGTCACTGGAATATGGGAAACATGATCTGCCATCAGGAAAAAGTTGATATTGATACACTACTCCCGGAATCTGAGTAGTCAATTTTGTTAATAATTGATGACTCTCTTTGAGTTTTGCTTCAGTTTTCAATAACTCAGTGATATCGGAGTCCGAGCCCCGATATCCAGCAAAATGCCCGTCATCGGTGTAGAATGGAACACCATTAGTTACAACCGTTATGATTCTTCCATCCTTACGTACAACAGAATTTCTGTATTCTTGATAGACCTGTTGGCTTTTGAAAACTTTCATGCTGTCATGTCTAAACTGCTCGCGTGATGCTGTTGGATGCAGATCAAAAAAGTAATATTTCCCTTCTAACTCCTCTGGTTTGTATCCAAAAATCTTTTCGGACATTGGACTTACATAAGTAAGTAGACCGTCCACATTGGCCTCCCAAATGACGGTTTGATTGATTTCAGCGATTTGACGGAAGCGATCATGATCTCTTTTGAGCAGGTCAATAGAAAGATTGTCAGAATCTCTTGCTGTTGCAGGCTTATTTTTGGCTATAGTTGCCATAATTCAACAGTTAAGTTTTATATAAGTACGACTTAGACAAATGTAGGTAAAAATTAATACTGGAAAAATGATACAAGTCATAATAAGGGTAAGTGAGAAGTGTAATGAGGTACATCCCTAAGCTGACATGGAAAAAAGATTCTATACATGAGTATGCTTTATGGATTACACTCGATGGGATAAGCTCACTTTGCTGATCAAAAACATTAGCCTTGACTTTTATTTTAGGCATGACTAAATTATTTCATATAAATTCATTGCTTATACCAAAACACGGATTCTCAAAGGACCTATGACAAGCTTTCGAGACGACTTAAGATTTAATCAACGACACATGTCAGCATTCCTGTTGACAGTTTTTGTTCTATTGGCGTCTGCATTTTTACCAAGTAACTATCTAAAAGGGCAGAATAACGATGGTTATAGCCTGATTTCAGGTTATGTAAGCGATGCAACAACCAATGAGCCACTGGAATTGGTTACGATTCAGATTATTGGTGATGAGAGGGTATTCACTAGTGATATAAATGGCAGATTTAGTATAGAATATCGTTCTGAATCCCCATTGAATATCAAATTTACACGCATAGGTTACAAACCACTGGAAGTTAATCCATCGATGTATTTAGGCTTCCCTAATAACATTCGGATAGAACTTGTTCCAATAGTAAGTTTAATAGACGAAATTGTTGTAACTGGCTCACCAACCGGGTCCGGGGTTCAATATCAGCCAGCACAGGCCTTCAATCGAATCGAGCTGACTCAACGAAGAGATGTCACAGTCGGGCATATGCTAGATGGCGAACCTGGTGTTGCAATGCGCTCATTTGGACCAGCCCCTTCACGACCGGTAATTCGAGGACTAGATGGTCAACGAATACTGATTCTTGAAAACGGAGAACGGATGGGTGACATATCGGAATCGGCTGCTGACCATGCCGTTGCACTGGATCCGGGCGCAATGAATCGTATCGAAATCGTTCGTGGACCAGCGAGTCTTTTATATGGAAACAGTGCCATGGGAGGTGTAATCAATCTGATAACAAATGATATTCCAATAGATTGGAGCACAGGTGTTTGGGGATCTGTCTCTGGCAATGCCGCTTCTGTCAACTCTCTCGGAATGTCGTCGACCAGGTTTGGATTTGGAAGCGATAATTATGCAGTAACGGGACGGGGATCAATTCGTGGTGCCGGTGATTTACGCACTCCAGGTGGCAGGATTTCAGGGACAGGGTTGTCTACTTACGAAGGTAGTATTGGACTCGGTTTTCGTAATGAGCATCTCCAGGGAGGTTTAACGATAATGGGTATGGACTCAGGGTACGGAATACCTGGTGATCCGAACGACCCAAATCGTGTTGAAATCCGTTTCCAACGAACGGCGTTACAGTATAGACTCGATGGACAGACTTCCGGCTTCTTCGACAAGTATCAGTTAAAAGGACATCTTTCAATTTACGATCAGCAAGAAGTCGATATCCAAAGTAATAATGGTATTGAAACAGAACAAATTCCACTGACTTATGGTCAGCAGTCTTTGAGCACGACACTTTACCTTCAGCATCGCCCGACTTGGATTTTGGATCGCGGAGTTATCGGATTAAACGTAAATGGTCGAATCATGGATGTTGGTGGATTTGATGCCTATACTCCCGGGGATCAGTATCTAAATGTTGCAATATTTACTTTTCAAGAGGTACCTCTGACCAATTGGGCTCGATTTCAGGCTGGATTACGTTTAGATACCAGAAGTATTAAGGCACGGTACCAGCAAACCGAAGATTCCAACGATGTCAGCTCCGTGAATAGTGACCTTGCTGGATCTATTGGATTAAACGTTAGACCTACCAGAAGTGTTGAAGCCGGGATTCAAGTAGCAAAAGCACATCGATATCCAACCATTGAAGAGTTGTATTCTGATGGAGTTCATCTGGGTGCTGGTAGTTATGAACGCGGTAATCCCGACTTGGGGACAGAATCGGGATATGGACTCGATATGTTTGTGAGGAAAGACTATGGAAACTGGACTGCTGAATTAGCCGGATACAGTATGTGGATTCAGAATTTCATACGTTTCGAACCAACTGGTGAGTTCGATAACAGGAGTGGTTTCCCGGTATTTGAGTATCGTTCTGGGAGTGCCAGATTAATCGGTGGTGAATTACAGTTACATGGACAAATTGGTCAGAATTGGTCAGTTTCATCCAGCGCAGATATTGTGTATGGTGATGTGACCGGGCTCGACGGACATCCACTACCATCAATTCCACCTGTGCGAATTAACAACAGATTACGATATGATAAGTCCGGATGGTGGGCTCAAATTCAGGTAAAAAATGTTTTTGCGCAAAATAGAGTTGCTCCAGATGAACTCACAACTGGAGGATATACCTTGACTGGTGCTGCCGTAGGGTTTCAGCTTGGTGAAAATCAGATCCATAGATTGGTAGTCAGGTTAGACAATGCCCTTAACACCTCCTATCGTGATCACCTGTCCAAAATTGAAGACCGTGGACAATTAATGCCTGGAAGGAATATCAGTCTGATATATACATTTGATTTTTGAGACACTCTGCGAGAGTCACAAAAATCAAAAAAGAGACTAGTAGAAACAGAATGTTTTACTAATCACGAAGCGGTAGCACCCGAGAAAGGCAAATTTAGCTGCGCCACTGATCGCTTGTTAGGTTACTCTTCGGCTCTTGTGTTGAAATAATATTTCTTGAGGCGATTTTTAAGTTGAATAAATCGAACCACACCAATGACCAACATGATCACACTCAAAGAAAGTGAAACATATCCTAAGAGATGTAGTCCCTCAAAATCCTTCAACTGGAGGAAAGCGATGCCCCCGAGGACAAGGTAAATCGATCCCCTTATGTACGATAGTAGTGTACGTTCGTTTGCAAGTTTGGTACGCTCAATGGCCAGATAATCGCGCAGGATGATTTCTTCGCGGTTGTCGAAATCAGGACTGATTTGAAATATTCGTTTTACTAACATTTTTTTAGACTCAATTTGTCAGTTGTTCAATCTCACCTAAAGTAGGTAAGTGTCTGATTAATGTCATCAATACAAGTTCGTAAGTAAATATTGATTAAATTCTGTATAGAAGTCATTTTGAAAGTTTAATCGAACAAACCACTGTACCTATGCTACCTGACTGGATACCGAACATACATCCTCTGATTATCCACTTCCCTATCGTATTGTTAATGATTTATCCGATTTTAGAGGCACTTAGGTTGCGGTATAAAGACTCAGTAGTTTTAGGAAAGGGTGCCTTGTGGTTTCTATCGATTGGAGTTCTATCACTGATATTCTCATATTTGAGTGGCGAACAGGCTATAGAAACTGTACAATTAAGAGGCGGCGCCGTTCCGATTGCTACAGAACATGAATTTTGGGCAAGAAATACCTTGATATTTTATAGCCTTTGGCTAGTCTTATATCTTTTTGGAATCTGGAAGCGAATCTCATTATTAAGCAATGCGCTAACTGCTTTGTTTATGGGTTTGATTGGTGTTGCATTGCTAGTCATGACCAGTGATTTGGGCGGACGATTGGTCTATGAGTATGGGGTAGGTACCAAACAGGTGGACAAATTAAATGAGCAGATAGATGACTTACAAAGACGGTTGAATGTATACTTAAACAATACCGCTCCCATTTTATCTGAAAATGGAGCATGGAGCTGGAGTGTAAGTCCAGGTGCCTCAGAAGTTATTCTTGATTCCTTTAGAATCATAGGTGAAGGGTTTTCGAGCGTATCAGAATCCAGTGATAACAACGCTCATTGGGTCACTCTTGAATCAAATGGCCAAGCGGCAGGGCTTATAGTTGATGGGCAATTATCAAATCTTGAAGGTGAGGTACGTCTCAATGCAGATAATTTCAGTGGAAAGATTGAAGTGATACATAACTACCAGGATAACGGAAACTATCAGTTTTTCAGGATTCAAAATGGATCTGTTACCCAGGGAAGTGTGTCTGATGCAAATGAAACAATTTTCCAACAAGAGAACGGAATTGATCCATCTGGGTGGATAACCCTACGGATTACATCCAATAATGCTCATTATTACGGGTATATCGACAACAAAAACATAACGCATGCCCATGGTACTCCTTTGCCAGCCGGAGCGACTGGTGTACTCATAGAGGGAAGTGGGTCGGTAAGTTTGCAAAAGATTGAATTCAAAGCGCTTTAGAACTATCTGGTGATCTGTTCCATCAATGCTCATCTTGAATTTACCCCATTAAGTTTTAGGGGTACCCTGTCTACCAATTTGTATAATCAGTAGAAAGCCTGTTAAACAGGACACTTTGGGAACACGTAAGGCGTGGATCACTCCTGGGAAATCTGAATCTGGTAGATTCAATCACGAATCCAGGGTGGAAGTGAAGCGCGCGTTGAAGCTGCTACCGGGATTTTGATGATGATCAATTTTTAAGTCTCACTCAACACACGACCCGGATTGTGACGGATCCCGGAGGCGAGTCTGGGGTTCGCCAATCTGACCCGACACAAAAGAGATCGGTTTGATCGCTGGTCTCTTTTTTTTTGCTACAGCCAGCTTTTTAACGACCAAAGTCGTCTTGAACACGCACGATATCTTCTTCATCAGAAGGGTTTTCAGAATCTGTATGTTGCCAGATTTCAGCTACAATCCCCCAAGTCTCAGTACCCACCAAACGATGTCTTTCACCTTTTTGAAGTATAACAACTTCACCAATTTCGAGATCTATTTGAGGCTTTATCTCATCTGTGTAACTTGTAACAATGGCAGCACTACCTCCGATAAGCTTCCAGATTTCTGCGCGACGATGGTGATATTGCCACGACAAACGCTGGTTTGGAGCTACAACCAGAATTTTAGGGCTTAATTTTGAGAATCGATCGAAATCTTCAATAGTAAGATGATCAAAAAATGTGTGTATAAATTGTTCAGCCTGACTTTCGTCCACATAAAAAAATCCACCCCAGGGGCGGCTATCATCATATCCTGATACTAGAAATCCAAGATCAAGGATGTATCGACGAACCTCATCGAAAACATTTGTTTTAGACTCTGAACTTAAAAACTCTTTCAATCTCATTTTGAATAAATATGAATTTGATATGTAAAATAAGCAATTATGACCCTTGTCCAAGTGTTACCCTTAGACCCATCTCTCCAGATATAATAAATGTACTGCCGGGTGGCAGAACGAATAACTGCATTCCAGTTGTGCCGTGAAGTTCTCCGGGTTGGACTTCATTACTCGCTGTTTCACCAAGTAAGATAACCTGACTCTCTCCAATCACTTCAAAATGTCCACCCGGACGAACCCACAAAGCTGTAGCCTCGTCGATTCCAGCTGCGAATTTCTCAGGATGATCGAGTAAGGAACTAATCAAACGGTTCATCCTGCTCCTGCGAATAAAATGCTGGTCTATTATGATATTCGTCAGCAATCCGATTCCCGGGCTGGTTATAATATTATCTTTCCTAATGGAAGCAAAGGCCCGTGACTCATCCGGATTGACCTCATCTCCTGTTATCATTACACGGCTCATCACCGCTGCACCAGCACTGGTTCCCGATATCACCGCTCCATTTTTATATGCCTCATGTATCGCTTCAATCAGCATCCCGTCTCCGAGATACTCCATCAAACGATTCTGATCACCTCCACTAAACCAGATTCCTTTGGCATTTCGGATTTTATCTGCGATTGCCGGGTCATTTTTGTCATCGTCATCCATCATAAGGATCTCGACCTGCTTGGCTCCATAGCCATAAAACTGATCCCGCTGCTCCCACCCTACCGTGTCTGGAATGGAAGATGCCATTGGGATAATTAGGATGCTACTATCCGGGCTAAGTTCTACAATTTTATTCATAATTGACTCTGGACGTGGTCCGCCACCAACGATAACCAGATTTCCTCCAGCTGACTCTGAAGGACTTTGTTCCATTTCCGTGGATAGAGATGTCCTTGAAGCATCTGTTTGGTTGCAGGCGAACGTAAGAACTGAAATCACGACTAAGGTTAACTTGATGCTCGATTTCATAGTTGTACAGTTTGGATTATAATTAGTGCTGCTGAATAAGATTTCTAATCACCCTGGATGAAGCAAGCAGGTCTTCGATCATAATGAACTCATCATCGGCATGTGGATTCTGGGCTCCTATTCCAATGTTAATTGCCGGAAATCCACGTGAATTTAACACATTCGCATCACTTCCACCCGTGTAACGCAACGGACTAACCTGAAGTCCGGCATCGTTTAGCGCCTGCTCGATACGCTGGACCATGGTTGATCCATCTGAATGCGAATACGGCCCAAAATCGCGTACCGATTCAAACTCTACTCTGGCACCATACGATGATGCAACGGATTCAAACAAATCCTTAGTTTCCTTCAATAGCCTCAAAATTTCATCGTCATCTACAGCTCGAATTTCACCGTGAACCATACACTCAGGAGCTACTACATTCGTTGCCATACCACCATGTATCGATCCGATATTGATGGTAGTCATGTCCGCCAGACGTCCAATCTTAAATCTCGAAACAGCCTCTGCAGCCACTTTTATCGCACTGATTCCAGCCTCGGGATTCACCGCAGAATGCGCAGCTTTACCTTTGAACGTAGCTGTAAAATCGTAATTCCCAACACATTCTTTAATATAAGCACCCGGCCGTTTGGCACTGTCAAAAACCCAAACCGCACGGACATTGAATCCACTCAGATCCAGTTCCCCTGCTCCCTTCAATCCGATTTCTTCGGCAATCGAGAACACAGCAATATAATTTCTGTTCAACTGTTTCCATCGCTCCCACCCCGACAGCATATCCATAACAATGGCAACACCTGCGCGATTATCCGCTCCGAGTTGGGAAGTCCCATCCGATTGTAACCGCCCGTCAATTTCGACCACTTTAATAACCGAAGTATCACGCACAGTATCCATGTGAGCCATAAAGACATCCACAGGTGCTGAACGGTCAATATGATGAGGAACAACGATCAGGTTTCCGGTCGTACCCCCCAACTTATCGCCAGCATGATCTTCAATAATGTCAAAAGGTAGTCCAGACAATTGCTCACGTATAAAAGCAGCAACCTTGTGCTCTTTTAATGAAGTACCTTGAATGAGAACGAGTTTTTTGAATAGGTCGATTAGCATAGCGGTTGAGCGGTTGAGCGGTTGAGCGGTTGATCTTAACTTATAACTCTCCGTTTGCATAAGCAACCACACTCCATGAGCGAATGCGAATGCTCTCCGTGGCATAGCCACGCTCTCCATATAAATATCTCAACGGTTAAAATCATACAGCAGGAGTGTTTTTAATAGCCAATTAACACCGCAACAGCAATCATTATAAACGCAAGTACATACAAAGCTACCATACGTGGAAATAACCACTTGGCCCAGACTTCCCATGGAATCTTTGCCATACCAAGTGCTCCCATCGTGATTCCGGAAGTGGGTATAATCATGTTTGTTATTCCATCACCCAATTGAAACACAAATACAACAGTCTGACGAGTGATACCAACAAGATCACCGAGTGGAGCCATAATCGGAATGGTCAATGCAGCCTGTCCACTTCCACTTGGGACAAAAATATTAATACAGGTTTGAACTACCAGCATCAACTGTGCAGAGATCATAGGGTGAACCTGTCCGATAGCAGACGACAAATGAAACAATATGGTATCAATAATCTGAGCATC
>CAZJZI010000029.1:0-14539 GCA_964550435.1 uncultured Chitinophagales bacterium | reverse complement strand
CCTGTATTCACATTCTGTGAGTTCTGGGTAAACGCCTGAACACTCTCGTGTGATCGTTGGTGATCTTCATGTTTGTATAGAGGAGAGATCGAAGGGTCTGCATAAACACGAGCAGCATATCGAGCAACTAACCAGATTCCAAGTGCAGTCATTAGAATCCAAAGGACAAATCTAAGTCCGGCACCTGAGAATAATGCAATTTCGGCCAAACCCTGGGCAATTCCGACGGTAAACGGATTATATATCGCTCCGGCGAATCCGAGCCCGGCACCAACAAATGGAATTGCCATTCCAGTTATAGAATCATAGCCAAGTGCATGAGACAATGCCAGAAACAAGGGTATGAAAATCAACACTTCCTCAGACATTCCGAACGTGGTACCCATAATCGAAAATAGTAACATGAAAAACGGTACATAAACTGACCTGTATGTCGGATTTTTCTGAAAAAAACGAGCTGCACGAACGATGACTACCTCAAACGCGCCTGTTTTCTGAATTACCGAAAATGCACCGGAAACAAGCAATACAAACAATATTATCGAAATTGCATAGCTATCAGTGAATCCCTTGATCGGAGCTTCAATCAAGTCCACCAGACTTGCTGGATTCGACTCCACATATTCAAACGATTCTGGATTAACCACCTCCCGACCATCCTCAATTACACGCTCATAAGCTCCTCCTGGAATAATCCATGTTAACACTGCAAATATGGTAAGCAGCAACAAAAGAAGTACTATCGTATTCGGAGTCTTGAGTTTCATAAGCGGTATAGCGGGTGAGAAGTAGAGCAGTAAAGCGGTTGAATGTTCGAGCCATTTTACAATACTAGTATCGAAAAAACAACTTTCATTAACTAAGAGCATTCAGTGACAACTATTTACGATTTTTTACCGCTCAGCCGCCCTACAGCTCCACCAAAAATTCTTATTCAATTAACACATCTTGCTCACTTGCACCAAAACGTTATGAATTTATCAAAATACCCTCTATCATCACCTAAAACCCATTTATCCAATAATATTTGCCTTTATGTCATATCTAAAAACGACTCCTGAAGAAGCCGTTAAACTCATCAAGTCCGGAGACCGTGTCTTCTTGCACGGTAGCGCTTCAACACCAATCGACCTTATGGATGCACTGGCCGGACGTGCCAATGAACTGAGGGATGTAGAACTTGTCAACATTACCACTATCGGGAAAAGTGAACTGATCAATCCCGCATATAAAGACTCCTTCTTTTTCAATTGTCTTTTTGTTTCCGAAAATTTACGCCCAACACTTCGCGAAGGCCGAGGTGATTATGTCCCTGTTTTTCTAAGTGAAATTTCACGCCTTTTTGAAAAAGGATACCTACCACTTGATGTGGCCATGGTACAGGTGAGTCCACCGGATAAACATGGATTCTGCTCCCTCGGTACATCCGTTGATGTGGCCCGTTCGGCCGTAAAACACGCAAAAGTGGTCATTGCGCAGATAAACAAGCATATCCCGAGGACCCATGGTGATGGGATTATGCATATTTCAGATGCGAATGCGGTTGTTGAAATTGATCGTCCGTTGCCGGAAGTCAACTACGCGGCAGGTCTAACAGAAGCCGACCATAAAATCGGTCACTATATCGCAGAACTCATTGAAGATGGTTCAACGCTACAAATGGGAATAGGATCAATTCCTGATGCCGTTTTACTGTGCCTGAATAACCATAAGAATTTAGGGATTCATACCGAAATGTTCTCAGATGGATTATTACCTCTTCTGGAGTCCGGTGTGGTAAACAATTCCAAGAAACGTAAACATCAGGGTAAAGTAGTATCCTCGTTTGCCGTTGGAACCAGAAAGCTTTACGACATGGTTGATGATAATCCACTTTTTACCTTTCTCGAAGCCGATTATGTAAATGACACAGCGGTTATTCGTCAGAATCCAAAGGTTGTGGCAATCAACTCAGCCATTGAAATCGATCTCACTGGACAAGTATGCGCCGACTCAATTGGAACCATTCAGTTCTCAGGAGTAGGTGGCCAAATGGATTTCATCCGCGGCGCTTCGTTGTCTAAGGGTGGTAAACCTATTATTGCGATGCAATCTACGACTCCTAAAGGCGTCAGTAAGATCACTCCATTCCTAAAAGAGGGTGCAGGAGTCGTGACGACCCGTGCACATACCCAGTATGTAGTAACTGAGTATGGTGTGGCCAATCTTTACGGTAAGAATCTTCGCCAGCGGGCACAAGCACTGCGAGACATCGCACATCCTGATCACAGGGAAGAGATGGATAGGGCAATTTTTACTCGATTCTTATAGGCGTACATCGTACGCGTGAGTGCTTCGCGGTGGGGTATCTTCGTCAAGGTGGGGCTGCGCAGTGGTAGCGCTACGCGCCGGAAGAGAGTACGCTAAGCGCCTGATGACAGGTTCCGCTTGCCAGCTAGCCTGCTAACCTACTTTCAATTTTATCATGGATTCCGCATATTGAGGTCGATTTTAATTTCATTGAACCTCAATCTGTTATCATCTATGAATTCTGTACTGTCTGAACACTGGAAACGTATGTCAATTCTTATATTAGCTTTGACTTTAAGTACCGTTTCCATTCCCGCAGTAGCTCAGGTCGGCTACATGAAATCTTTCGATAATGCTGCAGTTGTGAGCGCAACACAACAAGCATCTGAGGCCGGAATTGAGATTTTACGCAAAGGAGGAAACGCAGTGGATGCTGCCGTCGCAACAAAGTTTGCTTTGGCTGTAACCTTCCCGGCTGCGGGTAACATTGGTGGAGGTGGATTCATGGTATACCGCGCAGCAGATGGATCGTCTGCTACTCTCGACTTCCGCGAAATGGCTCCTGCCGCTGCACATCGGGATATGTATCTGAATGCAGAAGGCGAGGTCCGTGACGGACTCAGTACCTATGGGCACCTGGCTTCGGGTGTTCCTGGAACAGTCGACGGTATGATTACGGCACTCGAGAAATTCGGCTCGCTTCCTTTAAATGTCGTTATGGAACCTGCAATTCGACTGGCTCGCGAAGGGTTTCATCTATCTTGGAGAGAAGCAACGGCATTGAACCGTAACCAATCACGTTTTGCAAATTTTGAATCTTCTTCAAAGTATTTCACCAAACCTGAAGGTGAGCTATTCGTGGAGGGCGAGCTTTTTAAACAAGAGGATCTGGCACGAACTCTGGAGCGAATTGCTCAATTCGGTCGGGATGGATTCTATGCAGGTGAAACTGCTGATTTCATCGTCGCAGAAATGCAGAATAATGGTGGGATCTTCACTCACGAGGATCTTAAAAACTACAAAAGTGTCTGGCGTGAACCCCTTAAAGTGAATTACCGGGAGTACGAGCTGTTGATCATGGGTCCACCAAGTAGTGGCGGAATCGCAGTGGGACAAATGTTAAAGATGCTCGAACCTTATAATTTGAAACGACTTGGCTACAACACACCGGAAACGGTCCATCTGGTTACAGAAACGATGCGTCGCGTATACGCTGATAGAGCCGAATTTCTTGGTGATCCAGACTATTATGATGTTCCATCTAAAGAACTTTTAACTACACAATATGCCCGCGAACGAATGAAATCGTTTAATCCGGCACGTGCCAGTCGAAGCGACGAAATTTCTCACGGACAACCACTCGCCTGGGCTGAATCTGAAGAAACCACTCACTTTTCGGTAGTCGATTCTGAAGGAAATGCGGTTTCAATAACCACTACATTAAACGGCGGATATGGATCCTACGTGACAATTGGCGGAGCTGGATTCCTGATGAACAACGAAATGGATGACTTTTCTATCAAACCCGGATTCCCGAACATGTTTGGTCTTGTAGGAGGTGAAGCCAACTCAGTTCAGCCCGGGAAGCGAATGCTATCAAGTATGACCCCAACAATCGTATCTAAAAACGGTAAATTGAATATGATTTTGGGCACTCCTGGCGGATCCACAATCATTACAACAGTTCTGCAGGTCTTTTTGAATGTTGCTGAATATGGAATGAACATACAGCAAGCAGTGGCTTCGCCACGATTCCATCACCAATGGCTACCTGACCAGCTTTATTTTGAGCCATTTATGTTCAATCAACATACCAAAGAACGATTACACTGGATGGGTCACAATCTTAGTGAACGTAGTTATTATACTGGTCAGGCCGACTGCATTCTAGTGACCGAATCCGGACGGATCGACACTGGGGTTGATCCACGTGGGGACAATTACGCTGCAGGTTATTGAGGTCGCAAACGACCTCAATAACCTGCAGCAGTAAACAGATAACGGTAAACTGTAAACGGCCATGCATGTGAACCGATAACCGGCCAATCAGTTTACTAGTGGCGTATCAATTAAAACTAAAGACAATTTTGACAACTGTTTACTTGCCTGAATACTACTAGAATCTGGCTGGGCCGTTTACAGTTTACAGTTTACCGTTTTCACTTTACTGATTTTATGTTTGACACTTTTAAATCCCTGTTACGAACCGAGTTTCCAGACTATGCCGAGGCTGTGATTCAGGCACTGGATGAAGACCAGCCTGTGTCGATCCGGGTGAATCGGGCGAAGATGTTGACGAATGGGCTGGAAGTGTTGCACGGGGCGATTGGGAATGTGGAATGGGAACCTGATGGGTATTATTTGTCCGTGAGACCCCAGTTCACACTGGACCCTGCACTACATGCCGGTGCCTATTACGTACAGGAAGCGTCTTCGATGGTTGTTGGAAGCATAGCCCGCGAGCTATTATCGAAAATATCGGGGCGGCGGCGTATTCTGGATCTATGCGGCGCTCCCGGCGGAAAAGCCACACATCTGGCGTCGTTACTACGCTCCGATGATCTGCTGGTGACCAACGAGGTCATCCGGTCACGCGCTTCGATCCTGACCGAGAACATCACAAAATGGGGAGCTCCGAATGTGGCTGTCACCAGCAACGATCCGTCCCACTTCGCGGCTCTGGGGTCATGGTTCGATGTTGTCGTAGTCGATGCGCCGTGTTCGGGAGAGGGACTCTTCCGCAAGGATCCAGCCGCCATCGACGAGTGGTCGCCGGAGGCGATTACTCATTGCGCGCTGCGTCAACAGCGTATTCTCAATGACGTCTGGCCAGTTGTTAATCCAGGTGGATTCTTAATCTACAGTACGTGTACGTATAACAAGCAGGAAAACGACGAGCGCATACTTGAATTGCTGCGCACCGGTCAGGCCGAGTCCGTTCGACTGACGCCCCACACTCTCCCCGGCGTTGTTGAAGACTGTACCCCGGCATCGCCCGGCGGACACCAGGCCTGGATGTATCGCTGCTTCCCCGGACTGGTCAAAGGCGAGGGGCAAACTATCTCTGTGCTTCGTAAACTGGATACTGCTCGTCCTGAGTATGGATTTGATTCACCTGGTGTACGATTCCGCCTGGAGCGTGGTCCGATGTCTGATTTGGCGGCGCTAATGGACCCAACCTACGACTACATGACGCTTCGTAATGCGAAGGTGTCTTTTGTGGTACTCAGGGAGGTCGCCGGGCAGGTTGAGGAGCTAAGCCGGACACTGCAGGTTGTTCATGTTGGGGTACCCGATGCGGCACCGGACCGTCCACCCCACGCTCTCGCACTCAACACAATTTTTAATCGCGAATCCGTGACTTCACTCGATGTCTCCACCGATATCGCGTTGCAATACCTTCGCCGTGAAAGTATTCCGGTCGACTTATCCGCTCATGGACTCGTTTGTATCACCCATCAGGGCCGACCACTAGGATTCGGCAAAGCAGTGCGGGGTCGCCTCAATAACCATTATCCAATGGAGTGGCGCATCAGAATGCGGTAAAATTCTCATTTCTGCGTATTTTGAGGCATTAAAAGAGGTTTTACAGAATGCAATTACAACGATATTTCGGTGAACTTTTGCATTTCACAATACAAATCAACGAAATATCTTTGCTCAATGTTAACTAACTCACTTATTTCACGAATTTTCACTTTTTCACACTAATTTCATTTTAATAATATGATCAAAGCTGAAATCGAACTCAAAGAAGGTGTTCTCGATATCGAACTTTTCGACGATGACGCCCCTGGAACAGTTGCCAATTTCGTAAAACTGGCCAAATCCGGATACTACAATGGACTCACTTTCCACCGGGTTATTCCAGACTTCGTGGTACAAGGTGGTTGTCCGGAAGGCTCTGGCAGAGGTGGACCAGGGTACACGATCAAGTGTGAGCTCGATGGAGAGAAACAGTTTCATGATCGTGGTGTTCTGTCGATGGCACACGCCGGACGCAACACCGGAGGATCTCAGTTTTTTATCTGTCACAGTCGCCGAAACACTGCCCATCTTGATCGAAATCACACCGTTTTTGGCAAAGTAGTGGGAAATGTAGATCTGATAGACGATATCAGACAAGGCGATAAAATGATTGAAGTACGAATCATCGAATCATGATACATTTTACCGAACAACGCCAGGAAATTCTGAATGCGCTTGATAGTCTTCAAATTGACACAAAACCAGCATTCGGAATAATGACACCCCAGCACATGGTCGAACATGTCTCACAGGCAATAGGTATCTCAAATGGAAATCTGAGTATCAAACTTCATGTTGATGAAGAACGCGCTGCCAAACAAAAACGGATCATGATTTACACTGATCGACCGTTTCCTATGGGCATGCAGGCACCAACGATGGAAGGCAAACTGGCAAAGTTACGGTTTCCAAATCTGGATGAGGCTAAGGCCGATCTCATCAATCAATTGAATGCTTTCGACACCTGGCACCGGAACAATCCGGGTGTCGGGTGCATGCATCCATTTCTGGGTTTACTTACCCATGAAGAATGGGTGAAGTTTCATTCGAAACACATCACGCATCATTTTCAGCAATTTCAGATTTTGGATTAACCAAATTCTGAAATTAGTAAACAGAAATGGGTAACCTGTAAACAGCCCTACCGTGAACAGGATCAAGTATTAAGTTTTTATTTGGAATTGTTATACAGTTTCCGACCACAGACTTAGTAGTTTCACCAATCAAGACTAATCTTGGGCCGTTTACTGTTTACCGTTTACTGTTTTATGATATATATTAAATCAACCAATTTTTTCGTTTAAAAACTATCCGTTAACTAGGCTCACAAATTACTTGTATTGTAGCGAAGTTCATCGGGGTTGTTTATTTTTACATTCATAACATTCTTAAACTTTTAGAGGTTACACTACCTATGAAGCGCGTTGCTTTATTTTTATTAACAAACATTGCCGTAATTGTAGTAGCAAGTATTACCCTGTCTTTACTGGGTGTCGGTTCATTCCTGGATGAGTCGGGTACAAACCTGGACCTGACTTCCTTACTGATTTTCTGTTTTGTATTTGGTATGGCGGGATCTTTCATTTCTCTGCTACTTTCCAAAAAAATGGCAATCTGGACAACCGGGACCAAAATTATCGACGCTCCTCGTACCCGTGAAGAGCATTGGTTGGTCGACACTACACGTGAATTGGCTCAAAGAGCTGGAATAGGCATGCCAGATGTCGGAATTTTCCCTACCGAGCAGTCAAATGCGTTCGCAACCGGTGCCAACCGGAACAAAGCGCTTATGGCTGTCAGTTCTGGAATGCTCCAGCGTTTCAACAAAAATGAACTCCGTGCTGTAATTGGTCACGAAATCGCTCATATTGCCAATGGTGATATGATTACCATGACACTTCTTCAGGGAATCATGAACACGTTTGTGATGTTCCTTGCTCGGGTTGCAGGATTCATTGTTGACCGTATGGTATTGAAGAATGAACGTGGATTAGGCATTGGCTACTACATTACCACAATCATTATGGAAATATTGCTCATGATTCTGGCATCTATCATTATGATGTGGTTCTCACGACAACGAGAATACCGCGCTGACGCAGGTGCTGCATCGCTCACGAGTAAGGAAGATATGATTGGTGCATTGAAATCTCTCAAACGTGAAATGGGAATGCCTGACCAGATGCCAGAAAGCCTCAGCGCATTTGGAATCAATTCAGGTCAAAGATCGGGTCTCAAAGCTCTGTTCATGACTCATCCTCCTTTAGATGAACGTATCGCAGCATTAGAAAAATTATAAAAGCGACGAAGGCGGCTCACTAAAAGGCCGCCTTTTTTGTCGGGATAAATCAGATGAATAAACCATGACAATCGAAGATTACGTATTAAAAGAATACCCCAATGCAATGATGGGGAATGATGTGACCGAAAAGTATTTAGGCTTTTTGTCCGACGAGTTCAAATCCGATTTGAACAAAATGTTATTTGCAACATCGGTTTGCTCCGATGACGTTAATGTATCTACAGACTTCCGAAGAGTACTCAAGCGCCCGTTCTCGATGGGCGGTTTGGGTGGTATCCCATTTGCTGGTTACACCGGTATGGTTGCTTTTGCCCACCACATTCCTGATGGGGGTGATGGATTCATTTTTTACGGTCCACATATTGGAATCACAAGTGATGGGAGACTTGGTCGTATGTTGAGACAGGGTCAGAACCACGAAACCAACAGTTGTGGTGCACTTATGCTGGCTCTTGATCGTATGAAAAATGGTGGTCATAGCCCATTAGTTGACAATGAAAGACTTGATATCGAGCAAATTCACCTCGAGGAAGCACTTCTACCATTCAAAGACCGGATTTTGTCGGCTGATAATCCAGTTAAAGAAATTACTGAAGTTGCTATGGAAGTCATCCATCGACGCATCAAAAAGCTTTCAGGTATGGCCAAGAACGAGTTTCATTGTAAACGAATCTTCTGTCTTGGAGGGGTGATCATCAATACTGATCCGGGTGAACCAGATTACGTTGATGTACGACACTTCTCAATGTACAATGTTGAGGATCTCGAAGAAATCTATCCGGTTTCTTTACTTGAATCCGAAGCATTTAAGGCACTTTAATATAAGGGGAGTGGGTAGTAGGGAGTAGGAAGTGGGAAGTCGGAATACCAATTTCCACCCACTGCTACTTCCTACTTCCTACTCCCTACTTCCTACTTCCCACTTCCTACTTCCCACTTCCCACTTCCCACTTCCCAAAGTTCAACCAATGCAAGCTGATTTCTGGCCCTCACCAAGTTCTGTTCAGGATATTCACAAGAGAAATACACGTTCCCATTCAGGTAATCGGTCAGAAATCTAATCCCCATGATTAGAGCCATGTAGGGTCCTGAAAGTGACACCAATTCGCGTTCTGAATCCGTGATCCAGGGGCTGGCTACTTCTAAGTAACCTGACAAAAAGTCTTTTTCATAGCTGAAATTCAGTTGCAGGCTGTCCAAATCCGGACTATCCTCTGGAATAGTTGGCACCAGAGTCCTTAAGCAGTCTCCAATATCGAAATGAATGATGCCCGGCATTACTGTGTCCAAATCCACAACACAACGTGCATTTCCAACTGAGTCAAACAGTAAATTATTGAACTTACTGTCGTTATGTGTGATACGGATAGGTATACTTCCAGAATGCAAAGCCTCTTCCAGTATAACCAACTTCTGAAAAAAATTATCAATCTGATCGAAAAGTGAGAAAAGATGATCAGCTGGTAACTTTGATATACGTTTAGCTTGAATAAACTGATCATAACGATGTTTAAGTGAATGAAACCTGGGGATAGTCACACTCAGTTTGTCTGGATTGATATCTTTCAATACCTCCGTAAACTTCGCAAATGCTTTGCCTGCTTCGCGGACCATCTTATTGTTGACAGGCGCATTGTATCCGGTTAAATATCCTTTAAAATCGTACATCCTCCACGCTTCTCCATCCACAAGTACATAAGAATCACCCGTTACAGTTTTCTTCAATGTTAGGGTTTCGTAATGACTGTCTCTGAATTCAACAGAAAGCTTATTGGTCACAAGAACGATGTTATACATCAATCCATCGATGTCCCGAAATACACTGGTATTAATTTTTTGAAGCAACCAATCGCCTAAAGGCGTGACAACCCGAAAGGAATTGTGAATAAGGCCTGTCTTGAGAGGATATATTTCGATTGGTAATTCATCCAGACTCGTGGGCGAATCCTGAAAATAGTTCTGAAGAACCTTAAAGATTCTGGATTCAGAAGACATCCGGATAGACCCCGGCTGCGTGCAGTTCGGATAGGCGTGCGTTCACTGCGTCATTATCCTCTGGGTATGTGACTCCAAACCACTCGCTATCAGTCGGCACTAAAGCTACTGATTGTCCACGGTCAATCATAGCTGATAAAACATGAGCCAGATAAAACTCAGAGGTGCTGCCTGGCTCCAGTTTGGCATAAAATTTTGCAAACTCTTCGTGAATTAGAGGAAATACCTGTGGACTGAATCCCATAAGGTTCATCGATACCAGATCATCAGGTAGTAGTTCGCGCTCTGTTCCGGATTCATCAGCAACAATTTTACCATCTTTTCGGAGGATGGATTTCATCTCCTGGATGCTTTTTAATCCACCCTTACCATCACCCTTACAAACACCGCGAGACACTGTGCCGTGTTCACTGAGTGTATTCTCAAGTTTATATCCTACGATACAAGCTCCGGGCTTGGTAGCGTCCATTTCACTTAAATACTTATATGCATCAAAAATTCCGTCACGCCCATAAAAGTCATCTGCATTTACAATTGCAAAAGCTTCTTGAACCTCGGATTCGGCCATCCACATGGCGTGTGCTGTTCCCCAGGGTTTGGTTCGTCCCTCCAAAATTTCATATCCTTCAGGAAGTGCCGAAAGCTCCTGATATACCACTCGAATATCAATCTTGCCCTCCCATGTTTTCATAACCGACTCGCGAAATGCCGGTTCAATTTGACGGCGGATTACGCATACAACCTTGTCGAATCCGGCCTGGATGGCATCATAAAGAGTATAATCGAGGATTAAGCGCTGATGTGGTCCAAATGTGGCAAATTGTTTCGTCCCTCCGTATCGACTGCCCATTCCGGCAGCAAGAATAACAAGTGATGGCATAGTTCGGTTTGATTGCCACTTCGTGGCGTTATGGGTTTTGGGTTATGAGTTGTGAAAATACCTGATTAGTTTTTAACAATAAAGGAAAACCTACTCCCCACTCCCTATTTCCTATTTCCTATTTCCTATAATCCAAAAATTGGTTTCCGGGTCATCCATTTGCCTTCTGTGAAATCAGGAATCTCCTGTGGGGCTCCACCTTCTCGTATAGATTGTTCCGACAACGGAGTTATCGCTCTCATGACTGCTGCGTCATACACATCGATGACGGCCTCCGAGTTGGCTTTCACACACTCAATAAACTCCCGATCCAGAAAATAATCCATACCACCATGTCCACCATTAATGGCGATTTCTCCAAATTCACGCCACAATCTGTGGTCGTACTTCTCGAACCAAACATCCCATTCGTCCCATCGGTGGGACTCTGATACTCCTTCAACATGCACGCGTTTGGTATGGTAATCAAATTCCGCAAGTCCCTTTACACCCTGAACACGGAATCCGAGTGAATAAGGTCTAGGCAGATTCGTGTCATGGGTAAGTAAAATAGTTTCTCCGTTTGCTGTTGCGATTTGCGAAGTCACTACGTCACCTAAACGCCAGTTGATATTCTCATAGGGATGATCCTCGCCCCCATCGGGATGATCGACTACAAACTGATTTAATCCGCGAGCTTTGGAGGCAAACGAGGATATCATCGTGAGTCGGTTACCACGATTGACTTCCAGCATGGCATTAAGCGGGCCTAGTCCGTGAGTTGGATACAGCTCGCCATTTCGATGAATGGAATGTTCTGTTCGCCAGCGGGCCTCACCATAGGATCCTTCACCAAACACTAATCCGCCTTTTCCATCATTGAACTTGACCTCTCTGAGATCGTGCTGATATCCACCCCTCAAATGAATCAGTTCTCCAAATACATTATCACGTACCATGTTCAACACAGCCAGCACATCCCGCCGATAATTCACATTCTCTAAAAAGAACAGATGAGTACCGGTTCGTTGATGTGTACGGACTAATTCCCAACATTCATCCACCGAAAACGCTCCAGAGACTTCAACTCCGGTATACACACCAGCATTCATGGCTGCAACCGACATTGGAGTATGCCACTTCCAGTTTGTTGAAATGATGACGCCGTCGAGATCCTCTTTTTCAAGCATCTCAAGGTAAGATTCCGGACCGTCACTATACACATTTGGAGTTGGTTTTCCTTTAGAATTGAACATATTCAATGTTCGTTTAATGGCATCAGGATCAATGTCACAAATGGCCGGACAATGGACTCCATCATGGTTCAACACATTATTTACGTGGTTACGACCACGAAGTCCGGTGCCAATGAATCCAATCCTGACATCACTTCGTGTTCCTGGTATACGTGCTCTAAGAATGGATGGAAGTGCAATGGTGCCAGCGGCCACAACTGATGCCGACTGAATAAATGTGCGTCTAGTATATGGTGCCATTAAACAGTAGCTTTACGTAAATGTTTATAGATTAACCATGAAGCGGCTACAAAAACTGCGGCCAACACAAATCCGGTCACATAATTTCCATACAAGAAACTACCGGTGCTCATGAGTGCCGAATAGATTCCGATACAACCAACAAAAACCATCAAAATACTACCTGGAACACTCCATGTACCTGAGTCGGTAATAATTTCACCCCGTTGCGAGGCTTCGGTTCTGAGTTTTTGCCAGCCTGGTCCACCCGGACGGGTAAGCTCATAAAATCGCTTCTGGGTTTCGTACGATTCAGGATTGGTCACGAAAGCTGTGATGACCCAGACCACAGTTGTTATGGCAACAGCCAATAAGAGCTTGACCGTGAATCCATCTAGATATGTCGTAGCCAAAGTTTGGTCAGGTACTACCAAAACTAATACAAACGCAACTACAGTACCACTAATCATGGCAACGACTTCTGTGACCGCATTGATTCGCCACCAAAACCAACGGAGTAGATAAATTCCTCCAGTACCGGCACCTGACAGCAATAGAATGTTGAATGCCTGAGTAGCGTCACGAAGTAAAAAAAGCGCTAAAAATCCAGAGAAAAACATCAGAAAAACGGTTGAAACCCGTCCCATAAAGACCAGTTCCTTTTCTGAAGCATTCGAACGGACAAAGCGGCTGTAGAAGTCGTTCACAAGGTAGGATGCTCCCCAGTTCAGATGCGTACTGATAGTCGACATTAGGGCTGCAATTAAAGATGCGGTAACTAGCCCTAACCATCCGGGCGTCAATAACGTCAGCATTACCGGATATGCCAAATCATTGCCCAGATACTGCTCGTCGATATGTGGGAATACGTTTCGGATAGACTCTAAGTCTGGATACAAAACAAGCGAAGCCAATGCCACGATTATCCATGGCCATGGACGCAAAGCGTAATGCGCAACATTGAACAATAAAGTCGCCCCAACTGCGTGATTTTCATCTTTTGCAGCAAGAATTCGCTGAGCTACGTATCCGCCACCACCCGGCTCAGATCCTGGATACCATACGGCCCACCACTGTACGGCTATGGGAATGATGAACATGGAAAGTAGTACTGATGGGTTATCCATGCTGGGGAAAAAATCCAACTTCCCTTGAACTGCTGGATGATTAAAAAGAGCGTTTAGTGATCCAATTTCTGGCTGACTCAGCGCAACATACGCTGCATAAAACGCTCCGGTCATTGCAACCCCGAACTGAAAAAAATCTGTCCAAATGACTCCTTTAAGTCCACCCATAGCTGAATAAATCACAACAACAACAGAACAAACTACAACGACAACAATCGGGGAAAGACCAAACATAACCGAGCCAATTTTTATGGCTGCTAACATCACGGTACCCATTATGAGACAGTTGTATAGTATGCCGAGATAAAGTGACCTAAATGCCCTTAGGAAAGAGGCCATTCTTCCGCTGTAGCGGATTTCATAGAATTCGAGGTCTGTGAGTACTTGAGATCTGCGCCACAGTCGAGCATATATGAAAACGGTTACCATTCCAGTAATCAAAAACGACCACCAGGCCCAGTTTCGGGCTACTCCACCTTCACGGACGAATCCTGTGACAAGGTTTGGGGTATCGGCCGAAAACGTAGTAGCAACCATCGACACACCTAGTAACCACCATGGCATTGATCGTCCACCCAAAAAGAACTGTTCAGGATTTTTTCCTGCCGTTTTTGACGTCCACCATCCGATTCCAAGCACTATCACAAAGAAAACACCTAGAATAACCCAATCAATTCCACTTAAAAGCATGATTCAATTTCAAAATGTTCACATACATCGACTTAAGGTCGGAATTTGATGAAATAATTATAGAATTACAATAACTATGGGCTGAGCGGTGGGGCGATTTATTTCAGGGTGCTAAAGCACCTGTTTGGGTTGCTTAGCAACGGTGGGGCTGCGCGGTGGGGCGATTTATTTCAGGGTGCTAAAGCACCTGTTTGGGTTGCTTAGCAACGGTGGGGCTGCGCGGTGGGGCGATTTATTTCAGGGTGCTAAAGCACCTGTTTGGGTTGCTTAGCAA
>CAZJZI010000028.1:13611-32886 GCA_964550435.1 uncultured Chitinophagales bacterium | reverse complement strand
GGAGCGGTGGAGCGGTGGAGCGGTGGAGCGGTGGAGCGGTGGAGCGGTGGAGCGAAACCTATTGCCCTCCGCTTGCGAAAGCAAGCCCAATCGCGAAGCTCAACCACAAAGCACCACCGCTCGCGAAGTGAGCCCAACCGCGAACAAAGTGAGCCTATGTATTAACCATCCCAACGTTGCAAAGCAACCCAATTTTGTAGATATTGAGCAGTTGTCATGTTATTCTGCTAGTCACAGAAAGATGTAGATGTGTCGCTTCGGACCTGTGGCAGGCATTCACCCTAATTTCGTTCAAAGATGTCACTGTATTCCCGATTCAAAGGTCATTTTGGCTACATTCTGACCGTTTTAGTACTGTTTTCGGTCGCTTGCCAACCCCAATCCAAACAATCGCTCTACGATCAACTTACCCTGGAGGAGATCACTATTGATGAACTTCAGGCTCGGTATGAGTCTGGAGAACTTACCGCCCGACAAGTTGTCGATGCCTACATCGAGCGAATCGAGACCCTCGATGCTGCCGGACCCAAACTGAATTCGGTGCGAACGGTGAATCCAAATGCCCGGGCTATCGCTGATTCTCTGGACCGCGAACGTGCCGAGGGACGTGTCCGCGGACCTCTTCATGGTGTGCCAATCCTATTGAAGGACAATATCGATACCTACGACATGCCTACCACGGCTGGATCTCGACTCATGGATGGATCCATACCACCGGATGATGCATTCATAACCAAGAAACTGCGCGACGCCGGTGCAATCATCCTTGGGAAAACCAATCTTAGTGAGTGGGCGAATTTTCATAGCAACGGATCCTCAAGCGGATGGAGTGGACTAGGCGGACAGGTAAACAATCCATACGACCTGACCCGAAATCCATGTGGATCCAGCTCGGGATCGGGTGCTGCTGCTGCTGCAAATATGGCCACGCTGACCATCGGATCAGAAACTAACGGATCTATTGTATGTCCATCGAATGCAAACGGACTGGTCGGACTCAAGCCAACTATCGGACTTTGGAGCCGTGACGGAATCATTCCGATTTCGTACACCACCGACAGTGCCGGACCTATGGTTAGAACCGTACGTGATGCCGCGATCTTACTGGGAGCCCTCACCGGAGTCGATGCCAATGATCCAGAAACAGCCGACAGCGAAGCTCACATCCAGGAAGACTACACACAGTTTTTGAATGCCGATGGTCTTGAAGGCAAGCGGCTGGGCTTTTTTACGGGTCCGATGGGAAGTGATTTCAAACTGGATACTCTGATGTATCAAACCATCCGCCTGCTCGAGTCAAAAGGTGCTGAAATCGTCGAGATCGAACGCCTTCCTGAAACAAACGTTGGTGGTGATTCTTACCAGGTGCTATTGTATGAATTCAAAGACGGACTCGACAAATATTTCGCATCGCTTGGAGAAAACGCTCCAGTCAAATCCATGCAGGATCTGGCCGACCAGACCAAAGCGGATCCCATCGAAACCTCTCTTTTTGACCGTGATCTGATCTTTCAGGCGGCTGCTAAAGGTGGATTAGACTCCGAAGAGTATCAAAATGCGCTTGAACGCATGCTTCGTTTCTCTCGTGAAGAGGGCATCGATAAGGTCATGAACGAGTTGAATCTCGATGCCATTGTGGCGACGACCGGATCACCAGCCTGGAAAACCGATATCATCAATGGCGATAATTTCGGCACATCATCCAGTTCACCATCTGCCAGAGCGGGATATCCGATCATTACAGTTCCAATGGGCGACGTTCAGGGACTTCCGGTCGGGATTTCGTTCTTTGGACGCGCCTGGAGCGAGCCAGTGTTACTTGAAGTAGCTTATGCCTTTGAGCAGGCCACCCAAAAACGATTCCCACCACAACTCGGGCAGTAGTTCACCCCGTGGTTTAACGTTCGAATTCATCCAAAAAGAAGCCTTATGTCACTAGTTGGAATTATCATCGTTAGCATAATTATTCTATCTCTGGCCTACCGGATTTACGGAGGCTGGGTTGCCAGAAAATTCAATCTGAACAACGATAATCCAACTCCGGCACACACGCACCGCGACGATGTGGACTATATGCCAGGAAAGGTTCCTGTGGTACTTGGACATCATTTCGCGTCCATTGCCGGGGCCGGCCCCATCGTGGGTCCAATTATTGCGGTTGCATTTGGATGGATACCCGCACTATTGTGGATCCTCATCGGAGGTATTTTCTTTGGAGCCGTACACGATATGACGTCCATGATGGCATCCATCCGCCACCAGGGGAAGTCCATCGGCGAAGTCATTGAGCGTTACATCGGGATTTCGGGTAAAAAACTGTTTATGACCTTCGCATTTGCGACTCTGATTCTGATCATCGCTGTATTCATAGACATCGTGGCCAAAACCTTTGTCAGCGTTCCATCGGCAGCCAGTGCTTCGCTCATGTTCATGGCCTTGGCGGTTGTGTTTGGGATGTTGATGTCGCGCACGAAGATTCCTTTTTGGCTGCTCAGCATAGTTGGAGTTGCGATCATGTACCTGATGGTGTACCTCGGGACACTTTGGCCGCTTGAACTCAGTTACACCTGGTGGATTGTGATCCTGATGGGATACTGTATCATAGCCGCAATTGCTCCGGTATGGATTCTGCTTCAACCACGAGACTATCTGAACTCATTTTTACTCTACGGAATGATGCTTTTTGGCATCATTGGGATTTTCGTGGCGAATCCAGAGATCCAAATGACCACCTCGGTTGAATTTGAGGTTTCCAATTTGGGATACTTGTTTCCCGTGTTATTTGTCACCATTGCATGTGGAGCGATATCTGGATTTCATTCGCTGGTTGCATCCGGAACCACCAGTAAACAGCTCGACAAAGAGACCGATGCCAAGCGGGTAGGATTCGGTGGGATGTTGATCGAATCGTTGCTCGCTGTTGTGTCCGTAGGAACGGTGATCATCTTGACCCGAGACGAATACACTGCGTCTTTGGCTGCTTTGGGCCCGGTCACCTTATACTCCAATGGGCTCGGTGGATTCATATCCAGTCTAGGCATTCCGGTATCGCTTGCGATATCATTTGTGGCCCTGACCGTGTCTGCGTTTGCGGTAACCACATTGGATACCTGCACACGACTCGGCCGATTTGTGGTGCAGGAATCGTTTCAGGGAGGTGCGAGTCCGATTGCGGAATTATTAACAGGCAACCGTTACGTCGCAACTACACTCGTAGCTGTTTTGAGTGTAGCGTTGTTACTCACAGGGCAGTTTCAGGAGCTTTGGCCCATATTCGGATCTGCGAATCAACTGCTGGCTGCTTTGGCCTTGCTGGCCGGAACCGTTTGGCTCTACAAAAAAGGACTGAATCCGTTGTTCACGCTCATTCCCATGATATTCATGTTCCTGGTCACTCTCTCCAGTCTGTTCATCTTTGCCTGGAAGAACTTTGAGCAAAACAGCATCGTTTTGGGCATCGTCGCGAGCCTGCTATTTGTACTTTCAGTCGTGCTTATCCTATTGGCAAGAAAAAGCTTGAAGGCGGTGGTTGTAGACTAGACGGGGTTTAGTGCTTGTGACCTTTATCCAGATCGGTAATGTGTTCAACGGCCTGGATTGGTGTCAGAGCACCTTCGCGGACTTTGGAAATCATGTCTTGGTAACGGACTTGCACGTCGCCTCTGTTCCAGAAATTGTGAAGCACTTGCTGCTCAATCATGCGCTTAACCCAGCTCATCATTTGTTTGCGTCGATTGGATTCGAGTCTTCGCGACTCACGTAGCTTATCCAGTATCCCCATCACATGCGCCTCGACCTCATTGATTCCTTCTCCGGAGACTGCGCTGCACAGTAACACTTCAACCGGAATGTCTTCATAACGGGGCTGCAAATAATGGAGTCCCTGCTGAAGTTCTTTGCGAGCCAGCTCAGCGCGTTGACGATTATCCCCATCCGCTTTGTTGACCACCATCATATCGGCCAACTCCAAAATGCCACGCTTGATACCTTGAAGTGCGTCGCCAGCTCCCGGCAACATCAGCAACAGAAACAAATCCGTCATGGAGGCCACTTCATATTCGCTTTGTCCAACACCTACGGTCTCGACCAGAATCACATCGTAACCCGCTGCTTCGCACAGTAACATGGACTCCCGAGTCTTTCGAGCCACTCCGCCCAGGCTTCCAGCCGTTGCAGACGGACGAATAAACGCATTCTCTTCGGCCAAAAGCTGCTCCATACGGGTTTTGTCACCCAGAATACTTCCTCCCGAATACGGTGAACTCGGATCCACAGCCAGCACCGCGACCTTATGTCCCTTTCGGATCAGCGACATTCCCAGCGCCTCAATGAATGTGCTTTTTCCCACTCCCGGCACGCCGCTAATCCCGATCCGGACGGATTTTCCGGTCAACGGCATAATCGACGCCAATAACTCCTGAGCTCCGATCTGGTCCAGATCACGGGTACTCTCGATCAGTGTGATCGCCTTGCTCAATGACCGGCGGTTACCGGACTTCAACTCGTTGACTAGCGTTTCGTGATATAGCATAAAATGGATTCAACCTCACATTAATTCAGAGCTAAGATAACTAAAAAGTTAGTGTATCGGGAACCAAAGAAACAGGTGAAAACAATCAAAAACATCAAAATTCGGCCGTTTTATGACCATTCAGACATTTTCTCAGATTTTTTTCACAAATCGGGAACTTGACATTCTAATTACTTGTTTGTACATTTGTTGTTACAACAACTAATTAATGCTGTGCCTCGCTTCGCGACAATCGGCGAATAGAATTTTCAATCGAATTAAAACAAAAACTGATAAATAGGAGTACCTCTCATGGCAACATGGATCTTAGACAAAGACCACACAAACATTCAATTCAAGGCTAAACACCTGATGATCACCACTGTAACTGGTAACTTCGGCGAGTACGATGCTACAGTTGAGAACGCTGGTGGCAATTTTGAGAACGCAAACATTTCATTTTCTGCAAAAACCGCATCTATCTCAACGGGTAACAAGCAGCGTGACGATCACCTTCGAAGTGACGATTTCTTCAACGCGGAAGCCTATCCAGAATTGACTTTCAAAGCCAACGGAATGACCAAGAAGTCTGACGATGAGTTTGTAATGGACGGTGAAATGACCATCCGCGACGTTACCAAGCCAGTATCGTTGAACGTTGAGTTCGCAGGTATCGCTAAAGATCCATGGGGAAACACCAAAGCTGGGTTCACATTCAAAGGAAAATTGAACCGCAAAGATTTCGGTCTGAAATTCCACGTGGTGAACGAAGCTGGTAACCTGCTCGTGAGTGACGAGATCAAGTTTGAAGGCGAAGTTCAGCTTCTAGAAGTTGTAACCGAAGAAGCGACTGCCTAGTCCACCCCTATTTTTGGAGTAAAACACGTTCTTAGTGTTTTGTTTGGGTGAGAGGCCCGTCCGGAGCAATCCGGGCGGGTCGTTTTATATATAGGGAGTGGGGAGTGGGAATCGTAGAGCAAACACAAGCGCTTTTGCGCGAAGTCTTTGCTCGTAGATCGTGAACGTAGTAATCGAAATGGGAGGACTTAAAGAAATGGGTTAATTATGGTTAGTTGTTTAATCTTTTGTCCCGTTTGAAGGTCTTCTGAAAAAAGGGTTGTGCACCCAGATTGTAAGGCTGATGCTACAATCAGACTGTCATAAAAACTAAAACCATATCTGTGTCGAATGGATTGTGCCTCATCAAACAATTCTTTGTCGGGATATACTTCCCAAAGATAATACAAAACTCCATTGGTGAAGTCGCGTAAATCCTCGGCACTAAATGTACTTGGAAACTTTCGTGTAGCTACGTTTAAAAACTCTTGAATAACTTGATAGCTAATAACACCATTACGAGTTTCCATTGCATTTGAAATTAACTCGAGTGCTTTAGATTTCTTATCCGGATTTGAGTTATCAAAACAATACACAAAGATGTTAGTATCAATAAAATAACGTGATTTTGACATGGTTTTCACCTGCGCTCATTCATTTCTTCTCGTGAAAACTTTCCACCTGAATTGACATAATTTAGACGATTCATCAAAGAATGAAATTCTTCTTTCTTCTCAGTTTCAGCTACATATTTTTCTAACCATTCCTGAAATCTTACATTCAAAGAGCTAGCTTCGTTTCGAGCTTTTTCCCTTGCCCGCTCTAATAGCTTTTCATCTGCTGTAAACGTTACATTCTTCATACTAATTTTCTCACATTTTCCGTGTACACGATACTCGTGTAATTTAATTACAACCAAATAAAAAAACAAAAGCCTGTTCAGATTTCTCGAAACAGGCTTCGTCAAAAATAATTTAAATTGTCCCGCTCGCTGCTTGCCGCTCGCCGCTTATCCCAAAATTATCTTCGCTATAGTCTGCAACTGCATGAAGGAGGTTCCTTCGTAGATTTTGCCAATTTTGGAGTCGCGAAGGTATTTTTCAACCGGATATTCTTTGGTGTAGCCATAACCACCGAAGATGTCGACGGCACGTGAACTCACGCTTTCGGCTACTTCAGATGCGTAGTATTTGGCCATGGCAGCTTCTTTCAGGAAGGGCATTCCAGCTTGCTTCATGCGAGCTGCGTTGTACACCAAAAGTCTTGCCATTTCAATGTCGGTTGCCATCTTGGCGATCTCGAACTGCATTGCCTGGAAGCTACCGATGGCTTTTCCGAACTGCTTGCGCTCCTGGGCATAGGCAACGGCAGCGTCGAAGGCTCCCTGAGCGATACCAATCATTTGCGCTCCGATTCCGATTCGTCCCTCGTTGAGGGTTTCGATGGCTACTTTGTATCCTTTACCGAGGTCACCAAGGATGTTCTCAGCCGGAACTACGCAGTCTTCAAAGATGAGCTCGGTGGTGGAACTGGCGCGGATACCCAGTTTATCTTCTTTCTTGCCAATAGAGAATCCTGGAGTGCCTTTTTCCACTACAAAAGCGGTGATTCCTTTGTATCCATCCTCAGGATTAACATTCGCGAAAACGAGGAAAATCTCGGCCTCTCCACCGTTGGTGATCCACAGTTTGTGTCCGTTGAGCACATAACTATCACCTTTTTTGTCCGCACGGAGTTTTAGTGCAAAAGCATCGCTACCGGAACTGGCTTCAGATAAGCAGTAAGCTCCAACTTTGGAATTGGCCAGTTGTGGAAGGAATCGTTGTTTAATCTCCTCGTTGCCCCAGCGAACAAACGCGTTATTTACCAGAGTGTTCTGTACATCCATGAATACGCCTACGGAAGCATCCACTTTTGAAATCTCTTCAATAGCTAGAATGGACATGAAAAATGTTCCGCCACCACCTTCGTATTTCTCCGGGACCTCGATTCCCATGAGTCCTTGCTCGAAGAACGCCTTGATGAGCTCAGGCTTAAGCTTGGCCTGTTGGTCCATTTCGTGAACCAAAGGAGCGACCATCGACTTTGCAAAGTCTCTCGCTGCCTCTTTGAGCATTATTTCGTCTTCGGTGAACTGGTTTAATGGAGCAATAGTGGATTCGGAAATAGTAGACATATAGTGAGTAGGTTTAAAATCGGTGAATACTTCCTTGAAATACCTTAAATGAGCGTTTTTGCTCGAATTCAGGCTCGAAATATACACAGAAAAGCGCTTTTTTTCGCAGAAAAAATAACTCGATTTTACTCTTGAACTATGTAACTGTTCCTGGGATAGTTTAGTTAGTCACGAATACCGCGTTGTTGCCTTCGGTAACGCTCCTGCATGCGATTCCACTTCTCGATCTGGTCTGGATTTAGAATCCCGGACAACTGTACATTCAGAGAGTCAACTTCTGCGCGGATACGACGTCCGGATTCTTCTCTTGTTGCTTCCATAATCTGACGCATATTGCGTCTGCTTTGACGAGTTACAGTGAAAAATGTGTCCACTTGCTCGGGTTGGAGTTCCAGCTCATTGATCATAAACTGTCGAAAACGATCATCGTTCTCACGTCTATTTTCATCTCTCTCACCGTTTCGATCACGCATCTCGGCACGTCGGTCATCATCCAGCGCTCGGTTTATCGGACCACTCATGAAGTATCCCGACATTCCTCCCAGCAAGAAAGTGATCACGAAAAGGAGTATTATTTTAAAAGTCGGTTTCATTCATTCTCCAAAGTTTCGGTCAAAAAGAGGTATTCGGGTACGTCAGTAGTAATTTGGTTAGGATTTTCTTCCCCATAAAACCAGGTAGTCAACAGTTCTTGTGGTTCTTCTAAGCCCGAAGATCGGACTTCTAGTACGATAGTTAAGGCCAGTAAAATCATGGAAGCCACCAATACATAGCGACGGAATACAAATCCAACAACTTCATCGAAGCTGGGTTTGGATTCTTTTTGTAAACGAGCTTTGAGTCGGGTAACCGCCCATGGATCCGGCTGGACCCCCGAGTACATCGATCTCAAGTCGAGTTTTGGAGTATTGTTATCAGAATTCATAATTCATTCCTTTTGCTACAAGGATATCTTTTAGCTTCTTTTTTGCGTGAAACAGCCTGCTTTTCAAGGTTCCCTCCGACTCGCCGGTGATTTCACAGATTTGTGCATAAGGCAATTCTTCAATTTCGCGCCATATCAGCACCGACCGAAATGGTTCGGGCAGCTGTGCGATTGATTTCCGAACCAATTCCTGCACTTCAAGGGTTTCAACTTCGTCGTATTGTGTCGTCGGGTTCGGCGGATCCATCGGAATCTCGGTGGATTCAAACCGTACACCGGTAAAGAAATTGCGGAATTTCCGCTTACGTTGCGCATCGATAACGGTATTGCGTGCAATACGATACAGCCATGTAGACAATGAACTTTGTCCGTTGAATGTGTCCGCCTTTCGATACGCTTTCAGAAACACATCCTGAGTGAGATCCTCGGCATCCATTCCCGATCCCCAGACCATGGCCGAAACCATTCTGAACACCGTAGGATACAGGGTTTCGAGCTCTTGCTCAAGTTCACGTTGTCCATCAAATGGAAGCATATCCGTTGCAGCTACCGATTGGGTATAAAATGGGGACGCCGACTCGCGATTCCCATCACTCATCAGCGTCCATCCAAATAAAGGTAGATTATGTGCAACTGAAATGCTCATTTATCTTACTTCTTGAGGTTATTTCCAGCGATTTCCGCCTGGTCGTTGACCGTTTCGAGGCATGTTCGCGCCGCGTTGTCCACGTGCAGGTCGGCCATCACGAAGCTCACGGTTGTTTGCTTGTCGCTCGGCACGAAACTCAGTCATTTTTTTGAACTGCTCTTCATTTAGAATCGATTTGAGCTCATTGTCGTGTTTTGCACGCATCGCATCTCGCAGTTCCTTCATTTGATTTGGCGATACATCACCAGATCGGAAGGTTTCCCTCATGACCTGTGCATCTTTTGCATGAGCTACTCGGAGGTCAAACAGCTGAACTTTTTGGGCATCATTGAGATTCAAGGAAGCCAGGAAATCGGCCGGAAGTTCCATATCCGGACCAGTGCCTCGCTGCATAGGTCTAGGCTGTGCCACCACAGCGGTTGTAGCCAACACCAATACAGCAAGTACTAACAGAGATTTTAAGGTTTTCATAGAAGGTATAGATTGAAGTTTTAAGTTACTTCGCGCGAATTTCAATCAATTAGACGCACCACTATGCCTTCCGTTTAAACCACTCCGATAATTCTTTAGTCCCAAGCGTGTTTAACACTCTTTCCTTGTTGAATTTAGCCTTACGAGCTATTCTGACGCCATATTGGATATCATCAATGCCATCGGTTTCGTGGGCGTCCGGACACACGGCGGTCATGAGTCCAACCTCTTTGGCCTTGTTCCCGTAGCGCCAGTCGATGTCGAGACGCCATGGATTCGCATTGATTTCGATGGCGGTTCCGGCAGCCGCGGCTCGCTCGATGACTGTATTTAGGTCGACCTTACTTCCATCGCGTCTAAGTAGCAGACGTCCGGTAGGATGACCCAAAATCGTGGTTTTTGGATGCTCGACCGCGCGAACCAGCCTATCTAGCATCTTATCGGGAGGCATGTCCAGCGAAAAATGCACGCTAGCAATGATGAAATCGAATCCGGCCAGGACATCTTCGTCGTAATCGAGCGATCCGTCGGCCAGAATGTCCGACTCGATACCTTTAAAAACCCGGAAATTGTGTCCCTCGCGGGCTAGTTTGTCATTCACAGCATCGATTTCTTTCCATTGCAGCTGCACGCGACGGACGTCCAATCCACCGGCATAGGCGGCCGTTTTCGAGTGATCCGTGAGCCCGAGATACTCGTAACCACGATCCAGACAGGCACGCGCCATTTCCTCGATACTGTATTTTCCATCGCTCCAGGTCGAATGCGCGTGAAGCACGCCACGGATATCCGACTCCTGTACTAAGTCCATGGACTCCTTTTCTGCGAAATACGCCACTTCACCCCTGTCCTCACGAAGCTCGGGCGGCACCCAGGCGAGTCCGAGTTTGCGATAGATGTCCTGTTCGGATCCATACTCGACCGGCTGGCTGAAATCAGTGTTCCCATCGGCGTCCAGCTTGAAGAGTCCGTACTCGTTCAGTGCCATACCACGGTCGCGGGCACGCTGGCGGAGCGCCACGTTATGCTCCTTACTCCCCGTGAAATACATCAACGCCGCCGGAAATTGCTCTGGTTTCACTATACGTAGGTCGACCTGACGACCTTCAAGCGTGCGCACCGAGCTCTTCGTGTCGCCACGTCCCAGCACCTCCATCACCTGCTCGTCGCCCGTAAAGACATCGAACAGCGACGACGCCACATCTTCGCTTGCGCCGATAAGTACGTCAATATCTCCGATGGTCTCCATACTTCGTCGATAGGAACCAGCCACCGATATCTCCTGGACACCGGGCTGATCACGGAGTAGACTCACCACACGGTCGGCAATCACATGGGCTTCATCCAGACGACAACGCTCCGAAAACTGCTCCATCCACGCAATCGACTTCAAAATCTTCTCCGCTGATTTCGCTCCGAGACCCGGTAACGCGGCAACGGATCCATCTTCGCACGCCTTTTTCAGCTCATCCAGCTCGGTGATTCCCAGGGAATGATGGATTTTGTACACATTTTTGGGACCGAGACCTGAAATATCCAACCATTTTATGAGTCCAGCGGGAACCGTCTGCTTCAGCTCAGTCAAGACTGGAATCTCGCCAGTCTCGAACAGTGAGTAAATGTCCTCTGCAATTGACTTCCCGATACCCTTGATCGATGTCACCTCTCCATTTACCACGTATGTCCCGATTGGACGATCCATCGACTCGATCGTTCGGGCAGCACGATCGAACGCGATCGCTTTAAAGTCATTCTCGCCCGCCAATCGAAGCAAAACGCCGATCTCCTCAAGGAATCCGGCAACGTCTTTATTTGTGTACGATTTCATAAAGTAAATTGAGTGAATATTTGGAACTCAATTTACTAAGATTAGGGCAGAGTGCACAGGGAAGAGTGCACTCCTCACCCCTATCCCTACTTTCTACTATGCTCTTACTGAGGCAAGTTCTTCACAAATAGCAGCACATTTCCTGCAAGCCTCGGCACATTCTTTGCAACTTTCATGATGATTTGCATGTTTCTCACATTCGATTGCACATGCTCTACAAATCTTAGCACATATCGCGTGCAACTCTTGGCCGTAATCCGCACCTCTTGCGTCGAATTTTGCAACTAGTGTACAGATGTCAGCACAATCGCGGCACAATCGGATACATTCTTGATTCCCACTTTTGATACAATCAGGTATACATTTCTCACAAGTCACTAAACAGGCTAAACAAGCGTCGATACAATTTTTTAAATGTTCCATAGTAATTTTGTTTATAGCATGAATGAATTTTCATAATATAAGCAAATTGTAAAACCAGGGCGTGACTAGCATTACATATATTTTGGACTCGGCTATAACATTCACACACATAGAATACCTATGACGCTTTGACTAAATTTTTAAACGACTTGAAGATAACGCTACTCTGTAACCCAATTTTGTCCACTCAAAGGCCTTAGCCCTGCCGATGCCAGTTTTGTAACATCTAGTCCCAATCGTTAGAAATTGTTATCCAGTGGTACTCGTTTTAATGCTTTGTTGTTCTTCACTATGGTATGTAATGCAGTATTGATAAGGAGGGAAATATCATTTTATTTGGACATCTTAATCAGATAACTCCATCAACTTCTTTCTTTTGTCTCTTGGCCGTTTGGTAAGTAATAAAAACTCGATCCTTGGATAACCTTAAAATCAGTGCCTCTATGTTTGAAACTCTAAGTACAGTCGAGTCTGATACTTGATGAACATAACTATTATTAAAGTTTTTCCGAAAACAATTGAGGCTAATTGTCTGGTTTCTTTCGGCCTCCTGCCCTTTCACTCGGCTTCGCTTCATGATGTACGTCAGTAGATTGCGCACCTAAAGGTGCTTGTGTACTTCCTACCATTCTGAACTTCCTGAGCCTTGTGCACTAAACCTGCTCGCCGCTCACCGCTCACTGCTTTTTCTCTTATCCCTTTTCCCTTATCGATATTTTTGAATATCTTGGCTTCGATGTAAGCGCTTACGCTGGACATGGTCGTACGGATTGGCGCTTCGATAACCTTTTAGTCTCAAAAGATTCGTATGAAAAAGCCTCAACTTTCTTTCGCACAAATCTGGAACATGAGTTTCGGATTTCTTGGGATCCAGTTCGGATTCGCCCTCCAAAATGCTAATGTGAGCCGGATTTTTGAGACTCTGGGCGCTGACGTTGAGCAGATTCCAATTCTATGGATCGCCGCTCCGGTTACAGGACTCGTAATGCAACCCATCATCGGATACCTAAGCGATAATACATGGAATAGTCTTGGGCGTCGCAGGCCATTTTTCCTGATCGGAGCCATTTTGGCGTCAATATCGCTGATATTTATGCCCAATTCCCCTCATTTGTGGATCGCGGCGGGTATGTTATGGATCATGGATGCATCTATTAACATTACCATGGAGCCGTTCCGCGCGTTTGTGGGAGATATGCTTCCATCCGAGCAACGTACCAAAGGATTCGCGATGCAGAGTTTTTTCATCGGAATCGGGGCAGTTGTAGCCTCCGCCTTGCCTTACATGATGACCAATTGGTTCAACCTGGCCAATACTGCTCCCGAGGGAGTCATTCCGCCGTCTGTCCGCTGGTCGTTTTATATTGGTGCAGTTGTTTTTCTATTGGCCGTGCTTTGGACCGTCCTTCGAACCAAAGAATACTCTCCAGAGCAACTTGCTGAGTTCGAAAAAGCAGAAGCAACGGAAGCCAAACTCGAGCAGATCGATATCGAACGTCCGTCGGGAATGGTCATGGCCAAGCAAAAATTCCGTCAGGCTCCGATAATTCTCATCCTCGGGATCGCGCTTTCAGTACTCATCATGCAGATGGGATGGGCTAAAGAATTGTACATCCTGTCTGGTGGATTCATCGTGTACAGTTTACTCATTGCCATCGCGGCTTTCATGCAAAAAGATGGAGGTGTAAACGGATTCACCATTGTATTCGATGACCTGTATCTGATGCCAAAAACCATGAAGCAGCTTGCTGTGGTGCAGTTTTTCTCCTGGTTTGCACTCTTTGCGATGTGGATTTACACCACAGCTGGACTAACAAGCCATGTGTATGATATGAAACTTTCGGCCAATGAAGTTGCCCAACTCAGCGCCATCAATATGGAGTGGAGTATCGCTGGGAACGTCGAATGGGCTGAGCGTTCGGTTGAAATCCAAAGCGAATTGAACCAGTATCAGCAAAAAGTTGCCGATGGAGCTACGGAGGTGGTGTCCACGATGCGTGTGGTCAATTTCTTCTTAGATGGGGAGCGTGAAACCTCACTCACAACGGACCTTAAAAACAGACTCGAATACGTCCGTCAGCAATACAATACCGGAGCCGATTGGGTTGGAATTGCCTTTGCCGTTTACAATGGATTCGCTGCCATTGTTGCATTTTTGCTTCCCGTTATTGCCGGAAAAACGAGTCGAAAAACCACACATGCCATAGCCCTGGTAGCCGGCGCTGCAGGACTTATATCCATGTATTTTATTACTGATCCGATGTACGTGCTTGTAAGTATGATTGGAGTCGGACTCGCCTGGGCCTCGATTTTGGCCATGCCTTACGCCATACTCGCGGGTGCACTTCCTTCAAACAAAATGGGAGTGTATATGGGGATCTTCAATTTCTTTATTGTACTCCCACAGATCTTGGCAGCCAGCATCCTTGGATTTCTGGTCGTAACTCTCTTCGATGGTCAGGCTATTTATGCGCTGATTTTAGGTGGGTTTACTTGGATTTTGGCGGCTGGTTTGACGTTTCTTGTAGATGATGTAGATGGGTAGTTAGGCACCTACGGTGCGGATGGGTGCTTCGCACGGTGGTGCTTACTGCGTAAGCGTTGGTGCATTCTTCGAATGCGGATGAGTGCTTCGCACGGTGGTGCTCACAGCGTGAGCGGTGGGGTACTTCGAACGTAAACGCGAACTACTTAATGTATTTTCGCATTAAAAGGCCACCAAGGAAAACTAGTCCAGACAACAAGATCGGGACATAATCCCCAGTACTTGCTGCCACGTCGACTCCAAGCACTGAGAATGACTCAGAGTCTTGCATGTACTCGTATCCGAAGTAAATCATTCCGATCAAACCGGCAATGGCGATAACTGTTCCAAGATGTTTCATATATCTCCTTGTTAAATAGGATTTTAAAATCAATACAATGCAATATACTATAAATCAATGGATTCCAAAGCTTTTGGTCCTTTTATTACCTTGATCAACTTGAATAGTTTGATTCTTATGAGTTTCAAATCGTTTAGTGAGCACCACAAAAAAACCCCGATGCGTTGCCACACCGGGGTCATTTTTAATTCGAAATCTTCACACCAAATGGTGCTTATCCATTATTTCGGATTTAAGATGTTATCGATTCGAGCCGCTGCATCAGCAAGGTGAGCCTTGGTTGCTCGGTCCGAAATTCTGCCGTTCGCACGGTTTACTTCACGAAGCAAGGTCTGCAGTTGCTCACGTACCAGCGGTCGGATGTCTGACTGGCTGACATTTACTGTTGCTGGACCAAAGAATCCGCCTGATGGCATTTCCTGAGTCATGAGGTTTTCCATGCGCTCGATGTATGCACGCTGTAGTGCACGACGATGAACGTTGATTGCAGCTGTTCCACGAAGTTCTTTCCAGATGCTGTTTCGCACGTCATCCATGAACTCGAGAGAGCTATAAGTTCCGTCAACACGACGCTCATAATCAATCAAACGAGCAATTCGAGCAGGCTCGGTCAAGCGATTCAACACAGCGGCCTGACGACCACGGAACGCTTCAACCACAGTTGCCTGATTCACACGGCTTAGGATCTCGTTGTTGAACTGCCAGGTCGGAGCACTAAAAGCATGTGAATCTAGGAAGGTCATAGCACGTTTCTGAGTCTCACGTGGTACCGGAGTATAAACCGCACCTGGTTGCTCAAAGGTTTTGTGGTCTTCGTACACACCACCGACGTTTGATGTCACGTGGCCCATATAACGGCTCCACTGACCCAAAATCTGGGTATACAATTCATTGAGTTGTGCGTAGTTTTCACCTTCTTCGCCAATCCACTCCATCAGATTGTTGGTAATGACTTCAAGGTTCTTAAGTCCCAACTCAGAAGCGTACATGGCGTCGTTACCCAAATCTTCGCTCTGTGAGCGTGGATCGATTGGGTTACCAGTCTGGCGACCGTAGAAGAATCGGTGGTCATTGGCACGCTCAACAACCCAGTCGTTAAGAACTTCTTTTTGCTCTTCAACAGGCATGTCACCGAACCAGGTATAACCCCACTTCACGTTCCAGCCATCGTACTCACCAACGCGTGGATAAAAGTTGGTCACGCCATCGCCCGGCTGTGCAATGTAGTTGAAACGAGCGTAGTCCATGATGGATGGAGCTGTTCCATGATTTGCAGTGAAGGTCGGGGAGCGAAGTGAATCAACCGGATAAGCATAGCTGTTTCCGAAGTTGTGTGGCAATCCGAGTGTGTGTCCAACCTCGTGAGCAGATACGAAACGAATCAACTCGCCCATTACTTCATCATCAAATTCAACGCCACGGGCAGCTGGATTAGCAGCAGCGGTCTGAACGAAGAACCAGTTACGAAGCAACTGCATTACGTTGTGGTACCATCCGATGGAGGTAGTCAGGATTTGTCCGGTGCGTGGATCACGAACGTGTGGACCATACGCGTTCTGAATATCAGATGCGAAGTAGCGGATCATGGTGTAACGCGCATCTTCTGGACTAAATTCAGGGTCTTCTTCTGGTGTTGGAGGCATTTTTGCGTAGATCGCATTCTTGAATCCAGCTTCTTCGAAAGCTACTTGCCAGTCATCAACACCCTGAGCAAGATATTTTCTCCATTTTTCTGGAGTTGCCGGGTCGATGTAAAATACGATTGGCTCAACTGGCTCAACCAATTCTCCACGAAGGTATGCTTCTGGATCTTTTGGTTCGAGTTTCCAACGAACGATATAGCTCTTACGATCGATAAACTGCTGATCAGAACCGAAATCGGTTTGTCCCATCGCGAAGTATCCAACGCGCTCGTCATACTCACGGGTTTGCATCGGCTCGTCTGGAAGCAGATACATACTGTGGTTGATTTCGAGTGAAATAGCACCAGTGAATGAGTTAGAAGGTGGGCTACCTGCTTCATAAGTCACAATTTTACGCGCCTCAATGTTTCTTGGATAGCTTCTAATGGACTGAATGAAAGATCTGTTGTTATCAAGACGACGAACCTGATATTGACGACGACGGAAGTCTTGAAGACCTAGAGTCGGAACATCGGTTGAGAACAGACTGGTAACATCAATCACTACTGCAGTTGTGTCATCGTTGTAAGCCTGGATATCGAATGACATCACGATTGGCTCGAAATTGGAGCTACGAACTGCTTGTGCGATTGGAAGTGAATCAGCTGCAACGTTGTTAAAGGAAACAACACGAAGCAGGATTTTCTTGTCGTGACGTTCCCAGCGTAAAGTTTGGTTGTTGAGCACCTCACCACCGTATCCAATACCATCTGCCGTCTTCGCGATACGAGACAACATCAGCATTTCACGGCCGAGCATGGTGTTTGGGATTTCGTAGAAGAACTTGTCTTCTTGCTTATACACATTGAACATTCCCTCATCTTTTTCGGCAGATGATTTAATGACATCACTAAATTTCTTGATTTCAGTAGTGGCAGCACCACGACCGGCAGGTCCGTTTGGACGTTGAGTGCTTTGCTGAGCTTGAGGAGTGGATGCAGCCTGATTTCCTGACTTGCCAAAAACGGCACATCCAGAGATCATAGTCGCTGATACCAGCACCATAAGCATGGTATTGACATGAAATTTCATACGAGACTAGGTTGATTATTGATTAAAGTGAGCAATACCGCAAAATTCCGCTATTAAGTCGATAAATCAAGTAAGATTTGTAGATTGGTTGTAAAATATGGTAATGGGGACGCTTCGCGCAAGAATTTCAATATTTATAGAAAGGAGTAAACTTAAAACTGTAAACAGAAGGAATACAGTTCATGGCCGTTTACAGTTTACCGTTTTCTGTTTACTTGACTATTTAAACGTAAATGGATCTGTTTGGTGGGCAAGGGAATAAAATTCTTCTGCTTCAGAGAATGATCCTTGTGCTTTATGGATGTCTGAGCTGATCTTGAACAACTCTGGGTGCGTAGGCATTTCTTGAATCAACTGAGCGAGCAATTCCGTAGCCTTATCATAGTCACGTGTCCCCATGTATACTTTCAGCTCTAATAGTCTGAATGTAAACGGCTTACGCTGAACCGGATTCATCCGAATGTATTTAAGACTTCTTGAGTAGATGTGTTTCTGATAGTAGAACTCAATAAGAAGTTGAAGTAGTGAATCGTCTAATTCCTTAGGATCAAGATTATCTTCCAGGACCCGAGCAACGTCGCGCATATCGAGAGCCAGCATCAGACGGATCAGGACTACCTGGTTGCTTGAATTGTAATTTCGCTCTAATATTTCGTTTCGAAGTTCACTAGTCATCAAGTCCTCAGCCATTCGTATCAGATGTGACTCCGGATAAAACGGATTCAGCAGTTCTGAAATCATGCATAGGCGGTTGATTTCGGAATCCGTTTCAGTAAATGGCGCTGGACTCGGCAATGCATCCCATTTTTTCTCAAATTCTGACGCATTTTTCCAGTAGGCCTGACTGTAAGACTCACGCCCAATCACATTTGTAGTTGCACCCCCAAGGTGATCTACTTTAACACCTGGTGCAATAGCAACAACTCCGCCTTGTTTAGCATCCTCAAGACAATAATCTAAATCTTCAAAGTATGCGAGTCCGTATCGTTCGTCAAATTTTCTGACTTTCGATTTGCGGAACATCATACAGAAGCTGTCGATATATCTTGTTTTTTTGATAACGCTTGGATCCGAATCCACCGACTTGCGGCGCTGTTCATCGTTCAGAGTTACTTCGGTTAATGGTCCTAATGTAGTTATATCCTTGTGCTGATCCATAATGTCGGCAAGTTGACCGGGAGCATCGTTATGAAGCACCACATCATTGTGCATTACGAGAATATACTCTCCACGGGCTGCTTCTATACCTTGGTTCACAGCCCGGCCGAAGCCTAAATTCACCGGATTTGTGATAATCCGGATTTGCATAAAATTGTCTTTTTTGAGCTGTTTCAGATATTCGTACGTGTCATCCAGACTGGCATTGTCAACGACAATGAGTTCACGGTCGGACCTGTTGGCTTTAGTTGACAAACTAAAAAGTGTACGTTCAAGCAAGGCTTTTCCATCGATAGTCGTCGGAATCACAATTGATATGCGTGGTTTTGAATCATACACTTCGGGCTTATACACCGGAACTTCTTCTCCATGCATACTTTCCTCTGCCTCCTGATCCTCAGTACTGTGCTCTGTGTACTGCGTACTATCTTCAGCTTCTTCTGCCTGCACACTTTCCTCTGCCTCCTGATCCTCAGTACTGTGCTCTGTGTACTGCGTACTTTCTTCAGCTTCTTCTGCCTGTACACTTTCCTCTGCCTCCTGATCCTCTGTACTGTGCTCTGTGTACAGCGTACTTTCTTCAGCTTCTTCTGCCTGTACACTTTCCTCTGCCTCCTGATCCTCTGTACTGTGCTCTGTGTACAGCGTACTTTCTTCAGCTTCTTCTGCCTGTACACTTTCCTCTGCCTCCTGATCCTC
>CAZJZI010000028.1:0-13511 GCA_964550435.1 uncultured Chitinophagales bacterium | reverse complement strand
TTCTGCCTGTACACTTTCCTCTGCCTCCTGATCCTCTGTACTGTGCTCTGTGTACTGCGTACTTTCTTCTACCTCTTCCAAATCTCCGCTCACTGCTCGCTGATCTTCAACAAAAGCGTCTCCTGGATCCTCGGTCGGATCCACGATCAAGATCGCTTCCTTCCTGATCTTTGGACGTGCAACACCAGGACCACCCATTCTGAGTTGATGCTTAATTTCTGCAGCCTCCACATATCGGCGCATAAATTCGAGCACTTTGAACTTCAATTTCAGTAAATCCACGTCGTTAGGATGATTAAGTTGTGCTTTTTCAATCGCTTTCAAGGCATGAAGATTCTCGCCATCCTGAACAAGTCGTTGTACTTCAGGGAAAACTTTTCGGGCTATTTCAGATGCATTTTCTGGTAATTCTAAAGCATTTTTTCTGAAAGTAGAACGAAACTTGAGAATATCTTTTGAGCTTTTTTGAGGTGGTCTGGACACTAATTCAGCCTTAGCCGGATCAATACCCAACTTCTCAAGCTTCTGACGCTTGGTACTTCCCATTGGTCGAACTTCACCAACAACTCCGTCAAAGTCAGCTGTATCATCTTCATTGAAGTCAATCGATTCTAGATCCACCAACGATAGATCAACTTCTGTTTCCTGCTCCACACTACCGGCTCCCGAATCCTCGATCTGTGAACTGTGCTCTGTGGACTTTGTACTTTCTGTACTAACCTCTCCCCGCTCTCCGCTCTGTGTCCCCTCTTCAATTTCTTCAACCCCGTCAAAATCAATACTGTTAATCCATTTTGCGGCTATCTCTTCCGGATTAATCACTTTTTCAACAGGTTGCGTTTGGGTTCCCTTGTTGACCACATCATCCAATTCAAATGGATAGACAACGTCATGGTCAAGCAAATTTGATACCCATCTTAAATCTGATACATTCTGATCAACTTCTTCAGGCATCCAAAGTAGCGGAGAATCAACCAATTGAAGCAACTCTTTTATAGATCTTTCCCTTCCGAGTTCAGCTGGATTCTCGTAAAAAAAGGTCTGATCGTGGGCAAAATGTTCAATCACCGACTTTATAGTCGTAGGGGTATCGTCGTCTGAAGCATCATCAACAACATATAAATAGTACCCCGGTTTCAGGGTTGAGTAGATTGTTGTCAGTGTTCTCTCGGCGAGATCTTTATTGTTGCGGAAGACCAGGAGTATGGCGAGAGGATGCGAGGTCACGAGCGGTTAAAAGTTGGTCGTAAGAGTTAGATACACAGGTTTACAGGTTGAATATACATATAAATGAACACTTTTCACGAAGAGTTGGTAGATGTTCATTACTTATTGAAAAGAGTTTAAAAAACTGTCCATATTATGAACGAAATCAAATGTAGTCTCGGTTAAAATCAATGTGAACTATTGGAATAACACTCAATTTTGTCACAAACTTCTCTTGACACAGTCCTAACGGTATAAAAAACAATAGAATGCAATAAAAAATATGTGCAATAGCATCCTAAATTATGTACATTTACATATCACCCCACTCAGCAAAAACAAGGAGAACGTATGAGGTCACTTATAATAATCGCACTGCTGGTAGTGTTTGGGTGTAGTTCCAGTCGAACAAATTTCGACGAATCCGCGCCGTATCCGGTGAAAATGGCACTATTCCCTCTCATAGCCGATGCTCCAGATGAAGACATTATTTTATCGGTTTTGTTTTATCTGGACAAACAAGGTGAAGTACTTGATGTCGCTTTGGCGAGTGAAGGTATTACTCCGGAATGGAACGCTGCTGCTATTGACTCCATGAGAAAATGGACATTCTCAAAACCACCTCAAAACCTGGTTGATGAAGGCATCTGGGTTCGACGCTCAGTCAGGGTGTTTTTTGATGATCCGGTTATCATGAATCTTGCTAGCATTACAATTCCCGAAGCTGCTATGGCCGATTCAGTTTATGCTGCGTTAACTTACCGTAGTAAACTGGATGAACTCTTTACAGACTCATCTAAACATAATTTCCCTTACACTCTGGAGGTCCAGTATGATCAAAACCTTGGAGTGTATCCGGATCATATCAGAAATGAGTTGAAAAAACTGAGATTAAATACCTATACTAAGCCGCTTAAACTAGATAATTACTACGTGATTTATCAACGTATCGATACGCTGAAATCTACCATTCAGTAGTTTTAAAAGTGGTTTAAAACAGGAACACACTCAGTTTAAATGACACAGAATAACGAAGAGCCGCTACTTCGGCAGCTCACAGTGACAGGAATCTGGCTGCTTGCCGTAAATGGTTTTATCGGAGCCGGAATTTTTGGATCCCCGGCCGAAGTGGCGAGACTCACTGGTAACTGGAGTCCTTTACTGTTTGCAGGTTGTGGACTCCTGATGTTGACCGTGATTCTGTGTTTCGCCGAAGTGTCAAGCTATTTTCGAAACACTGGCGGCCCCATTCTTTATGCCCGGACGGTCTTCGGTCCATTTGCTGGATTTCAGACCGGCTGGGCATTTTATGTTGCCAGACTTACCGCCTTCGCTGCAAACATCAACCTGCTGGTCTCTACACTTGGGTACTTTAACGAGGATCTCGCCTCGGGCGCACCCAGGATTTTCATCCTTTTTATAATAATTGGTGGACTTGCCTGGGTAAATATTGCAGGAACAAAACGGGCCATGAATTCTATCGGTATACTGACCGTTCTAAAATTCTTACCTTTATTGGCCCTGATCGCTGTTGGTGTATTTTACCTAGACTCAACCGTACTTCCGGCAGGTATTAGTTCATTACCGGATTACACCAGCGCAGGGACAGCGGCACTGCTCGTCATATATGCCTTTGTGGGTTGGGAAGCAGCTGTTATTCCTGCTGGTGAGACAAAAAATCCGTCCAGAACAATACCATCTGCTCTATTATTGGCAATTTTAACCGTCACTGTATTGTACGTGGCGATTCAATATGTAGCCCTCGCTTCGGTTCCTGATCTGGCAACAAGCGCTCGTCCGTTGGTTGATGCTGCAAACTCTATAATGGGGCCTGCCGGAGCTGTACTCCTCACTGCAGGTATTGTTGTGAGTGTTGGTGGTAACATAGCCAGTACTGTTGTAACGACACCACGTATCACGTATGCAATGGGACGAGAGAGTACTCTCCCTCGATGGTTTTCAAAAGTTCACGAAACTTACCGTACGCCGCATACTTCAATCATGTTCTTCGCAGTAGTCGTTTTTCTTCTATCTATTTACGGATCGTTTGTTTGGCTCGCAGCAGTCAGTGCACTGGTCCGTATCCTTATCTATGTCCTTTGTGTGATTTGCATTCCATGGCTACGCAAAAACCGTCAGGTAGATACCGCATTTCAGCTTCCGGGTGGACTGATCATTCCAATCGTTGCAGTATCCGTTTGTATCTGGCTCCTGAGCGCCGTAAGCCTGGCTTCCTGGATACCAACAATCCTGTTTTTAAGCGTTGGAACTGTGCTTTATTTAGGCATGAAAAAAATAAAATAGTTTCAACTCTTATTTATTTGGCAAACCTTCCAAAAAGCATTATGTTAAGGGCAGTTTAACCCTTTTTTAGAGGAGATGGTATGGTTTTAGTTGGTGTTCCAAAAGAAACAGTTCAGGGCGAATTCAGAGTCGCCCTTAATCCCGATGTGGCAGCACAGTTAATAAAGATGGGAGTTAAAGTCCAGGTTCAGAAAGATGCCGGACTTGCATCCTATTTCACTGACGCTGCTTACAAGGCAGCCGGAGTTGATGTAGTAGATGATGCATTCAAAAATGCTGATGTAGTCATTAAAATTCAGCGTCCGGACTCCGCCGAAATCAGCAAAATGAAAGAAGGCGCCTTACTGGTGAGCTTTTTATGGGCGGCACAAAATCGAGATACAATCGATCAGCTGAACGCCCATAAAATTACAGCTATGGGTATGGAAGCTATTCCGCGAATAACGCGCGCACAGAAAATGGATGCGCTGTCGTCGATGAGTTCGATAGCTGGTTATAAAGCGGTACTTCTGGGAGCCGACGCTCTTGGGAAATATTTACCGATGATGATGACCGCAGCCGGCACAATCGCGCCGGCCAAGATTCTGATTCTGGGTGCAGGAGTAGCCGGACTACAAGCCATCGCAACGGCCCGGCGTTTAGGTGCTGTAGTTGAAGCATTTGATGTTCGCCCAGCCGTTAAAGAACAAGTAGAAAGCTTGGGAGCAAAATTTGTGGATGTACCTCTGGCCGAAGAGGATCAAAATGCAGAAACAAAAGGTGGTTACGCCAAGGAATTATCAGAAGCGAGTAAGCAGTTGCAACGTGAAGCCATTCACAAACATGTAAAGGCATCTGATATTGTGATCACAACTGCTTTGATCCCCGGAAAACCTGCTCCAAAACTGATATCAAAGGAAATGGTGGCAGATATGAACGCAGGTTCTGTGATCGTAGACCTTGCTGCTGAACAGGGCGGGAACTGTGAGCTAACCAAGCCAGGGGAAACCGCTGTCGTAAATAACGTCCGGATACTTGGTCCTACCAATTTACCCGCACAAGTACCACTACATGCGAGTCAGCTTTATGCTAAGAACGTACTGGCCTTGATGCAGTTGGTTATTAACAAAGAGGGACAGATCAATCTTGATTTCTCCGATGAAATCATCGAACAAACGACTGTCACTCATCAGGGACAAGTCCACAGCCCGACTGTAAAAGCATTACTTGGACTCTCTTGACCATTTTCAATCCCATTAGATATCATAATGCCTATGGAAACTCTCATTTTTAACCTCTTCATCTTCGTCTTGGCCTGCTTCGTTGGATTCGAGGTCATTTCGAAGGTCCCGACAACGCTTCACACCCCACTAATGTCAGGTGCCAACGCCATTTCGGGAATCACTCTAATCGGAGCGCTCGTTGTTGCAGGACATGCAGGCGAGTTTTTAGGAACTATCCTCGGATTAGTCGCGATTATTTTTGCCACCATCAACGTGGTTGGTGGATTTATGGTGACCGACCGAATGCTTGAAATGTTCAAAAAGAAGGAGGATAAGTAATGAGTGCGTTCCTACCTGAATCCATCCTGGTATATTTGCCAAATGCCGTACAACTGGTTTATCTGTTTACGTCTATATTATTCATCATCGGCCTAAAACGTCTCGGATCTCCGGCTACGGCCCGTTCCGGGAATCAATTGGCATCTATTGCCATGTTCATTGGTGTAGTGGTTACCCTGTTTAATCAGGAAATCGTCACTTTTGAATATATCATAGCTGGTGTTGTTGTTGGGAGTTTAGTTGGTGCAATCGCGGCGAAAAAGGTCCAGATGACCTCGATGCCTGAAATGGTTGCGTTATTTAATGGTCTCGGTGGCGGTGCTTCGGCATTAGTTGCTGCCGGTGAGTATTTCCGTATTGAAGGCGTTAGTCTACCGGGTCAGGACCTGTTCACAATGAGTATGAGTATCTTTATTGGTGCCGTTACTTTTACCGGGTCTATTGTAGCCTTTATGAAATTAAACGGCTCTATGTCAGGAAACCCGATTACATTCCCGGGTCAAAAACCCCTGAACGCACTTATTGTAGTGGTAATATTGATTGCCTCCATTCTCTTTGTTTTGGATCCTGAATATCTGATCCCATTTTTTGTAATCATCGGATTATCAGTGATGCTTGGAGTTCTATTTGTGATTCCGATTGGCGGAGCGGATATGCCAGTTGTAATTTCTCTGTTGAACTCGTTATCTGGGGTTGCGGCATCTGCTGCCGGATTCGTACTAAACAACAACCTATTGATTATCAGTGGTGCGTTGGTTGGGGCTTCAGGACTCATACTGACCAACATCATGTGTAAAGCGATGAACCGACCGTTATCGAATGTACTATTCGGGGCATTCGGGGCAGAAACAACAGGACTGGCTACTATGTCTGGTGATGGAAGCAAAACTATCCGTGAAGTATCTCCCGAGGACACAGCGGTAATGACTGCCTATGCACAACGTGTGGTTATCGTTCCTGGCTATGGACTTGCAGTTGCCCAGGCACAACATACCATCCGAGAAGTCGCTGCTTTGCTCGAAGCAAAAGGTGTTGATGTAAAATACGGTATCCACCCAGTAGCTGGTCGTATGCAAGGACACATGAACGTCCTGCTCGCTGAGGCTAATGTACCCTATCCACAGCTTTATGACATGGAAGAAATTAATCCTGAGCTCGAAAAAACTGATGTAGTTCTGGTCATCGGAGCCAATGACGTTGTGAATCCGCAGGCTAGAAACAATCCAGCGAGCCCAATTTATGGGATGCCAATTCTGAACGTGGATAGTGCCAAAGCGGTGGTCATCTTCAAACGAAGTATGAATCCAGGATTTGCAGGTATCGACAACGACTTGTTCTATCTGCCAAATTCATACATGTTCTTCGGCGATGCGAAGAAGTCGTTACAATCACTCGTTTCAGCAATTAAAGAGTTATAAAATAAAAAAAACCGGCTTAGCCGGTTTTTTTTGCTTATTAACAGGCCAAATTTCGATGTCTGCTATTAAACAATTTTATTAATTGCTCATCTCTCAAACTAAAAAACTGGTACTCTAAAAGTCAGGACCAGTATGATTAAAATCATTGTTTAGTCAAATTCAGGTCACGATATTGGAATGGAAATTCAATCCCACCAATATATTTTAGGCGATGTTAAAGGTAATACACTCGAGAAGATCCCATTCTCCCTTCACTAAGATCCCTTATCTAGTTGCAGTAATCTTATTTCAGATTTCAGTTTTCACTGCTCAAGCCCAATCTCCGGTTAATGTCGCCGGACAGGAAATCAACTTTCGTATTGGGGCTACCTTCCAACCCAGGATAAGTTTGGGCACCGACATTGAGTCTGAAAACATTAGTACCGGATTCGGTGTACGCCGCCTACGATTCCGCACTTATGTAGGAATTGGTTCAAACCTTTCATTTTTCTCGCAGCTCGAAGGCTCTGGTACTAACGCACAATTCCTGGATATTCGAGTTGACTACAAACCCCATCAAGATCTTACAATTCGATTCGGACGATTTGCCGGTACCCAACCTCGTTCTATGGCACTTACATTACATAATGATATCGATGCAATTGACCGAATCGCTATCGCAGAGTACTGGACCAAGTATCAGTCTGGGACCGATGCCCGTGATTACGGTATTGAGGCCATTTATAAACCTAATCAATTCGAGTATCGACTCTTTTTGCACAATGGCAGCAATCGATTCAACTATCGCAGCTCGATCAATGACATTTATACAGCCCAATATTCGTCGCGAAATGAATTTGCTCTCAGCAGTATAGTTCGATACTTCCTAAACAACACGACAGACTCAGAAATCGGGATATTCGCCGAATACAATGCTACCGGTGGAGCTTCAGGTAGACAAAAAAATTCCTATTCTATTGCTGCACATGCCTATCATGGTGCCTTCCCTGGGCACTTTCCGATTCGTTTTAAGGCTGATTTCATTCACACACAATTCAACGACGTACTAGACCCGACGACGTTACAACGAAACGTTGATCAACAGTTTACAGGAATCAGTGGATTTACAGGATTCCTACTTAGACCAGATACCGAAATATTTGCACACAGCGAAATCTTCAGGCATACCAATTTAAGTGCTCAAGGTGAAGATGTAACTATTCTGCAATTGGGAGTGTCTCAAAGTTTCAAAGTTAACAACAGTAAACCATTTCAGAATAAAATCACGGTCGCCATCGGATTTCGCGACGATACCGTCACCCAAACCTCAACTCGCCTGCTTCAGGCACAGGTACAAGTTTACTTTTAGTTTGAGCCCAAAGTTCACATAGGGCAGATTAAAAAAATCAGGTTCAACTGCACCTCCTGACCTTCCTGTTCTTAGTGCACTTCAACACCCACTACCTATTACCAACTCTTGACTCTTATCTCTTCTCCCTTTACTGAAAATAATCTATATTAGCTGACGTCCAACTCTGCGCTTTTAACAGGTTATGTGGTTAATTCTAACTTTGCTTCTTTACCTGCCACTCCAGGTACCCGAGAATAATTCTGTGGGTGAAGACTTTGTCGTGACCCGCTACACAATGTCTGATGGATTACCAATCAATTCTACGAATATTGTCCGCCAATCTCCCGATCGATATCTATGGATAGCAACCTACAATGGACTGGTTCGTTTCAACGGAACACAGTTCAAGATATTTGATGCGTCAGTCGATAGTGCCTTCAGAAGTAATAGAATCCGCGATCTTTACGTTTCTAAAAGTGTACCTGGGCTGTGGATGATGATAGAAAGTGGTGGGGTTATCTACTACGACTACGAGAAATTCCGCTACCTAGGCGAAAAAGACGGATTCACAGACCGCTGGGTGGTAAGTGTACTTGATCACCCAAACGGGATTCTGCTCTTTGGTACAAACGATGGTGCTTATACCTATAATGGGTCTACATTCAGGCGCATACTCGATCCCCCTGGTACACAACCCTATCGTGTAGAACAATTTGCATATCAGAACGATATCGTTTGGATGGCAACTTCTGTAGGTATTATAAAATATAACGTTGATACCGGTGAGGGGACGCGTATTCCACTTCCAGATCCTGATCAAAGGTCATTTAGTGTTGTAGTCGACCCAAATGGCCAGCCATACTTCTCGAATTCAACAGGAATGTATACTGTTATTGACAACGTTGCACAGCGTATAACTGAACTCGACTACATAGATTGGCCATTCTACCAATATATGTATGAATTGGATGGCGATATTTATTTCTCTGGTTATGACGGTTTATACAGAATGAGAAACGGTGTAGTTACCAGATTACGCGGTGATATGGACTTCGATGGAACCGGTCTCATAAATCTGACAAAAACGAAATCTGGCAGAGTCTTTGCTTCGTTCACAGCCGGGGAACTCGTAGAAATTTTCGAAAATAGATTCACTCGATTCGATAAGCAATACAATATCGATCAATTCCAAGCTCATAGACTTTCAGAAGATGATGAGGGCAACATTTGGATAGCAACCCGCCTTGGTGGGCTATTTAAACTAACCGATAATCCGTTCAAGTACATCGGCATTGAAGACGGACTAAGTTTTGATAACATGTTAGCCCTGTTTGAAGACTCCAAAGGAAGACTTTGGATGTCGGTCAGAGATCATGGCGTCTTTATTCGTGAAAATGGACAGATAAGAAAATTCATACCTCCAGGTCGAAAACCTCTTGCAATCGTTTACAGTATCGCAGAGACCAAAGATGGTTCAATGTGGTTTGGCAGTTATGAAGTTGGATTGTTCAGATATGGAACTGACGGATCGTTTACGCAATTCCGGCTTGGTGAACTTGGTGGGTTAAACACTGTTTTTTCATTATACACAGATCGTGATGATGGTTTATGGATTGGCACAGCCGCTGGAATCATATACTTTAAAAATGGTCAGCGAATTGACTACGGCTTAGATTCCGGACTCGAGCACCGAATTGTTCGATACATAACCCAAGACACTAATGGAGCAATTTGGGTTGGTACACAAGGCGCAGGTGTCGCTCGGTTGAATTCAGAAACGAATCGATTCGAACATCTTTTTAAGGATAAAGGGATGCTCAATAAACCAGTCAGATCCATTTATCCGGATTCAGAATTAGATGGTATTTGGGTTGGTACTGAAACCCAAGGCTTGTATTTCTTTTCAGATACATTCTCGGGTTCAATCGGTACTGCTAATGGATTACCTGACAATGTAATTCACTCTATCATTGATACAAAAGATGGAAATCTCTGGATGCATACCAATAGAGGAATTTTCATGGGTAGCAAACAAGAATTAATTCGAACCATGAGAGAACCAAGTTCCAGAGCATCCATCATTATCTACAACGCAGATTCGGGGATGAGGAACGAGGAAGGTAACGGCGGTATTCAGCCTGCGGCAATTCTGGATAGAAATGGATTGTTGTATTTTTCGACTCAAAGTGGTGTAGCAAGTATTTCACCTAACAATATTCGAAGGACACCGTCAATTTTAACTTTAGTAATAGAATCGGTTGCTGCTGGAAATTTTATTGTTTTACAACCCAACGAAATCATAACAATTCCAAAAGGAAGCCGGGATCTGGTAATACAATTCAGTGGGTTACATTATACTTCACCGAAGAGGATAACCTACGAGTATCGTTTCGTAGGTTACCACACTGAATGGCAACAGGTAACTGAACCTAATAGAATTACATTCAACAACATCCCTAACGGAGATTACACACTCGAAATCAAAGCTTCGGACGTTTCAGGATTGATAAATACTCAAATTTCAAGTGTGAAATTGAGCATTCCTCCAAATTGGAACGAATCCATGTGGTTTTACGCGATTATAGCGCTGGGTTTGGGACTTATGGTATATGCATTTTTCATGTATAACCTACAGAAAGAATATCGTGAACAGGAAAAATTGCGCGCTTTGGTCAACGAGCGAACAAAAGAGCTACAACAGGAAAAGCACCTGGTTGAAGAACGAAACAAAATTATTGAGGCACAGTCAGCAGAGCTTCAAAAGGCAAGTCAGGCCAAGGACAATTTCATATATTTACTAGGTCACGACTTGCGGTCTCCAATGCAAGCTATGCTTGGAACAACCTCTCTACTGGAAACTGATTACGACAATCTGCATCCTAAAGAACGTAATCAGTTGATACGTATGACTCGGCAAGCATTTGAGAGGTTGAATGCATTAATCATCAACTTACTGGATTGGGCTCAAATGGATGCCGGGCTTGTGAAACCTAACCTGAAACCACTCCATTTAAATGAACTCATAAGAGAAGTTTCTGAAATTTATTCAAATGCTCTAAAAACAAAGAAAATCCGGTTGTTTATTCAGATTTCAGAAGAGATACACTGCATGTCGGATGTCAACATGCTAAAACTCGCTCTTAGAAATCTGATTTCGAATGCTATTAAGTTCTCTCCAGACAAATCTGATATTATCGTACGGGCGGAAGTAGTCAATGATATATTACTGCTTCATGTAATCGATCAAGGTGTTGGAATGAGTGATGATCAAATCAGCAGGTTGTTTGAAATCGGTAATGTTATGACCACATCAGGCACCAAAGACGAAAAAGGTTCTGGCATTGGACTACTATTGGTTTGGCAAGTCTTTAAGTTATTACAGGCTGATCTTACTATCGATAGTAAACCTGGAAAAGGAACCCATTTCAAAATCAAATTACCTTACATCCCTGCTGAAATCACCACAGAATCCGCAGAATCTGAGCCGGTTAGTGCATAATGTACATAATGTCCCGTTACTCATTGCGCGCCAATAAGTAAAAAAAGCGGATTTTCTTAAAAAACTTTAGCTTCTGGTTAGGTAAAACAACTAAACTTTGTATATTTGGACTTAATCGACGACATAGTAGTGACTCCGTGTCAGTCGGTTGGATGAATACAGGCCCGGTAGCTGAACCCTACCGGGCCTTCGTTTTTTTAACGTATCTTGGGGGCTATACCAATCAGTCTCAGTTATGCCCAAACAGCCTTTTGGAATTTATATTCACGTTCCCTTTTGCAAACAAGCCTGTAGCTATTGCGATTTCTATTTCGTGACTCGTGAAGAGCTAAAAGCGACGTATGTCGATGCACTCTGCCTTCAGATCATGACCGAACTACCAGAATTTTCAGAAGGACGAACTCTAACTTCGATATATTTCGGTGGAGGTACACCATCACGCCTCAGATCAGTCGATATCGAACGGATACTAGAGACCATTGGCCGAAGCTGTTCGTTGTCGGACGTGCTGGAAATTACATTGGAGGCAAATCCTGATGATGTAAATAAGGTAATGTTGAAGGATCTCAAGTCAATTGGTGTTACCAGATTAAGTATGGGGATTCAGAGCTTTGATCCAGAACTGCTCGCCTTCATGAATCGTGCACATACGGCCGAAGAAGCTATTCATTGTCTTGAATTGATACGTCAGATAGAGTTTCCAAGTTTTACTGTGGATCTGATTTATGGGAATCCGAGCCAGTCTGATGAGTCACTTATAACCGACATCCAAAAATTATTGCGCTTCAAACCACCACATGTATCTGCTTATGCACTTACAATCGAGCCAGGAACCCGACTTGGGAAAGCAGCTGAACTGGGACGATTAACTCCCACCGATGACGAAATCGTGAGTCGACATATGTCCATTGTCGACCAAATGCTTGATGAAAACGGTATCCATCGATATGAAGTAAGTAATTTTGCCCGACCGGGTCATGAAGCAGTGCACAACGGTAATTACTGGAGGCATGTACCATATATCGGATTTGGTCCGGGTGCTCACTCACTGGATTTACATATGGGTAAGCACGGTAAGATAGCATCTGCGAAAAGATGGGAGATAGTTAAGGATATTCGTCGGTATTCGGAGAAGGGAGAAGGGAGAAGAGAGAAGAGTGAAGAACTGAGAGCGGCGACCAGAGATCAGGAATTGGGGCAAAATTGGGGCTTCAAGGTCAACTCTGAGGATTTGAGTTTGGAACAATTAGCTGAGGAAAGATTATTAATGGGACTAAGAACGGCTTGGGGAGTATCACTTGATGAATTGAAAATGAACTATGAATATGAGTTAAGCCAGAATCAGTTTATGTGGATTGAGAAACAGAGTGGAATAGTGGTTATTGATACTGTTGGAGTGAAGTCCAAAGTAATTAAGATTGAAAAAGCCTCACTAGCGGTGGCAGATTACCTCATTTTGGAGCTTATTTCAAGGAAATAAGAGGTTTTAGTACACTTTCGCGATTTCATTGAAGGATTTTCGGGTCAGGTCGGGTACCACACAGTCTTTAGCGGGGAATCCAACCGGCATCAACAAGATCGGGACCTCGTTCTTGGGTCGATCCAGAATTTCGTTCAGAAATTTCATCGGATTTGGCGTGTGCGTGAGCGTTGCTAGTCCAGCATTGTGTATAGCTGCTATTAGCATTCCAGCCGCGATTCCTACGGACTCGTTCACATAGTAATTGTTCTTTTTTACCCCATTTTCGATCCGATAAGACTGTTTGAAAACAACAATAATTGCCGGAGCAATATCCAGATAGGGCTTCACATCATCTGTTCCGAACGGAGCCAGATCCTCCTTCCATTCGTCAGTAAATCGCTGCTCATAGTTGAGTTTCTCTTCTGCCTCGGCAGCTTCACGGATCGCATGTTTGATTTCCGGATCGGTCACAATAGCAAAAAACCAAGGCTGTTTGTGTGCTCCAGATGGAGCAGTTCCGGCTGTCAGAACGATATGCTCAAGCACCTGAGCGGGAATCGGGTCCGGAGCAAAGAACCTCACACTTCGACGAGTATCCATTAGCTTGTAAAACGACTCCGCTCGTTCATGAGTCTGTAATTCTGTTAGGCGAGGTGGGGTGTATAGGATGAAGGGCATAAGAGTGGGAAGTTGGGAGTGGGTAACGGTTGAACGGTTGAACGGTTGAGCGGTTGAGCGGTTGAGCGGTTGA
>CAZJZI010000027.1:0-32924 GCA_964550435.1 uncultured Chitinophagales bacterium | reverse complement strand
CGGACGTCCGAAAGCCCGTAAAAGATTCCAATTCTCCAAGCGTTAATACCGCTTGGTACAGATGCAGGCTCGACTCTGTGCCACCCCACAACATACTGTTTGGGGTGGCCACATTCTGTTACGCATCTGTTCAAAACAATATAACATCTCACATACATCGTGACATTCGGACCAGAGTGTTCTGCATCAGCAGAATTGGTTCAGTGGTCGACCGGTGTAGCGGATACAAACTCAAAACACACTAATACAATGGCTCAAGCAGCATCTGTAGAAGAATTATTGAAAGCCGGTGCCCATTTCGGTCACCTGACCCGCCGTTGGAACCCGAAAATGAAGGAATTTATCTTCATGCAACGTAACGGGATCCACATCATAGATCTTAAGAAAACCCACTCCCTGCTCCAGGAAACACTCGACGCTATCGGGAAAGTAGCTCGATCGGGTAAAAAAATACTCTTCGTTGGCACAAAAAAGCAAGCTCAGGAAATCGTTCGTAATGAAGCTATGCGTTGTGGAATGCCATACGTAACACACCGTTGGTTGGGTGGAATGCTTACCAACTTCAGTACCGTTCGCAAGAGTATCGCTCGCATGGAAGAAATCAATAAAATGCGTATCGATGGTACCTACGATAACATCACCAAGAAAGAGCGTTTGATGCTCGATCGTGAGTATGAAAAACTCGAAAAAGTAATGGGTGGTATCTCAAACCTGGGACGTACACCAGGTGCAATTTTCGTGGTTGATATCGTTAAAGAAAGTATTGCCATTAACGAAGCCATGAAATTGAATATCCCTATTTTTGCAATCGTGGATACAAACTGCGATCCGGATATCCCAGATTATATCATCCCAGCTAACGACGATGCAGCCAAAGCGATACAGCTGATAACTGCTAATGTTGCAGATGCAGTTATCGAAGGTGCCGCAGAGCGTGAAGTCTTCGAAGAAGAGCAAGCAGTCATGGAAGCCATGGAGAAAAAATCTGCCGAGCATTCTGGCGATGAAGAAGAAGGATCTGACGGACCAAAACGCAGACGTCGCAGAGGCGCAGGCGGTGGTGCCCCAGCCGGTGGACGTGGCCCAAGAAAAGGGTAATCCAATCAATCTACGACGGCCGCTGGTTCCCACCGGCTGCCGTCTTTTGTTTTAAGCAATCTACTACACTCTAAAATTATTCAATAATGAGTATTTCAGCAGCAGACGTTAAAAAACTCCGCGATATGACCGGAGCTGGTATGATGGACTGTAAAAAAGCACTCGCCGATGCAAATGGCGATTTCGAAGCAGCCGTTGAGTACCTGCGTAAAAAAGGTCAAAAAGTTTCTGAGCAACGTTCAGACCGTGATGCAAATCAGGGTGTAATCGTTGCACATATCTCAGATGACAAGAAAAAAGCTGTCGCACTTGAACTTAATTGCGAAACTGACTTCGTTGCTCGTAACGAGGATTTCGTAGCTACAGCAGAAAAATTTGCAAAACTCGCATTCGATGAAGAAGTTTCTGACGTGGATACATTCCGTGCCCTAAAACTTGACGGTCTCGAAGTCGCAGAGCACTTAAAATCCATGGTTGGTAAAATCGGTGAAAAAATTGATGTTCGTCGCATCGACTTATTGAATTCATCCGGTTCAATCATCTCATACATCCACCCTGGGGCCCAATTAGCCGTCTTGGTCGATTTCGCAGGTCCGGTAGATGCTGAAATCGGTAAAGATGTTGCAATGCAAGTTGCAGCCATGAATCCAATCGCAGTTAACAAAGAAGACGTAGATGCCTCTGTTCTAGACAAAGAGCTCGAAATAGCCAAAGAACAGCTTATCAACGAAGGAAAACCTGCTGAAATCGCTGAAAAAGCAGCTCATGGTAAAATCCGTCGCTTCTACGAAGAGCGCGTTTTAAATGAGCAAAAATTCGTCAAAGACTCGAGCATTACAGTTCGTGACTACCTGAAAAGCAAAGGCGCTCCTGCCTTGGTTGCTTTCAGACGAATTCAACTTGGTGGCAACTAATTTAGTTGTTCAAAATTAAAGGGCTACTTCGGTAGCCTTTTTTTTGCTCATTATTTTCTCATCACATTTTTTTACCTTCTCTAAACCATATTATCAGGCACTACTTCATGAATAAATACAATCGCATCTTGCTTAAACTTAGTGGCGAAGCTCTTCTGGGAGAACAGGGACACGGAATCGATGGCAACGTTCTCGAACAATATGCTGCAGAAATCAAAGATGTTAGCGATAAAGGAATTCAAGTAGCGGTTGTAATTGGTGGTGGTAATATTTTTCGTGGTGTAAAAGGAGCCACTCAAGGCATGGATCGTGTACAGGCAGACTACATGGGCATGATGGCCACGATGATCAATTCCATGGCTTTGCAGGACGCCCTGGAGCGCAAAAATGTACAGACTCGCTTACTCTCTGCAATACGAATGGAACAAATTGCCGAACCTTACATCCGACGACGTGCAATCCGACATCTAGAAAAAGGTCGAGTTGTAATTTTTGGTGCAGGAACAGGTAATCCGTATTTCACAACTGATACTGCTGCATCACTACGTGCTATTGAAATTGAAGCCGATGTCATCTTGAAAGGAACTCGTGTAGACGGAATTTATGATTCCGATCCTGAGAAAAATCCAAACGCCAAAAGGTTTGATACCATCACAGGTGACGAAGTACTAAGACATCGTCTTTCGGTCATGGATTTGACAGCATTCACACTATGTCGTGACAATGCAACTCCAATAATCGTCTTCGACATGAACAAACGAGGTAATCTCGCCAGATTAGCTGAAGGCGAAAGCATTGGCTCTTTGGTTACCTGGGACTAATCAAACTCCCAGATTTAATTCCTTCTTAGTATTATCTCACCTTGCGATTCGTCTTTCGACTGTCGAGTCGTTTGCGTAAATTCCGTTTTGATTTACACTTCATGTAACCGAACAGAATTTATGATAGACGCGTTAAACGAATACATCGAAGAGGCAGAACTCGAAATGAGCGAGGCTGTCGAATTCCTTAAAAGAGAATTATCTCACCTTCGTGCCGGTAAAGCTAACCCGACTCTACTGGATGGTATTAAAGTCGAGTACTACGGATCTATGACACCGTTGAGTCAAATGGCTTCCGTTACAGCTCCAGACCCGCGAATGCTGGTTGTTACTCCTTGGGATAAAACCACGATTCCGTTGATCGAAAAGGCTGTAATGTCATCAGGACTTGGTTTAAATCCATCAAACGATGGTCAATTGGTCCGTATACCACTTCCTATTTTGTCCGAAGAACGACGAAATGAGCTGGTCAAAGTAGCTAAAGACATTACCGAGAAAGCTCGAGTGAGTATCCGTAATGCCCGAAGAAATGCTAACGACCATATCAAAAAGAGAGTTAAAGACGACTCACTTCCAGAAGACTCTCGCTTTGAAGCCGAAGATATAATCCAGAAAATGACTGATAAGTATATTGCTGCAGTCGAAGAAGCCCTAAAACACAAAGAAAAAGATATCTTGACGGTATAACGTCCGATTTTAATTCATACGCCGTGTATGGGATACCGTGCACGGCTTCTTTTTTAGTAGAATATGTACCTGGCAGAGCTTGAATTACATGGTTTTAAGAGTTTTGCTCAAAAGACCAGTGTGAAATTTGGGAATGGGATTACAGCCATCGTTGGTCCGAACGGTTGCGGTAAGTCTAACATTGTAGATGCCCTTCGATGGGCACTGGGAGAGCAGCGCCCATCGCTACTCCGTTCAAATGCCATGACAAATGTTATCTTCAATGGAACTGCCACTAAAAAGCCTCTAGGACTGGCAGAAGTCTCTGTCACAATCCACAACAATCGTGGAATCCTTCCCACCGAGTTTGATGACATCACCATTACTCGACGTTTGTATCGTTCTGGCGATAGCGAATACCTTCTGAACCGTGTTCCATGCCGGCTTAAAGACATTACTGAGATGTTCATGGATACAGGAATGGGTTCTAATGCCTATTCGGTGATCGAGTTAAAGATGGTGGAGGAAATTCTGGCCGATAAAAACAACGACAGGCGAAAGTTGTTTGAAGAAGCTGCAGGTGTGACCAAATACAAGGAAAAACGTAAACAAACCATGAAGAAACTCGATGAGACCCGGACAGACATGCTCCGGATCGAGGATATTCTGGTAGAAATTCGAAAAAAAGTAAAGTCACTTCAGATTCAGGCAGGTCGGGCTCAGCGAGCCAAACAATACGAAGAGGATCTGGTCCGCCTCGATAAAGCAATTTCAAGGTTCGATTATGATAAAATCCAGGCAGAGCTTGGTCCACTTTTGGATCGAATCCTCACTGCCGAAAAGGAAAAAGAAGAACTGAATCGACAATACGAGCAATTTGAGCAACAACAATTAATCGGTAAAGATACACTCTCTGCTCGTGAAACAGATCTGTCGCATGCGATGCGTCAGGTCTCCAGATTCAATGAACAGCTACGCGATACAGAAACTACCATCAAGATTTCGTCAGAAAGAATTTCAGCAGAAGAAAATGTTATTCGACAGTATGAATCTGATGTGAGTCTGAGTGAAGTCGAACTTCGTGAGCTCAAAAAGGCAATAAGCAAGTCAGAAGTGGAGCTTAACGTTGCCGAAAAAGCTCTGAATGAAATGAAATCTAAGCTCGCTGAAGCGCAAGAATCACTTGATACAGCCAAGGAGGAAGTGTCAGGATTCAGAACGGAATCTGAACGACTTTCTGAGGCATATCGGGATGCAAACACAGCTCTAAGTACATCACAAAACAAGAAAGTACGTACAGAATCCAGAATTGAAGGTAATCAAGACGAATTACTACGTTTAAACCGACAAATTGAATCCCTTCAGTCTGAGGAAGATACGTTCAACGAGGAGCAGAATAAGCTACGTTTTGAGATAGAACAAGCCCGTGATGCATTTGAAATCGCAGAAGCACGTCATGTCGAGGCAGAGAAAGAGCGTGAACACCTAAGATTACATGTTGAAGAACTAAAGGACAAACTGCGCTCATACCAAAGTAAACGAGAAGCACTTTACAATGAAGTTTCATTGCTTCAGTCACTTTCGAAATCTGATGACGCTCTTCCATTCCCTGTAAAGCATTTGAAGCAATTTGCACAACAGTTTGAGCGATTTGAACTTGTTGCCGACCTGTTTTCAACTGCTGATGATCTATCGGTTGCATTGGAATCTGTTCTGGGCGATGCAGTAAACTACATTGTTGTAGATACTATTGATGACGCCAAAAAGGCATTTGAAATCCTTAAAACCGATAAAAAAGGAAAAACCACCGTTGTCCCGCTTGAGTTATTAAATAAAACGGGTTCCGAACCGATTGACGGCTCATTGTATTTTGAAGTAAAATGTGCAACCAAGTATGATTCTCTAAAAAAATTGTTACTTGGTAACGCTCGATTATTTGAATCGATTGACCAGGCACTAGAACAAACGCTACCTCACACAGGTTATGTGGGTGTTACTAGAGGTGGAGAACTTGTTCACCATGGTGGAATTATTCGCAGTGGAAGTGCTCAGAAAAATGAAGGTTTGAGAGTCGGACTCCAGGATAGAATTAAGAAACTTGAACAACAACTTGAGCAGACCGATCTTCAAATCAATGATTTTAAGGGCCAGCTTGAGACAGCCCAACACAAAAGAAATCAACTCCCCGTTGAATCGCTACTTCAAAAGGTAAAGGACGCTGATCGCCACCTTCGAAATACTGAGAATCGTCAGAATAGTTTTAATGCCCGCAAGCAAGTTTATGAACGCAATCTGAATGATATTAAGGATCGAAAAAAACGACTTCATGAGGCAAAAGCAACCCTTCAGGTGGAACTTGAATCCATAGAGCCTGAATTAATCCGACTTCAGCAACAACTCGAACAGGTGCTGGATAAACAACATCGTTTACGATCCGATCAGCAGAAAAGTGAAGATGCCCTGAACAGAATGCAATCTCGATTCAGTGAGGCTCAATTAAATTATCAGCAAGCACAGTACCGGGTTGACAACATAAATAAGGATATTGAACGATCAAAAGTTGGTATTGCCGGTATCATGAAGCGTCTGGAACACAGAGCGGAAAGTGCGAAACGAAGTAAAGACCTGATACTTTCGTTAAAGAAGGAAATTGAAGTCAAGCAAGCTGAACTAGACCGATTAAAACGAGATAAGGTCGATGCCGATGAGGCATTGAACGAGGCAGAAGAGCGTGTTCAAATTCAACGTGGCAGACTGAATCAACTCGAGGAGGAAATTAAAACGAATCGACGTAAAAGAGAGATCGGGCTCGAATTACTTCATCAACTCGAAATGACTCGAAACCGATACGACTTACAGGTCAAATCACTTTCCGATCACGTGTGGGAGACATATGGTTTACTCATGGATCAGGTGACGGAGCCGATGCCTGAAGATGTGGACCAGTCCGCCGTCAAAGAGCAGATTAGTGTTCTTAAAGAGCGATTAAAGAATATTGGCGAAGTAAATAAACTGGCGATTACCGAATATGAAGAAGAAAAAGTGCGTCTTGACACATTCGAATCGCAAATGAATGATTTGAACGAAGCCGAGGCTCAACTTCGACAAACTATTTCAGAGATCAACCAAACAGCGAACGAACGATTTTCACAAACGTTTGATGCCATTCGAACCAACTTCCAGAATGTATTTCATACACTGTTTGAAGAAACTGATTATTGCGATTTGATGCTTGAGGATAATGCAGAAGATCCGCTTGATCGTCGAATAAACATCATTGCTAATCCTCGAGGGAAACGCCCAAGCAATATCGAACAGTTGTCAGGTGGGGAAAAAACATTGACTGCTATTGCACTTCTGTTCGCCATTTATCTGGTTAAACCATCGCCATTTTGTATTTTGGATGAAGTCGATGCACCACTTGATGACGCGAACGTAGAGAGATTCACATCCATGATCAAAAAATTCAGCAAAACCACCCAGTTTATCATCATTACCCACAACAAAAAGACAATGGAGCGATCTGAGATGCTCTATGGTGTTACCATGCCCGAAGTAGGTGTGAGTAAATTGGTTGCCGTACGAATGGAAGATCAGGATTGATGAATGAAATTGCAGCCCATTCTGTTTATGGGCAATAACACACATTTCTATGGCTAAGAATTTTGAAATCCCAGCGATGTATCTATCACCGATTATTCGTACGGTGAAAGAGTCGCGACAAATATTGGATCCCAGAAAAAAAGACCTCACTCCCAGTGTTTTGGACTTCGGGCCAGTACGCTTTTTGATCCCCAGACATTTCGGGTTCTGTTATGGTGTTCAGAATGCAATTGATATCGCTTACAGAACGGTTGAACAGCACAAGGATCGACCAGTTTATCTTTTAGGTGAGATGATTCATAATCCAACAGTAAATGAAGATCTCCAAAAAAGAGGAGTGAAATTCTTGTTTCATACAGACGGTAGTGAAATTATCCCCATCAGCTCCCTTAATTCGGATGATATTGTTATCGTTCCTGCCTTCGGAACTACCATCGCTATCCAAAAGAAACTAGAGGCAGTAGGAATTGACCCATACCAATATGATACCACATGCCCATTTGTCGAAAAAGTATGGAAGCGCGGTGATCAACTAGGACAAAAAGGGTTTTCTCTTGTCATTCATGGGAAGTATCAACATGAAGAAACCAGGGCTACGTTTTCACATGCTGCAGAAAATGGTCCTGTAGTTGTAGTATATAATCCTGATGAAGCCATCATCCTGGGAGAAATTATGCGCGGAGTTCGATCAATAGATGATTTCAGTAAGTTTTTTGGACATAAGTGTACTCCTGGTTTTAATCCGCTCAAGGATCTTGAAAAGTTTGGAGTCATCAATCAAACTACAATGCTTGCCTCAGAAACTCGTGAAGTAATGGAAATACTACGTAAGGCAGCCATGGAAAAGTATGGTGACATAAATATTCAAAAGCATTTTGCTGATACCAGTGATACCTTGTGCTATGCAACTAATGAGAACCAATCGGCTACCTTTGGACTACTGGAGACGGAGGCAGATGTAGCTTTGGTTGTCGGTGGGTATAATTCATCGAATACCATGCATATCGTGGAGTTATTGGAGCGAAAATTTCCTACTTATCATGTCCGAGATGTATCGGAATTGATTTCAAAACACGAAATTCGGCACTTTAGTCAGTGGGAGAAAACGATTAAAACCACGTTAAACTGGTTTCCTGTTTCAATAACTGGCAAACCGATTACGATTGCCTTGACTTCTGGTGCAAGTTGTCCAGATACACTTGTTGACGAAGTATTGATGCAAATTCTTGGCTACTTTCAAGACACGAAAAGTATCGAAGAAGCATTAGTACCATTCAAAGAAGCCCAATAAAACTGCTTAAAGAATTGTCAGTTTTTGACAACTATAAAGAATGACACTGTTCTGGGTTGAACGGCTTTCAGCGTAATATTCGGTGCTTGAACCAAAAACTCTACCTCGGGAGTGACCAATCCTGTGGTGTTATTCACTAGGTCATCGTAATCAACGAATACTCCAAAAGGAGTAGTATCCTGAGTACTTTGATATTGATCCAGAGGTACTTCGTAGCGCACGGTTATAGTAGATGGATTAAACACAACTTCACTCCCTCGTGGAAGCCCACGGATGCGCAGCGGCAACCTCAACTGCCCTTCAGTATATTCTGATACACGTGCTGTTACCAACACGGTTTCGTCACTTAAATCAATTACCTCCGGTGGTGACTCCAATGAAATTACAGTGTTAATAGTTTCACGAATACTCTCGGCACTATAAACTACTGTTGGCCACGATTCGAGTGATTCCACACGCGATATTGCCCCTGAAACTATCACACTATCTGGTCGAATTACAGGTTTACCAACTAAATTAAACTGTGATTCGAACTCTAGATTCATTTTGAGTACAACCGGCACTTTTTTTGAGATTCTTTGTTCCACATCGACATTCAGGATGGTTGGTTGGACCCGAATCAAACTGATGTTCTGATAACCCGCAATAACAGTTGCGACCTGATCGGTCATATCTACATAGTTGTCAGCCAGATTAACTGGAACATTTGGCGGGCTATTGTATAGATTCAGCAGATTCCATCCTACCCCACTTACAGCAACGTCTACCGTTTCAGGTAAAGGAGAAACCAATGCTAGACCCTCAGCAATTTCTCCGGTATTTACAACCAGTTTTAAGTTAAGGTTAAATTCATTATCTAAGTTTACCATCACCCATAATCCAATGGCAATAATGTAGGATGCAATGATGACAAGAACTTTTTCTGCATTTGAAAACGATAATTGAACATCTGCTTTCTTTGCAGCAATCATCTTCGGCCAAATGGCATCACCAAACTTTGAAACCAGATTTCCTATAAAATTTCCAAGATTATTTTTCATGGCATAAATAAGATTTGGTCAGTCAGGTTTTGACAACAATTTCACGAATAATTTCTTCTTTAACCTCAGCATTCAGCTTCTTCATTATCGCAAATCGCTGCATGTGAACTTCATGCCTCCACATTGGGGAAGTTACATGGACATAGAGTGTACTGCCTTTGAAATATAAATCTCTGCATTGAACCGAAATCGATGCACCTACTACTTCTGCCCACAATGATAACACCATTCCACGTTTTAGTTGCCTTCTATGTGGAAACTTGTCCAGATAGGAAGTCAAAGCTTCGGCAAATTGAATCGGTTGTTTCATGGTTTAGATACGTATTCGGTCAGTTCTACAGTTCCATCTTCAACTTGATAATAATGAATTTCATGCTCAATTGGCTCAACGAAATTGACAAATAAATTCTTGTTTGCTGCAGTTATGAATGTTTGCCCATTCTGTAGGCGAAGCATTTCAATTAAAACGGCGGTCTTCTGTGGATCCAGATCTCCGAATACATCATCAAGTAAAAAAACAGGCAAATCATCAAGTTCATACTCATAATAGCTTCTTTGTGCCAGTTTTAATGCCAGAGCGAAGAGCCTATGTTGCCCTTGTGACCCAAATTTTCTGAGTTCCATATCGTTTAAAAAGAACAGAATATCATCGCGGTGAGGACCATACAAAGTCAGCTGGCGTTCCCTTTCTTTGGGTAAATCCGACTGAACAATTTCAGAAAACTGAAGCTGAATGGATTCAAGAGAGGAAGTATCTTCAACACAGGACTTATATTCAATACCTGGTTTATGACCTATACCGGCTATAGTTTCGTAGCCAGCGTCCAGATATGTTCCAAACGACTGAAGCACCTGGGCCCGTTTGTAGGTTATTGCACTTCCTAGATGAATCAGTTGATCATTCCATGGTTCAATCATACTCTGCAAAGTAGAAAAGCCCAATGCCATGTTGGATAGTAACGCATTTCGTTGTTTAACGACTTTTCGATACTCAATCAAATCTTTCAGGTACGCCTTTGAAATCTGACTAATAAATGCATCTAAGAAACTACGTCGTTCTGCTGGACCATCAGATGTAAGTTTTTTGTCATCTGGACTTAAAACCACAACCGGAACCATTCCAATCAGATCCGACAACTTATCGAGTGGACTGTCGTTAACTAGAATTTTTTTTCCGTCACCCCTTGAGTATGTACAAGTAACCTTAAATCCGGTTCGAATGGATCCTTCAAATTCACCATTAATTTGAAATTCTTTTTCTCCCGATTGCACCACATATTGATCACTCGAAGATGCAAAACTGCGGCTCATGCATAAGTAATGTATTGCATCAATTAAATTGGTTTTACCGGCACCGTTTGGCCCGGTTATGATGTTCAGGCGCCTACCCCACTCAATCTTTGTTAACGAATGATTTCTAAAATTTTGAAGACAAAGTGAGTTGATTATCATGCCATCGGCTTTTCAGACGAGAATTTTAGATTGTTATTCAAGAAAAGCTAGATTTATTCATCGGTATCATCTTCATCGAACTCATCATCATCACCATCTTTCCTAGGGTTGGCTTCATTTACAACGATGGCTCGTTCAAGAAACACCGTTTTGTTTAGTGCCTCAATAGCAGCTTTTGCTGCATCTTCGGAATCCATTTCCACAAAACCGAAGCCTTTAGAACGTCTTGTACGCTTATCACGAACAATAAATGCACGGGATACAGTACCAAAATGTTCAAAAAGATCGATCAGATCTTGTTTTTTTGCTTTCCAGGCTAGGTTACCTACGTAAATATTCATGAGAAAAGAAGAACGGTTTATCGATATGAAATCGGCGGGCTTGTTTTGTCCCGCCGATTAACTTGGTTGAGTATACAAAAAAAATTACAAATCGAACTGCTCACGTCCAAAAAACATAGCCTGGTCACCCAGTTGTTCTTCAATTCGGAGGAGTTGGTTGTACTTGGCGATACGGTCTGTTCGACTCATTGATCCCGTTTTAATCTGACCTGCATTGGTTGCAACTGCAAGATCTGCAATGGTTGTATCTTCAGTTTCTCCAGAACGATGTGAAATAACTGCTGTGTATCCGGCTTTATGTGCCATTTCAATAGCGTCGAGAGTCTCCGTAAGAGTACCTATCTGGTTCACTTTAATAAGAATTGAGTTTGCTACGCCTTCATTGATACCACGTGCGAGTCGTTCGGTATTCGTTACAAAAAGGTCATCTCCGACGAGTTGGATTCTGTCGCCAATAGCATCAGTAAGTTTTAACCAGCCATCCCAATCATTTTCGTACATACCATCTTCGATGGATACAATAGGAAAACGAGACACCCAGTCTGCCCAGAACTCAACCATGGCATCTGCGTCTCTTTTAGAACCGTCGCTCCATCGGAATTCATAGAGACCTGTTTTTGGGTTGTAAAACTCGGAACTTGCTGGATCCAAGGCCAAAACTACATCTTCACCCGGTTTGTAACCTGCTTTTTCAACAGCTTTAAGAATTACTTCAATCGCTTCTTCGTTCGACTTCAGGTTTGGGGCAAATCCACCTTCATCACCAACTGCAGTATTATATCCTTTATCCTTAAGTACTTTTTTCAGGTTATGGAAGACTTCGCTCCCGATTCGCAACGCATCTGAAAATGACTCTGCCCCTACTGGCATGATCATGAATTCTTGTAGATCGACGTTGTTATCGGCATGTGATCCGCCATTAATGATGTTCATCATAGGTAGTGGAAGTACCTTGGCATTTACTCCACCCAAGTAACGCCATAGCGGCATATTCAAGCATTGAGCAGCGGCATCTGCAATTGCCATTGAAACACCCAATATAGCATTAGCTCCAAGGCGAGATTTGTTTGGGGTTCCGTCAAGTGCAATCATATAATTGTCGATTTCCACCTGATTAAACACATCGTACCCGACCAATTCGCCGGCAATCTCATCGTTTACATGCTCTACTGCCTTTGATACCCCTTTACCCATGTATGATGTATCTTCATCACGTAATTCGACGGCTTCGAACTCGCCGGTTGAAGCACCAGATGGAACAGCAGCACGACCCACTAGTCCGGAATCAGTGACGACATCCACTTCAACTGTTGGATTACCGCGTGAGTCAAAAATTTGTCTTGCAATAATATCTTCGATAATAGCCATAATAAATCCCTATTAAATTGTATGGTAACGTTGGTTAAAGGTACGCGAAATTGACATCATTTTGAAATTTGAGGCTCATTTTTTGCCGGACATTTAGCGTCAATGTTGCACCAAATAATCATGCTAAACTTTGAAAAATCATGTTTAGACTGTATAATGTCCTGTAGCATAAAGTGTCTATGTTTAGTTAAGTATAGTCTTCAATGATCCTTCGCGCTCTAGTTGTAGATGATGAGAAGCACAACCGTGATTTGATACTACGGTTGGTTGAAAAGGCATGTTCTTCAATCGAAGTAATTGCAGATGTTGGTTCAGTGCCAGATGCGGTTAAGATTATACGCAATCAACAACCAGACATCGTTTTTCTGGATGTTGAAATGCCTGAAATGAATGGGTTCAACCTGTTTGAGTACTTTGATGATATTTCATTTCAAGTGGTTTTCGTAACCGCTCATGAGCATTATGCATTAGGCGCTATCAAAAATAATGCCCTAGACTACATTCTAAAACCTGTAGAAATAAACGATTTGGTGCGAGTTGAGAAAAAAATCCTGTCTCAACGTCAGTCGAATGGAAATAGCTACCATAGTAACTTAGAATACAAACAGAATTTCGATGAACTCAAAGAATATATAAAGTCATCAAAAAATGATGACGATAAAAAGTTATTCGTTCCGACTTTAGGTGGATTTAGACTGATCCCAGTGAGGAAAATCCAGTTTGTTGAAGCTAAAGGGTCATACTCTGAGATTAGACTTACAGATTCAAGCGAAATACTTGTTACTAAATCTATAGGTGAGTTGGAGTCTGAGTTGAACGGACATGATTTTTATCGTTGTCATAAAAGTTTTTTAGTAAACCTTCACGTCGTTGAAAGTTACCATCAATCGGATGGTGGCAATTGTACGACTATTTTCGGACATAGTATTCCAGTTGCTCGCAGAAAATATCAAGGCTTTGTTGAGCAATTACTGGAAGTTGTAGGTGCTCTTAAGCATACATCATAAATCAAACTCTAATGAATATCTCAGTAAGTCCATATAGGATACTGCTCAGTGCTGTGTTTTTATTAACAGCATCCGGGATTTTCGGGACTATTCGAGCTCAGGAGTCATATTTCCATTTGAGTGTTGATAATGGTCTATCATCAACTGTTGTTCATGACCTGCTAATTGACTCGAATGGATATTTATGGATAGCTACAGAGGCAGGTGTCAACAGATATGATGGTAAAAATCTCACAAAATATACCACTAATGAGGGATTAGGGGGTAATGAAGTACTCAAGATGTCTCTTGACTCGAATGGTCGCATCTGGTTTCTATCCTTTAATGGTAATGTCTCTTTTTTTAAAAACAATCAGTTTTATAATGCGAGAAATACACCTTGGCTCAATCGGTTAACACAAAATTCAGCCATGACGGCATTTTTCGAGGAACCTGGTGGTGATATTTGGATTGCAAGTGAGGCTGGACATTTATTCCAGATAAATGACACCACCGTCACTCAACATTTAGAGAATAAATCTCCCCCCGGTAACATCAGACAAATCTGGAAAAAAGACGACCACTTTTACTTCGGTCTATACCATGGAATTTATTCCTGGAAACCAGACCAGGATAACTGGACCAAAGTCTCAGACAATGAGTTTTGGAGTCTCCGGTCATTCACCAGATCAGATGGGTCACGTTTGATTCCAACGGTTAACGGATTGTCCAGTGACCGCGATCTACCGCACCTTATATACACGAATCAAGAACTTGACATTGCAACCTCTCCACATGTAGCAACCGTAAGTCCGTCTGGCAAATATCTGGTTGTTGGTACAACAATGGACGGGATTAGGTTTTATGACATTACTGATCCAAAGAAACCTTCTTTAGAGGTTCATTGGTTAAAAAATACCACAATAAGTGCCCAAATTTATGACAATGAAGGCTCAATCTGGATATCAACACTTAATCAGGGTGTCTATAGAATTGATAGTGGTTTCCGAGAATACAGTTATATAAACGATTCCAACCTTTTGAATGATCCAGTAATCAGATCCAGTATTGTTACATCAGATGGCACAATTTGGTTTGGTGGAAAGGATGGCTCGTTATACAGATTCTCAAAAGATGGAGAAATGTTGTTCCGCGGCAGAATTGATCGCAGACTTGATCTGAATGCTTCAATTGAAGCCTTCCATGAGCCTGAAGACGGAACCTTACTTATTGGTTCAACAGGTGGAGTTTATAAAATAGATATTTACGATGCTGAACAATTTAAAAAGTGGCAAGACCGGGAGTTCTTCAATGATTTAGTAACTAAAGATCTAATCAGTACCGATTACTCTGTGAAATCAATTGCAGGGGTTGGAGATTCAATTTATTTAGGAACTAATCGACGACTCGTTAAAATGATTGGGCGGGATTCGGTAGAAGTCTTGATGTCAAACCGGATAACCGATCTGGAATTAGACAGAAAGAGGAGATTATGGATCGGTACTTTAAATGGAATATGGACTTACACTGATGGGGTAATATCACCATTAAATCATGAGTTATTTAATCATGCCCAGATTGTAGATATCCAAAAATTGTATGGACCCTGGCTGGGAATCAGTACGTATGGATCGGGGCTTATTTTAATTTGTACAGATACGGGTACAGTAAAAAAAATTGATACCAAGAATGGTCTTATCAGCGACCTTGTTAAAACAACTTTCTTTGATTCAACTGGGCATCTGTGGGTAGGGACCAATGATGGAATCAATAAGTTTTATCTGGATACAACAAAAACGCTTTCTGAACAGCTTCCACCTGAAACTATTATTTCATACACATTGAATGACGGTTTAAATATCGATCAGATTGGGAAAATTGATATCAATGGAAATAAGGTTTGGGTTTCAGGAAACCGAGGAATTGCGACATTTCGTTCTGATTTTGTGGGATATGAGCCGTTGGAAATCCCACTTGTACTCGAAGATCTTCAGATCAATGGGGTGTCTGATTTCAGTCGTAACGTTGTATATCAACTGGGGTATGGACAAAATCAAGTCGACATCAAGTTTACGGGTATTTTCCTGAGGGATGGAAATAGAGTACGATATAAATACAGGATAATTGAATTTGATCAGGATTGGACTACGAACGAAACCGGGGAACTGAGTTTCAGATACCTTGATGCCGGAACGTATACAATTGAGATAATTGCATTCTCAAACGACGGAAGGCTCGAATCTGATCCACTTCAAATTAAACTCTCTGTTATACCCCCCTTCTGGCAACAACCGTGGTTTTTGATAATAGGTTTACTGGGTGTCACTCTCATTTTTTATTCATATATAAAGTGGCGCATTCAGGAAGCGGTAAATGAACAAAAAGCAAAACAAGAAGTCTCTGTGAGGGTTGTGGAATTAGAGCATCAGGCTTTAATGGCGATGATGAAACCTCACACTATTTTCAATCAGATATCCGCCCTTCGTCTTCACCTTTTCAATAAAGACCCGGAGAAGGCAAGTGAACACTTTGTCAAGTTTACAAAGTTACTAAGAATGCAGTTGGACTCATCTTTCAAGAAGGTGAACAGCCTGCAGGAAGAAATGGACAGAATACGTTTACAATTAGACCTAGACTCTGAAAAAATCGATCATGGCATCCAATTTGAGTTCATATGTGAGGCAAATCTGGATCCAAAGTCATGTATGGTTCCATCTCTGATCCTACAGCCTTTCATTGAGAATACTGTAATACATGGTTTGGTGAACAAACGTGATCATGGATTCATATTGATTTGGGCACTTGAAAGATATGGTCAGTTGGTTATTACCATTGATGACAATGGGATTGGGCTTCCCGGCAGAAACAGATATGAAGTAAGTGACAAAACACCCATTCATTTGATCCATGAAAATATTCCATCAAAAAGACTTGAAACATTTAACACAAATAGCCCATCCATAGGTCTCCAGCTATTTATTGATCGAATCAGACTTATTGCTGGTGAAAACGCGTTACCATGGAGCGTTACATTTCAAAACAAGCTGGATAATGGTGGAATTGTAACTGGAGTCCGAGTAGAACTTTTGCTGCCAATAATGATAGTTCCAGAGACGATTGACCACTAGTTGCTTTTATCTTACCGATAATCAACTAATAGATACCGATTATCCAATGACAGTCTCTTGCTATTGAATCATTGTTATACTATGCCAACTCAAACTAACATTGACACACTTCAAGAGAGCGTTATTTGAATTTAACCATCGGTTCGTTTTGGATTTCACGAATGATTCAAAACAGGTCCGATGGTTTTTTTATCACCACATCCTGCCAAAAATGAGTGTTATGTACGGTGAACCGAAGAACTTTTGCTTATCAGTTCCTGGTGCTGCGACAAGTGTTTCAGGTGTTGAATCAGTACTTTCAAAGAAGCCTAAAACTCGGTAGGGGTCCATAACCTGGATACCTGAATCAAAGTACTGGAAAGTAAATCCTACTTTGACGCTAGTGAGGGTTTTAAAATTACTCCCAAAATCCACGCCAATTCCTAATTGTCCGGCAGCCCCAAACTTCCATTCACCCTGACCCCAGCCTTGAAAAATATCATTCGATATCTGTCCCGTATTGGCTTCTAATAATCCATACTGAAGCACTGAAAGGTCCCCTGACTGAAATGCGGGGATATCTTGCTCAAAAATGTAATACACTTCCCGCAGTTGGTAATACGGATATACATAGGCAGCTGATGGTCCACCCATAGCAGAAACATAAAATCTGAAGTTATCTGAGACTGCCTCAGAGAACAACCTTTGCTTGAATCCGACCATCAGAGGAAATGAAATAATTCTGTTTCTCTTGTTCGGGATAATTTGCTGACCAAAAAACTGGTAATTCTGCTCAGTAATATCTCTTAATGCAGTAATCTGAAAATCCAGAACCATCTCACTTAGAGGTGACAATACCCTCCTGTACTCGGTTCCGGTTCCGAATCCAAAATTATTTAGGGTTACCCCGAAACTGATAGCATTTCGAAGATCTTCATCAAGTGGTGATCTGACTCTAACATCATTTTCAATTTGAGGTTCAGTCCCAAACTGTGCATAAAGTGGTAAATATGACAGTAACAGTGTAGCTATCAGTAAAATGTATTTCAGATTCTTCATAAGAGTTTCAACGTTGAGGCTAGTCTGTAATATTTGGATAAACTGTGACTATTAATTTAACATTCCAAATATAGACAGACTTAAGCCTAATTAAATGCCTTTTAGGAAACAATTGGTATTTACGTATATTCATGTCCGTAAATAACGATTAAATAACGGATAACTCGATAAAATTATATGAGCGTTGTAAGAAAATTTGTAATCTATGGTCCAGTAGATACGATCAAGAGACTAAATCAGACTGTAATTGAAGGCACTTCACCTAATCATCATTTTGCATCTGATCGCAGTTCAAGTAATGGACACTATGTGGATGTTTGCATCTACGAAGAACATCAAAAATTAATGAATTCCAGTACTTCAGTTACACTTATCATGGAGTTTACTGGAAAATCAGCCGTTGTTGAAGCTATCTCAACAGGTGGCAGAATGGGCTTCAGAGGAAGCATCCCCAGCGGAGACCAATCTGTATTTGATATAGTCACAGATTTTGTGATCGATTTTTCGAAGCGATTTGGTCTGACTATGCAGGAAGTAGCCACTAAGGGTGTAGACGCAGAGTAATAAACTCAATTTCATGACTAAATCCAGTGATTGGACCGTCCTTCGGATGATGGAATGGGCCACGGAGTATTTCCAGCAAAAAGACATTCCATCACCACGATTAAGTATAGAATGGCTACTTTCTCATGTACTTGGCATAAAACGTCTCCAATTGTATCTCCAATATGATCGGCCTTTAACTTCTGCCGAACTAGATGAATTGCGGGAAATGGTTAAAAGACGGTCAAAGCATGAACCATTGCAGTATATAACAGGTTCGACCGCATTTTATAATGCTGAAATAATGGTGAATCCATCGGTCCTAATTCCAAGACCGGAAACAGAAGAACTTGTTGAGCTTGTACTAAAGGATCACCCAATGGACTCGCTCAGATTATTAGATATCGGAACTGGTTCGGCTTGCATCCCAATAGCCTGTAAACTTGAAAGACCAAATTGGAATGTTACCGGTGTCGATTTATCCACAGAGGCACTAAAGACAGCCAGAATGAATGCTTCTCTGAACAAGGTTGAACTGACTCTGGTTCAAGGCGATTTGCATGACCCAAATCTACTGCACCAGAACACCTTTGATATTATAATATCTAACCCTCCCTACATCCATCATGAAGAGGCAAATGAGATGGATTCACAGGTCAAGGACTATGAACCTGCAATGGCATTGTTCTGCGAGAATCGATCCATTGTTTACAGCTCAATAATACGGTTAGCTGGCAGGTTATTAGCACCAAAAGGATTCCTGTATCTTGAACTTCATCACGAGTACAACATAGAGTCTGAAAACGTTCTGGGTACTGGTAATTGGAACTATGAAATCCTGAATGATTTAGGCGGTTCAAGACGTTTCATAAGGGCTTCTCTTAAGTAGAACAGCCACTCTTTATCCAAAATGAATGGAACAGAAAATGCACTGTTTCTAAACCGTTTTTGGATGTTAATAAAATGTGGAAAACTTTTTAGTTTTTTTTATTACTTAAGAAGAAATTGTAAAAAACAATGTTACCGTATCATTAAGCACTGTCAAGTGCTATTCTATAAAAATGTTACTAAAGTGTTATGTTGTTGCGCTACATGTGTTTATGATGTGGATAAAATTGTGGATAAACTACTGGAATCACCTGTTTGAACATTTGACTCACTTCGAAAAATTACTCATCTTCAAATCGTAACAAATTAAAGAAAACAACATTCGATTGTGGATAACACGAAAATGATTTGAGTGTCTGATGGTATCGTTTATTCACAATAGCAAGCAAATGGTGCTGTAATTAGGAGGTAAATTACTTTGGCAAAGGATTCTGCTAAAGCGATCTGGGACACGTGTCTTGAGATTATACGGGACAACATAAATTATCAGAAGTTCAAATCATGGTTTGAACCCATAAAACCTGTTAAACTGGAGAATAATACTCTCACGATTCAAGTGCCATCGCAATTCTGGTATGAGTGTTTAGAAGAGCATTATTATAACATGCTTAGATCTACCATCTCTAAAGTTCTTGGACCCGACGGAAAGTTGGAGTATTCTATAGTTATGGAGAAGTCTGAAAATCCAATAGAAGAGCGTTCTGTAAGAATGCCACAGCGCCCGGTTCCGCCAAGTAAACCTCAACATTTGTCTGGTTATCCGACTCACAGTCCTGGATCCATTCAGAATCCATTTGTGATTCCTGGACTTAAAAAGACTAAAGTCGAATCGAATCTGAATCCAAATTACGTTTTCGAACGATATATCGAAGGCGATTGTAATCGCCTGGCTCGTTCAGCTGCCATGGCTATTGCCGAAAATCTCGGCAATAACTCATTTAACCCATTTTTTGTTTATGGTGGCGTAGGTTTAGGAAAGACTCACCTGATCCAGAGTATTGGTAATAAAATCAAACAGGATTACGGCGACGAAAAATCTGTATTGTACATCTCTTCTGAAAGTTTTACCAATGAGTTCGTTCATGCCATTAGAAATAATCGAGCCAGTGAGTTCTCAATGTTCTACCGTAATATCGATGTACTGATAGTAGACGACATTCAATTTTTCAGTGGAAAAGAGAAAACCCAGGAAGAATTCTTCCACATTTTCAATGCGCTTCATCAAGATGGCAAACAAATTATTCTAAGTTCAGACCGCGCTCCTAAAGACGTTCCTGATATTGAAGAACGACTGATCTCAAGATTTAATTGGGGACTCACAGCTGATATTCAGATGCCCGATTTTGAAACCAGATATGCCATTCTTGAATACAAAGCTCATGACAATGGGATCGAATTTGAACCTGAGATATTTGAATTCATAGCCCACAACTTCAAATCAAGTATACGTGACATGGAAGGGGCTATCATTAAACTGCTGGCAACCTCATCATTGCAAAAAATTGATAGTATCGACCTGGTTTTGGCCAAGCACATATTGAAGGATATGGTCAAAGAGACCAAGAAGCATATATCGATTGAGTTGATTCAGAATCAGGTATCTGAATACTTCGGAATTGATGCAAATAAAGTGCGTGAAAAGACTAGAAAACAAGAGATAGTGGAGGCACGGCAAATTGCCATGTACTTGTCAAAGCAAATGACAAAAAGTAGCTTGAAAACCATTGGTCTACACTTTGGTGGGAGAGATCATTCAACGGTCATCCATGCAATAACATCTGTTGAAGATCGACTAAAAAATCCAAAACACTCGCGAATCATTAAAGATATTCAGCACAAAATTGAGTTGGCGAGCATTTGATAAACCATGGTTAAACGTGTCATTCTCGCTTTAGGCAGCAGTTTGGGCGACAAAATCAAATTCCTGTCCGACGCCAGGGACTTCCTTGCTTGTTTAAGTACTAAAGAGATTCGTTTTTCATCAATTTGGGAGACCGAACCTGTTGGGATTGCTCAAAATCAGTTCTTTAACGCTGTTGTGGAAATTTCTTTCGAAGGAACTCCGGATGAACTGCTTAAACTCATAAAGAAGTTCGAGTTAGACGCAGGAAGAGATCAGAATTCTGTCAGATGGGCCGATCGCCCCATCGATATTGATATCATTGATTTTGGGAATCGTTATTATTTAGATGCAGATTTAGAAATTCCACACCCACGTTATAAAGAACGCCTATTCGTTCTATCTCCCCTTCAAGACCTGGAACCTTTCTGGATTGATCCGATTTCAGGGGACCATATTGACGAGATGATAAAAAAAGCACCGCTGATTAGACTTTCTAAAATCACGGCAAAGTGGTAGATTAGCGGCCGTGAACAACTATGAATTTATAGCAATAGAAGGTGTGATCGGTGCCGGAAAAACTTCTCTGGCACGCTTGATATCTGAACGCCACAACGCCAGACTCGTTTTAGAAGAATTCGAGGACAATCCTTTCCTACCTAAGTTCTATCAGGATCGGTCACGATACGCATTCCAGACTCAGTTATCTTTTCTGGCAAGCCGTTTTAACCAACAAAAAACCATGACCACTAAGGATCTATTTTCAGATTTCCTGGTGTCTGACTACCTGTTTGACAAAGACCGCATCTTTGCCAGACTGAATCTTGGTATTGATGAGATGGCACTGTATGACCGAATTTACAACATCATGAGTGGAATTGCCGCTAAACCTGACTTAGTGATATTCATTCAGTGTTCGGTAGAGCGTTTGCTTCAGAATATATATACCAGAGGTCGTGAATATGAGATGGAAATTTCTGCAGACTATCTGGAGGAATTAAACGAAGCGTACAACCATTTCTTTTATCATTATGATAAATCTCCACTTCTGATCATTAATGCCAATGAAATTGACTTTGTAAATAATGAAGACCACCTTCAGTACATTGAAAACCAGATTTTTTTAGAGCCTCTCAAAAGTCTGCGAACTCATATACATCCCCGATAGTTCTACCCAATATTATGTAGAATTAGTCATTGACATTTTTCAATTTGCACTAAAATTTGATATCACACGGCTAGACTCTGTATTAATTTGCCGGTATTGTGTATACTATTACTATGAGACTGATTCTATACTTTTTACTCTTTTACGTTATTTATAGGTTACTTAGACGATTGATTTTTGGGCCTAAACCCAAACGACGTGTTTATGTAAACTGGGGTCATGCACAACAGGGTGGGTTTAATCCATTTGAACAAAAAACTACGCGTGATACACGAACATCTGATGAGCCCAGTGTCGGGCAATTCAGAAACTCAACTTCAGCCCAAACAGATTCTCGACGTTTATCAAACGTAGAGGATGCTGATTATGAAGAAATAAAATCCTAACAACGGAGCTATTATGTTTCAAAAAAATGTCGGGTCAATAGATAAAGTGATAAGATTACTTCTGGCAGTAACCCTAGTTGTATTAGCATACACAGGGGTCTTGGTCGGAACCTGGATGTACGTAGCTTATGTAGCTGCAGCAGTATTGGTAATAACCAGTTTATTTAGCTTTTGTGGTCTCTATGCAATTTTTGGCATGAATACCTGTAAAGTTCCTCAAAAGAGCTAAACTCAATGCTGCATCATATGTATTCCACTTGAACCCAATTCCGGACTCAAGAATGGGATGCCCAACCCAAGCCCTCTTAGAATAAGTAAGAGGGCTATGGTCGCTGTTATGTATGGAAACAGTGTGTTTAGTCTCTCCTTGAGCCTTACAGACTGAAATCCGGGCAATACAGATACGATAAGCATAACTGGTAAGGTTCCGATCCCAAAGAGAAACATGAAAACCGCACTTTCTACAGGACTTCCCATTCCGACTGCCCCGGTTAGACCAACGTAAACAAAGCCACAGGGTAAAAATCCGTTTAAAAAACCCAGAAAGGTCATAGAAGTCAAACTCTCTGATTTCATAAGCTTATGCATCATCGATTTTAGCAGGGTAGGCATTTTGACGAACGATGCATGTAAAAATCCAGACCTATACCGTGAAGGTATTAAAACTAAGGAGAGCATCACAATTCCGGCAAGCAAAGACACAAACTCTTGGAATCCAACAAGAGAAAAGCCAAATCCTATAAATCCAAGCATAAACCCCATCAAAGCATACGACAATGATCTACTAACATGATACATGGATCTTGAAAGAATCAATCGCTTTCGGTCAGAATTGCCAGCTGGAAGTGCCAGTACTAATGGACCACACATTCCGATACAATGAGCGCTTCCTGCGAGACCGAGAATCAATCCAGCCCATACTAATGATTCATGCATTAAATTACCTCAAAAATACTGGATACTCGCCATAATACTCTTTTGCATCTGAAATGACCGTTATTTTTAAGGTCCACATGCCCTCAGAAAGCTCGGAACGAGTTATGTATTGTAAACCGGTTGAATCAGCAGTTACGGAGATAACTTTATCCATTGAAGCATCTGATGGCCTATACATAGTTATTGAACCTGATAGTGCGTCCGAGAGCAATTCAGCTGGATATTTTATTTGAATATGCGACTCTAAAACCTTTACAGAAACCGGTTCAGCAAGATTAGCCATGTTTTGCTTGCGGATAATCTGATCCTCAAATACCAGTGTTTGATTATAGTAATCAGGAACAACGAGATCAAAATGAACCGTAAAGGTAAAAGCCACAAATCCCAAAGTAGCACTCACAAAAATTAAGTATGCGATAAAGATGCCGCGAGGCCAGGATTTGTCTGTTTTGTTTGTTTCGTTTGTCATTGTTGGTTGATGGGTCCTAAGAATGCAGTTTCTATAGTTTGAATGAGTTCACCGTCTTTATACACTCCAAATTGAATTGGGGTTTGCGATCCTTCAAGAGCAGATTTTTCCATAAGTACCATCCAGCGTTGTTCTAGTTGCTGCTGGCCTGGAATCAACTGCTCTTGTCCAAGAAGCTGTAGGGTTCCACCTTCAGTAAGAAGTCGTAATTCAACTTCTGTATCAGAAAAAGTCTTGTTGAAGAACCTTACCTGATAAAGATTTGATACCCGATTGTCGGGAAGTTCATTAAATAATGACCCAGGTTGTCTGAGTATTACAGTGTTCACTTCAGCTCGTGTAAATAGTAGCGCCACAAAGAGAGTAAGCATTACTACAAAGACACCGAAATAAGCTACAATCCTTGGTGTAAAGAACCGTGATTTAACCCCCTCAGTAACTGCGTTAAACGAAGTATGAGTAATGAGTTTTTCAGGCTTACCAACTTTTCGCATCACATCATCACAAGCATCCATACATGCTGTGCAATTGATACATTCAAGTTGAATACCATCTCTAATATCAATTCCTGTTGGACACACTTTTACGCACTGTTCACAATCAATACAATCGCCATAGTGTGGTTCCGAAAGGTCAGTAGCCATTTTCCTGAAATTCGAAATCACTCCGTCAATTTTTTGGCGGTCGGCTACTTTAGCTCTGTTTTCTCCTCTACCAAAGTCATAAGTAACCGCAAGTGAATCGTTATCGACTAAAACTGACTGGAACCGCCCATAAGGACATGCCACCAGACACACTTGTTCTCTAAACCGGGCAAAAACGCCGTAGAAAACAAAACTGAAGATTGTGATAGTAATGAATCCTGTCAAGTGTTCAGATGGAGGAACCGTTACGATCGCATACAATTCATCCTTCCCAATCACGTAAGCCAAAAATGTGTTCGCTATCAAAAACGAAAGACCAAAAAAGATAATGTGTTTGAATCCTTTTTTTAACAATTTTTCCCTGTTCCAGGGCATTTTGTCCAGCTTTTTCTGATCATTCATGTCCCCTTCTATGGCATATTCGATCTTCCGGAACAGCATTTCCATGAAGATCGTCTGCGGACACACCCACCCGCAAAACAGACGGCCCCAGATCGCCGTAAAGAGCACGATAAAGATAATCAGGGTAATCATGGCCAAAAAGAACAGATAAAAATCCTGTGGCCAGAAGACGATCCCAAAAAGGATAAATTTTCTTTCAAGTACATTTAACAGAATCAGTGGATTTCCACCTATTGTTATAAATGGACCTGCAAACAAAAAGCCGAGCAAGAACCAACTCAGTATACTCCGGTACTTATAGAACTTTCCGGATGGTTTTTTCGGAAAGATCCATTTCCTTTTCCCATCCGATGAAATGGACCCAACCGTATCTCGGAAGGTTTCTTCACTGGTAATCGGATTGATCTGGTTCTTGCTCATTTTGACCTGATTTTAAAGCACACATTCAACAGCTCGATTTGGTTCGGGCTGTTTAGGATTTGGAGGGTTGGTACCACGTAATGAGATGATGTAGCTGGCTAATTGTTGTAACTCGGTATCAGTCAACGGTGAACCACTACCATATGGAGGCATACCAGCTGTAGGGAAACCTGTTTTGATACTTGTCATTATTGACTCGAGATTACAACCATTAATCCAGAATTCATCTGTCAGGTTTGGTCCGACTAGACCTTCCCCCTGGCCACCGTGGCATGTTGTACAGAGGTTTTTAGGAGACGAATACAACGCTTTTCCGGCAGCTATACTCGCTTCATCACTCAGAATTTCGAGTTCTGCAAAACTCACAGACGGCTCTTCCTGTGTCGGTTGATACATCTGCTCAGCCAGCGCCACTTCTGCTTCGTATTCTTCTGATTGTGATAGACCTATACCTAACACGTCGTAGTAGAACATATAAACTACACCTAGTGCTATCGTAAAATAGAATCCGTATAACCACCAAGGTGGCATCGGATTATTCAACTCCTGGATTCCATCATATTCATGATCCAAAAGTTTGTCTTTTTCATCATTTAAAATGATGTTTGGTTGTTCTTCGTATAAGTTTTTAGAATCTGACATACGGATTTCCTCAGGATTTTGCGTCATAGTTCACGGTGGGCTCACTGTCCTCCAGAGGTAATCTGGAATATTCTTCTATGTCAGTTTTCTTCATCCGGACGACCCAGACAATCAACAGTACGAAGAATGTAAAGAATATGGTCAGTGAAATCAGGGGATAAATGGTTATCCCCTGGATAGATTCGAGCACGTTTTTATACATAACTGGGACTCCTTTATTCGTTTATGGCTTGTTGTGAAGTACCCTGTTCAACGAATTTATTGAACGTATTTGCTTCCGCATCGCCCTTGATGTCAGTGCCTAGTCGTTGCAAATAGGCTATAACTGCAACCATGTGAGCATCCCATTCAACATCGAATCCACTTGACTTGAGTCCATCCGCGATTCCAGTGGCTTGTGAACGAAGTGCATCCACAGCCTTTTTATCGAAATCATCAGGATATGGTACTCCCAAAGATTGCAAAGTGCGAATCTTAGCAGGAACCTGATCTATATCAATCTTACGAGAGAGGAACCATGGATAGGAAGGCATTATACTTCCTGGAGATGTAGATCTGGAATCCAGGAAGTGCATATAATGCCATGAATCTGGATACTTACCTCCAACACGGTGTAAATCAGGACCAGTTCGTTTAGACCCCCATAAGAATGGACGATCATATACGAATTCACCTGCTTTGGAATACTCACCATAGCGCTCGGTTTCAGAGCGGAACGGACGAATCATTTGTGAGTGACATCCAACACAGCCTTCCGCGATGTAAATATCACGGCCAACCAATTCAAGTGGGGTGTATGGTTTCACGCTTGTAATAGTTGGGACATTTGATTTAACCAGTGCAGTTGGGATGTACTCTACAAATCCACCAATCAAAATCGCAACTACAGTAAGTACTGTAAATTGCGTTGGTTTCGATTCTAACCATCTGTGGAATGAGCTTTCTTTTTGACTGCTAAACATCAATTGTTCAACATTTGCTTCAGCTTTCTCATCAGCTATTAGTGAACCTGATTTCATGGTCTTATAAAGATTATACATCCCCGCTGAAATACCGACAATGTATAAGGTGCCGCCGATTGCACGTGCAAAGTACATAGGTATCAAATGAGAAACTGTTTCCATGAAGTTTGGATACATCATGGTACCTGCATCGTTAAATTCTTTCCACATCAAGCTTTGCATAATCCCGCCCCAATAGATTGGAATAACATAGATTATAAGCCCTAGGGTTGCCGCCCAGAAGTGGAAATTAGCCATTTTGTTGCTATACAATTGGGTATTGAAGATTCTTGGAACAATAAAGTATAGCATCGCAAAAGTTAGACCACCGTTCCAAGCAAGAGCAGCAGTGTGAACGTGTGCAATTACATAATCGGTGTAGTGTGTGATAGCGTTTACATTCTTGAAAGACATCATTGGCCCTTCAAATGTAGCCATACCATAGGCTGTAACACCGACTACCATAAATTTCAGTACCGGATCTTTACGTACGCGGTCCCAGGCTCCGCGAAGGGTAAAGAGTCCGTTGATCATACCTCCCCATGACGGGGCAATCAGCATAACAGAAAAAACAACACCCAGGTTTTGAGCCCAGCCCGGCAGTGCTGTATAGAGCAAGTGGTGTGGCCCGGCCCAGATGTAGATAAAAATCAAAGCCCAAAAATGGACAATACTCAACCGATAGGAATAAATCGGGCGATTTGCAGCCTTGGGTATGAAATAATACATAATCCCAAGGAACGGGGTGGTAAGGAAGAATGCCACAGCATTGTGACCATACCACCATTGAACTAGTGCATCCTGAACACCTGCATAAACTGAGTAGCTTTTAAGCATATCTACAGGTAAAACAAGATTATTTACAATATGAAGTACAGCTACTGTTACAAAGGTTGCGATGTAAAACCAAATAGCCACATACATGTGTTTAACACGTCTTTTGTAGATGGTCATCATCATATTTAAGCCAAAAACAACCCAGACAACTGCAATTGCAATTGCAATAGGCCACTCAAGCTCGGCATACTCTTTACTTTGAGTGTAACCAAGAGGAAGTGTAACAGCTGCTGAAACAATAATAGCCTGCCATCCCCAGAAGTTGATTTTACTGAGTGTGTCACTCCACATACGTGCTTTACATAAACGTTGGAGCGAGTAATAGACGCCTAAGAAAATGGCATTCCCGGCAAATGCGAAAATTACCGCATTCGTATGGAGAGGTCGGAGTCGTCCGTATGATAATTCGGCAATACCGCCCAGAAATTCTGGAAACACCAGCTTAAGCGCGATTATAAGACCGACAAGCATACCGATTAATCCCCACAATCCCGTGGCGATCGCGAAATTCCGCACGATCCGGTTGTCGTAGTAATAGGTTTCTGTTGCCATAGATAGATTAGTTAGTTGTTTGGGTAGAATTGTTTGCTGTTTGTTTGATTTCTGAATTCGAAAGTCTATTTGTATCTGAAGTTTCTTTATTGTCAGTTTTTTTACCTGAAATTGGTTTTTCGTCATCGTATAGCATTCGCACGGAAGGTGTATATCTGTCGTCATATTGACCTGAACGAATAGCCCAAACGAATGCAATTACAAAACCAGTAGCAATAACCAGGCTAAAAGCAATGAGCAAATACATGACTGTCATAAGTGTACTCCTTTCCAGCGTGTACTCAGGTGAGTCGCAATTGAAGTAAATGCAATTACAGTCACAGAGCTAACTGGCATAATAATTGCACAAACTATTGGTGATAGTGTTGCGGTAACTGCAAATGCCAATCCAATGATGTTGTATAGCAAGGAAATAGCAAAGCTGATGTAAATAATTTTTACTGTGGATTTACTGTAGTCTATGATTTTATCAAGCTCACCTACTTTCTCAGCCGACATAATCACATCACTTGCTGGTGTAAAACTGGATGTATCTTCCGTTACCGAAATTCCGACATATCCAGCTTTCAAAGCGCCAGCATCATTTAAACCATCCCCTATCATAACAGGTTTATGTCCACGTGCCTGAATAGATTCAATTGTGTTGAGCTTATCTTGTGGATTCTGACTAAAGTAAAGCTCGGCATCATTCCCAAATACTTTCCTGACACGTTCCAAGTCTCTTGAATTGTCCCCAGAAAGTACAAACAATGCAAAATCTGACTTTAATCGTAAAATCATACTCTGAACGCCAGACCTGAACTCAGATTCTAATTGTACATAACCTGGAATCTCATCGTCAAAAGAAAAATATAAACGAGGATGATCGGCTTTGTTAGCTTCTGCATTGTGGATCCCAATCCACTTGGCTGAACCGATTCTGACGAGGACATCAACAACGATACCCTGCACACCTTCACCAGTAAATTCCTCATAACCTCTTAATTGTGCAGATTTAGTACTATCCATCTGGGCTGCTAGCCATTTATAGAACGACCGTCCATGTGGATGAGTATTCTCTTTTAAAATGGTCAATAACAACTTCTTCTCGTCTTCCGACAAATCCCTACCCATATAAATTACATTACCCAGATCTCTGCGAGTTAAGGTTCCCGTTTTGTCGAAGACCAATGCGTCACTATGAGCCAATCGTTCAATTACTTCGCCATTTTTGACATACACTTTACTTCTTGCAAGCAGATTTGTCGCCCAACCAAGTGAAAACGGAGCAGATAATGCCAATGCACATGGACACGCTACTATGAGCACTGCTGTAAATGCATTTATAGCCAGTGAGGTACTCTCGGGCAACCAAAATAACCCTGATACAACAGCAAGAGAGATAACTAGTGGAGAAAAATATCTACTGAATCGCTGCGATACAGACTGCAATGAACCATTCTGTACTTTCTGAAAAACTTCATGGTTCCAAAGCCTGGTCAAATAACTCGTAGAAACCGCTCTTAGGACACTAAATCTGGCACTGGTTCCCATATTTTTCCCGCCAGCAAAGCACGTTTGGCCAATTTCAACAGTAACCGGGTCAGCTTCACCTGTGACAAAACTATAGTCTAAACTGGCCATTCTATCTAATAGAATTGCATCTGCCGGGAGTAGTTCTCCCTGACGAATCAGCAGAACATCCCCCTCCTCAATGCGAGTAGCTGCAACAGATTCCTCCACTTCAGAGTCTGAGATTCTGGTCACCGAAAGGGGAAAGTAAGAAGCATAATCGCGTTCGAATGATAGTTGGTCAAATGTTTTCCGCTGAAACAGTCGACCAACCAACAACAGAAATACCAACATGGTAAATGAGTCCATATACCCACCACTGATACCCGTGGAGATTTCGTACAGACTTCTGAAGAACATCGCAAGAATTCCAAGAGATATTGCAATATCCATACTCCAGTATTTCTGTCGGATCGACAACCAGGCTGGTTTGAAAAAATCCAGACTACTGTAAAAGAAAACGGGAAGTGATAGAATAATGTTTAAGACTCCAAATAGAACTCTGAACTGATTGTCAACACCTTCTGAACCTGACAGATATTCTGGCAATGAAAACAACATGATGTTTCCGAAGGCAAAACCGGCTACTCCAATCTTTAGATAGAGTGCACGGTCAACTGGGCTAGACTTTTTTCCAGTGACCTTATCCAGTTGAAGATCAGGTCGATATCCGATTTTAGAAAGCAGAAGTGCCAACTCACTTAGTTTAAGTAACTCGGCATTGAATCGGACAGTCACCTCACGACGATCGAAATAAACTTGTGATTGAAGGACATGCTGATTTAATCGAGGCAAGTTTTCAAGTAACCAAACGCAAGATGCACAATGAATTTGTGGGGTTCTAAATGTTACCCATGCAATTTTTCCATCAGAAAAATCCAGTACTTTTGACCCGATTTCAGGTTGGTCGAGATACGAAAAGTCAGTCTTTATACTCTGTCTTTGACTGATTCCAGGTGATTCAAGCTCACTCTGAGCATAGTATGCTTCCATTCCGTTGTCATGAAGTAACTCATAAACTGTTTTACAACCAGTGCAACAAAACACACCATCCCCTGACGATATCAATTCATCGTCACACGGTTCTCCACAATGGCTGCAAGCTAGTTTTTGTGCTACTTCAATGGTACTCATGAGGCGCTTTTTAATTGTTCCAATTCTACGCAAAATCCTATCCAATAAGAAGTTAGACAGATTCTAAATAACAGATATAATAGTCTTATATCTGCAATGAATGATGTTTTTGGTGTTTGAAGAGCACTTATGATACTGTATTTTAGCCCCTATGGAAACAAGCTTGATTTATGAGTTAATCGGATACCTTGCATCAATTCTGGTGGCGGTCTCATTGATGATGAGCCAGATAATCCGTCTGAGAATTGTTAATCTATTGGGAGCCTTAACGTTTTCAGTTTACGGATTCTTGATAGGTTCCCTGCCTGTTGCATTGATGAATGCGTTTATTGTGGGTATCAATATCTATTATCTAACAGGCATGATGAAAATGAAATCATTCTTCAAGGTGCTCAAAGTTGATTCTAAAGACGAATATCTACGTTATTTTCTGGATTTTTACATCGAAGACATCCGAAACTTTCAGCCTGATGCTCCCGGTAAAATAACATCCAGTAGTTTCAATATTTTTATCTTACGTGATATGATCCCTGCTGGATTGCTTTCAGGGCGAATTACAGCTAAAGAGGTTCTAACTGTAGATATTGATTATGTAATACCAAAATTTCGGGACTTTAAAACTGCTAAGTTTATCTATGTAGACCAAAGAGACCTATTCAAAGCTCACGGAATCACAACGGTTTATACATTTGCTTTTGTTCCAGATCACGTTCACTATTTAAAAAAAATTGGATTTACAGAAACTAACGAAACCGGACAATTCATGATGTTGGTAGATTGATACCAAAAGATTTATCTGAAAAGAATCAAAAAAATCAGTATATTAGGCACACATTTGCACCTCGTTTTCTCCCCGATGGTATTTCAGCACAGGGTCTTTTCCTGCAGCACGGTTCACGATGAGACAACCAGCACATCTTAAACAATGTCCGTGTGGTGCGATAAAACGAGTAAAGCATTATCAAAAACGTATTTATGAATTCGATTTCTTTTGACCAATTAGGCCTTAGTGAGCCTATTTTACGATCACTAAAAACCATGGGCTTTGAAGCCCCGACAGGCATTCAGGAACAGTGTATTCCGCATATTCTCGAAGGGAAAGATCTTCTAGGTCAGGCTCAGACAGGAACAGGAAAAACAGCAGCTTTTGGTATTCCATTGCTTGAATCATTAGACCTGACACGAAATGAGATTCAGGTAGTTATTCAGTGCCCAACCCGAGAATTGGCCATCCAGGTAACGGGTGAACTAATGAAAATCGGTCAGTATATGCCTCATTTACATGTAGTTCCAGTTTATGGCGGACAGCCAATCGGCCGACAGTTGACAGCACTCAAACGAGGCGCCCAAGTGGTAGTAGGAACTCCAGGTAGAACGATAGATCACATTAAACGGGGTACCATACGACTCGATAATCTCAAGATGCTGATTTTTGATGAAGCAGATGAGATGTTAAACATGGGCTTCCGTGAGGACATGGAAGAAATTCTGACTCACGTCAAACATGATATCCAGACGGTTATGTTCTCGGCAACGGTTCCACCGTTCATTCGTGAAATCACCAAGAAGTTCATGAAGGATCCGGTAAACATCACCATCGATCGTAAGCAGATTACTGCTCCAAAAATCGATCAGTGGGTAGTTGAAGTTAGAGACTCACTGCGTACTGAGGCTATTTCCCGTTTCATGGATGTGAATAATTTCAAACTGGGTATCGTTTTCTGTAACACCAAAGTTGCTACTGATTCCGTTGCCCGTGATCTTC
>CAZJZI010000026.1:30831-33630 GCA_964550435.1 uncultured Chitinophagales bacterium | reverse complement strand
TATGGTGCTCTACTGATCTTTGATGAGGTTATGACCGGATTCAGACTGGCTCCAGGTGGCGCTCAGGAATTGTACGAAATCAAAGCTGATCTGGTAACCTATGGAAAAATCATAGGTGCCGGACTCCCGGTTGGTGCCTATGGAGGGACTGAGGAGATCATGAGTGTGGTATCTCCGGTAGGCCCCGTTTATCAGGCCGGTACACTGTCTGGAAATCCACTGGCCATGGCCGCCGGACTTGCCCTTCTAAGTGAATTGCACCAGAATCCAAAGCACTACACTGAACTGGAAGAGAAGACAGCATATCTTGAAAAAGGTCTCAACGAAGCTCTCTCAGAAGCTGGATTTCCCTATCATATCAATCGTGTGGGATCCATGATATCGATTTTCTTCACTGATGAGCGTCCGACCGACTTTGATAGTGCCATTAAAACGGATGCTGAACGATTCAAGTCATACTTCCACCATCTATTGGAGTCGGGGATCTATCTTCCACCGGCATCATACGAAGCCTGGTTTTTGTCCAATGCCCACACGTATGCTGATCTGGATGCCACAATTGAGGCAACCGAAGGCTGGGTCAAGAAGAACGCGTGAAAAACATACGGCTATTTACTGTATTTCTGGTCGTATTAATTGACCTCATCGGATTCGGGATTGTCCTGCCGCTGATGCCATTTTATGCATCAGAGTTCGGTGCCAGTCCGGTCATGATTGGATTGTTATACAGTATCTACTCGGTTGCTCAGCTCATTTTTTCACCCATCTGGGGTGGGCTTTCGGATAAAATCGGTCGTCGCCCGATTATGCTTTTGAGTACGCTTGGAGCATCTGTCGCATACATTGTCTTTGGTTTTGCAGAGACTTTTGTGGTATTACTCTTATCCCGACTCATGGCTGGGGTCATGGGCGGGAACATTTCAACAGCCCAAGCCTACATCGCGGATGTAACCTCAGTTGAGGATCGCGCGCGCGGTATGGGACTGATCGGAGCGGCGTTTGGCCTGGGATTTGTGATGGGTCCGGCACTGGCATCGGCCTTGATCCATCCGTCGATTCCCGCTTTTGTGGAATCTTTGGGCTATTCAGGTTTTGCCTCCTGGTTAACTGCTCATTCTTACGCAATCCCAGCCTTTTTTGCATCCATTTTGAGCTTTTTGAGCTTTTTGATGGTGTTTTTCAAGCTTGAAGAGACCGTTGTTCCTGGTGCCGAAACCAGTTCCGGGGCCAAAGATGGAGTCTTTACCAAGGCGTACTGGAAGAATCTTGCAGCTACTGGAAAAGGCTCACAGTCTGGATACATCCTGATTTTGCTAATGGTAGCCATGTTCATTCTTTCATTTGGACAATCAAGTCTGTACAGTGCATTCCCTCTGTTTTGCGAGGCCGTATTGGGCATGACCGCGGGTCAGGTAGGAATTCAGTTCTTCTGGCTGGGGATTATCACCGCGGTAATTCAGGGAGGATTGATTCGTCCGCTGACCAAGGTGTTCCGTGAAGAGACTCTGTTCCTGGTAGGGAATGTGCTTATGGCCATTGGATTGTTTCTCCTGGGTACTGCAAGCAGCATTCAGCAGTTGACGATGTACCTTGCCTTGATGGCTGTCGGGCACAGTTTAAACCTGCCTACGGTTACATCTTTAATATCGCAGAAGGCAGACCCAACACGAATGGGAGCAACTATAGGTGCTACCCAAGGCTTATCCGGTCTCGGTCGTGCCATCGGTCCAACATGGGGTGGATTTTTATTCGGTATTGGCGTAGGGCTCCCGTTCTGGATGACCGGAATTGTGGTTGCAGGGACAGTTGTTATTGGGGTAGCAGTAAAGCGGGCAAGCAGGATAGCGGTGGAGCAGTAAAGCAGATTGGCAGCTTTGCTGCGTGTGGGTGACTTTGTCACGGTGGTGTTCGTATCACGAACGTCTGCGCGGCTTCGCCGCGGTTGAGCTTGCATTCGCAAGCGAACTGAAATAGGTTCCCGCTTTCCCGCTTTCCTAATTTCTCATAAATAAATCAATACCCAGTGCCATCAGAATAGCAATTTGAACGATGGCGATGATAGTAAAGAGTATGAGCTTGTACAACACAAGTAAATAATCTTGTCTTGTGGTCAAGTTTTTGGGTAGCCAATACCCCATTTTATACATAAAATAGGTCGATCCAATGGATGCAATGAAGAATACTCCGACGAAAATGAGAAACTTGACGATCACGGCGAAGGACTGGTTTGAGTGAGTGAATGGTTCCAACTGTGACGTATGCACGCGTCCAGGGATATACCCGTTCGGTAATTGCCCACAAGATAAAAACCTGGATTCTTTTCTTCAATTAAATCCATGATTTTCAGAAATTCCCCAAATCCAGTTTCATATTGTGGAATAGCTTTGTCCCATTTAGTAAACTGTGTGAATACTGGTTCAGAATTTACTTTCAGAAGAGTATCAAGGTCCTGAATTGCCAGCGACCGGATTTCGTCTTCGGATAAATCGACCAATTCCGAATTTCTCATTCCACCTATAAAAACTGTCAACGTTACGTGCCCATTGGGTGCTCTTTGCGGGAAAATGGATGAGGTAAACAGGCAACCCAGTATATTCATGGACTCTTTTTCGGGTACCAGCACTCCAAATCCGTCGAGTGGATGCGAAATAGAATCGCGCTGGAATCCAAGTGTCAAGCTTGCAACTGGAGCGTAAGGCATTTTGGGCAATTTATGCTCCGGTAACCCATCAAATCCCTCAAATGATATAGATTCCATAGCATGTGTGGTGCCACAATATATTAAATGGGAGTAGGGAG
>CAZJZI010000026.1:0-30731 GCA_964550435.1 uncultured Chitinophagales bacterium | reverse complement strand
TGGGGAGTGGGGAGTAGGGAGTGGGGAGTGGGGAGTAGGGAGTGGGGAGTGGGGAGTAGGGAGTGGGGAGTGGGGATGTGGAGAGGGTGTAGGTGTTGTCAGGATTGCGGGTGATGGATATGATCCGGGTGTTCAGATGAAGATCGGATCCAAGCCTGGTTGCAAGGGTATCAGTGAGCTCAGAAAGTCCGTTGGGGAAGGAGAGAACGCGTTTTTTGTGCGGTTTTTCACCAGACTTTTTCAGCTGGCGCAAGCGTCCGATGGCACCTTTGATCAGCGACCCAAACTCATCCTCCAGTGCTTTTACTTTCCCGAAGGCATGTCCAACTGATAACCGTTCTGGATTTCCAGCGTATATACCCCCAACCATGGGATTGATAGCATAATCCAGAAATTCAGGACCAAGTCTACGTCTCACAAACGATGCCAGTGATTCGTCAACAAGGTCTGAGTTGTCCAAAGCCGGGCGAAAAGGTTCACCTAAAACGCCAAATTTGGCTTTCCAAGTGAAAAGTGGAGTTTTAATAGCCGTTAATGGACTGTTCGGTACAAGTTGAGGGCGTTTATAACGAACAATGTATCTTCTTTTGGCTTCGGTTGAAGCTTCAAGCAGCCTGTCGTTTAATCCGAGCGACTCTATCAGTTCGGTAACTGATGTATCCGAGTCCTGAATCGAATTGGGACCCGCTTCAGCCAACCATTCGTCTTGGCGATGAGATCTAATAGCCCCTCCGGGCATCGAAGAGGCCTCAAAAACAGTCACATCATGACCGGTTAACTTAAGTTTCCAGGCTAATGTCAGACCACTGATCCCTGCTCCGATGATTCCGATTTTTTTCATGCTTTAAAATACACAATATGAGCGAAAAAGCGGCTGTTTATCCATCCTTTTGACAGGCAAATCCTAAGAAATTTCGGTAATTTGATCCCATGCATGTAGCACGAGAACTTAGGATATATTTCAGATCATCTCACCACTTCCTGATGGTGACTTTAATATTGTTCCTGCTTACATCAACTCCTTTGAATGTACGTGCTCAGATCAGTGCAAATCATCCCAGGTTCATTACAAGTGAGAATTCCCTTTTAGTTCACGATGGTAATGTATATAACTCGCTTTGGATCAAAGGGATAAATTTGGGAGTTGGGATACCCGGATCAAAAGTTTGGGAATTGGCTGCCACGCGTGAAGATTACGACCGTTGGTTTCCTATGATGAAGGAAGCCGGTTTTAACACGATTCGTGTGTTTACGTTACATTATCCGCATTTTTATGATGCCCTGAGAGAGTACAACTTACAACATCCTGATGACCCGTTATACCTGATGCAAGGGGTATGGCTGGAACAAGAATTCGACGGATTTGACGACGATTTCTATAACCTAACGGAATATTTTGACCAGGAAATCCGGGAGAATGTGAGTGCTGTACATGGTGATATTGTGATTTCACCTAGGACAATCAAAGCTCATGGCTCGTTCACTTCCGATGTTTCGGAATGGACAATAGGATGGATTATTGGTCGTGAAATGCTCACAAATGAAGTCATTACAACAAACGAACGGAACAGTCAGAATCGATCGTACACCGGGACTTATCTATCTATTTTGAATGTCAATCCAATGGAAATCTGGTTGATAGAGCGAATGGATAAATTGCTCGATTTTGAAATGACAACCTATCAGGATACCCGTCCGGTCAGTTTTTCAAGTTGGCCAACATTAGATCCATTGAGTCATCCGGATGAACCTAATCCAGACGAAGATGCTGTTTCGGTGGACATTTCAGCTGTAGATCAGTCTCGTGCACCGGCTGGAGTTTTTATCAGTTATCACGTGTATCCATGGTATCCAGAATTCATAGATAGAGACATTAGAAATCATTATCTCACTGATAACGACGGAATAAACAGTTATCAAGGGTATCTGACACGACTTCGTGAGCATTACACTGGATTACCATTAATTGTGGCCGAATTTGGTGTGCCATCAAGTTGGGGGAATGCACATTACTCACCATTTTCTGGAATGGACTATGGTGCACATAGTGAAACGGAGCAGGGAGAGATTGGCGCTAGATTATTCAGGTCCATAGAGGCATCAGAAACCGCGGGTGGAATCTGGTTTTCCTGGCTGGATGAATGGTTTAAGGCATCTTGGATCAGTCAGCCACTTGACTTTGATCCAGAGCGACGTCAATTGTGGCACAACCGAATGTCTCCGGAGCAGAATTTTGGTCTGTTGGGATACAAAAAAGATGAGATTTCATGGCAGCTGTGGGAAAGTTACGGGGCAGAATCCGATGTGGTCAATTTGTCTAGGAACGCAGATGAAGCATTTTTCAGGCTAAAAATTGAATTAAAAGATACATGGACTGCATCGGATTCTTTATGGATTTCATTCGACACGTTTCGTCCGAATCTGGGTGAATTTGTACTTCCCTCAGGACAACGACTCATTTTTGGAGCGGAATTTGCTCTTAAACTCACATCCAGTGAAGCTCTGTTGTATGTCAAGGAATCATACGATATATATGGGATCCTTCACGGGTTATCAACCCCGGAACAGTTGTTTCGGACTACTGCTACAACAGGACATCCATGGAAATTGCGTAGATGGGTAAACAAATATCCCAACGTTGAAACCCAGGAAACTGGTAGATTACGGGTAAGTTTGGATGATGACAGTGCAACCACCCTCGATGGTGTTAGAATCAGAGAGAATACAATCGAAATACGGCTTCCATGGAACCTGCTTCATGTGGCAGATCCGTCTAACCGACGGGTCCTGCATGATAATCGGAATACTGCGACATTCGAAACTGCGGTGACAGATGGAATCGTTGTTGGGTTGTTTTATCGAAATTTTTTCAATGAGACTTCCACACGCTATTTATGGCAGCCGTGGAACACAGTTTCGACTCAGTTGGAATATAAAAAAGCCGGATTGGAGGTCATTTCAGAGCAGATTAAAGCGATTTCAGGCAATCCGGTCTCTAATCCGAGCTACGAACAGATTAATTCGTCACGGTCCTTAGAAGTCGTTATGTATCCGAATCCTACCAATGACCAGGTTCAAATTCAAGCTGGGAGTCGGATGGAAAAAATCGAGATCTTTAATACAAACGGACAGCTCGTCCGATCCATAGGACCAGTGCTGAACAGCTACCGTGTAGATTTATCTGGATTAAGTTCAGGTATTTATCTAGTTCGGGTTCAGACAGCTGATGGAATGTGGAACAGGAAACTCACATTACTTCGGTAGTAACTGAAGTTTATTTAGACTAGATACAATTTAAGATTGACAATTGGGTGATTGGTTTCTAATTTAGACACGTTCAAAATTATAGAACAAACTTTTTGTTAGCCGTTGTTATTATTCATTATAAAGCGTTGTCTATGTCTTATTTTAAGTTTTTCGCCACGATTATAATACTATTTCTGTCCGCCAGCCACATTCAGGCTCAAACACCATCTACACCAAACCCGTCAAGCGATCCAGATTCACTTAAAAAGGCTACTATGCCCCAAATCGAGGTAATAGGTCAACAGGATAGGTTTGTCCGTATACCAGGATCAGCAGAACTCATCAATTTCAGACAAATCCAGAATATCTCACAACTCAGTGGAAACGAAGTTATTCGTAGCGTGAGTGGAGTTCATGTAGTTGATGAGGAAGGCCTGGGACTAAGGGCAAATATTGGTATTCGAGGTCTGGATCCGGATCGTAGTCGTACAGTTCTTGTGCTCGAAGATGGAGTTCCGGTTGCTCTGAATCCATACGGAGAGCCAGAGCTGTACTACACACCATCTATGGATAGAATGGTGGGTATGGAGGTTCTTAAAGGAAGTGGGTCCATTCTTTTTGGGCCACAGACATTTGGGGGAGTGATTAACTATCTGACAGCTAATCCCCCTGCAGTACCTACTGCCACTGCCTCTATTCGCGGTGGCGAGGGAGGCCTTTTTACAGGTAAATTTGGATATGGTACCACGTATGGAAACACCGGATTTCAATCGACATATGTTCGAAAGCAAGGTGAGAACGTAGGACTTGTGAATTTTGGGATCCATGATTTCAATACCAAGGTGAAACTGGTTTTGGGAGAGAAATCAATTCTTGGATTTAAAGTTGGTTTCTATGATGAAGAATCCAATTCAACATATGTTGGACTCACCCAGGCCATGTTCGATTCGGGGGACCATTATTTTGAACAACTGGCTCCGGACGATGTCTTGAGCATTCGCCGATACAGTGCATCTGCAACACTAGATCATTATTTCAGTGATAATGTTCGTCTGAAAACCACTGCATTTGCATACACTACAACCAGAAACTGGGCCCGTCAGGATTTCGATAATGTTCCCGTTGCTGGGCGTGAATATGCAAGAATTATCGGTGACACATCTACACCTTTTGGGGCAATATACTTCAGAAGTACAACTGGCAATCGTGACCGACAATTTGAAGTTATCGGAATTGAACCAAGATTAAGTATTAACTATATCGCAGGTGATTTCCGAAATGAACTGGACTTTGGAGTTCGTTACCTATACGAAAAAGCGTATGAGCAATTTGTTATCGGATCGGTGAATCGCCCAACTTCGGGTCCTATGAGGGATGATGAAATCCGTTCGGGTCAGGCTTTTAGCACCTACTTACAGAATCGAGTATACATTTCAGATGCTTTAACTGCCACTCCTGGTGTTCGACTGGAGTATTTTCAATACGATCGGGAGATTTATCGCCTAAGAAACGAAGAGGTACAGACCAAAACTTCAAGTGAAATCACCGAATTCATTCCAGGAATCGGGTTCAATTATAAAATCAGTGAAAACGGATCCATTTATGCAGGGGTACACCGCGGATTTGGCCCACCTCGAACCAAAGATGCAATTTCATCAGGTGGTGTAGCCGAAGATCTGGATGCTGAGCGAAGCTGGAACTATGAACTAGGTGCCAGAACTACACTCCACCGGGCAATAGCACTTGATGTAACAGTATATTTTATGGATTTCTCGAACCAGATTATCCCGGTTAGTGAGTCTTCTGGTGGACTTGGAAGCGGCCTTTCAGGCCTTGTAAACGGCGGTGAAACCCGTCATATGGGTCTGGAAACCAAATTGGATGTTGATTTAGGTCAGCTCTTGCAAACCACTACCGGACTAATGTTCCGTACTTCTGCTACATTTGCCAGTTCGGAGTTCAGCAATGACAGGTTTGTCAATTCTGGCGGACAACAGGTCAATGTGAAAGGAAACACTCTGCCTTATGCTCCTGAGTTGATGTTGAACAGCAGACTTGACGCTACATTCGCTTTTGGTTTGGTCTTGGGCCTTGAATTGAATCATGTTGCTGAACAATACACCGATCTATTAAACTCTGTAGCCGCATCTTCAAACGGACGCAACGGACTTCTCCCATCCTACACGGTACTGAATGGAGTTATCGGATATATGATTCCAGGTTTTGACTCTGCCAGTATCAATCTTAGTATGAAGAACATCACAGATGAACGATACATGGCTTCGCGCAGACCTCAAGGCATTCGACCAGGGCTCGCACGATTCGTAAGTGCCGGATTCGAACTTAAATTCTGACCTGAAATTATTGAACTAAGAGAGAAATCATCGCCGGAGGGAATTATCTCTTCGGCGATGTTCGTTTATAGAATCACGTAAAAGAAAACGTTATCTTTTATTGTCAAACAATTTGAATTCAACTCACACTATTTTCTTAAATGAGCGAAAAGAACCGACTTCAACAGTTTCGCGAGAAACGTGCTATCATGAACGAAAAAGTATTCGCCCTGGACCATCTGGGTGTTAAGCGTTTTTTCAATCTGGATAGCAACACCTACCGTGATGGTGCCCTGGATGGTAAGACCAAAGAGCTTCTTGGATTAGTAGCATCTGCGGTACTTCGCTGCAACGACTGTATCGATTATCACCTCGAACAGTGTTACAAAGAGGGGTATAGTAAAGAGGAGATGATTGATGCCTTGAACGTAGCTTTGGTAGTTGGTGGGAGCATTGTTATTCCCCACTTCCGTCATGCGGTAGAGACGATTGAGTTTTTGGAAGCTGAAGGGCGTTAGACGGTCACAGACTTAAAACGTGTAACCGATACCAAGGTAGAACCGTGCCAATTCATCGGAGAACCCTAAATCACCTCGCACGATAAAGTCATTTGTGAAGATTGACATGGCTCCACCGAGCCCGTAGGTTCGTTTGTGATCATTGAAGAATTCACTCATGATTTCGTCATGGCTGAAAACCCGTCCACCGTCGGTGAATAATTGTCCCCCCAGTCGGAATCCCAACTCTGGATACTGTAGAAGCCAGGTACGGAGTTCTGCGGTATAGTATAACGAAGCATCTCCGATAAATCTTCCCTCAGCATACCCACGTAATGAGAATTCCCCGCCTGCTTGCGGAAGTCGCCAAAACGGGGTCTCTCCCCCCGCCTGATGCCAGCCTAGCTTAACAGCTGCAGTAACAGGGAATATCCAAATCCTTTGAGTTGCATATTGTGATGCCTGGAATTGAATCTGCCAGGATGAATTATCCATGGCTAATCCAGGTGCAACGCGTACTTCAAATCGCGCAACATTCCCGCGGGTTGCCGCAAACTCGTCATCCCGATTCTCCCAGACCAGCCCGGTTCCACTTTCCCAGACCCAAAGTCCGTCCACAAATTCCGGGTGGTCCTGAGAAAGTTGATTCGTTTGACTGCCCAACTGAGGAGATTCCATGGACAAATTGGATACAAAAACCCAATCCAGTTTTCCGGATCCTGAGCTCGACTTCCAGATGGGTTTTCGTGCATATAATTCAATCAATCCGAAGTAAGTTTCATAATAATAGTACCCATCTTCCCACCGTTCTTTATCAAACTCAGTCTCGTTGCCGAAGCCAAAGTACGTTGCTTCCCGGATTCTACCGATACTTAAACTTGACCTGGACCTGATATCTCGCCCGAATGTCTCAACCTGTTCGTACTGCATTGACAATGAAAAGAGTCCTTTTGTGGTCGCAATTGCAGAGCCGGCAATCTGATTTCGAAAAGGAGTGAGACCTTCCTGATAATGATACCTTGAAAATACTCCACCAGCCAGTAATCCGACATCTGAAGAGTAACCCAGTGCTGGTAGGAATCCAATCTTGACCGAGTCTTTCGGCGTTGTTGAAGTTAATGTTGCTGAAGTCTGAGCATAAACAGACACATTTAACGAACTAACCAGGGCGACGAGTAGAACTGATTTCAGTAGTGCTGAAAATGATGGTAGCAAGGAATTTATCGGATTGGTTATGGGTTATGTGGAGCAAATTTAACCCAAATCAGCGTTAAATATTGCTTAAATTGGAAAGTCTGTGTCAAAGTTTGGACACTTGGTTCCTACTTTGGCAAAACAACGCCTTTTTCGTCAGATTTCAAGACGAGTTACACCCATTTGAAGATTTTTCCAGAAAATACCATCGAAAAGCTCGGTCTTTCAACTATTCTTGAGGCAACTCTTGAAAAAGTACATGGACCTGTATCGCGTGAAGTTGTCGAAGCTCTGGCTCCGATGTCTGATCGAGTTGCCGTCGAATCTGCACTCGACCGTACTTCCGAGGCGATGCGATTGATGAGAAGCGGGGAACCACTTCCTTTAGCTGAGATGCCTGATGTGCGAAATGCGTTGAATCGGGCTCGTCCGGAGGGTAGTGTTCTGGATCCGACTTCGCTATTGCACATCGGGCAACTCCTGGTGATGTCGCGTCGGATCAAGCAATATTTCGATCAACGTGACGAGCAATATCCAACATGGAGCACTTTTTGTCAGGAAATTCGGCCATTAAAACTCGTTGAAGAGGCCATATTCTCAGTTTTGACAGAACAGGGTGGAATTCGGGATAATGCCTCTCCAGAATTACAAACGATCAGACGTAATCTAAGCTCCCGCAAAAACGATCTCAGAAGCACATTGAACAGAATTCTCAGACAGGCTTCCAAGGATGGATATCTGAGTGAGCAGGAACCGACTATCCGCAGTGGACGCATGGTGCTTGCGGTAAAAGCTGAACACAAGAGAAAAGTTTCGGGGTTTGTTCACGATGAATCAGCAACTGGGCAGACCGTTTATCTGGAACCCGTAGAAGCTCTTCACATTAACAATGATATACGACAGCTGGAAAATGAAGAGTCTCGGGAAATTGAACGAATATTGAGGATTCTGACTGGAAAAATCCGTTGGGAACTGGATGCAATTCGGGTCAACGTTCAGCATTTAGCCCAAATTGACGCCGGATTTGCTGTAGCTCGATTATCGATCGATCTGGATGGGGTAATACCTGAGATATCGGAGAGATTTTCCGCAAAGAGCAGTGGTAAATACGAGGAGCGACGCCCGGTACATATCGTCCGTGGATACAACCCGCATCTGCTGTTAAAGGCGATTCGCGAGTCAAATCGGGCATCTATTGTGCCACTTGATCTCACCTTAGAGGCAGATGAGCGTTGTCTGGTAATCACAGGTCCCAATGCCGGAGGTAAATCAGTAGCTCTTAAGACACTTGGTCTACTTTCACTCATGGTTCAGTGTGGATATGCTGTGCCAGTACGTGAAGGTTCGCGAATTCCGGTTTTCGGGTCAATATATGTCGATATGGGGGATGAACAATCTATTGAAAATGACCTGAGTACGTTTTCATCGAGGCTTACCTGGATGCGTAAAACTGCGGTTCAGGCAGGAAAAGATTCATTGGTTTTGATTGATGAAGCAGGCACAGGAACCGATCCTGAGGAGGGTGTCGCACTGTATCAGTCATTGATCGAATTGCTCATTGAACAGGGCTCACTAAGTGTAGTGACTACCCACCATGGTAATCTCAAAGTTTTTGCACATAATCATCCCGCTGCTGTAAACGCATCCATGGAGTTTGATCAGACATCGTTGTCACCGACTTATCGATTCCGAAAAGGACTTCCAGGCAGTAGTTATGCCTTCGAAATCGCACAGCGGATTGGGGTTCCTGGTCCTGTGTTGTCGCGAGCAAGAGAATTGATAGGAGACTCTCGGAACAGGCTGGAGCAGCTCATAGCCGCAATTGAGAAAGAGTCCCAAAATACTGAGTCCATCCGAATCGAGGCCGATACTCGTCTGGCCGAAGCCAATAAACTCATTGCAGGATATCAGGAGAAAATGGAGAATCTGACCCGTGAGCGTGATAAAATCCGCGAGAAAGCGCTCATAGAAGCCCGTGATATCATGCAGGGAGCCAATAAACGCATCGAAGACGCAGTAAGGCGTATCGTAGAGGAGAAAGCCGGAAAACAGGATATCAAACAAATCCGCAAGGATGTCGATCGCTCTCAGAACGAAATCAATGTGGAGTTGGAAAAAGTCGCTGAAAAAAAAGCTCCAAAAGCACTAGGTACACCTCCTGTTGTGGGAGATACAGTTCGAATGATCGACGGTAGTACGACAGGGGAGCTTGTTGAGGTGAATGGGAATCAGGCTGTGGTGCTTGCCTCCGGGCTTCGGCTTAAGACAAAGTATAAAAATCTTGTCAAGGTTCAGATGCCAGTTGGCAAAAAGAAAGAACGTGGCGGTGTTGTTATTTTATCATCGGGTGATGATCCGGATGACGGAATCATTCGAGCGGTCTCTTCAACCCTTGACCTTCGTGGAAAACGCGGCAATGAAGCTATTCAGGAACTGACCTACTTTTTGGACAAAGTAGCCATGTCTGGATTGTCACAGGCTGAAATCATCCATGGAAAGGGTGATGGAATCCTAAGAAAATTGGTTCACGAATATTTAAATGGGCGTAAGGAAGTTAAATCATTTAACCTGGCTGCGTGGGAACAAGGTGGGCCCGGTTGTACCATCGTAACATTAAAAGGATAATTTGATGTTGATATTGATTCTGGTTCTGGTTGGACTATTTGCTGGCACGATGTCTGGTCTACTCGGGATTGGAGGCGGGACTATATTTACTCCGGTATTATTCTACTTGTTTGATCGAGGTGGAGTGAATAATCCGGAATTATGGACCATCGGAACTTCTCTTTTTTGTACTTTCACAGCGACTGCGGGAGGTACGTTAAAGCAAATTCAGCAAAAAAGTGCATTTCTTCGTGAAAGTGCCTTTGTGGGTATCGTTGGAATTCTAGGAACAACGTTGGGGAAACTTGTGGCTACTTCTGAATGGTACTCAAGAGATGAGTTTTTGGTATTAATTGGTGTGGTCTTGCTCTATACCGGACTGAATTTTCTTCGAAATGGCTATAAAACCCGCAAACAGATCAAAGAAGAAGGGATTGAGCGTCCGATGGAACCCGGACATATTGCTGTAACAGGAACAGCGGGTGGTTTTTTAGCTGCTATTTCCGGTCTTGGAGGTGGAATCATTATGGTTCCTGTGATGAATTTACTTTTCAAATACACACTCAAGAAAGCCGTTAGTGTTGCTCAATTTGCCATCGTAGTTATTTCAATAGCAGGATTTAGTCAATATATGCTGCGATCTCCTGGACAAGACTTAGTATCAGCAGGAACAGAAATGCTCAACTCATTAGCAACTACATGGGTTACGATATCACCGTATACCATTGGGTACGTCGACTTCGGGGTAAGTTTTCCAATGGTCATAGGATCGTTTTTTGGGGGCATGATCGGGGTCTGGTTACATAACAGGATAAACACAAGTTTAATCAAACTTATATTCGGAATCCTGGTAGTAATCGCTTCATTTCGTATGCTTGCAGAGTTGTGGATGTAAGAATTTTTCAGGTCTAAGTACGCAAGATTTTTAGTAACTTGGTGCCTTATATGAAGCAATCAATTCAGGACACAAACACGGTGCAAGACAGGGTCTGGAGGGCGTTCTATACGAAACCTCGTCACGAGTTAAAAATCGCATCCAGGCTGGAGGAAGCGGGTATAATAAATTACTGTCCGGTTATTAAAACGAAAGTACGTTGGAGCGATCGATGGAAGAAGGTCACAAAGCCAGCCTTGCCGGGATATGTATTTGCCCATGTTGACGAGTACGAACGCGTTCAGGTACTTCAAGATGATTCTGTCTTGCACAGTGTAATGTGGAACAAAAAACTCGTTGAGATTACACCTGATGAGATTGAACTCATGATGTTGGTCCTGGATGACGCTGAAAGAGTAGATATCGATGACCTCACCGAAGGGGATCTTGTCGAAATTTCACGTGGAAGTATGGTTGGAATGAAAGGCGTTGTATTGCAAGTCTCCAATAAAACGGTAAGACTGCGCATAGACTCTATCCAATGTGATATGTTGATTAACGTTCCAATTGCCCGAATCGAGAAAATAAAAGAGCAAGCAAATAACATCTGATACGACTTTTAAGTTTGCTCAAATATATAAATTGAGTAAATTTGCTACTCATTCTTGTGAGTACAACTGTGACTCACGTTGGCGGAGCTATGCAAAGCTGCCATACACAACTTTAAGATCAGTATTCTTATGTATACTCAACAAAACAGAGTCAAAGGTTGTTGATCGCGCATGTTAAAATCTTAGTCTCCGTAATGCTGCCCTTCTGAAATGTTAGACGTATTAATCAGCAATAAAACACGTGTTAAGCTGTTGCTCAGGTTCTTTTTGAATCCACAACAGAAAGCCTATCTGCGTGGTCTTGAGAAAGAATTTCAGGACAGTACAAACTCAATCCGGTTAGAACTTAACAGGTTTGAGGAAGCTGGATTAATTGAGTCGTTCAAAGAGGGTAACAAGAAAATGTATCGGGTCAACGCATCGTATCCATTGTTTGGTGATCTGCACAATCTGGCCATGAAGCATTTTGGTGTAGACCAGATACTGGATCAAATAGTTTCGAAACTCGGGTCACTCAAGTACGTGTATCTAACCGGAGATTTGGCAGCAGGCCGAGATTCGGATCTATTGGATATTGCCATAGTAGGAGATCACATTGACCGGGAATATCTGGCGACATTGTCGGAAAAGACCGAAATACTAATCAACAGAAAGATTCGAACAGTAGTATTTGGTTCCGATGAAACCACAAAATTACCAGCAGTTCGCTTGTTGATTTATGAGGAATTGGAGTCTTGAGTAAACTTGCACAGTATTTCATAAGGGACAGAGATTCAGCGGATCATCAAAAATTGCTGAAAGTAATGCGTGTTTTCAGTAATTTTGGCGGGATACGACCGTTTATTAAATTCAACTGTTCGCACGAGGCCAGTAATTGATTAATAATCGAACAATTAATTTGGTACAATACAACCATTTATCTATGAAATCAGTACGTCTAGCACAATTATTCATTTTTTTAGTGATGTTAATTGCTGCAGTGCCACTCATGGCACAAACAGGACAGTCATCGAATCGTCCAGCAGGACTTACAGATGAACAATGGAGGCAGTTGCAACAGTTTCAAATGCAGCGTAGTGGCGGCAATCAACAGACTCAAGGGGTACAAGGTGGATTGTCAAATGTCCCAGAATCCTATGATCCATCTGACTTTGTTGGGACGTTCAACAATACACGACTTTCTCAAGAGCTTGCTAGACGTGAAATTAGTAGAGAAGAACTTAGAGCTGCACTTGCAAGAAAAGGGATACTGCTTGAAAACATCCAAGAGCAAAATCTGGGTCGTTATCGGGATGTGATTATGCAAACCTTGTACGAAATTGAGTTTTCAAAAAATCAAGACATCGACCAAAAGCAGCGCGCACTTGAGACGTTGCTCCAAGATTTGCAACCTGAATTTAGACTTCCTGCATCTATCAGAACAGTTACCGAGCAGGATATGAGGATGCGATTACTGGAAAAGGGGATCATCTATGAGAATATCACCCCTGAATTGTTTCCAAGGTATGAGCGCATAATTACCGAGACTCTGCAAGAGTTACAGGCAGAGTTGGATGCCGAGAAGCGTGAAGCTGAATTAAGCAAGATTTATGGACAACATATATTTCAGGATAATCTACTTGAAATTTATCGATTAACTGAGGGTTCTAATGCTAGTGAAACATACGTTTTAGGACCAAATGATGTAGTACGAGTTACCATTTTTGGAGAATCTCAAATCGACTTAGCTTTAGAGATAAATGATGCAGGCTATATACAACCTAATGACATGCCCCAAGTTTACCTGGGAGGTGTGACTTTAGCCGATGCAAAACGCTTACTCCGGCAACGTTTTGACCCATATTTTAAGTTCAGACAAGATCAATTTGTTGTAACTGTTCAGGAAACACGTCCAATTTCCGTAAGTGTACTTGGAGAAGCAATTAGGCCTGGAACTTACTATTTATCTGCTATGAACTCGGCCTTTAACTTGTTATCTGTAGCAGGTGGTCCAAGTGAAATCGGTACTGTCCGTCAAATTCAACATATTCGTGCCGGGAAAACGACGACACTTGATGTGTACAAACTAATGAGTAATCCATCGGCAGAGTACAAATTCAATTTATTAAACAACGATGTAATTAACGTTCCTGTAGCTCAGACTATTGTTAGAATCGAAGGAGCTGTCAGACGCCCGATGCGTTATGAGATGCTTGACACTGAGTCATTGATTGATCTCATTGGCCATGCTGGTGGTTTAAGTGATACAGCTTACCCTGATTTTGTTCAAATCCGAAGATATTCTAATGGAGAGATAATATTACTTGAATTTAATCTCGCAAAAATCATGTCAGGAGAAGAAGAGGTTCCATTAAAATCTGGTGATTTGATTTTAGTAAGGTCTTCCAGAAACAACTTATTTAACAAGGTATCAGTTTCTGGTTCGGTTAGCTATCCGGGAGACTTCGGATTTAAAGAAGACATGAAAGTGAGCGATGCATTGGTTTTAGCAGGTGGATTACTACCAAACTCGTTCGAACGCGGTTATATTGAACGGAGAAGTATAGCTGATACAACTGTAGCAAGCTATATTCCAGTAAATTATGGATCTCAATCTGGTTTAGATACCCCTCTTGAACCAAATGACAATATACTTATCTACGATCGAACAAGTTTTTCCAATATTGGTGATTTGTTTATAACTGGTGCTGTTAAACAAACTCAAAGACTGACATACGATCCTACTTTAACAATTAAGGATCTGATGATTACCGCAGGTGGCTTCGCGGTTGGGGCGGCTCAGAATCGTGTAGAAGTATTCAGAACGAATATATATCCGGATCGACCTCTTTCAATGGAATTAATTACATTGGAACTGGATGACAACTACAACGTTATATTACCAGAATCTGGATTCGTTTTAAAACCCTACGATAATGTAGTCGTTCGACAAACCCCTGGTTTTCAGTTAAACAGAACTGTAGAAATTAACGGTGAGATCGAGTACCCAGGTGTATATCCACTTGAGTCACGTCAGGTTCATTTGAGTGATATCATTTCTGAAGCAGGTGGATTAAGATCTCAAGCAGATCCAATTGGAAGCACGGTTTTCAGAACTCTTGGTGAGCGTGGTTATATCATTACAAACTTAAGAGATGTGATGGCAAACAACCGTAATGAAGCATATGACCCGATTCTATTTGAAGGTGATGTAATTACTATAGCGCGGCGCGAAAACATTGTTTCTATCTTACCAACTGCTACTAGAATGAATATGGCTGTTGATCAAACACTGATCAGTCGAGGTATAAATCTTACGTTTCAGGGTGAGAAATCAGCAAAATGGTACATCCAGAACTATGCTGGTGGTTTCGATGAAAACGCAGATAAAAGCTCAGTAACTGTAACTCTTAAAAACGGTCAGGTTCTGAGTACCAAGCGATTCTTGTGGTTCCGGCGCTATCCAAAAGTACAGTCCGGCTCAACTATTCAGATTGCTATGAAACCTGAAAAACTACAGGAAGACTCAGGGTTTGATTATGACCAATTCTTGTCTAGAACTGCCCAGACTACGACATCATTGATTACGATTCTACTCTTGATTCAGCAATTAAACTCAAATTAGGTATACTCCAGTGGGAAAAATCAGAGTAGAAGATGAAATCTCGATACCAGAAGTCTACGTTAAGGCCCGATCCTTTACGAGTTTTCTAATTTCAAAGTGGCTAACACTGGCTGTATTTATGGGTGTTTTTGCCATTATTGGAATAGTTGTGTCTGTAAATGAAGATTTTCGATATGAGGCAAGTCAAACACTTTTGACCTATTCAAATTCGTCTGGAGGAAATCAAACTGCAAGCAGATTAGCCAGTTTAGCGGGTATAAACTTACCCAACATGCAAGGTAGTGACGGGCAAATTGTCAATGAGTTCATGATGCCCAACTTGCTTAATACCTATCCTGTTGCACGAAAAATCGGTGATATCCAAATACGACAGGTATCTGTCGGTGAGCCAATAAAATCTGTTGATTATATCCTGAGTCAGGAACGTAAAACGATAATGTCTTACGTTAGTGATTGGACAATAGGACTTCCTGGGCGGATAATCAATTTTCTGGTTGGTTTGTTTCAGGATGAACAAGTCAAAGCACAGATTAATGCACCCATACAGGCACCTTCAGCTATGGGATCCGGAACCGATGAAAATATCCCTAGTTCAGAATCAGTTATCATTATGCCTGATCACCTCATAGTACCTAGTTTTGAAAGAAATGCTCTAGAGAGGTTGACTTCTGCTCTTGAGATTACTGTAGAAGGTAATATGATTACGATTAAGGCTGAGCTAAATGACCCCGTTGCAGCTGCCGATTTAGTGAGTGGTGCAACACAGGTCTTAATGCAAGAAGTCGTTGACTTCCAAGTTAAAAAAACACAGGACGACCTTGAATTTCTTGAAGAACTTCTGGCTGAAGCTGAAGCGAACTATCAAAATGCGTTAGCAAGAATTTCCACTTTACAAGACAGAAATCGGGGTGTTACTTCCAACGCTTCACAAGTGGAACTTAACGTAGCTTTGGGTGAATCGGAACTAGCCAGGCAACGCTATATGCAGTACCTTCTTAGAGTAGAGGAAACTCGAGTCCGATTGAAGCAGGATACACCGATGTTCGCGGTTTTGAATCCAGTACAAATACCAGTAGAGCCGATTAACAGTAACAGGTCAGGGATAGTGATTTTATACATTATGTTAGGACTGATTTTGGGGACTGTATTTGTCACACTCAGAGGTTTCCTCAATCATCTCAAAATTACTGCTAACAGCTCGAATGATTAATAAAAAAATACTCGTAACAGGTGCAGCCGGTTTTATCGGATTTCACTTGATGAAAAAACTGTTGTCACTGGGTTATGATGTTATTGGCTTAGACAATTTGAACGACTACTATGATGTCAATCTCAAAATAAATCGACTGAGATCGATAAATGTAGATGTTGACTCAATGGAATATGGAAACAAGGTCCCTATTTCCGATTTTGCTGATTCCTGTTTCATAAAACTTGAGCTCAGCGACAAAGTGTCATTAACTAAGCTATTTGAATCTGAGAATATTCAAATAGTATGCAATCTTGCAGCTCAGGCAGGAGTGAGATATTCACTTGAAAATCCTGATGCTTATGTGACCAGTAATTTGATTGGATTTGTTAACATTCTGGAGTGCTGTAGACATTTTCATGTAGAAAATCTGGTTTACGCCAGTACATCAAGCGTGTATGGTCTAAACCGGAAGATGCCATTTAGTGAAGCAGAGAGTACAGAGCACCCAATAACATTGTATGCAGCTACCAAGAAATCTAACGAGATGATGGCACACAGTTATAGCCATCTATTCAATATTCCAACAACTGGACTTCGTTTTTTTACTGTATATGGTCCGTGGGGTCGCCCTGACATGGCAATCTTTCTTTTTACTAAATCAATCATTGAACATAGACCCATAAATGTGTTCAACTTTGGTCAAATGGTGCGTGATTTTACCTACATTGATGACATAATATCTGGTGTAGTCAAATGTTTGCAACATCCGTCAACTCCCGACCCTGACTGGATTTCCAGAACTACCCCCGATCCGTCCCGTTCGTCAGCACCCTACAGAATTTATAACATCGGAAACTCAAATGCGGTTACTATCGAAACGTATATCGACCTGATCGAAAAATATACAGGTATCAAGGCGATCAAAAACTATATGCCAATTCAGCCTGGAGATGTTTCTGCTACACATGCTGATGTTAGTAATATTTCGTCAGATCTCGGATATAATCCAACAACACCTGTCACCATAGGCGTGAAGAAATTTGTTGAGTGGTACCGTGAGTATTACAAAGTCTAATCCAAAAGAATCTGATATGTCATTGAAGGTAACGGAATATTCTTCACAATCAGGGCTTCGGAACCCTGTTTCAATGATTCGGGAACTCTTTTCTGATGTAGTTTCAAGCAAAGACCTCGCATGGCGATTAGCATCACGAGACATCAGCGCACAGTACCGACAGACGATACTCGGTATTCTGTGGGCTTTTATTTTACCAATAACACAAACCCTTGCTTGGGTATTTCTAAGTAATACGGGTATCGTAACTCTTCAGGATACAGGTATTCCTTATCCCGTTTATGTCTTTACCGGGACACTTTTGTGGCAAATTCTAACAGAGTCTGTCTTTGCCCCTTTGAATGAAACCAATAATGCTAAATCTATGCTTACGAAACTCAAGTTTCCGAAAGAAGCACTGATTTTATCAGGTATCCTAAAGACATTATTTAACAGCTCAATTAAAGTAGTACTTGTTGTAGTTGCTCTCTTTTTCTTTGGTATTGAGATGTCATGGACTCTTCTCTATCTACCTTTGGGTGTGCTATCACTGATACTAACTGGAACCACAATAGGCCTTTTGGTGACTCCAGTAGGTGTACTTTACACCGATATCCACAAATTGCTTCCTTTGGTGTTTCAGTTTCTGATGTATGTATCTCCAGTTGTTTTTGCAATGCCCACAAGTGGAATTGCATCATTAGTATTTAAATTAAACCCACTTTCTTATTTGATCACAACGACAAGAAGTTGGATTACAGGTGCAGAAGTCATGTTCTTTGAAGAATTCATGATAGTAAATGCATTCTTCTTTGGATTGTTCATTATTTCTACTCTCATCTACAAGTTGGCCATGCCAATTCTTGTTGAGCGAATGAGCTCTTAATTCTATAAAATCATGGATTTAAACGGAAAATCGATTCTCATCACTGGTGGTACCGGATCATTGGGCCGTGCATTTATTGCCCGCGTTCTTCGTGATTGGCCTAAAGTTGAACGTCTGGTGATTTTTTCCCGCGATGAACAGAAACAGTTTGAAATGGCTCAGGATTATCCGCATGACAAATACCCGATGATCCGTTTTTTCATCGGTGACGTGCGTGATTATCCAAGACTGGTACGGGCACTCAGTGGCATTGACTATGTAATTCACGCAGCGGCCATGAAGCATGTCCCTATTGCAGAGTATAATCCGGACGAGTGTGTTAAAACAAATATAAATGGTGCAGAAAACCTGATTCGTGCCTGCCTTGAGAATAAGGTTGAAAAGGTTGTAGCATTGTCTACAGACAAAGCTGCAGCCCCAATTAATCTTTATGGTGCTACAAAACTGGTTTCAGATAAGCTGTTTATCGCAGCAAATAACATCAAAGGGGACCGAAAAATCACGTTTTCTGTTGTTAGATATGGTAATGTGATGGGTTCTAATGGATCTGTGATCCCTTATTTTCTGAAAAAACGCAAAGACGGGGTACTTCCGATAACCCATCCCGAAATGACCCGCTTTAATATCACATTAGAGGGTGGTGTCAATATGGTTCTTCATGCAATGGACACTGCCTGGGGTGGGGAGTTATTTGTTCCGAAGTTACCATCCTACCGAATCCTGGATATTGCCGAAGCAATAGGTCCTGAATGCGAAAAACCGGTAATTGGTATTCGTCCTGGTGAAAAGATTCATGAAGAGATGATCACATCGTCTGACTCTTTTTACACATACGACCTGGGAAGCTACTATGCCATACTTCCTTCCGTTCACAAGTGGAAAATCGAGGACTTCGTATCACATTTCAACGCGAAGAAAGTGCCAAAAGGATTTCAGTACAACTCGGGCGAAAACGAAGATTGGGTGAGTGTGGATGAGTTACGATCACTCATTTCCCAACACGTTGATCCCGACTTCAAAGCCTAATTTATGCCTACGAATCACGTGATTCCATACGGTCGCCAGCACATTACACCTGAAGATGTCCAGGAAGTATCGCGCGTACTTCAGTCCGATTACCTGACTCAGGGACCAGAAATCACTCGTTTTGAGCAGGCATTTGCCGATTATGTCGGAGCAAAGCATGCAGTTGCTGTTTCGAACGGAACGGCTGCGTTACATTTATGTGCTATGGCACTGGACGTTTCTCCAGGACAGAAAGTGATCACATCTCCGATTACCTTTGCGGCATCGGGTAACTGCGTGAGATACTGTGGGGGGGAAGTCGACTTTGCAGATATCGATCCTGACACATATCTACTTAATGTGGACGCCGTTAAACGAAAACTGGAATCTGCACCAAAAGGAACCTACGCCGGAATCATTCCGGTAGACTTCGCAGGTAGAGCAGTGAATCTGGAAGCATTTCGCGAACTGGCAGATACATTTGGACTCTGGATCATCGAAGATGCCTGTCATGCTCCAGGTGGATCCTTCGTTGATAGCACTGGAACCGAACAACGTTGCGGGAACGGGGCTTTTGCTGACCTGGCCATCTTTTCGTTTCATCCAGTTAAACACATCGCAGCCGGCGAAGGTGGTATGATCACCACAAACAACCCCGGGTTATACGAGCGATTGCTCGTACTGCGGACCCACGGTATAACCAAACAGGCCGATGCGTTTACACAAAATTTGAGCTTTGCCGCCGGGCTGGATGGTCCCCTGCGCGATGGTTCTATTCCAACGTCTATGCCACCAGACTCTGCACCAGGGTGGTATATGGAAATGCAGGAGCTCGGGTACAACTATCGACTTACCGATTTTCAGGCTGCGCTCGGTTTCTCACAATTGCAGCGAGCCAACTCAGGGCTCGCTCGCCGCAGAGCACTTGCCGACCGATACGCCCGTGCTTTCCACGGCAACCCCTACGTCCTTGGCCAGTCTGGTTCCGTCCCGGGCCACGCATACCACCTTTACATTCTCGAAACTCCCCGTAGACTGGAGCTTTATAACTACCTAAAATCTTTAGGCATCTACGCTCAGGTGCACTATATCCCGCTTCATCTCATGCCATACTATCGAAATCTCGGATTCAAACCGGGTGACTATCCGCATGCAGAAGCGTATTATCGAGGCTGCCTAAGCTTACCTATGTATCCAACACTAACCGACGAGCAACAAGACTTCGTAATCGAATCCATTGAACGCTTCTTTACTTAAATCCTCGCGCATCGGACTTGGTACTGTCCAGTTTGGACTACCATACGGTATATCGAACCGGACCGGCCAGCCCGATAAACACACCGTAAAATCGGTGCTTGAGTTTGCTGCATCCAACGAAATTTCGGTACTCGATACTGCCAGTGCCTATGGAACTGCAGAATTGGTTCTTGGTGAGCTTGGAACCGATGGATTTCAAATCGTTTCGAAGTACACGCCACCTGAGAGTAATGTGAGTATTGTGGAACAACTTCACAATACGCTTGAGATTCTTAAGCATGACTCACTGTATGGGTATCTGTCACATCGCCCGCAAAATTTACTCAAGCATCCCGAACAGTGGGAAGTCCTTAACGAGCAAAAAGCCGATGGATTCATTCAGAAAATCGGATACAGCCTTAATGAACCATCAGAACTGGATCTACTTTTAGAAGCAGATATGATCCCGGATCTGATTCAGATTCCAGTTAACTACTTCGACAGACGTTTTGTGCCTTATTTCGAGATCCTGAAATCATACGGCACCGAAATCCATGCACGATCAGCATACTTGCAAGGACTCTTTTTCCTTCGTGATTTTCCCGAGCGATTCACCCCGATCGCTCCGGTGGTGCGAAGTTTGCAGGCTACTACCGCCAACCTTCCGGCAGCACTGCTTGCTCATGTGCTTGGATATAAATTGGTGGACAAAGTAATCATCGGTGTCCAGAATATGTCACAGTTGTCAGAAGTTTTGGAGTCCCTCGAGAATGCTGAGACTTTACCAGAGTTTACTGAGCAACTTCCAAATGACATTCTGATGCCATCAAAGTGGAGCCACTGATATGACACGAACATTTGATCTAACCGGGAAAATCGTTGCGATTACGGGCGGATACGGATACCTCGGTGCAGCGATCGTCGAAAGTATGATTCATCATGGTGCAACGGTATATGTTCTGGGAAGATCTGAATCGAAATTCAAAGAGGCCTTTTCTTCACTTTTGGAATCCCAACATGGTCCTACTTTCGTGAATTGCGATATTTCAGAAGCAGACTCGATGCAAAATGCGTTCAAACATATCGACTCCAAGCAAGGACGTATTGATGTCCTGATTAATAATGCCTTTTACCTGAAAGGTCAGCATCCATTTTCGATGTCAGATGAGGAATTTGCTACTGGAATCGATGGCACTTTGAATAGTGTGTTTCGTGCTACACGCGACGTAATTCCATACCTGAGGAAAAGTGCTTCGGGACGCATCATAAATGTATCGTCGATGTACGGCGTTGTTGCGCCTGATTTCGGGATTTATGATGATAATCCGGAGATGTGGAATCCACCACATTATGGTGCTGCCAAAGCCGGTGTCGGACAATTAACCCGATACTATGCCAGTGCTCTTGGAAAAGAAGGGATCACGGTTAATGCGGTTGCACCTGGACCTTTTCCATCGACAGCAGTTCAGCAAAAGTCTGAGTTCATTGAGAAACTTGGCGCTAAAACCTGTCTGGGTCGTATAGGTCAGCCCGAAGAACTAGCCGGAATCTTCGTATATCTCGCTTCGGATGCATCTTCATATACTACCGGACAAACATTCAGTATAGATGGCGGATGGACCATCAGATAGTGAATATGTCAAAAACCGAAAACAGAATAGGATTAATAATTCAAGCAAGGATGCAGTCCGAGAGACTTCCAGGCAAAGTGATGCTTCCGATGCCAATTGGTTCAGAATCTACCATGCTGGAGTGTATCATTTCCCAACTTAAAAAGTCCACTCACGAGGCAACCATCGTCGTTGCAACTGCGCAAGGACTGGTCAATGATCCAATTGCTGAATGGTGTGATTCGAATGGGGTAAACTGCTTCCGTGGGGATGAGAAAAATGTATTAAGCCGGTTTATTGAAATAACTCAGGAGTATGAATTTGATACTGTTGTGAGGTTAACCGCGGACAATCCGCTTCTTGATTTGACGGTATTGGATCAGGTAATAGAAGCACATAGCAGATCCGATGCCGACTACACATGCAGTTCAGGAATGCCTCTCGGTATGAATATTGAGGTGATTCATGGTGCATCATTGATCGATCTTCAAAGTCGTAGTCTTAATGATGCTGATCTGGAACATGTTACTCATCATTTCCGGAACAATAGTGGATTCAGTGTTCATGTTGTTCATATTGCCAGAGCTAATGAATTAGCAGCTATACGTACCACGGTTGATTATCCGGAAGATTATGTGTTCATGTCTGCCGTTTTATCGAATAAAGCCGAAAATGACCATGGACTGAACGCTTTAGGGCGCTTTGTGCAGAAATTTCCTTTTTTACTGGATGTAAATCGGAAGAATCTGCAGAAGAAGCAGTATGATGATCCGATTGTGGAACTTCAGGAAGCTGCAATTCTACTTGAACAAGCTGATATGCATCGTGCTGCACAGGCATTAAGAGACTCATTAACCGCCGGACACATCGGCGCTGCCTATGACTAAACCCCGAATTCTTTTTCGGGCCGATGGTAACGTGCAAATGGGTTTGGGGCATTTGGTCCGATCTGGCGCTCTTGCCGAAATGTTGAAACAGAGTTATGCTCCTGAGTTTGTGTGTCGCGAAATCACTGAAGATGTGACCTCGAAGTTTGAAATGCTCGGTTTTTCAGTGCATCGAATCGATCGGGAAATTGAATTTCTGGCAATGATTGATCCCACAGATCTGGTAGTTCTGGATGGGTATCGATTCGATTTAGGATATCAACACCAGGTTAGGAGTAAGTGTGCGGCTTTGATTTGCATAGACGATCTGCTCAAAGCGGATTGCCATGCTGATTTGATTATCAATCAGTCACCCGGCGCAAGAGAATCTGCCTACAAGGCGTTGCCGGGCACCGAATTTGCTTTAGGGCTCGATTATGTATTGTTGCGACCGGCATTCTTGAATGCTGCCCGAAATCAACATAATGGAAATTCGGGGAATCCGAAGTCTGTATTTATCTGTTTTGGCGGTTCAGACGCTCAAAATTTGACCCATTCTACCTGGGTTAAAGTGAAAGAGTCCGCAAGATTCGACCGCATTGTACTGGTGACCGGATCATCTTACGAACATTTTGATGCCTTGAAAGCAGAAATCGCAACGCATCCACATACGGAACTACGTCGTGATGTTTCAGCCGATGAAATGCTTGGTCTTATGCTGGAATGTGGAGTAAAAGTGGTTCCCTCGAGTGGGATACTGTTCGAAGCCCTTACCACCGGAGGAACAGTACTGTGTGGGTATTACACCGAAAACCAGATGCCCAATCATTCACATGCAGTTCGAATGGGAGCAGTTATTGATGTCGGACTGTTTTCTGACACAGATCTGGAGTATGGGATTGGAGCCATAGACGGATTTCAACCTAAGAAACCTCTCATAGACGGACGAAGTCCGGAGCGGTTTTTGGCTCGCATCAATGAATTGTATCATAAATTTGTCCCTGCTTGACCATTTTACGGGTCAACGTTATTAATCTAAACGCCGATCGGACGCGAATCCGGTCATTATTCACGTATTCATGATTATTTTAGGAATAGCAAACGACGAAACGGCAAGTGCCTGTATCGTAAAAGATGGTAAGCTTCTTGCCGCGGCCAGCGAAGAGCGATTTACCCGTATAAAAATGGATCACAACTGGCCGGTAAATTCGGTCAATTTCTGTCTGAAAACCGCTGGAGTCACTTTAGATGAGATTGATATTATCGCTTATGGTTGGAGCGCCGGATTCGATGCAGAAAAACATCTGTTGGCCTATCATGATCGTATCGTTTACGAAGCACTGAACAATCCCAACGGCCTGGACACCTTTCGGGAGCGTATCGCCAGCGAGATAGAGCAGGACTGTCGCAAGCGTACAGAATATCAGGATTTTGTCAAAGCCAACGGACTCCAGCTCAAATCGGTGAGTATCGATCACCATGAAGCACATGCCTACTCAGCCTATTGTTTTTCTCCATTTGAACGTGCATTGGTCGTAACCAGTGACGGACGTGGTGACTTTATGGCCGTAACTGTAAGTATGTTCACTCAAGACTCTATGGATGTGTTGTATCGTGGATCCAGTACAGACTCGTTAGGTTTCTTTTATGGAAGAATTACCGCATTACTGGGATTTACTCCACATCGACATGAGGGAAAAGTCACCGGCCTTGCAGCACATGGGAATCCACAAAAATTGCTCCCTAAGATGCGTGAGATGATCTATGTAAAAGATGGTCAGGTTTATGGGAAATCGGGTGAGCTATTCAGACCGTTTTACAGCAATTTCAGTGACGAACTCAAGCAACTCATCGCATCGAATTCCCGTGAAGACGTAGCCGCCGCGGCTCAGGTCCATTTGGAAGAGTGCATTACCGAACTTGTAACCCATTATGTCAAGCAAACGGGAGCAGAATACGTGTGTATGGCAGGTGGTGTGTTTGCAAATGTTCGGGTCAACCAGTGTGTCATGGAGATACCAGGCGTTAAAAACATTTTCATTCAGCCTCAAATGGGCGATGGTGGACTCTGTGTAGGTGCGGTAGCAGGATATTTACATCAAAAAGGAACTCCTAAAGTCCAGTGGGACAACATGTATCAGGGGCCAGGATTCTCCAATGACGAAATCGAAGCTGAACTGAAAAAATTCCCTGATTTAACATACATCAAATCTGACGACGTGGTGTCAGCTGCAGTTGAAGCCATCACCAATAATCAGGTTGTTGGCTGGTTTCAGGGTCGCATGGAATTTGGTCCACGTGCATTGTGTAACCGCAGCATTATCTACCATTGCAAAGACCGAAGCGTGAATGATTGGCTCAATCATCGAATGGATAGAACAGAGTTTATGCCGTTTGCTCCGGTATCGATGGAAGATATCGCTAAGGATTGCTACATCGGATGGGAACAGGATCACATTGCAAGTCGCTACATGACAGTAACCTACGACTGCACCGAGTATATGAAATCCAAGGCTCCAGCGGCAGTACACATTGATGGAACAGCGCGTCCACAAGTTGTGGGAGAATCCGATAATCCATTGATGTACAAGCTGTTAAAAGCGTATTATGATGCCACTGGTGAACCGGCACTCATTAATACCTCCTTCAACCGTCACGAAGAACCCATTGTGCATCATCCACTCGAAGGTATAGATGCTCTCGCCACAGATATCGTGGATGTGCTCATTATTGGGGATTATGTTGTTAGGAAGTAGGTTAGCGGGCGAGCGGGTCAGCAGGCGAGCGGGTCAGCAGAACCTGTTTACTTACAACCGCAAAGCCCAACCGTCGAATAGCGACCCCACCGCGAAACCCAAACGGTAGGTGATTTTAGCAATTATTTAACTTATTGATACCAAAAAACTCATCAGTATCCTACCTAGAATGAAAGATATCCAACTCGAACAGTTTACCATTGGTGATTCGCACCGCCCGTTTATCATTGCGGAGATGAGTGGGAATCACAACCAGTCATTAGACCGTGCTCTTGAAATCGTTCAGGCAGCAGCAGATGCCGGCGCTGATGCAATCAAACTACAGACCTACACGGCAGATACCATGACTATAGATATCCGTGGCGGACTCTTCTCAATTGATGATCCGAAGTCGCTATGGGATGGGAAAACCTTGTATGAACTGTATCAGTTGGCCCATACACCCTGGGAGTGGCATAAGCCTATTTTTGAAAAGGCAAAATCATTGGGAATGATGCCCTTTAGTACACCTTTCGATTCCACATCGGTAGACTTTCTCGAAGAAATGGGTGTGGCAGCCTATAAAATTGCATCATTCGAAAACGTGGACTGGCCATTACTCCGGAAGGTCGCACAGACCGGAAAACCTGTGATTATGTCCACCGGAGCTGCAACATTAGCAGACATCGACGATGCTGTTCGTGTGCTCCGAGAGAATGGATGCAAGGACCTGGTGCTGCTAAAATGCACCAGTACCTATCCGGCGACACCAAAAAACTCAAATATTCTGACCATTCCTCACATGCGTGATGTGTTTGGATGTCATATCGGGCTCTCGGACCATACTCTTGGAGTTGGTGCAGCTGTAGCATCAGTTGCCTTAGGGGCCCGAGTTATTGAAAAACATTTCACCCTGAGTCGTGCTGATGGTGGTGTTGATGCTGGTTTTAGTATTGAACCACATGAATTGAAACTACTGGTAGAGGAGTCTGAAAGAGCGTTTCAGGCACTTGGCTACATCCAATATGGTATATTGAACGATGAAAAAGGTAGTTTACGCTACAAACGATCAGTTTATGTGGTACAAGACGTGAGAAAAGGTGAGAAATTTACACCGGAAAATGTCAGGACCATTCGCCCGGGAGACGGATTACAACCAAAGTATTACGATACTGTAATTGGACTTACTGCAGGTCGTGATATTAAACGTGGGACCCCATTCTCTTGGGAATTAATGGCGCCTACGGCGTCGTAAATGTGGCATCGCCAGAGAAGCTCGCTATACTTGCAGAAAAAGTGTATGGCTCTCAAGTCGCCTTCTCTCTCGCGAAGCGAGACGTTCACACTCTTCAAAAGAGTCTTTCCCTACAACGAAGTTGTACTTTCACATAAATGAATACCAATGAATTTTTTTAATAGTAAACGCATCTTAGTCATTGTTGCCCATCCAGATGATGAGTTGTTGGGACCTGGTGGAACAATCCATCGTTTAACATCGTCCGCGGATGGTACCCAGATCAAGGTGGTAATTCTCGGTGAGGGGATTACTTCACGTGGGGACATCCGTGATGTTAAGAAATGGGAATCTGAGTTATTATTACATCAACAGAATATTCGCGATGCTCAGTCCAGATTGGGGTATCAAGAGCTTTCAATTCATGCATTTCCGGATAATCGGTTTGATTCAGTACCACTTCTGGATATCATTAAAGTGGTTGAACGTGAGAAAGAGGCATTTAAACCAGATCTTATTCTGACCCATCACGGTGGGGATGTAAATATTGACCATCAGTTGACGTTTCAGGCGGTGATCATAGCTTCTCGTCCTATGGCACACGAAACTACCCAGGCAATCATCACTTTCGAGACCCCCTCAGGAACAGAATGGATTCCATCAAGTGATCCACGCCGGTTTGTTCCAAATTTGTTTATTGGTGTTTCAGAAGAAGATCTACAGGCCAAGATTGATGCTATGGAGTGTTACAAGTACGAGCGCCGGGCTTATCCGCATCCCCGTTCACCCGAAGCCTTACGAATTCGTGCCCAATTTTGGGGTGTAACCGTTGGAAAACCCTTCGCTGAAGCGTTTCAGGTTGTAAGGTGGATTGAAGGGACCGTGTAGGGTGATGGACATCAGGTTCAAGGCAAAACAAAGGGTATCGGTCGAGTGAAAATTCTGGTGGTGTCGAAATACGGGCGTACACCAGCCTGTAAATTTGTTACAAGGCAATTCTACTTGTCAAAGTATTTCGCTCGGAAAGGACACCAAGTGACATTAATTACTTCGGTGTCGAATGGGGAACCCGTTGACAAGTCAGGCTATATATCCCGTGATGGATACCTGTTCAAAGACTATGAAACAGTACATCACTGGCTGCTTGATGGTCCTGAAGTCGGACTCGGACTAAACTTAACCCGAATCTGGTCCATGTTTTTATTTGAATGGAAGCTGTTCTCGCTCAAAGAAAAATTGGTCGAACAAAACCCAGATGTTGTACTTATATCGTCACTGGCATTGCAATCTATTTGGTTTGGCATTTATATGAAATGGGCAACAGGATGCAAACTCGTGTTTGAAGTTCGTGATATTTGGCCGTTGACACTTATCGAGCTGGGTGGATTCTCAATGAATAATCCGTTTGTTCGCATGATGGGATTCCTTGAAAAATGGGGGTATGAGCGGGCTGATCTGATCATTGGTACCATGCCTGCGCTTGAACAGCACGTTAAGGAAGTGTCGCTGAAGGCAGCTCGAGTAGTGAACGTACCAATGGGGTATGATCCAGAATTTTTCGATGTATCTGAGCCAAATCTACCAGATACAGTGGCCGAAGAATTGCCTGCCAAAGATGCGTTTGTTATTGGATACGCCGGAGCAATCGGCACAGCCAACGGAATGGATCTAATTATCGAAACTGCCAGACTACTTGAGAAACAGGAACATAAAATATGGTTCGTTTTAATAGGAAATGGTCCATTGACAGACCATGTTCGAGAAGCTACTGATGGATTCAAACGTTTTGTGCTATTGCCTGGAATGGATCGGCGTTTCGTAAATGCTTTTTTAACACGTTGTGATGTGCTTGTAAATCCGATACTGTCCAAATCCATTTATCGCTATGGAGTTTCTCCAAATAAATGGATTGATTATATGTACAGTGGTCGTCCAATTATCAGTCCTTTCGATGGATACCTATCCATCATCAATGAGGCAGGATGCGGTGTTTTCATTGAGCCCGAGAATCCTGAGGTGTTTGCTCAGACCATTCTGGATTTTGCAACCAAACCAGCTCAGGAACTCAACGAAATGGGTGCACGTGGACGCGAGTATCTTGAAAAACACCTTTCCTACGAAATTCTTGCTTCAACTTATTTAAATCATATTGATCGAATTTCTGCCTGATTACTACCTGAGTGCAGATTTTCATCAGCTTCTAATTCAAACCGATATCATTTCTGATACATGAAAAACAATGCATATTTAGGGATTTTCGGTCCCGGACCAAACTCTTCAGCAGCACTTGTAAGCGATAACGAAATCATTGCCTGGGCGGAGGAAGAGCGCTTCAATCGAATCAAAACGTCTCCAAATGCCTATCCGGCTCGGGCCATTGAGTATTGTGTGAAAGAAGCCCGTAAACGTGGGTTGGAAGTGAAATCTATAGGATATGCATGGGATTGCGAGACATATGCCGAGCTTGCCACCGCGAATCTGGAAGACACTATTGCTAAGTATCCAAGCGAGACCGATCATGTTAGCCGACTTGCCCAGCAGGGACTGAATGCACTTTACAATCCGGATAAAATCCGAAATGATCTTGGTCTGATACTGCGAAAACTCGGTATTGAGTTGACTTCAGAGAATTTCAAATTCTATTCCCATCACTTGAGTCATGTGGCTTCAGCCATTTACACCTCCGGATTCGATGAAGCGGTGGTGGTTGTAAACGATGGAGTTGGCGAAGTCGCTTCTTCAAGCCTAGTCTATGTTGACAAGCAAGGTACTATGAAGGAGCTTGCTACAGAGGTCCTTCCGAATACATTGGGTGGATTCTATGCCTCTGTGACCGAATTCTTGGGTTTCAAAGCATACGTGGATGAAGGGAAAACGATGGGATTGGCTGCATATGGTGCTCCGGATCCTGAAATCATGGCCGTTTTTGATGAAATCGTGCAGACTGATGGGAAGTCGTTTCATTACACCGTGAATCCACGATTCCGATACAGTGGAAAACGTACTTTTGGGAGTCGATTTACGGATTTGATGGTCGAGAAGCTCGGCGCACCTCGTGCAGCAGACGTAACCGCAATGACAGCACCTTATCCGGCAATTGCTTTTGCAGCTCAGAAAAAGCTTGAAGAGGTATTGTTTGCACAAATGCGATATGCCGCCGGACTGAACATGTCGAAGAATATTTGCTTTGCCGGTGGGGTTCATATGAATTGCAAGGCAAATGGACTTTTAGCGGAATCTGATTTATTCGATAATTACTTCTTCCAGCCAGCTGCGAGCGACAATGGAGTGTGTCTTGGAGCTGCATTTCTGGCTAAAATCGATACTACCGGTGAGATTCCGAAGCTACCGTCACTCGAGCACCTGTACTATGGTCCGTCTTTTACCGATGACGAGATTGAGAACGTGCTGAAACAGTGCAAATTACCCTATGTTAAAAGTGAAAACATTGCCAAGGAAGTTGCTCAGGCAATCGCAGACAACGAAATCGTAGGGTGGTTTCAGGGACGCATGGAAGTCGGAGCGCGGGCATTGGGAGGAAGGTCAATATTAGCGAATCCATTGAATCCGGATGCTCGTGACCATGTGAACCGACATGTTAAAAATCGCGAAGCATGGAGACCGTTTTGCCCATCACTCAAAAAAGAGGGTTTCCACGGATACTTTGACACAAACATAGACAAATCTCCGTTTATGATCGTGGCGACACGTATCCATAAAGAATATCTAAATGTGCTACCATCATGCATTCACGTCGATGGGACTGTTCGTCCGCAAACTGTGAATAAAGACATAAATCCACTGTATTGGTCCGTGATGAACGAGTTCGAGAAACTCACTGGCCAATCCATCATCGTAAACACCTCCTTCAACGTACAAGGAGAACCAATCGTCATGCGTCCGGAAGAAGCCATTCGTTGTTTCTTTGGTTCGGGAATGGATGTCCTGGC
>CAZJZI010000025.1:31917-33828 GCA_964550435.1 uncultured Chitinophagales bacterium | reverse complement strand
GTGCCCTGGACTGGACTCGAACCAGCATGCCGTTGCCAGCACCACCCCCTCAAGATGGCGTGTCTACCAATTTCACCACCAGGGCATTTGTGAGTAGATTCCAAATATACGACTCATATTAATCACAATGCAAGAAGAAAAAGCAGATCAACTGGCCACCAGACCTGCCAACTGGCCTAACTCCACCCTAACATATACTCTGTGTAACTGAACCACACTGTTCAATTGCATAAGCAAGCTCGTTGTATTCACAAAGTGAATACTCTCCACGTAGAAGCCATACATTATATTATTGTTAATCAATCACCTCATGTTTATAATCACTATGACAATTGTTGATGCTGTAGTAACTTAGGGAGATGAGACTTGTAATATTTTCAATTATTCTGGTGGTATTGACTTCATGTTCAAAACCTGACAAAACGCCCATCACTCCAGTGGAAATTAACCATATTAATATACCGAAACCTGATCTTCAAGGACATCGTGGTGCACGTGGACTTCTTCCAGAGAATACAATTCCATCATTCATCAAAGCGTTAGAGCTGGGTGTTACTACATTGGAATTGGACTTAGTTGTTTCGAGAGACTCAATGCTGGTTGTTTCACATGAACCTTGGTTCAATCCTGATATTTCATCTCATCCTGATTTATCTCCAGTTCTACCTGAAGAAGCAAAAATGCTAAATATGTTCCTAATGGAGTATTCCGAAATTCAGTCATTCGACGTTGGAAAGCGTGGGAACCCCAGATTCCCGAACCAATACCCAATGGCTGTTTACAAACCTACACTTGCTGAGGTGGTCGAATCCGCAGAAAAATGGCTTTCTGATAACAACAAATCACCAGTTTGGTACAACATTGAGACAAAGTCTGATCCACGTGAATACGATTCTTATTATCCCCAACCGGACACTTTCGCTGAGCTTTTGGTGAAAGAAATATTCAGACTAGGTATCGCCGACAGGTCCGTAGTTCAGTCTTTTGATCCCAACACGCTCATAGCCGTACGAAGAATTGAGCCACGTATTCATCTAGCTTTACTTGTCGAAAACCATGATCCTGTCGCCCTAAATATCGACCGACTCGGATTTGTGCCCGAAATCTATTCTCCTTACTACCAATTCGTTGATTCTACAATGGTTGCTGAAGTACACGGTAGAAATATGCGTCTTATACCATGGACCATAAATGATGCAGCAGAAATGAATCGATTGCTCGAATTAGGAGTGGATGGGATTATTTCTGATTACCCCAATTTATTTGATGAGCGGTAAAGCTGTCAAGCAGTTGAGCGGTTGAGCAGTAAAGCCCATAAACACCCATTGCTGTTGAGAAGTCACGCTCTCCAGAAGTACTCTCCGCGAAGCACCCTCCGTGGCAAAGCCACACTCTCCGGTGCAAAGCACCATTTTTAATCGTATCTTATTAGGTTCAGCCAAAGTGGCTGTAATCAGGATGGATTTCATCCGCATCAGGTGATTAGTTTTTAGCATGGATAAGCCAAAGCGTTACGAGAAGAAGAATTCAGACGACAGAAAATCGAGCCAGGGAGAGCGTAAATCAGCTCCAAGAACGGATAAGACAACCGAAAAGCCAATTAGATCTAGTAGAAAACCAGGTTTTAAAGTGGGAGAAGCGGCAGGTTATAAGAATCCACGCAAAACTTCTAAAACGTATGGTGTTGGAGGAGAATCCGATTCTCGTGACATTGAAAAACGCTCATCTGACAAAAGCTTTGGCGAGAAAAAGTATTCTGACAAGAAATTTAGCGACCGTAAACCTCGCGAAGACAAACCTGGCGACAGAAAGTTCAGCGACCGTAAGCCTCGCGAAGATAGACCAAGTGATAGAAGTTTTGGCGACCGTAAGCCTCGCGAAGACAGACCAGGTGACAGAAAGTTCAGCGAC
>CAZJZI010000025.1:0-31817 GCA_964550435.1 uncultured Chitinophagales bacterium | reverse complement strand
TTTTGGCGACCGTAAGCCTCGCGAAGACAGACCAGGTGACAGAAAGTTCAGCGACCGAAAGCCACGTGAAGACAGACCAGGTGATAGAAATTTTGGCGACCGTAAGCCTCGCGAAGACAGACCAGGTGACAACAGATTCAGCGACCGCAAGCCACGTGAAGACAAGTTTGGTGATAAAAAATTCGGTGCCAAAAAGGTTAACCGTAGCTATCGAGACACCGATCACGATTCAGATGAATCTACCGAGTTTCGCCACAAGTCTCTGAGCTCTAGTGAGAGCTCTTGGAGGTTAAACAAGTATATCGCTAATTCAGGCGTTAGTTCACGTCGTGAAGCCGATACGATTATTGCTGATGGAAAAGTCAAAGTAAACGGTATCGTAGTTACCGAAATGGGACACAAAGTCACTAACAAGGATAAGGTTACCGTCGACGGAGCAGAAGTTCATCCAGAAGATTTTACCTACATCCTGATGAACAAGCCTAAGAATCATATCACGACAGTTGAGGACGAAAAAGGTCGAACAACAGTTATGGATCTGATTAAAGACGCAACAGGTTTACGTGTTTATCCAGTCGGACGCCTCGACCGAAATACTACCGGGCTCTTACTCCTGACTAACGACGGTGATCTAGCAAATCGATTAATGCACCCAAGTTACAAGGTCAAGAAAACCTACATTGTAGAAACCGACATCCCTATGACTGACCCACAGATACTCGAAATGCGACAGGGGATCACTCTCGAAGATGGCCTTGCGTCGGCTCACGAAGCACGACGTGTACCCGGAAGCCCAAATGCGTTGAAAATCTCGATATTTGAAGGCAGAAACCGCCAGATTCGGCGCATGGTTGAGTATTTTAAACTTGAAGTCATCAAATTACACCGTACATATTACGCAGGACTCACAGTCGCTGATGTACGTCCAGGCAGATGGAGATTCCTCAAGGAAAAAGAGGTAAACGATCTCAGAATGCTTGTCAAGTTATTTGATTTGAAACAAAAATGATGTATCTATCCGTATAGCATCGCTCAAAAATCCGATTCTATGCAATACAAGGTAGTCAAAAAGCATTCTGGTTCACTTACATCAACCGACGGTCATCCGATCGCCTTCGATGTATACGCCCCACATACTGATTCTGGTTCTTTGCCTTTGATTCTGTTTATACACGGATTTAAAGGATTCAAGGACTGGGGAACTTTTCCTGATGCATTCTTTGAAATGGCACGTCATGGTTTTGCGGTTTTGGCAATGAATTTTGCCCATGATGGGGTCAACTCAACTACAGGGATGGTAGATAATCCAGAACTCTTTCAAACACAAACACTCTCACAAGAGATAGATGATGTTCGGACTGTAGTTCGAGCTGTAATGTCTGGTGAAATTGGAGCATCAACAACAATGTGCGATTTGTTCCCACTCGGAATTATCGGACACTCGAGGGGTGGATTGACAGCTGTACTTGCAGCTGCAGAAATAGATGTAATATCCTGCCTGGTAACCTGGGCTGCAGTTTCTGACTCCCTAAATTTCCTGGGTGACAAAGCCGTATCTCAATGGAGTAAACAAGGGTCTGTTGAGGTAGAAAACAAACGAACCGGACAGACGCTCGAAATAGGGAGTGATTTCCTCAACGATTTACTAAATAATAAAGAGCGACTTTCTGCCCTTCATAGGGTTAAAGATCTGTACATTCCTGCGTTGTTCATTCATGGGACAAACGACGAAACGGTTCCGCATATGCATTCTCAACTACTTCACGAAGCATGTGCCAGCGCAGACAAAGAGAAATATTTAATTGATGGGGCATCTCACACTTTTGGCAGCGCACATCCTTTTGAAGATGAAGATCTTCCTGAACATTTTGCCGAAGTGGTTGACCAGACCATAAAGTGGTTCCAACTGTATCTCGTTTGATGTATATGGTACAACTCACCGATTGTCCTCCAATCAAATTTACCCGCAGAAAAGGTCAGAAGTCTATCAGAATTCGTGTCAAACCCGGTGAAATTGTTGTATCTGCTCCAATTTATTGTAGTGAAAAGGCAATAAAGGATTTTGTTATCGATAAAGAAACCTGGATTCGTACTTCATTAAGACGAATGGCTGGAAAAAAGAATGAGTACAGGGACATATTGTATGCGCATAAAAATGACATTCTACTTCGCGGAATCTGGACACCCATTACCCTGCGTCATGCCCGTCCGGGAGAGAGTAAATGGTTACTGGTTGAACGTCAAGGCAGGATAGATGCATATCCACCCGACAACAATAAATTCCAGAATATGGATTTATTTTCGCGTGGGAGTTCCTCACCAATGGTAATACCGGATGAAGTTAAACTAGAATTTCTTTATGAAATCGCCCGTACAGAATTACCCGTAATGTTTCGAAACACTGCTAATGAACTACCCTTCAGATGGACTAAGCTGTTCATTCGTTCACAACGCACTAAATGGGGTACCTGCTCAAGCAAGGGAAACATATCGTTAAATTGGAGATTGATTATGTGCCCTCCAGAAATTGTTCGCTATCTGGTCGTCCATGAGCTGTGTCATACGGTGCACATGAACCACAGCAAAGCATATTGGCAGCTCGTAAAATCCCACTTCCCAAAGGTTGATGCAGCAAATAAATGGCTAAAAACACAGGGTAATCTGTGCTTTATGATTTGAGGAAGTCTACTAAAATTTCAAGGTATATACAAAAGCGGGTGGGACATTCCGCAGGACAAAGCTTTTGTTGACGCAGTGTTTTTTGTTAACAGCGCGCTCAAATTGTCCACGAATGAAGTTGAATTTGTAGTATTTGAAGTAGGTGAAAAACGAATTCGGCTTGAGCATTTCCAGTTGTTTCTGCCAAATTTCAGTCGATATTTCTTGTGGTAACTGATCGTATGGGATGCTGCTCAGAATGAAATCATAGGTGTAATCGGGATTGAAATCCAGCACGTTCATTTCGAACACTGCGATATTGGAAGCAGAATATGTGTCCTTGATCATGGTGAAAAAATTATTATCTAGTTCAACAATGTCAAGGTTGTCTTCGGGTCGGAGTAATGATACAATTTCTTTGGTAATTGGACCGGTTCCAGGGCCAAGTTCTAATATTTTGAGTGGTCTTGGGGAATTTCTAAGTGCTTTTCTTAACGGATCGGTCATGTCGTGTGCTAAGTACGGAGAACTGGGCGCTACTGCACCAACATGTTTAATGTTTCTTATGAAATGAACAAAATTCAACACGACGTTTTTCATTTAGTGTGGGTTCCCCAGCTGTTTTATTTTTCACCATCTCCAACTAAGGATGCTCCTACGCCTGACCCTCAGATGAGTTTTGATAATTTCAAACCTTATCTGAATTCCAGACCCTAGCATGGATATTACAGCATTATACTCATTTAAGCTTCAAGCATCAATTTTTTTAACATCTCAAGATTTAAAAAAATAGTATAATCTCTGTAGTGTCTTATGTTAACCTAACTCAACTCCTTATGAAAAAAACACTTTCAGTCTCAATGCTGGCTTTGTTTCTGGCCTGTTCTTCGAGACCCGATTTTAATTATCCTGTGTTTCCGAAATCAGATGTAGTAGATACTTATCACGGAACTGTAGTAGCTGATCCTTGGCGATGGCTTGAGGATCCAAACAGCGATCAAACAAATGAGTGGATTCAGGCTCAAAACGCCATTACCATGCCATATCTTGAATCATTACCCGGTCGTGAGCGCCTAAAAGAACGTCTCACTGAACTCTGGAACTATCCGCGTTATTCCACTCCGTATCGTCAGGGGGACATGTACTTTTACTCATACAATGATGGACTACAAAATCAGTCTGTTGTTTATAAACAGACCAGTCTAGATGCCGAGGGTGAAGTTCTTATTGATCCAAATACCTTCTCGGAAGACGGAACAGTGAGTCTGGCTAGTTTGACAATCAGTGATAATGCCAAATATGCGGCCTACTCAAAATCAGTAGGTGGATCCGACTGGCGTGAGTTTTTCGTTTTGGATGTAACTACTGGAGAACAACTGGGTGATCATATCCAATGGGTCAAGTTTTCAGGCATATCCTGGGATAAAGCAGAAGAAGGTTTTTACTACAGCAGATTCCCACAACCTGCAGAAGGAGAGTTACTTACCGCTGCGAATCGTGATATGAAATTATTCTATCATAAATTGGGCACCAGTCAAGACGAGGATGTGTTGATTTATGAGCGTCCTGACCAACCTGATTGGGGGTTGTATGGAAGTGTATCTGACGACGGCAATTATCTCATTATCAATATAACTCAAGGGACTGATCGACGAAATCGTATCTATATGAAAGATCTGCGTCGTGCAAACAGTCCGGTCGTTCCGATAATGGACGAATTCGATGCCAGTTATTCATACCTAACCAACGAAGGAAGCCAATTTTACTTCCTGACAAACAATAGCGCACCGAAATATCGTGTGATTTCAGTGGATGTAAATCGCCCGCAATCTGCAAATTGGACTGAAATCATTCCTGAGGCAGAGAGTGTACTTGATGGAGTTTCAGTTGTTGCCAACCGATTAATTGCCGACTACCTGGTCGACGCTCGTTCAGAAATCAAGATATATGCCATGGATGGGACTTTTGAACGTGATGTTGAGCTGCCAACTCTTGGTAGTGCCAGTGGATTCTCCGGCCGCAAACAAGACACAGAAGCGTTCTACAGTTTTTCATCATACACCTATCCATCAACGATATATCGTTATGATTTTGAAACCAATGAGAGTACTGTTTTCCGCTCTTCTGATGTAGATTTCAATCCAGATGACTACGAGACAACTCAGGTCTTCTATGAAAGCAAAGATGGAACCCAGGTTCCAATGTTTGTTACCCACAAAAAAGGTCTCGAACTTGATGGTACCAACCCAACCTATCTTTATGGATATGGTGGATTCAATATCTCAATGACCCCTGGATTTAGTGTTGGCAACTTAGTATGGCTCGAAAACGGAGGGATCTACGCAGTTGCCAACCTTCGTGGTGGTGGAGAATATGGTCGTGAATGGCATCAAGCCGGAACTAAAGAACGCAAACAAAACGTGTTTGATGACTTCATCGCAGCCGGAGAATATCTCGTAGCCCAGGGTTACACATCTCCAGATCATCTGTCAATTGGGGGCGGTTCAAATGGTGGGTTGTTGGTAGCGGCATCTTTGCTCCAGCGTCCGGATTTATTCGCCGCCGGTATCCCTGCAGTTGGTGTATTGGATATGCTTCGTTATCACAAATTTACCATTGGATGGGCTTGGGCCAGCGATTATGGTACCAGCGAAGATCCTGAAGGATTTGGATATCTGTATGCATACTCACCTCTCCACAACGTAAAAGCGGGTGTGAGCTATCCAAGTACACTTATTACAACCGCTGATCGTGATGACCGTGTTGTACCTGCGCACAGCTTTAAGTTTGCTGCTGAACTTCAGGAAAAACATGCCGGCGAAAATCCAGTACTCATTCGTATTCAGACCAATGCCGGACACGGGGCAGGAAAGCCAACTTCGATGATTATCGAAGAACTGGCCGACCGTTGGGCTTTCCTCGCAAGTGAAACGGGAATGACAATTCGCTAAGATACTGTTAACACAGTTTTTGAGTGGGATAGTGGCTTTATTTGGCCGCTATCCCATTTTTTTTGCAACTATTCGGCGATTCAGGCGTAATAACATAGGATACGCAATGCATAGTAAAACCCTAAGTTTATCATGGTCAGACGCAGTTTGCTTGAAGGTTTTAAAATCGCTTGGATGTCCCTATGGACAAATAAAATGCGGGCATTTCTTACCACGTTTGGAATAGTTATTGGAATAGTGTCTGTTACCACAATGGCCACCGTAATCGATGGCCTTAACCGTGGATTTGAGTCCAGCTTGAATATGCTCGGACAGAATGTAGTTTACATTCAGAAATGGCCATGGAATTTTGGGCCTAATTATAATTGGTGGGACTACATTAACCGACCCGAACTCGAAGTCGGTTACGCTGCCGAAATTGAAGAAATGTCAACAACGGTTGAAGCAGCTGCAGCCATGATGTACTCCAGTACCCCAGTGTCTTTTGAATCTGAAGTAGTTGACAGAGCTGACGTTCGTGGAGTTTCGACCTCATACATTATTACTGGTGCAATTGATATTTCCGAAGGACGATTCTTTACTGAGGAAGAAAATCGTGCAGCCAGAAATGTTGTTGTTGTTGGACATGCTGTAGCAGAAGCACTATTTGGAGAGAGAGATCCAATTGGTCGCACTATTCGTGCTATGGGACAACGATTTGAAGTCATCGGAGTCATGGTAGAACAGGGTAGTTTTCTGGGGCTCGAAAGTTTCGACAATCAGTTGATAATTCCGATCCAGACATTTGGAAGAATTTATGGTTTCCGAAGGTTTATCCAGCTTCAGGTCAAATTTGCAAATGCTGAAATGCTCGAAGAGGGGCAATATGAAGTTGAGGGCGTCATGCGTCGAATCCGAAAACTTGATCCGGGAGCGGAAAATGACTTTGCGATCAATAAACTGGATTTGTTCCGACAACAATATCAAGTTATGACTGGGGCAATCTACGGTATAGGGTTTTTCCTCACTGGACTCGCATTATTTATTGGTGGAATTGGGGTAATGAACATCATGTTTGTATCGGTAAAAGAACGAACCAAAGAAGTAGGGATACGAAAAGCGATTGGGGCAAAGTCGAGTGAGATCATGTACCAGTTTCTGGTTGAATCTGTGGTTATCTGCTCATTCGGTGGTGTGATCGGCGTGATAATATCATTAGGTACCTCTGCATTACTCAATCAGTTTTTTGTTGCTTACATGGATTGGACCACGGTTTTGACAGCATTTTTGATGTGTGCCGGAGTAGGGATTACATTTGGATTTTTACCTGCTTACAAAGCCGCTAAGGCCGACCCGATCGAGTCACTTCGCTACGAGTAAAACATTTGATTTATGAATATTTCCGAAATTTTTAAAGTTTCTCTGAACTCACTGGCGGAAAACAAGCTCCGATCGGGATTAACACTTTTCGCGATTATGATTGGTGTATTTGCTGTGATTTCAGCCTCAACAGCAGTCAAAGTAATCGATACCTATTTTAAGCAGACCTTAACTATCATGGGTGGATCTGTAATTAATATTAGTAATCGTCCCGTTGTAAGTATGGGAGATCCTTCACTTCGTAACCGGCAACCAATATCATTTCAACAGTTTGAGCAGCTGCGCGACCGATCAGAACTTGGGCGTGGATTTAGTCCGGATGTTAGATTTGCGTTCACTCGCGTGGAGGGAAACGATGAAACCACGAATCCAACGGTGGTGATTTATGGTGGGAACGAATATTGGATGACCAATAATGCCTACGACATCGAAGAAGGGCGCGATATGATTGAAAGCGATGTAGTGAATAATCGACCTGTTGCCATTATCGGAGAGGACGTCCGCAAGGCGCTATTTGACAGAACAAATCCGATTGGAAAAACAATCAGGATTTCAGGACAACCCTACACCATTATCGGACTTGCAAAAGCTAAGGGGTCTGCATTTGGTGAGTCGCTGGATAACTTTGTTGTCGCTCCATACTCGAGATTAACCCAGGTATACGGGAAAGACCGAAACGTCCAAATTATGGTTCAGGCGGCTGATATATTGTTAATCAACGAGACTATTGAAGAGATGACAGGTCTTTTTAGAGTAATTCGAGGCCTGGAGCCTGGTGATCCGAATGACTTTGAAATCGAAACTAACGAGTCTTTGCGTGGGACTTTCGATGAGTTCACTGGTATTCTACTGCTTTTCGGTGTAGCTGTAGGTGGAATATCCTTACTAGGAGCTGGCATCGGTGTTATGAATATCATGCTCGTTTCTGTTACCGAACGAACTCGTGAGATAGGTATCCGTAAATCAATTGGGGCTACAAAAAAAGCGATCGTCCAGCAGTTTCTTTTGGAAACTGTCGTGATATGTCAAATTGGAGGTGTTCTTGGAATTATCGTAGGAATACTTGGTGGAAATTTATTGGCGATGTCAATGGAAACAGGATTTGTTATCCCTTGGGACTCCATTTTTGTAGGAGTTGGTACAATGACACTTATTGGCTTGATTTTTGGAGTTTATCCCGCCAGAGTCGCAGCCAATCTAGATCCAATAACCTGTCTAAGGTATGAATAACCTCATATACTAATCAGCAATTTAGTTTAATCAATACAATCATTTCGTTAAATAACTCAGATACCATGGCTACTACATCAAACAAAAAAACCTTTATCATCCTCGGCGTGGTTGTGGTCGCGCTTATTGCTCTTGGAGTCTTGGCTCGTACAATGGGTTGGCTCGATAGCGAATCCGGATCATTGGTCGAAACCGGTAAATCAGAGCGAAAAACATTGACTCAACTGGTTTCAGCGTCTGGGGTAATCAGCCCTGAAGTTGAAGTCATTATATCTCCTGATGTGAGTGGTGAGATTATTGAACTAACTGTTCGTGAAGGTGACTATGTCAACGAAGGCGATCTTTTAGTCAGAATTCGGCCTGATATCTATCAGGCTCGTATCGACGAGATTCAGGCTGCATTGTTGAACTCGAAAGCCCGTGAACAACAAGCGTATGCTGGAATGTTACGTTCAAAACTCAACTACGAAAAGCAGAAAGAACTATACGATAAGAACATCATCCCTGAAATGGAGTATGTAACTGCAAAAACCCAGTACGAAGCCGATAATGCAAATTACAATGCAGCGACATACAGTGTTCAAAGCACCGAAGCATCACTTCGTCAGGCTCAGGAAGAACTCAGAAAGACCGTAATTCGCGCTCCGATAAGTGGAACCATCAGCAAGTTGAATGTAGAAGCTGGGGAACGTGTCGTTGGTAGTGTTCAAATGACCGGTACTGAAATTCTCAGAATCGCACGTCTCGAGCAGATGGAAGTAGAGGTTCGTGTGAACGAAAATGACATCGTTAAAGTAGCCGTGGGAGACACTTCTCGCATATTAGTTGATGCGTACTCTGGTCGAAACTTCCAGGGTGTCGTGACTGAAATAGCAAACTCTGCTACCCGTCGCGGAGAGGGAACAACCGAGCAAATTTCTGAGTATGTTGTTAAAATCAGAATCACCACAGCACATAACCTGGAATCAAGTCCACAACTTTTGCAGCTGGCATCTGCCGATGAAACCCAGAGTGCCGAACCGACTCCTGAGTTCAAACCTGGGATGTCGGCATCGGTTGATATTGAAACACATACCGAATTTAATGTAATTGCTGTACCGATTCAGTCAGTCACAGTTCGTGACTTCGCTGATCTGGATGGTGATGAGAATGATAACGAATCTATTGAAGAAGGGGCAGAGGAAGATGAAGTTAAGCCGGTAACTTCTGATACTACTGCTACTCGTGAGGATATCCGACGCGTTGTATTCCTTGTGGATGGGAATCGTGCAAAAATGGTTGAGGTTGAGACCGGAATTAGTGACGATACACACATTCAGATCTTGCGTGGTCTTGATGAAGGTGTCGAGATCATTACCGGAAACTACCGACTGTTGTCACGACAGCTAAAAGACAAAGCTATGATTCGCAAGCAGTAATCAAATAGGCAGCTTGCGCTGCGGTTGAGTGGCCTTGCCACGTTGGTGATCGCTTTACGATCGTTGGGGTAGCTTAAGCTGCGTATTGTTTTACTAATGAAATCGGGGAGAGGTGGATTTTTTTTCTGCCACTACCCACTACCTACTCCCCACTACCTACTCCCCACTACCTACTACCTAATTCTAAATGAGTTATTAGGATCTCAATCATATTCTGGCGCATCGGATCGTCAGCAATCTGGTAGGCATTGTATAGATTCCTAAGTGTTCGAAGCAGCATTTGCAACGGAGTGCTCTTGTTGAAGTAATCTTGTTCCGGACGAATGTTGTTTTTCTTCAAGAAGTTTAGGCACTCTTCCAAACTTACGGGTCGCCCACCGTTGTACGGATCGAGATACACAACTTGTGCATCAAAATCATATCTCATCAAAAAATGAATAGGCATGTTGACTCCACTAAATGACAGCTCGAGTCGGCGTGCTAGAAACAGAACCACTAACGAGAGTGTAAGTGGGATCCCTTGTTTTTCGTCCATAACTCCATTTAACTGGACGTTCTGTGGTAAAAAGGTGCCGTTTTCAGGAGCTTTGAAGCCATGGGTATGAAAAACATGATAGATAAGCAGTTCCATCTGCTTTATCGGCTGTAACGTGTACGAAATTTCTGCCTGAATCTCACTGGCTATATAATTCAACTTTCTGACATACAGCTCTTCTCTTATAGTTGGGTTCTGAATCCGGATCAATAGTATTATAGCGGATTCAAGCTCTTCAAGAGAACTAACTCCTGATTCTATCAGATTCAAAAACTCCTGTTCAACAGATGGAAATGTAAGTTTTAAAATCGTTTCATCGAGCATTTTCTTTGCAGTAGCATCTTTAGTTTTGGCACGAAACTCATCCAAAAGGGGTATCTGATGTTGAGTCATAGACTCAAAGCGCTGCAGTACCGATGACCTGACGAATTCATCAGGATCATCTAGCAGATACAAAAGGGACTCGATTTCAGCTTTGCTTGTCATTTGCTAAAGGTAAAGAGAGAAGGGAGAAGAGAAAAGAGAAAAACCATTTTTTAGTGGGAAGTGGGAAGTGGGAAGTGGGAAGTAGGAAGTAGGAAGTAGGTAGTGGGTAGTGGTTTCTCTTTTCTCTTATCTCTTGTCTCTTATCTCATCTCTAACGACAAAGTTGTATATTAGCTCACAAATAGAAATAGCTAATTGAGATGTATATGCAAATACAAGTTCATTCAGAGACAAGCAGGTTAAACGGTGTCATCGTACATACCCCAGGGTTTGAAGTGTCACTCGTTCATCCCGAAATCAAACAGGAACTACTTTTCGATGATATAATTTTTGAGTCTCAGGCAGCCAAAGAACATCGTGATATGTTAGAGGTGTTCCGTGTTGCTATGCCCAAAACGGGAAAGGTTTTTGAAATTGTAGACCTGATCGTTGAGGCATTTGCCACTGAAGATGCCCGTACATTTTTCGTTGAGAAATTAATAAAACGTCACCCGGATCGGCTGCTGCTGATTCAGTACAAGTCTGCTTTACTTGATCTATCACCGGTTGAGTTATGTAATTTTGCGATCCATGGAGTTACCAAAGAAATTAAAGTACTTGCTTTACACCCATCACCAAATATACTGTTCACGCGTGACTTAGCAGCTGTTTTAGGCGGACATATAGTACTATCCAGCGCTGCAAAGGTAGCCAGGATCAGAGAATCAATCTTGATGGATACACTGATCAGATTTCACCCATTGTTTGCAGGAATTCGACAGAATACAATTCGTATTCCTGATGCTGATACTATTGAAGGTGGTGATATCTTGATTGCTTCTTCAGATGTGGTGTTGATTGGTATGAGTGAAAGGACTTCGTTCAGCGGGGTCATGTCAGCTGGGCGTGCAATTCTGGAACGTGGTTTTAAGACGGTTTTGATCGTAGACATTCCTAAACAACGATCATCGATGCACCTGGATACGATTTTTACGTTTTGTAGCCCGAATGAATGTGTAGCTTTCCCTCCCGCAATTATGGATCGGTCGGATAACGTGGTGGCCTTGACTCTTCGAGACGGAGAAGTAGTGACCAATCTGAAATCATCGTTACACTCAGCACTTGAAGAAACATTGGAGCGAGATATTACATTTATTAAGTGTGGTGGTGATGATCTGGTGATGCAATCTCGCGAACAGTGGTCTGATGGAGCAAACCTATTTGCTTTGTCACCTGGCGTAGTAGTAGGTTATGAAAGAAATGTAAAAACCTTTGAAACTATGCAGAATCACGGTTACCAGATCATGAATCAGTTTGAATTTATCGACAAATATCGCGAGCCCGGATTTAATCCTACCGGTGATGAGAAAATTGCGATTAGTTTTCTAGGACACGAACTTTGTAGAGGTAGAGGTGGTGCTCGCTGTATGACCATGCCAATCAGCCGGCTAGATTCATAAGGATAATTAGTGAATACAGATCAACACTCTGATTGGCAAGAAACTCCGAAAAGTAACGAACCCAGCAATGAAAAATTAGGGCAAGGAAATCCTTCGGATAACTATCAGTCTACGAACTACACGTTTGAAAATCCATATGGGATCAACCCAAACGAACCTCTTCAGGATTTACGTCCAAAAACACTGATCAAACATCTTGGACTATTTTTATTGACTATCGTCACAGTCAGTGAGCGCGGTGTGGCATTTGTAGGGCGTTTTGAGACCGCGGAATCTACATGGAGTCTTGTTCTGGATGGATTCCTTTTTGCAACACTACTTCTTTTGTTCCTCGGGACACATGAATTTGGCCATTATTTCGCATCAGTCAGACACCGAATCAGAACATCCTTACCCTATTTCATTCCGTTGCCATTTCTGTTTATTGGAACATTTGGCGCCGTGATTCGCATCAAAGAGCCTGTGACAGACAGTCGGAAACTATTTGATATTGGAATAGCAGGGCCAATAGCTGGATTTATCGTTTCTCTTATTATTCTCATGATCGGTTTTTATACCATGCCTGGTCCAGAGTATATTCGACATTTCCCGGGACATGAAGCCATGCAGCAATATGTAGCCACATATGGTGTATATCCCGATGATCCAATGTCAACTTCTGAGATGCCGGAAGTCATGGTCCTCGGGAACACGATACTCTTCGGATTCATAGCATCGTTTTTTGAAGATGTACCTCCGATGTGGGAGATGTATCACTATCCGTTTTTATTTGCAGGATGGCTTGGGATGTTTTTTACGGCATTGAATCTCATGCCTGTCGGACAACTTGATGGGGGACACATTTTATATTGTCTGATTGGATCAAAACGGCACAAGGTTTTTGCCCGATTATTCTATATAGGACTTACCATGCTGGGAGGGATAGGAGCAGTTCCAGTAATTAATGCATTACTGGCTGAGTATGAAAACGCTTATGCAACACTGAGTTTTTCTCTATGGGCGCTGATCTTACTTGCTATGCATGGTAAAGCTTTCAGATACGACTTGAAATGGGTTATTCCAGCCTGGTTGACATCATTGATTGGTACAATCCTGGCCATTACTTTTATAGTGGGTATGAATCCAGCCGCCGGATTTCTTATTTGGTTTGTCTGGTCGCTCTTTCTCTTGTTTTTAGTGGGAATAGAACATCCTCCTGTTCTAATTGAAAAACCACTCACACCAGGCCGGAAGATTTTGGGATGGATTGCCATGGTTGTGTTTGTACTTTGTATTAGCTTGAGTCCGATATATATATTAATTCAGTAAGCGGCTAGCAGTTTAAACTAGCTACTACCCAATACCAAAATATGGTAGATAATGGCTATTAAATTGAGTATTTTACTTGTCTTCGCTCAAAAAAATCAACCATCTTTCTCACTACTAGTTTGTCCTAATATCCATGAAACTGATTCTGAAAATCCTTCTTGTTGTCGCCGTTGTAGTTGCACTAACTGCTTGTGGATCTGAAACTCCATCTACAGAAAACGCTCAACTTCAAGAAACTCCTGCTACGGTTGAGTATCCGGCTGATTTTGATACATACTCACTTAAGCAGAAAGTTGAATTCTACATCGAAAATGACAAGTACGCAGAAGCTTTGGATGCGCTTCGTGGCCAGGATGAGAATGATGTGGAAATTCGTGAACTAAAAATCGCTGCTCACATGACCTATGGTCTATATCTGACCTATGGGTCATTGACCGATATGCGCACAAGAATGCCTGAAGCACTTCGTCACTATCGTAAAGTGGTAGAGCTGGATCCTGAAAACGCCCAAGCTAAAGCTGAAATCGAGCAGATAGAAGGAATATACCGTAGTTTGAATCGCGAAATACCTCAGGGAGTTGCTGAGTAGTTTTTCATTCGGATTGAGCAGACGAAAATCAGCCTGATCAATAACAGGCTGACGTAATGTATGGCAAAAGAACCCAAAAAAAGCCCCATCTCTGTGCAAAATCGAAAAGCACGGCATGACTTCCACATCGATAAGACATGGGAAGCTGGGATTGTTTTGCAAGGAACCGAGGTGAAGTCACTACGTCAAGGAAACTGCTCTTTTGTAGACTCATTTGCTTACATGAAAAACGGTGAAGTTTTTTTGAAGGATTTCTACATCAAGGAGTTTGAACAAGGGTCTTACAATAACCATGATTCCCGTCGTGAACGCAAATTACTGTTAAACAAAGAAGAAATTCAGAAAATAGACAAAGCAATAACACAAAAGGGCTTCACACTTGTCCCTTTGGCACTGTATTTCAAGCAGGGAAAAGCGAAAATCGAGATAGGATTGGCAAGAGGTAAAAAGGTTTTTGATAAGCGACAGACCCTGGCCGAAAAAGACGCAAAGAGAGAGATGGACAGAAAAATGAAGGGAGCCTGACCCCTCAGCCAGTCAACCACGTCTGGCACGAGTAAATTTGGTCAAAGCTCTTTCTTTTGTCATTTATAAGCCGAATTCTGTACCCTTGAAGAGTGGTAATCATTTATCTCGATCCACTGTCACCAGTGAACTCTAGCGATCTACCCGGCAGCATCGCGACAGACAACACATACTGCCTGCTTGATCTTGCACCCCGTGAGGTTTACAATGCACAAACTGTCACCAGTTTGCCGGTGGGCTCTTACCCCACCATTTCACCCTTGCCTGAGCTCTAAAGCCCCGGCGGTATACTTTCTGTTGCACTATCTGTATCCCGGCGAACCAGGACCCTACCTGTTAGGTAGCACGGTATCTGTTGGTGTTCGGACTTTCCTCTGCAACTTTGGTTACAGCGATTACCCCATGACAAAAGAAAGAACGCTGACCAAATTCTAAATCAAAATATGGTCAGGCTCCCGAAAAAATTAGAGCGACAACTCCTTTTTTGCGATATCAAAGAACTCTGGATCTACAACGATTCGCCCGGAGTTTTCGTCTATAATGATGCGCACCATCTTGCGTACTTCCAATTGAACTTGAGGTGGTAGCATCATACCAAGGGCTGATCCTCTTTCCATCGGAACGACAGCAAGTCCATTTGATAGTCCATTGCGAAGGCGTTCGTAGCTCTTAAGGTACCGGGCTTCGATTTTTACTTTTGCTTCGTCGCGTTTGCCCAAAAGCATTTCTTCTTCGGATTTCGTTTTGGCGATAACCCCATCAAGATTTTCTTTTTTGACCTCGAGATCAGTTTCCATTTTGCTGAGTTCCTCGCGAAGAACTTCCAGTTCTGCTTTGGAATCGCGCAAGATTATCTCGATTTCTTCCAGACGTGATCGGTTGTTGTCGGTTGATTGCTTCTGTGCTTCGATTTCTTTGGTGAGCGCGTCATATTCACGATTGTTACGCACACTCATTTGCTGTGCTTCGTATTTTGCAACCAATGCATGTGAGTCGTGGATTTCCTGCTCAAGGTTGGTTCTCTCACGGGTGAGTTCAACCTCTTGCACTTCAAGACGTGCAATCTGATTGCGTGTTCTGTCAGTTTCATACTCGATATCGAGGATCTCCTCTGGCAAGTCGCCTCTCAAGCGCTTGAGCTCGTCGATACGCGAATCGATATACTGAAGATTAACAAGGCTTTGAATCACTTCTTTCATGGTAGCTTTGGATGGTTTGTGGTTGATTTTATATAATCTGTAGATTGATGAATGTTCATCGGATTTGTCCGTACAGTGGACGTAATTACCCTTAGATTTCTGAACTGCTTTTCCAGTTGTTTGGTGATATGTCCGGCAATGTGAATTTCGGTTTCGTAATGTCCGGCATCGACTTTCAGGAGTTTTGGAAAGTCGAAATACTCATGATACTTGATGTCGGCTGTAATAAATGCATCAGCATTCATGCGAACTGCGTCAGATGCAAGACCGATTCCGTTACCACCACAAACTGCAACCCGATGAATTTGCTCCGCTTCACCTGCGTATCTAACAGCTGTTGTGCCCAATTGAGCACACACGAAATTCAAAAATGATGTGCAACTCATGGATTCGGGAAGATTGCCTACAACACCATATCCATGGGTTTTGTCGGCATCGTGATGGGACAGGAATTCCTGGTCGATAAGAGATAATCGATCTGCCAGGACAAACGATACTCCATTTAACGCTGCGTCCAGATTCGTGTGGACAGCCAGTACTGAAATGTCGTTTTTAATAAGTTTATACAGGATTGATCCGACCGATGTGTCTGGAGATATGCGGCTCAATTTCCTAAAAATTAGAGGGTGATGAGCAACAACGAGATTGCAACCTAATTTAATCGATTCGTCGACAACATCATTTGTGACATCAAGAGTAGTTAGGATACCTTTAACTTGTGTAGCTTGTGACCCGACTAGGAGACCGGAGTTGTCATATTCTGCCTGAGTGGAAAAGGGCGCCCAGGTGTTGAAAAAGTCAGAAATATGCGTTATCTGATAGCTCATATCCCTTGTCGCAGCACCCCTTCCTTTTGAGTGAGCCCGCGGGGATTTTTAAAATCCCACCTGAATCGCAGAAGATTTTTTGTAAATTCAGGGATACGATGTACGGTCATTGTGTATTTTCTCGATTTTACAGAGAAACGTAATATACGATATTTTGATCAGATAATAAATTAATTTAGTAACCTCACCACCGGATTATGCAAGAGTTGAGAGAAAATTGGACCAGAGTGAAAGACCGGCTTGCTAAAGCGGCTGCAACAAGCGGCAGGAATCCGGATGAAATCATGTTGATTGCTGTTAGTAAGACGCATCCATTCGAGGATGTAAGGGCACTGCATCTCATGGGTCAAGTCCACTTTGGGGAGAACAGAGTTCAGGAATTGGTCCCTAAAATGGAGTCAGGAGACCTGGAGGTTGGGACTGATGCTGAAAATCGGATGACCTGGCACATGATTGGGTCCCTGCAGACGAATAAAATAAAATATATGGCCTCCAGAGTAGACTGGATTCACTCAGTTCCTAAACTCAAAGCCCTCGAGGAAATTGATAAACGAGCCGGTGAAGCGGGCCGGATAATAAAAACTCTCATCCAGGTTAACATCAGTGATGAGTCTCAAAAAAGTGGATGTGAACCAGATGAGCTAAAAGAATTAGTACTGGCATCTCGTAGATTTCAGAACTTGAAGGTATGTGGACTGATGGGAATGGCGTCGTTTGAGGCCGATCTTGAAGTCGTTCGGCCACAGTTCCGTTTGCTCAGAGAACTTCGGGATCAATACATTTCACTAAACGATGGTGCCGTTGAACTTCAAGAGCTTTCAATGGGAATGACTCATGATATGGAAGTAGCCATTGATGAAGGTGCTACCATGATCCGAGTTGGTACCGCAATTTTTGGTAATAGAGGTTAATTATTTTGCCACATTTTTTACTACATTGCGTATTGTGGACGTTAGAAATTCAGGATAAATCAAATAATCGGGTGTAGTTATGACTTTATGGACAATGGTGGCGGTAATTGTTATTGCCGGAGTAGTTGGTGAAACCATCAAAGCTTACTTCAAATCGAAAGAAAAATCCGGTGCAAATGATGCTCAAGTCAAATAGAAATTATTGCGCTATGAACAGGAAATGGATGCGTTGCGTAAGCGTGTCCGAAATCTGGAGGCAATTGCTGCTGGTGCTCCAGGTGAGTTTAGTATGAATGATATGAAAGAAACTGATGATTTCGATTTTGATTCTACAGACGAATTCAATGAAAAACTGGTAAATCAACTTGCCAGAAAGAAAACGCGATAACTAGATCTCTAAGAGGATAACTGATGGACGGACCTGAGTTTATTTTAGCCGCACTGGCCATAGTAGGTGGAGTTGGACTTACTGCATTCATTTTTGGGAGTATTTTCAATCTTATTCGGACTGGTATTGAAATGAGACACCGTGGCAAAGATGTCTCGGGTGATGTTGTAAGTATGAAAGAATTTATCGAGTACAAGCTAAAGGTAGAGAAACGGATTCAAACTCTTGAGGCAATTGTCGTTGACCAGGATCTGATTGACCAGAAAAAACTTCAGGCATCACAGAATCTTATCGATGTGGATCCGGAGGAAGAAGAATCCGATAAACGCTTACCGAACCGGTTGAGACATTGATCAAAGGGATATTTTTCACATACCTAATGAGCTTGAAAATCGTTAACTTTAGATATACAACGAATCCAGGCAACCCAAGCTCATTATGAAACTCACCGCCCTTGAAATTAAACAGCAAAACTTCGAAAAATCACTTCGTGGATATGACATTGGTGAAGTGACGGCTTTTTTGAACGTTATAGCAAATGAATGGGAGCACATGGTAGGCCGGAATCGCGATCTGGAACGCGAAATCGAGCAGTTTAAAGAAAAGCTCAAGCATTACGAGAAAGTCGAAGAAGCCTTACACGAAACCCTGCAGGCCGCAAAAGAGTCATCAGAACAGCGACTGTCTTCGGCCAAGAAAGAGGCACAGAATAGAATCATGAAGGCAGAAATGGAAGCAGAGCAAATTGTTCGTGATGCCAGTCAAAAACGCCATCATATTCGTCAGGAAATACTGGGTATGCTCAATCGACGCGAAGAAATCCTTCGTGGAATGAAATCTTATCTGGATTTGGCACAGGAGTCACTAAGCTCCTTTGCCCGCGACGAGGCCGGAGTGTATTCACTTGGGCCAGATTCTCACCAACAAGTGTTATCTTCAAGCAACGAATCTGCTGAAGAATCGGTTGCAAAAGAAAAGAAAGCTATTTCGGTAACTTCTTCAAATGATCTTGACGAACTTATTGACAATTTAGATTAATCTGTTAGATTATAACAAACGTTAGCACTATTACATGACATACGATACAGTAGAAGCGTTTCGTGCCAAAAGAGCCGAAGCACTGCAATTTATCCAGTCCAAAACAGCTTCAAAACCCGAATTTGTTATCATTCTGGGTACCGGACTCGGACGCCTAGCCAACCAAATCGACGTCGAGACTAGTATTTCATACGCTGATATTCCACATTTTCCTGTTTCAACGGTAGAAAGCCACGCAGGTCGACTCCTTTTTGGAACACTGGGTGGGAAAAAAGTTGTGGCCATGCAAGGGCGATTCCATTACTACGAGGGATACACCATGCAGCAAATTGTATTCCCTCTACGTGTACTACAAGCCAATGGGGCCCATACCTTGATGGTTTCGAATGCTTGTGGTGGAATGAACCCAAATTTCCGTCGTGGTGATATCATGTGCATCACAGACCACATTAATCTTTTGGGTGATAATCCATTAATTGGTCCAAACGATAACGAACTTGGTCCACGATTTCCTGATATGAGCGAACCTTATACCCGAGACCTTATTGATTTAGCTGAACGTGTCGCACTGGATTTGGGAATCAAGATGCACCAGGGTGTTTATGTCGCCGTTACAGGCCCAAACCTGGAAACCAAAGCTGAGTATAGATTCCTGCGACAAATCGGAGGAGACGTTGTTGGTATGAGTACCGTGCCTGAAGTCATTGCTGCGGTACACATGGGTATGAAGACACTCGGAATTTCTGTAATTACCGACGAATGTTTCCCTGACGCATTGGAACCTGTTGAAATGAAACACATTTTGGAAGCAGCTGATATGGCTGAGCCGAAAATGACGCAAGTTATGATCGGAACACTCGAAAGACTTTAAAAGAATCTTTCGAAGTCGAACTCTACTTTATAACTGATTTAGCAATTCAAACATGCGGTCAAACGAAGAAGAAATCTGGAACGAGCAGCAATGGGAATCTCATCTCAATGAGATGGAAGACAAAAGTGAGAAACTGCGCGTTTATATCGAAACGAATCTGGGCGAGCAGTCACCACGCTGGTCACGTTTCCTTAACGGATTTCCAACTAAACTTGATGCGATCGATGCATATATCGAAGATGAACTGATGTTCGAAGACGCGTATTTCCCTGATGATGACGACGACTGGGAAGAAGAGGATGATGAAGTCGATGATTTCTTTTTGAATGCGGATGAAGCGGAAGAAGACGACATGGAAGACGGGGAAGAGTGGAAAAAACATTTGGATCCTGATAGTCCATTCAGATCAGAATTTTCACCTGACAGCAACGAAAACGATCACGACATAGCTACCTGGATTGCAAATCAAATCCTTGAGGATCCAGATGACATTGCTGACATGGAGCTCTACGATGAGGCTCGTGAACTGGCTGCTGATATGCTGAAATTGGCTGAAATCGTGCCACAGGATGAACAAGATGATAAATTCATTGAACTTGTGACCAACACAGTAAACGTTGGATCGAAGGTGGCAGGAGCTTTCGCATTTGGATTCGATCTGGATGTACTTGGTGGTAATATCGCATATTGCAAAAAAGCACTTGGCTATTCAAATAGAGTACTTGATTTACTTCAGGAGCTGAAATATCGTCCATTCATGCGTTATGTGGATTATGAAACATTGCATGAACGTATGTTCGACCTTAGAAACGACCTCGGAGTGCATATCCAGGAACTTCGGGAAGAATTGAATGCAGGGTTGGCTTCAGAGTAATCCTTACAAAATAATCACACTCTAAAAGCGGTGTCTCTTCAAAAAGACAACGCTTTTTTAATTTACATAGCCAGAGATTACCAGGTTTTTATTCAGCTGAAAAGTCCTGAATGAAAGGATTGTTACCGAAGCCATCAACAATCTTGATGTACCCATGCGCACTGGCCTGATGACATGAATTACAGGATGCGATTATGGTTTGGTAAGCCTGAGTAATCTGATTCCAGTCACCCGATTCTTCAGCCAATTCAAAAGCTATGATTTCGGGGATTAACATGGTCTCAGTAAGTTCAGCGATTGGATAACCGTCATATTCCTTGATTGTAGCAATCAGATCCTCAGCACCCTCTTCCAGCTCATGGTGATAAAACTCTACAAGTTCCGCATTCTGAGCTTCTACCGAGAGTCCTAGTTTATGGGTCCAATGCTGGATGTATTTCATCTGAATTGCAAGTCCCGGTGCACTAGATCCCAGATGCGACTCATCGTTTGTGGATTCTACCAAAGTAACTTGAGAATCGGATGCAGGTGTGCAGCTTTGAGCGATGAAAAATACTGCGACGATTGAAAGAATTGAGAGGGTAATTGTAGAAGGTTTCATAATGCTTTTAATAAGGGATTACAAAGAAAGGAGATGTGACGGATTCCCCACACGCATATTTTCAGGGATAAATTAGAGAATGTCAAGGCTTATTTAGATTATTTCTAAGAATAGGGAATAGGGAGTGGCGTAGACATAATCATCCGTACTAAGCGCAAATCTCCTGTAAAGAGCATAGCTCGATGCGTGTCTTTCTCGGCTCGCCGCTTGACATCTTTTGTTGAATGTTTTTCATGGATTGGCATTTGTGGGTCCATTGATTTTGATTGAGGGCAGTTGTGGCTATTTTTTGTATGCGGTCGTTTCAAGACGACACGTATGTCCACATAAAGTCATTTTCAACGAATCTAACACCATGAAATCCGAGTTTAACCATCTGGTCCATAAGTATAATACATCCGGACCCCGATACACTTCTTATCCAACGGCACTACTACTTAAACCTGTGAGTAAGTTGGATCAGTTTCATCGTGAATTGGGAATGGTATCAGATACAGGCAAGGAATTGTCTCTTTACGTGCATTTACCATTTTGTCGGTCACTGTGCTGGTACTGTGGGTGCAACAAGGTGATAACAAGAGATTCCCGGGATGCCGATCAATACCTGGAGTATCTTGAAAAGGATTTCGAACTCACAAATCCTCATCTCCCAGCTGGAAGAGCTGTTACACAGTTACATCTGGGCGGTGGGACCCCGACTTTTATGTCGCCTGAGCAATTACTCCGTCTTAAACTCCTAATTCAGCAATATTTTGACATTCAACCGGATGCTGAATGCAGCGTTGAAATGGATCCGCGTCACATGTCTAAAGCACATGTTCAAATGTTGAGAAGCATCGGATTCAACCGGGCTTCGATCGGTGTTCAGGACATGAACGAGGATGTGCAACGTGCCATTCATCGTGTTCAACCATTTGAACTGAATCAACAGGCTGTCGAATGGCTGCGCGAAGCTGGATTCTCGTCAATAAATATGGATCTCATCTACGGACTTCCGGCACAGACTCCGGATCGTTTTGCCAAAACATTGTATCTGGTTATGGAATTGGATCCGGATCGACTGGCCGTGTATAATTATGCCCACTTACCGGATCAATTTCCTTCACAGCGACTGATTCCCGATGAGCTACTTCCAACATCGGACCAGAAACTGGAAATGCTAGAGTATGCAATCGAGTATCTGAAGCGAAATGGATACGAATACATTGGGATGGATCATTTTGCCAAACCCAAGGACGAACTAACACAGGCCTTGCATCAAGGCACCCTTCAACGGAATTTCCAGGGATATAGCACCAGACGCGGGACAGAAACATGGGCATTCGGGGTATCGGCCATCAGTCAGACAGGTCCGATCATGTGGCAGCGTTTTAAGTCATTGGAAGAGTACTACGGTGCTATTGACCGGGGTGAATTACCAGTTTACAAGTCATATACTCTTAGTGCAGACGATGCTCTTCGACGTGAAGTGATTATGCGATTAATGTGTGGCATACCCCTCGATTGGCACGATATGGATCTTGAATTTGGAATAAGTACTCAAGTATACTTCCGAGATGAACTCGAAAAACTTGATGAATTCATCTCCGATGGACTACTTAAAGTAGATGAAAGCTGTCTAGTAGTGACCGAAAAAGGAAGGCTATTCCTGAGAAATATAGCAATGGTTTTTGATGCATGGCTACCAAGTCAGAAGCAAAGGGCTTACTCAAAAACCATCTGATTATCTCAGACACTTATTGTCAACTTGATTTCGCACATAGCCGGCAAACTGCTATTTTGCACTCATGTTATACGTTCATGAGGCTGTAGATATCAAATCACTTTTTGGAGCCTGGAAACAACAGGTCAGTCGTCCGGTTGAGGGCAATGTTCTTCAGCCCAAGACGGTTATTGTGCCCAATATGGACATTGCAAGCTGGTTACAGGTCCATATGGCTGAGCAAGAAGGTATAGCTTCAAACCTGGACTTTCAGCTGCCGGCGGGATTCTTCAGGCTGCAATTCGAAAAGATGGATCCGAGAGTTCGTTCAACACTTTTGGACAAACCTACGCTTCGCTGGATGATATTTACTCTACTTGGTGAAGTAGATATTAATGGGGTGTATCCAAAGAGTTGGACTGTGTTACTTGAGTGGATACACGGCAGGACATCGGGTACACAGATTGGAGGTGGAGGGCAGGGTATCCGTTGGGACTTGGCCGGACAGATTGTAGACGTTTTCGATCAGTATATCATGTATCGTCCGGATTGGCTATTGGCCTGGGAGCATGGTGAACACGGGTTCATGGATGGAGAAGAACCTGGATATATGCATGCCTGGCAGCCCTCGTTCTGGAATAGAATTATTGAACGGTGGCCGCAAACGAAGCATCGTGCCGGACTGATGGAAGAATGGAAGCTGAGAATTCAGACGGATGCTGCCGTTCAGAGCACATTACCTTCCACTATACATGTATTTAATGTAAAACAGGTACCTCCGGCATTGATCGAGGCGCTGATGATTAGCAGTAAGGTGGTAGATGTGCATTGGTATATGTCAGAACATGTGCTATCTGATGACTATAATGATCGTTTTTTCAAAGGGCTCAATAGCGAACAGGTTGAATTCAGGGAGTTGTTTGAGGAGATAGCAGGGCGGAGTGGGGCACAGGTGCTGAGGTGCAGGGTGGGAGAGAGTGTTGGCACGGTGGCGCCCGTTCTTGAAAAGGCTGGAGGTGTGTTGGTTCACCGTTGTCATAGTGCTCATCGAGAGGTTGAGGTACTTCGTGACCGGCTTCTGGATTTGTTCGACACTACAGAATTACGTCCTCATGAGGTTGCCGTAGTGACGCCGGACCCGGATTTATACGCTCCGTTCATGAGGGAGGTGTTTCAGGTAGATGGAAAGGATGGAGTGCGTGTGCCGGTTCGGATCCACGGGGGGCACAAGTCGGATAGGGCTTTGATATCGGAGGCAATATTACAGGCGATTCATCTTGCCGGAACGCGTTTCAAGGTTACAGAACTGCTGGATTGGATGGGTCAGGCCCCAGTTTTGGGTAGTTACATGGACGAGCACCGGTTTCGTCCGGTGTTACATCGATGGATAGAAGATCAGATGATCCGATGGGGAAGCGACAAATCACATGTTTCTACCTTGGAATTTGAGCTAAATGGTCGACATACATGGGAACATGGATTTGAACGGTTATTGCTTGCAAAAATCGGCTCGGAAGACCAGGACTTTGAGTTTGATGGAGTGCTTTCCGGATCCAGTGTAATTACTCAGGCTGAAACAGAGTTCCTGGGTAGGGTATTGCAGGTATTTGATGCACTGGATCGACTTCGAATGGCCTATAAGTCTACCAAACCAGTTGGCTTTTGGGTGGATTTCATCGGCCAAATTATCGATTTGTGTATAGATCCTAATTGGAAAGAATCGACCGATTTGCTTCGATCCCAGTTGCTCGAGCTGAAAAAAATCGATGAGATGATCCGCTTGGAGGGTGTTTCATTGCCTATCATTAACTCATATTTAAAAGGGCAGCTACAAAAAGGTGGACTTGGAAGAAGCTGGCATCCAGGCGAGATTACCTTTACAGGTATGGTGTCACTACATACGATTCCGTTTAAAGTCATTGCTGTGGTCGGACTTAATGATGGTAGTCTTCCAGGCAGGACTCCAGTCTCTGCCTTTGATTTGATTCCTAAATTCAAGAGAATAGGTGATCGGGTACGACGTCAGGCGGATCGTCAGCTGTTCCTGGATTATCTGTTGACCCCGACCGGGCACCTGCATTTGTCCTACACTGGTCTGCGTCAAACCGATAACAAAGTTATTGCACCATCTGTCATGATCCCGTTTATGATGGATCACTTGAAGCGGTTGTCTCCTAAAGGGAGGTTTTTTGTTCCTTCAGAATATCATCATCGCTTACAACCGTTTCATCCTGACTATTTTAGAAGTGCGGGAGAGATGCACAGTTATTCGGAGGTCAACGCACAGTTGGCTGCGGAACTGGGATCGGGTAGGTTAGTGGAAACGGGAACGCTGCTACCCGAATTGACTCCGGCGCGTATAGTCGAACTCACAGGTATGGGAGAACTGGGTGAAGTTTTAGACTGGGATCAAGAAAAAGAGATTGAATTGGATAAGTTTCTGGCCTACTTCACTGATCCATGTCGATATGTGTTGAAAGATGTGGTTGGTGTAGATTTGCGGGAAGGGGAAGTTCCGACTGAGGACGACGAGCCTTTGGATATCGATAGACTTAGTGCTTGGAAGATGCGCAATGAGATAGTTGGCTTCGTAGTCGACAGCTGGTCAGCAACGGGCAGTTTGCTCTCTGTGGAGAGAGTTGATGACCAGGTTTCAAAGTTGTTGTATCGGTATGAACTCATGGGGTGGATCCCGGACGCACTTGCGGGACAGTCGCGTGTTTCTAAGATCATTGATGAATCCAGGGCTCTCATTAGAGAGTTTGAAATTTTGGTGTCCGGACTAAAAGGGTTGCCATTCTCATCTCATGAGATTGATTTGGATGTCGACCTGGGTCATGGATTGCATTTTAAACTGAAAGGCGTCTTACCTACACATGCCGGGAATCAGTATATCGCAGTTGAAGTAGGGAAAATTTCACCATCCCGCGCATTGAAATACTGGATACTTCATGTACTTCAGAATACTGTTCAGTCTGTTGAAACGACCGTAATTTATCGTGATGATACTCCTAAACTGCTCAGATTTGCCTCCATGGAACGTAATGAAGCTCTTATGTGTGTCCGTAATCTGGGATGGTTTTTCATTATGGGACAAACCCATGTGATGCCGTTGTACGCCTCCATGTGTGAAGAATATACCGGGAAAGTCGCAAAAGGAGCTGATAGTTTATCCAGCTTGTATACACTGCAGGATACACTAAGATCTGATGATACATTCAACTACACATTGAATGAAGCAAAGTCGGAATGGGTTAAGCATGTCTGGCGGGACACAGATTTACTTGAGACTTCGGTGTCGAGTGCGGAATCTGACGTTGGTCCTGAAGTGCTGGTTGGTGTCACTGAGATTGATGTTAATATATTTACTCAAATTGATGCGTTCAGAGCATATTCTGAATTGATCTATAAGCGCATGAAGGAGGATCAGATCAAATGAGTGAAATGAAAGAATTTGATGTCCTCAAGGCGCCTTTGAGTGGAGTTCATCTGGTAGAAGCCAATGCGGGAACTGGTAAAACCTGGAATATCGAGGCACTCGTGATTCGATTGTTGATCGAAAAGCAGTTGGAGCCAGGCCAGGTGCTGGTCGTTACATTCACTGATGCCGCCGCACAAGAACTACGTGAGCGCGTGCTCGAGCGAATCAATCAAGTTTATATTGCGCTTAGTGATTCAGAGTACTCTGAATCGGATGTCTTTCTTGAGGCGTGTCGAAATAAATATGGTTCAGATAACCAGGTTCTGGAACATCTCGAGAACTGTAAGAGTAGATTTGATGAGGCCTCCATTTACACGATCCATTCTTTTTGCAAGCAAGTGTTGACAGATTTCAGGTTTGAGTCGGGTCTGGAGACCGAAATGCAGATCATGCCTGACTCCCGGGTGATTCAACAGGAGGTTATTAAGGACGAGTGGCGGTCGTTGAACCATAGGTTCAGCAAGAGTCCGGATTCTCGGTTGGCGGACATACTCAAAGGAAAGCTTAGCCTGTCACAGCTAGAAGCTTCATTCAGGACGTACGCTTCAAGTACCGGAGTTAAATTAGATATGGATGCGGGTTCATTGCTTAATCAAGTAACAGAACGTGTAAAATCCAGATGGACTCGCATAGACCCGTTGAAATGGATACGAGATTATATTGAACTATTGAATGAAGCTATTAAAACCTGGGATCAGCATCAGGGTGAAATCCGTAGGCAATGGATGGAGGTGAAGTTTAATCATTGGCAACATGATTACACCAGAAATGGAACTGTTTGGGAAGTATCATTAAATGAGTTTTTAAACTCACCATTATCTAAGGTTAATGGAAAACATGTAGAAAAGTTCACCAGTAGTTTTCTACAGAATACAGACCTTCATAAAAACAATACCGCACCCCTTCCAGACCACCCATTCTTTGAGCTGATAGACTTCCTGCACTACGCTAAAGATACAATCCAAAATCTGATCCTACGTGAGTCTTGTGAGCGTATGAAACGTTCATATCTGCAGAAACGTCAGCAGCAGCAAGTTCTGATTTACGATGACTTGCTTGCATTTACAGAGCGTGCTTTGGACCCGGACACAAACGGAGAAAATGCGTCGGTTTTGGCAGATGCACTTCGCGACAAGTATAAGGTAGCTCTGATTGATGAGTTTCAGGATACGGATCAGGTACAATATTCTATATTCAGGCGGATTTACGTCGAGAGTACTCGCGAAAACCAGCTTTTGTACATGATCGGTGATCCTAAACAATCGATTTATCGTTTCCGTGGCGCGGATTTGAAGACCTATTTTAAAGCACGTAGAGATGCCCAGAATACCTTCACATTATCGAGGAATTTCAGAAGTACGCAAGCACTTGTTCAGGGAATAAATGCGGTATTTAGTGGAAAAGGAAGTTTTTTAGACAGCGAACTGATATATAAAGAGTCCACGGCTCATAAAACGACTTCCAGTATCAAGATAGGACACGAGACGGATGTCCCACTTCGATTTATTGATGTAATTGCCAAAAGCGATAACATAGCACCGCGTGAACTAGCTGTAATGAAGTGGGTAGTATCATCAATTTCAAGGATACTGTCTGGAAAAGTGGCTGAAAGTACCATTATAGATAAATCATCGGGCAGCTCAAGACTCGTTCATCCTGGTGACTTAGCCATCCTGGTATCTACTCATTATCAGTCTCGCCGAATCAAGAATATGTTGGCTGAAGTTGGAATTCCAGCGGTGGAGTCGGGTGATGCCTCAGTTTTTTTGAGCGAAGAGGCTGCCTATTTGAATCTGTTGCTTGATGTGATACAGAACCCACGAAGATCCCGCAAGGTACGAGCACTTCTTACTACACCACTTTTGGGGCTAACGAGCGAGCAGGTGTATATGGTGGAGCAGGATGATATTCAATGGTCCCATTACACTGAAACGTTCCGGATTGGAGAACAAATTTCATCCCAAAAAGGTATTCTGGCTGGATTACGGTTCCTATTTGATAGCCTTGGCATAGAGAAAAACCTGGTTGCAAGAGGAAATGGAGAGCGGAGTCTTACCAATTTACGCCACCTCGCAGAGCTCCTACATTCAGAAGAAGAATCCCAACGTCGAAGCTTGTCTGGATTGGCTTCCTGGTTGCTGGCACAACGCAGTGATGCCGATGCTGAGAAGTCCGATGAACGAAGTATGCGTCTAGATAGTGACGATGAACGCGTTCATATCATGACCATGCACAGCAGTAAAGGACTACAGTTCCCAGTTGTTTATGTACCCTTTTTGTGGATCAAGCCCTGGCGTGGTAAAGCGGATGTGTTCTATGTGGAAGATTCAAACTCAGGAGAGTATGTTCGTGTGTATGATCCCGATAATCTTGTGCATGTTTTTGGGAAGGCACAGTCTCAAATTGAATCATTACAAGATAGGATACGATTGTTGTATGTGACGTTGACACGTGCAGAAGAGCGGTGCTACGTCCCGTATTCTTCAGGGAAGTTATTTCATTTTTCACCGTTATATGCAGCCCTAACAACCAGAATAGTGAGTGATGGGGTCGATTTTAATGACCTTGGAGAGTCGATAGTAAATTCAAAAACTGACAATTTTTCGATTCCGGATGGGTGGAACGATAATAATCTGGTTGGATCAATTCTCGCAGATCTGAACCAGCAATTGCCTGAGAGTATCAATTATGAGTTGTGTGATTTCATCGACCGACCCGTGATTTTTGAGCAAAATAATCGACAAAACACTTTGAAAGCGCGAGAATTTGATCGGAATCATGAAAAAAGACTGTTTCCGGGTAGAATTGTATCCAGTTACTCAAGTATCCAGCGCAAATATGGACATGAATCTACATTTGATGCGATGCAACGGGATGAACATGCGGATCAGGACGAGGCTACAGTAGAACCAACAGGGATGTCAAGTGATGTTGTTCTACTCTCACGGGATCGCCAAGCTATTTTGAGTTTTCCGAAAGGTGCAATTACTGGTAACTACTGGCATGAACTGCTGGAGACCATCGATTTTAAGGATGCATCTATATGGAAAGAAATTGTGGAGCAGCTCAGTGTTAAGTATGGATTTAATGACCCTGTTGACATTGAAACGGTACTAAAACTGATCCATAATACTGTTGAGAGTCCAATAGGGCAACATCCGAAGTTCAAGCAGGTGAATCCCGAAATGCAAACCCTGAAATTGGCCAGTTTACAATGGACACAAACCTTACGGGAGATGGAGTTTCTGTATCCATACTCTGCTACTGAACTACAGGATTTAGTGAGTGAATTACGTAAGGGATTAGAACAAAACGAGAAAGTATCTGCTTTAGCAAATATATCTAACTGGAATACAGTTAATTTGCTTACTGGATTGATTGATCTTGTTTTTGAGTCGAATGGGAAGTTTTTTATACTAGATTATAAATCCAATCACTTGGGTGATAGTCTGCAGAATTATGGCCATAATGAAATCGAACAAGATATTCGTTTAAACGGGTATAATATGCAATATCATCTATATACTGCAGCACTAGTTAAATATTTGTCTAGACAGATAAATGAATTTTCGTATGAAAAACACTTTGGTGGTGTCTTTTACCTTTACTGGCGGGGACTCAATCCGAAAGACACCACTGGGGTGTTTTATGACAAACCATCATGGAAGATTGTGAAGGCATTAATAGATAATGTACCAACCGATGAGGATATATCTGCTAAAGCAAGTATGAATAATAGTGATCAGATTCGCTTAAATGGAGGGGTGTCATGAAAATGGACACATTGACCTCTCGCGGCGATTATCTGCTAAAAAAATATGCTTCAGTTGTCCAACCTGCAGATGTGTATACGGCTCGTTTTTTAGGTTCAAAATCCAGGTTGGACAATGAGTCCGTTTTTGATCTGGCGATCATACTCTGCGTGGCGCTACGATTGAATCAGGTGTCATTATCCAGACATCAAATCGAGGGTAGAGTACTGCCCGAGTTACTTGAAAGTTTGTTCCCTCGACTTCGGGAGAACGAGTATCCTGGAAAGCAGGATAATATGGACTCACAGGTCTCCGTACTTACCGATACGAATTCTTCAAGGTGGAGTCCTATTCCGGAATTTGGAGCCTTTGACTTTGATCGTTTGCTGGAATCCGGATTGTTTTATGTTGTTGCACAAAAGAAAGAACCTTCCGAATTGAACCTTGTTAATGCCCCACTTATTCTGCACGGAGAATGGGTATATTTTCGTCGTCAGTGGGTGTCGGAATGGTATATTTTTAAAGCAATTGAAACCCGCCTGTACAAGTCTTTTATAGTTTCTGATGATCATTATTTAAGTACTGTCGAGGATCTTTTTTACGACCCGTCTGGACATGCATCCGGACAGATTCAGGCTGCGATTACAGCAAACAAATATCCATTTAGTATTATAACCGGGGGACCTGGGACTGGGAAAACACGAACCATTGTCGGGTTTCTGGCTTCTATTCTTATGTTTAATCCGAATTTGAATGTGACATTATGTGCTCCAACAGGAAAAGCAGCTTCGCGAATGGTCAATTCAATTCGAAATGTCCTGGATTCGGACGAACGTTTCGTGAAATACAGTCAAAACATTCCACAGCATGCCTCAACAATCCACCGGCTTTTAGGATGGAATCCCTCCACTGGCACATTCATCCATCATGAAGGGAATCCGATTATTGCCAATGTGATTATTGTGGATGAGGCATCCATGATAGATTTGGTCATGTTTTCGAGGTTGTTAAGGGCTATTACAGCCGATTGCAGGATTGTGCTGCTCGGAGACAAGGATCAGCTTGCGAGTGTTGAAGCTGGTTCTGTATTTGGTGATCTTATAAGAGCCGGTTTTAGCGGACAAAGTCCACGTTTAGGTGAAGTGATCACCAAACTTACTCATTCCTGGAGGTTCAAATCTGATTCAGGTCTTGGATTCTTATCCGAATTAATTAATAACGGTGAAGCGACTACTAGCTGGGAAGCACTCAAGCAGGACTATATGTCTGTAAGAATGTTATCGAATAACTATGCTGATGTGTTGAAAAATAGATTGAATTCTATATACCAGGAAATACTGAGTAGTATCTTGTTTCCGGATGAGCTAGAGATCAGAGAGGTGATTGATCAGCAGGCAGAGCATGCGTTGAGCCTATTGAATGGGTTTCAGGTATTAACTGCACACAGGACAGGAAGGCATGGAGCGGAATATTTCAATAAATTGCTTGATTATCAGTTTTCAGAAAATATTGCAACTGAATGGTATGCAGGTAGGCCAGTCATCGTTACTGAAAACGACTATGATCATGGAATTTTCAATGGAGACTTTGGAATTACGATCAAGATAGGGAGTGAATTATGGGTGTATTTTGGGAAGGACGAAAAAAAGGGTATGGTCAGATTACTCAAACCATC
>CAZJZI010000024.1:21939-34798 GCA_964550435.1 uncultured Chitinophagales bacterium | reverse complement strand
TATAAATAAATCTTAATAAAAGTATTGACATATTATTAAAAAATTCTTATAATTATCTCAGAGACAAAAACTAAGTCTCGGAGGACCAAATGAAAACCACTCTTAAATACTTCACAATCATGGCAACACTCGCACTGTTCTCTACTATTACTCAACAGGCGTCTGCTCAAAAAACTGCAACCGCCTCCATGACTGTCCGCGCTACCGTAGTTGAATCAGCTTCAGTCGAATCACTTGGATCACTTGTTTTCGCAAACGCACAAACCAACGATTCTGGATTCACTTCAATCAGCATGCAACCTGCTGGATTCTCGGTTAGTGGAATCGCAAATTCCGAAATCGGAATCACCATAACTGAACAACAAATTGAATCAGAAGAAATGCACGCGGTGTACTTCGCACCTTCTATTAAAGTTGACGGTATCTATTCAGGCTTCGGAAGCGATCTGAATGGTAACGTACTGATCAAAGGAATGGGAAGTCAGCTGCGTGGCAAAACATCAGTCTGGATCGAAGGTGTACTTCAGAGCGAAGAAGACATGGCTCAAGTCAAGTACAACGGCGAATATCTTGTATCAGTTGATTACAACTAAGCAGTACAAATAGGTCTGAAGAGTAACATGGAATTCATACATACATCCTATCGCGCTAATTGACGACTATCCTGATTTAAAAGGTGAATTGAACTGGAGTGGTTCATTCAAATAAGCCGGACTATTGAAAGTGGTCCGGCTTTCTTTTTTAAAATACCTGGGATGATTAGAATCCGATTCTCTTATCATTTTATAAGTGATTTTTAATAAAGATTGGCAGTAGCATTGGTTATATTGACCCACATAAATAATGTATGATCATGTACTTGATTACAATGTCGTACGTTGTTTTATTGGATAACCACATTGTTACATGAGAAAACTACATCACTTTTTGAATCACTTTAATCCTAATTTCCTGATACGAGTTGGTGTCTTGATTTTATTGGGGTTAATCCCAATAAGAGTTTTTGGACAGACAAATGGTACTAGTAATGGAATCTCTGCCAGTGTGTCCATCAACGCTACAGCTACCGTTGTAGAGTCTATTGAAATAGCTACACTCAGCAATATCAATTTGGGGAGTGTAACTGTTGGTGCGTTGGATATCTTCGTGAATCCACAAAACGATGAAGGTGCCGGAAAATTGTTGATAACCGGGCGTCCGGAGGCGATGATCCGTGTTACATACATCCCTCAAAGAGAGCTCACCAGAGCGGGGGGTGCTGAAACGTTATTGTTTCAATACAGTCTGTCCGGCAACGAAGACGATAACCAGCCAAACTCGCAGCTCATAGATCCATCACGGACAGATTTCATGATAGGAACTGACGGACGATTCTTTATTTGGATCGGTGGAAGAGTAGACATTCAAAACGCAGTGTTTGGCCAATACGAAGGAGAATTTGCCATTGAAATCGATTACATCTAAATATGTATGTTTTGGATTAGTGATTCTTGCTGTTCTTGTTCAGCCACGGGATTCCTATGCTCAGGTTGAAATCGACTTCGGGTCGTATGTTTCGTCAACACCACTTGTAACCGCCGTGCAAGATCTTAATTTTGGGTCGATTTTTAAGCCTGGCTCTGCTTCTATTACTCTTGGTTCCGGACTCGAAGGTGTCGTGAGCATGGAGGGTATCCAGTTCCTTGATGCCTTTGTAACAATCAGTCCCTATCCGGTAATTTTGTATCTGAACGGAAATACTGGATGTGCTCAAACTTCATGTCAGATGACCTTTAACATGTTCACTGCTTACACGAATGCCGGACAATTATCGGGTGTGACTTCAGGCGCTGTCGTCTTTACAGGGTCTACTGTTCGATTCCCGTTTCGAGCCAGAGCCGGGGGGCCACCTCGTCCACCGCCAGTACCACCTCATGCAGGATACACTCCTCCTACAGAAACAGCATATCTCTACATTTATGGGGATGTTTCTGCGACAATTGACAATCAAGCAGGCAGCTATTCAAACGTCATTACGATAACTGTTGCCTATGACTGATCGGATGATTAAATATAGTAGGCCAATTTGTCTGTGGAATTTATTAACCACCACATTAACCCTTCTGGTATTGCTATTTGGCACCATACCAGTTTCAGCACAATTCATTCAGTTTACTATGACTGTAGAAACCGAGTCGGGATCATCTGTAGAGAATGAGTTAGATTTTGGGATCCTGAATCCAAATGAACGCAGTTCGATTCCATTGGGGGATCCACGGATGGGTGTATTCAGTTTGGTTGGTATCCCTACATCCTATGTAAATATTCAACTCTTACAGGATGAATATTTGGAACTCGCGACTATTCCGGAATGTTTTGACGACAGTTGTAGAATCGAAATGCAGTTACGAGCAGCATACACGAACAATGGTCAGACGCTAGGAGATGTCAGAGGCGCTCAAGAATTCCAAAATGGTGAAGCAACCTTTCGATTATTCGAAGGAACCAACAGGAGATCTTCGTCCTCGCTTCATACCTCGTATTTATATATATTTGGCGATCTTGAAGTTAGAGATGTAGTTGCTGGTACATACACGGGAACGCTTACCCTTCAAGTTGAGTTTTTATGATTTCTTCGGATTTATTAATTGAAAATCACTCCAAAACATGGAATATGTGGCTAAAGTTAAAGGATTTTAACGGCGTAACTTGATTTTAGTGTATAATTTACCATCGTAATAAAAAAGACTCTAACCAATTTTACTTCACACAAATATCTCAACCACCATGAAAAAACTCATACTTACACTGGCCTTAGTTGCAATGGGTTCCGTTGCATATGCTCAAGTAACCGATAACGACATCATTACAGCATCTGCTAATATACAATCTGCAGTAAACGTTACTGCAGGTGCTAATCTCGAGTTCGGTACTGTTACACAAAATACTACCAGTACTATCGCCTTCGACGCAGCTAATGCAGGTACATTTTCAGTAACTGGACAACCAGGTTTGACTGTGGATCTAGCCCTGACACTCCCTGCAACGCTTACAGGTACTGATCCTGATGCCCTTCCTATAACTTATACAGCAGGGTACGATGTAGCTGCAAGTGCTGATATAAATCCCTCAAATAACACAGCATTTACGACTAGTGCTCAAACAACCCAAAATGTGACCTTGAACGCTTCCGGAAACGCTTTCGTTTCTGTGGGTGGGTCAATTACACCTGATGGTACACACTCAGGCTCATATTCTGGAACGATAACTCTTACCGCGACCTACAACTGATTAGGTAGATTTGGAAATACAATTCAAAGCCCTCTTTCCCAAGAGGGCTTTTTTTTTAGCTACCATGTTGGTAGTAACGATTTATATAGCGTATTTTATTTGATACAATTACATCTTATTTTAGACGTTCTAAACGTTGTAGTTAAAACATAAGCTTACCCAACCGTACTAATGAAACTCCGAGCTTTATTCCTTGCACTGATATTCAGTTTATCATCTGTCAGTGCCGTTTACAGTCAAGTGTCCATAGCTCCCGTGTTCGTATTTATGAACGACGGTAATAGCTTTGGTTCTTTTGTGGTTATGAATGGATCCAATCAAAATCAGGAAATTGCAGTGGATTTTCTATTCGGCTATTCCGCAACGGATGAATCGGGTAATGGATTCATGGTGTACGATGATTCTGTAGCTTACAAACAATTTGCAGCAACGGATTGGGTAAGAGCATTTCCAAGAAACTTTGTTTTAGAGCCCGGACAGCGCCAGACTGTTAGAATTACTGCTCGTCCACCCCAAGGGATCGCAGATGGACTATACTGGACACGTATCCGTACTGCGTCTAATCCACAAACACCCTCTATAGATGAACTTGCTGTTGAGGGAGTCCGGACGCAAATAACATTTAGATTCGAACAAGTAACGGCACTTTTCTACAAAAAGGGTAACGTAAATACCGCTATTCGTCTTAACAATATTCGTGGTGAAAGAACGGCTAACGGTTTCAGTGCACTTGTTGACGTTTATAGAACTGGAAATTCACCATTTTTTGGCTCTGCTCATTTAACACTGAGAGATTCAAATAACCGAGTAGCTGCCGAGAACTCTTTCCCGGTGTCAATATATTTCGACGGCACACGTAGATTTACACTACCGGGTGAATTCTCTACTGGAAACTATACCGTTGACATCCGTTTTGAATCTCAACGTGGTGATATGCCAGGGCAGGATGTAATTCCAATTCAACCTGTCAATCAGTCTGCATCAGTAACGCTACCTTGATCCAGAACCGTTTTTAGAGATATTCTAATGTTGTTTGAGTCTGTTTTATTCCTAATTAAGGAAACCCTAACAAGTGAATTCCTGAACTAATCCTATCTTTTCGCCGATTATGTCAACTACAGACATGTAAAGCCGAAAGTAACCCTGATCCGAAGACTTATACATATTCCAGTTTTGATCCTGGCCATCATCCTTGCGCCAGGACTCACGCGTTCATCATATAGCCAAAATGTAGATGAACTGGAAGAGGTCGCCTTAAATTTCCGTTATTCTACTGTAGTAAACTCAATTATAACAGCTGTTTATGATGGTGAACAGTTTTATTATCCAACTATTGAGCTCATGCAACAGTTGCGAATTGTACATAATGTCAATACGGGCAACGCAACAATAACTGGTTACTACATTTCAGAGGATAGATCTTTTAGTATAGATTTCAGGTCTGGAATCATGAGAAAAGGTGGAGTTGTTTATCCAGCTGATGTGAGCCAGTTCATTGTAAGGGATTTAGACTTCTATATATCACAAACGGCTTTTGATAATCTGTTTGATGTAGAGTCTGCGGTTGATTTCAATTCGCTTACAATGCGAATAACTACAGCTGAAAAGTTGCCCGTCTTAACACTTCTCGAAAGAACGTTGCGTCGTCAGCAAATGATGAACAACACCAGAACGGATCCCAATTATCCATTGGTTTACACTCGCAATAGAAGTTTACTAAACGGAACATTCGTAGACTATTCAGTTAATAAATCGTATTCAACTTCTCTTTCCTATAGTCAGGTATTTAATCTCGGTGCGGAGTTTTTAGGCGGAGACATCCAGGGTGGACATATCGTAACGAGCTCACCTCAGGGTACCACTTCTGAGTTCAATACCATGCGCTGGAGATACGCTCTACCCAATAGTCGATCTTTGTCACAGGTTCTTGCCGGTCAAATCAACTCATCCGGACAAATTCCACAAGAGTTTATAGGGTTGCGATTGTCTAACGACAGAATTCTTCCCCGTCGATCGTTTGATACATATCGTTACACAGGACAGGCAGACCCCCAATCTGAAGTTGAAATTTATATTAACAATCAACTAGTAGATTTTCAGATTGCCAACGAATTCGGTGACTTTCAGACGGATATCCCCCTAAACTTTGGTAGTTCCGACATCCGCATTGTAACCATTTCTCCTAGTGGTGCTGTAGATGAAATCACACGTCGGTTACAGATTCCATTTACATTTTTGCCTAAAGGAGAATTGATCTATAATCTCGACGCAGGTGTCTATGAACGGAATCTTTTCCCCGGAACCGAATACAGTCGAATTGGTCAGTTTAATGCTAGCTATGGTGTTTCAAGTGCAATGACACTAAAGACTGGATTTGACTATGTTGAAGCTGACAGTGTTCAGTCATTATGGTATAATCAAGTAAACTTTAGATTATTTGACCAATACTTGATCAGTGCCGACATTGCTCCGGCTGCCTATTACGGAATAAATGGAAGTGTATTGTATGCAAATGGATCCTCAGTTGCAATAAATGCCACACAATATGATGGCTACGGCGCTTATAATCCGTCCAGGTTTGATCGAAATCTGTCGACGAACATCTTCTTGCCTTTTTACCAAACCCGTATTCCATTTGGTCTTCGCTACTCATTTGAGTACCTGACCTTTGATGGAGGAAGCACTACACGTCATTATGGTGAACTAAACGTTAGGATTGCCAGAATTAACTTCCGTACTGGCTATCGGCTTTCAAATTTCGACCGGGGAACGACTTCACTCCAGAGTGCAAGGCTGATATCTTCGGCTACATACACTTTTGCACGATCCTTTGATGTCCCAACGTATTTGCGCGGAACTTTTTTACGTGGTCAGGTAGAATACAGTCAGGACAACAATCAAATCGAAACGGTTGATTTTCAGTTTTCCCGGCAGGTCATGACCAATGCCCGAATTGATGTGACCATGGGACGAAACATAGTACAGGGAATAAATACCGTACAAGTTGGATTTGTTATTGATTTCAATTTTGCCCGATCAACCTCTCGCATGCGATTCCGTGGTACCCAGGCTACGTTAAGCCATAATCTCCGAGGCTCGGTGGGTTATGATCCTCAGACTAACTATTTCAACGCTGATTTTCGTCAGCAGGTAGGTCGATCAGGAGCCAGCATCAGGATGTTCATCGATAGTAACGAAAACGGATCCTTTGACGAGGGAGAGACCATCATAGATGATCCAGCCATCCGGATGAATCGCATATCTGCTTCGCAATTAGGTCGCGATGGCATTTATAGGTTCTCACAGCTTCAGCAGTACGAACGCTATCATGTAGATATTAACAAGGCTGCCATAAGTAATCCAATGTTAGTACCAAAACAACGTCAGTTCTCATTTGTTGCAGATCCTAATCAGTATAAAAACATCGACATCCCGTTCTATTATTCTGGTATTTTAGAAGGAAAAGTAGTTCTTAAAGAGGGGGAATCTGTTCGAGATCTGGGTGGACTTCGCTTATATCTCGAAAACGTTGAAACCGGAGAAGTTCGAGAAGCCCGTACTTTTTCTGATGGAGCCTTTTACATCGATGAAGTTGAACCTGGTAACTACCGATTGTATCCGGATCCTAACCAGTTGAGTATTCTGGATGCTTCGCCTTTGAAAGAAACAATGGATATCACAGTCCGCGCCACCTATGAAGGTGATTTCATCGACGGACTCAATCTCACACTTATCAAGAACAGTCCCACGGGCAACTAATTCATAATCATACATGAAATAAATCAAATTCGTGTAAGTTTTGCCCGGTTTTTGACTCTATATTTAAAAGAAACTTAAAAAACGGATGATATTCATCATTCTGAATGGATTTTTATTATGAGATTTGCTGATTACGCCAAGATGTATCTGACAGCCGGAAATGGTGGAGCAGGAGCTGTATCCTTTCGTCGGGAAAAATACGTCCCACGTGGCGGACCAGATGGGGGTGACGGAGGTAGAGGAGCCAATATCGTACTTCGGGGAAATTCGAACATGAATACACTACTCGATTTACGTTACAAAAAGTATGTCAAAGCGCCACATGGAGCCAATGGATCTGGATCAAACAAATCTGGTAAAGATGGTGATCCGATAGTATTTGACGTCCCTTTGGGTACCGTTGCCTATGAGTTCGAAACCAGACGACGTCTTGGTGAAATCATGGAAGAAGGGCAGGAAGTTGTTATTGCACATGGAGGTAAAGGTGGGCATGGCAACACCTATTTCAAGACTGACGTTAATCAGACGCCAAGGTATGCTCAACCTGGTGAACCAGGTGAGGAAATTATAGTTGAAATCGAGTTAAAACTAATTGCAGATGTGGGATTAGTGGGTTATCCAAATGCAGGTAAAAGCACACTTCTTGCTGCTATGTCGAATGCGCGACCAAAGATTGCTGATTATCCGTTTACGACTATGGAGCCTAACCTTGGAGTTATTTCATTTCCGGATTATCGTAGCTTTGTGATGGCCGACATCCCTGGAATCATTGAAGATGCTCACAAAGGAAAAGGACTTGGAATTCAGTTTTTACGTCACATTGAACGCAATAAAGTCCTAATGTTTGTAATCAGTTCTATGACCGGAATAGAATACGAATATGAGGTATTGATCAATGAACTCAGAGAATACCGGGCAGACCTTCTTGAGAAACCGCGCATTGTTGTAATATCTCAAATGGATCTGGTTGAAGGGTACCAACTTAGTGAAGAACCAAATATTCCTGATGATGTAATTTTAGTTTCGGCCGCAACCGGACATAACCTTAGTGAATTAAAGGAGCGCCTCTGGAAAAAGATCCAGGAGGCCAATGAACGATGATATTCGTACACGTCTGGCACTATCAATGGTAGAAGGTGTCGGTGCAAAGAGGGCTCGGATGCTCATGGAGTTGGTCGAGCATCCAAAAGAGGTCTTTGAATTGTCTTTGGTTCAGTTGCTGAAAGTTGATGGAGTTGGTGAGACGACCGCCCAATCGTTGATAAATTTTAAAGATTGGGGGAAGGTTGATACCGTTATAGACTACTCAATTAAAAAGGGGTATTCGTTCGTGACACCCGAGCAGGTCGATTTCTCAGAGAGACTTAGAAATATAGATTATCCACCAATTCTACTGTGGTATAAGGGAGACGTGAGCTTGCTGAACAGCGCCGGTATTGCCGTAGTAGGCACACGTGCTCCCTCTTTGTATGGCAAAAACATGACTAAAGAGTTCACTCAAAAGTTAGTCGAACAGGATTTGGTTATAGTTTCTGGACTGGCACGAGGAATTGATACCATAGCGCATAGATCCGCACTTGAGAGTGGAGGTAAAACTATAGCCGTGCTTGGTTCGGGACTAGATCGGATTTATCCGTCTGAAAATAGCTTTTTGGTAGATGAGATCATCGAGAAAGATGGGTTAGTAATCAGTGAATATCCACCTGGAACCAAACCCGATTATCAGAATTTTCCTACAAGAAACAGAATCGTCAGTGGGCTTTCACTCGGGGTTTTGGTCATAGAGACAGATATGGAAGGTGGCAGCATGATAACTGCTGAGTTAGCCTTCAATCAGAACAGAGAGGTATTTGTAATCCCCCATGCTCTTGACAACAGAAAAGGACGTGGATGCAATTTCTTGATTCGAAATAACACTGCAAAAATGGTGGAAACTGTTGAAGACATCATTACTGAATTTGACTGGGTACGTTCCAATAGTACAGACTCAGATCCTGATATCGTTGATATTAATACAATTTTGACCGAAGTATCAGACCAAGCCGGAGATGTATTTCAAATTTTATATAAGAATGAAGAAATGCATTTTGATACGTTGCTCATTAACACAGGTTTTAGGTATGGTGAGTTGAATGCGGCATTACTGGAACTTGAAATTGGTAAATTTGTCAAGTCGTTACCCGGGAAAATCTTCACTATTCCGAATAGATTGCGCTAGGCATAGTAAAATACTTTAGTAATAAAGTCGACGGATGAAACTAACTTCAAAATTTGTCCGTTATCCCATATATTGCATACAAATACCAAACTTATTTGTTTGGATTTAAATCAAGCCTGACACCAAATAATATTTAGACTTTCTGCTGCACTATGGCAAATAAAACGATCGATAATCTGGGCAAAAAAATCTTTGAATTCGGAGAGTCCGGGAAATCCATCATTTCCGATCCAGAACTTCAACACAAAATCAACAAAGCAAAATCTGATGCTGAGCGAGTAATTCGTAAGCATCCATTAGCAAGTATCGCTGTAGGCTTAGCTGTTGGGTATTTGATAGGTAAAATTTTCAGAAGAGATTAATAAGAATAGGTTATAATAAAGTTTACAGATGACATCACCCCAAGACCATTTACTCGAAAGACTCAAAAAACTCCCTGCCGAAATCAGGCTTCTTATAGAAAAAAGAGTAGAGCTTTATACGATCGAGTTTGGTGAGAATCTGTCAAAAAATGCTGCTAAAGCAATTGCCGGATTAGTTTCCGGTCTGGTTTTCTTGTTGGCCTTAGTTTTTGCACTTTTTGCATTGGCTTATTTCGTAGGAGATGTTCTGGATAGTACAGCTGCCGGATTTTCAGTTGTTGCCGCCTTGTTGCTGGTAGTTGGATTAGTACTGTATCTATTGAGTCCTGAACTCATAGAAGCCCGATTCAGGGATAAGATTGCCGCAGCTTTTTTGGGTGTAGCCAACGAGGATGAAACAATAGATGCTAGCTCGAAACTACTTCAGGAGTCCAATAAATCGCGTAAAACCACTGGTACAGATACCGATTACTCCATAAAAAATATAAAACCAAATTAATAAGTATCCGGTTATGAACGATCAATCTCATCGCAATACATCACAGGATTTGGAAACACGTAGAAGAGAACTACAAAGAGAATTGCAATCATTAGAACAGTCTTTGGAAGATAACTTCGATTCGTTCCAGAACGAAGTCAATGAGCGGCTGACCCCGACCTATTGGGTTCGTAAGCACCCGCTTAAGACCGTTGGACTTGCCGTAATGATTGGATTCCTCGCCTCAAGTAAAGAAAAAAATGATGCTATAGCCGGCACAACGATGGCTGCAGCTGTAATTGCAGCACTTAAGTCTGTTGCCGCCCGTAAAATCGTTGATCATGTTGTAAAATTGGTAGAAGATGAGTCTTCTAAATAGACTCTGATCTAAATCTGCTGCAACCATTTTTGCGCTCAATCGTTAAAGTTTGCAATTCTAACTAGTACCAGAACTGAATCATCATGTCTATGTCCAGATTATCTCTTTTGCTCTTGTTTGTGGTTTTCACTGCATCATCGGTATTTGCTCAAACACCACAACGTATTACACTCCAGGAAGCGATTGATATTGCTCTTGAAAATAACATTACACTCCGCCAGGCTGAAAATAATATGTTGGTGCAGAAAGCCAACGTTACAAGTGCTCAGATGGAATTTCTGCCTAACCTGAATTTCGGAATTAACGGTAATCGTAATACGGGTCGTCAATTCGTTCAGGAAACGCTGTCTTACGATGATCTAACTACGCTTTCTTCCGGGGCATCCTTTAGTACAGGAGTCACCGTGTTCGATGGACTTCGCAACATCAATAGTCTTCGTGCAGCACAAACATCCAGGTTATCTGCAGAGGAAAACTTACAACGCTCCAAAGAAAATGTGATTTTCAACACGGCATCTTCGTATTTGAGTATTTTACTCAATCAGGAGCTACTTAAAATATCTCAAGAAAATCTGGAAGCTTCACAGAAGCAACTTGAACAAGTTCAAGCCCAGGTTGAAGTCGGAATGCGTCCAATGGTTGACCTTTATAATCAGGAAGCAGTTGTGGCAAATAATGAGTTTCAGATTGTTGAACGAGAGAATGCATTAAATATCTCGATTGTACAACTCATTCGAATTCTTTCTATCGATCCTATGATTGATTACGAGTTTGTTACTCCTGGAATTGATGAAGATAATCTTCAAGTTAAAGATTTTTCATTGACACAGCTTATTGAGCAAGCAATGGTGAACAGAAGCGACCTTCGTGGAACTGAAGCTCAGATAAAATTAAGTGAGTATAATCTGAGAATTGCTCGTGGAGCGTTCCTGCCAACCGTTTCGTTGTCTGGTAGCTTATCAGGTGGATATTCAGATCAGTTCCGTGAGCGTACAGCAGCGGGTCAAATAGTAGATGTTGGCTACTGGGATCAGATAACTGACCGTAACCGTCGTTACAGCGTTGGATTTAGCATTCAGGTACCAATTTTCAACAGATTTAATACCCGATTGAATCTTCAAAGAAGTCAGGTTGACTACAAAAATGCAATGTTAGACCTTGAGGCTAAGAAACTTGAAATCAATCAGGAAGTTCGACAGGCCTACAATGATTATTTGTCTGCCTCCAAGCAACTAGATACTACCGAGCGTGCTCTTTTGGCTGCTTCCAAAGCGTATGAAACCGAACAAGAGCGATACAGAGTTGGAGCAAGTACCCTTATCGAATTGACCCAGGCGAATGCTGAGTTCGTAAGCGCATCATCGAATCGTGTTCAAGCTGTGTATCGGTTCGTGTTTCAGGAGCAACTGCTCAATTATTACCTCGGACAAGTTCAACTTTAAGGAAATTTAGCATGAGTACATCAACTATTATCGAAGCCCGCGACATACAGAAAGAGTACCGAATGGGGACTCAGACTGTGCATGCACTGCGTGGGGTTTCATTTGAAATTAAAAAGAACGAGTACGTAGCGATTATGGGGCCGTCGGGTTCTGGTAAATCAACTATGATGAATGTAATAGGATGCCTCGATACGCCAAGCAAAGGTGATTATATACTAAACGGACATGATGTTAAAAAACTCACCGACAATCAACTTGCTGAGGTTCGTAACCGTGAAATCGGATTCGTATTTCAGACATTTAACCTGTTGCCAAGATCCAGTGCACTTGCAAATGTCGAGTTACCGTTGATTTATGCTGGAATGAGCTCACGTGAGCGACGTAAACGCGCCATCGAAGTAATTGAGAAAGTCGGTTTAGCTGATCGTATGGACCACAAACCAAACGAACTTTCTGGCGGACAACGCCAACGTGTAGCAATTGCTCGCGCATTGGTTAATAATCCATCAATTTTATTGGCTGATGAGCCAACAGGTAACCTAGATACGAAAACCGGTAACGAAATTATGGAGCTTTTTGAGGACTTGCATAAAGCCGGTAACACTATTATTGTGGTAACTCACGAGGAAGATATTGCCGCACATGCTCGTCGTGTGATCCGACTGCGTGATGGTCTGCTTGAAAGTGACGTGAGAATTAAGGAACCTGTACTTGCAGATGTTTTTGCATAGTTCAAATTACGTGTGAAAGCGTATGTGAATCGAGGCGTTGTCTGTTAAAGGCAACGCCTTTTTTATTGTGCGTAGGGCTGTTATCTTTGCGACATGAAAACACATGATGTTTTACTGGTTACCGAGCATGACAGATATGTCGAGCTCCGGCTGAATTGGGCAGATAAACGCAATGCGCTAAGTACCGAATTGGTTGTTGCGTTGATTCATGCCTTAGAGA
>CAZJZI010000024.1:0-21929 GCA_964550435.1 uncultured Chitinophagales bacterium | reverse complement strand
GGTATCAAAATGAACCATTTATGCGATTACTGGTTCTGACAGGAGAGGGACTGGCATTCTCGGCTGGCGCTGATCTGGAATCACTCAAGGCACTACAATCTGCAACCCTTGACGAGAACCTGCAAGACTCTGCTCAGCTCGGATCTTTATTCAGGTTGTTGCACGAATATCCGGTACCTATTTTGGGTGCTATAAATGGTCACGCATTGGCCGGTGGATGTGGACTTGTTTCGATGTGTGATATCTCAGTGGCTATTCCGCCGGCAAAGTTTGGATACACCGAAACACGAATCGGATTCGTCCCTGCAATTGTGTCCAGGTTCCTTATTCCGAAGGTTGGGATGACTCAAGCCAATAGGTTACTTTTGTCTGGTGAGATCATTTCGGCAGAAGAAGCTGCCAGAATAGGGTTGATTACTGAAGTGGCAGACCAATTTGATGATAGAGTTTCATATTGGATCCATGTGTTTACGCATCAAGTGAGTCCCGTGGCGGTCAAATCTACAAGAACGCTTATTCGAGAGGTGGCAGAAAAGTCGGTCACTGAAAGTATAGATGTTGCGATTCGTCTTAATGCAGCTGCACGCATGACCGATGATTGTCAACGAGGAATCACAGCTTTTCTGAATAAAGAAAAAATCGTTTGGTAGACCAATAGTTAGGAACAAATATTAGTGTGTATCTGTTTGGTCTGACATGATAAATGAACAGATAACTGAATGTGATTCTATAGTCATCGGCTCGGGAATGGGCGGAATGACGGTAGCCTCTCTATTGGCAAAAGATGGAGATAATCCCGTAGTGTTAGAAGCAGCTCACGTTCCAGGTGGTTGCAGCTCTTCTTTCACCCGAAAAGGATATACGTTTGAATCTGGCGCAACAACATTAATTGGTTTCGATGACCATCAGCCACTCGCAAGACTAGAGTCATTGACAGGCATATCTATCCCAAGAGTGAAATTGGTTCCAAGTATGACCGTGTACCAGAATAACGATAGAATTATTCGTTATCAGGATCGAGAGCAGTGGATACTGGAGGCAGGAAGAGTTTTTGGAAATTCAACGGGCCAACGTCGCTTCTGGCAACTGGCTTTCAGAGTTTCTGATTTCGTATGGAAGGCTTCAGAACGCAATGTCAATTTCCCGCCAAAATCATTATCCGATTGGATTAAACTTGGATTGAATAATAATCCGCTTGATTTTCCGATGTTGCGATATGCGTTTATGAACGTGTGTGATGTGATGGAATCTTTCGGTGTGCGGACTCATGATTTTGAGAAATTTGTCAATGAACAACTAATGATCACAGCGCAATCAAAGGCTGTAGATGTACCGTTTTTGTTCGGAGCTGCAGGACTGACGTACACCAACTACAGCAATTTTTATGTTGAGGGGGGGGTGCTGGAAATGGTTCGTGAAATTCAAAATTACATCGAGAATCTGGGTGGAAAGGTGTTGGTTCGGCACAAAGTGGTTTCGATTCGTCGTGATGGTGACTCTTATCTGGTCAAAACCGAACGTAAGGGTACTTTCAGTAGCAAAATCGTAGTTTCAAATCTTCCAGTGTGGAATCTTGCATCACTTTGTGAAGGAGAGTGGAATACATGGTTTAAGAAACAATCGAACCGGTATGATACTGCTTGGGGTGCGTTTACGATGGGCATTGTCACTAAGGACCACTATTTACCTGAAATGACACTACATCACCAGATCCATTTAGATAAACCAATGTCAGTAACTGGTGCAGAATCGGTGTTTGTGTCGATGTCGGCCAGAGGTGATATCCAGCGTGCCCCAGATGGATACCGAACGTTGAATATCAGTTGTCATACACCAACAGAAAGTTGGTTTGAGATGGGTGAAGATAGATATGACAAAACTAAGGATGTTGTTGAGCAGGAAATCATTCAGATTCTGAAAGAAAAACTTCCTGGATTTGCAGAAAGTGGTGTCATTGAGCGTTTTGGTTCAACTCCTGTTACCTGGCAGAATTGGGTTCATCGGTTTAAAGGTCGGGTTGGTGGTATACCGCAATCGATGTCCAGATCGTTACTGGATTGGACCCCGGCAGAAACACCGTTTCCAGGATTCTATGTTTGCGGGGATACCGTGTATCCTGGTCAGGGAATTCCAGGCGTAACATTAGGTGGAATCAACGTATATTACCGCTCAGCCAACTATCGAAAAGTATTAAGAACTAAACGTTAAGATTTTGTCAGATTACAATTACAATAGCTACGGAACCAGTTACTTTCCGCAGGGAGTGAAGCATCTTCTGATCGTGAATATTCTGTTTTTCATCGGTCAGAATACGCCCTTGGTGGGAAACATTTTGGATGCGTTTTTTGTCCTGATTCCACCTCAGTTTGGAATAGGTGGATTTCCGCTCGAAGCGTATAATTTCTATCCATGGCAGCTTGTTTCCTACATGTTTCTGCACGGTAACTTCAGTCACATTTTGTTCAATTTGTTTGCATTGTGGATGTTTGGTCAGCAGATTGAAGCTGAGTGGGGAACAAAACGTTTTGTGACCTACTATTTTTTGACAGGAATTGGTGCTGCGATTTTGCACATGTTTGTGGCGCCAAGTCCGGTTATCGGTGCCTCTGGTGGAGTTTTCGGTATCCTTTTGGCTTATGGAATGCTTTTCCCAAACCGAGAGATCATGTTATTGATACCGCCGATTCCACTGAAGGCAAAATATCTGGTTATTGGATACGGTGCCTTTGAACTATTAAATGGTGTGACGTCTTTGAGTACTGGAGTTGCGCATTTTGCTCACTTAGGAGGTATGGTCGCTGGATTCATCCTGATCAAGTACTGGAAAATGCCTACCAAACTATATTAAATACATGTACCAGGAGTCGTTTACTCAGTCATTTCGCAGAAGTTTTGGGATGTTGCCAGGCGCATTAAGATGGATATTGGCCATAAATGTGGTGGTATTTGTTATTCAGGCATTTTTGGATCTTTTTGGTCTTGGAGTTGCCAATCTATTTGTACTTGAGTGGTTCGCTTTGTCATCATCACCTATTGATATGTTGACCCAGCCATGGCGTTTCGTGACTTACATGTTTCTTCATGGTAGTGGATTTCACATCCTATTTAATATGCTTTGGCTATGGTGGATGGGGCGTCCGGTTGAGGATACATTAGGCACCAGAAATTTTTCCGTGTTGTATCTGGGTTCGGGTATTGGCGGGGCACTGATTCAATTACTTCTGAGTGGTGTGCTCCCAACTGGTCCAACAATTGGAGCATCTGGGGCAGTATTTGGAATTATGGTTTGTTTTGCAGTTTTGTATCCGCGTCAACCTATCATGATGTTGCTATTGCCACCAATAGAAGCGCGATACATGGTTGCGGGATTGATTTTCCTGGATGTATTGTTTCTGAATTCGGGCGATAATGTTGCCAGATTGGTTCACCTCGGTGGAGCACTATGGGGCTGGCTTTTGATTCGAGCATATTATCGTGGTTACAACTACGACGCCTGGATTAGAGGATTTACCAGTTGGTTTCATAAATTATTTGATGGTTCATCTGGCAATTACAAGCCCAAAAATCGATCCATGCATTCGATTTCGGATGCCGATATAATTGAAGAAGTCGATCAGAATGAAATGGATAGGATTCTGGATAAAATCGCGAAAGACGGTTATAGCAGTTTGACTTCAGAAGAAAAGCGCATCCTTTTTGAACTTAGTAACAAGAAAAATTAAATACGGGTAGCACTCGATATGATTCAAAGCAGAAGAGATTCGGTTAAAGTACATGTTGGAAATGTAGCCGTTGGTGGTGGAGCCCCGGTTGTGGTGCAGTCTATGACCAACACAGACACGGCCGACATCGAGGATACAGCAAAGCAGATCATAGAATTACATGATGCAGGGTCTGAGTTGGTTCGAATTACTGTGAACAACAAAGAAGCAGCTCAGGCTGTGCCTTACATCATGGATTATCTAGATAAGAAGAATGTCGAAGTGCCTGTGATCGGTGATTTCCATTACAATGGGCATGTACTTTTGACTCAGTATCCCGAGTGTGCCAAGGCATTATCGAAGTATCGGATTAATCCTGGAAATACCGGAACCAAGGGTCGCGACAAGAATTTCTGTACTATCGTTGAGCAGGCCGTAAAGTGGGAGAAACCAGTGCGGATCGGGGTCAACTGGGGATCACTGGACCAGCAGCTTTTGGCTGAGAAAATGGACGAGAACAATGCACTTCCGGAGCCACAATCCAGCAAGGAAGTCATGATTAGTACGATGCTAGAAAGTGCGGTTCGCTCGACCAAGCTTGCAGAGGAAGTGGGTCAGCCCAAAGATAAGATCATTGTAAGTTGTAAGATTTCAGGAGTTCAAGATCTGATCACTGTATACCGGCGAATGGCTGCCTTGATTGATTATCCGTTACACCTTGGCCTCACTGAAGCCGGGATGGGAATGAAAGGTATTGTGGCGAGTTCGGCAGCACTTGGTGTGTTACTTCAAGAAGGAATTGGTGATACCATACGCGTGTCATTGACCCCTTTGCCAGGCGGTGACAGGGCGGAAGAAGTCAGGGTGTCACAGCAGATACTTCAATCGCTTGGAATCAGAAGTTTTATACCACAGGTGACGGCTTGTCCGGGTTGTGGACGAACCAAGAGTACCTACTTTCAGGAGTTGGCAGACGAGATTCAGACCTATATTAAAGACATGATGCCCATTTGGCGGCATGTGTATCCCGGTGTGGAAGAAATGCAAGTTGCAGTGATGGGCTGTATCGTTAATGGTCCGGGAGAGTCGAAGCATGCCAATATAGGGATTTCTTTACCTGGAACCTTTGAAGAACCCAAAGCACCAGTGTACATCGATGGAGAGCATCGCCTGACGCTACAGGGAGATGGAATCGGTAAAGAGTTCAAGCGATTACTGGATGATTATGTAGTTAAGAATTATAAGATTTAGTGTAGCGCTGAAGTGGGCTAGTAGCTAGTGGAAGAGCATTAAAGCGGTGGAGCAGTACTCCATCGCTTTTACTTTTTTAGCTGAGTAGTTTTTGAAGTTATCAAATTGAAGGTAAACTGGCTCATCCGCTCATCCGCTCATCCGCTCATCTGCTCATCTGCTCATCTGCTCATCCGCTTTCTATTTTAAGACTAGAAAGTCGGCTAAAAAGTTTTGGAAATGTAAGCGCTTTCATTATATTTGAAAGTAATCTTACATAAGATGTAAGTAAGTCTGGACTTGACTTTGATTTTTAGCGACCTATAATCCTATGCACTGCAATGCATTAGGATTGTAATCGGTACACAGGTCATGTTCATATTTGCACATCGCAATCGCCGTAGATGACTTCCATGATCCGATTTTCTGCCAATAATGTTGTACACTCCTTCTTAGTCGTAGTATTGATAACTATGGGTGTGTTTGCATGTTCCGGTAAAGAATCAACTTCACAAGAGGGCGTGGTTGCGACCGTTGGATCCTTCGAGATTTCAGATAAGCATTTTGAGAATCACCTGAAACGATATTACCTGCGAACGGGTCAGGCACTTAACCTGAATGAGGATGTCCGACTTGCTGTTGTAAATTCTAGAATTGAACGATATGCCATAGTGGAGCATGCCAGAGAACAGGGCTGGGCATCTGATGCAGCTGCTGTGTATAACAAAGCCATTATTGAGCGTAAAGTCTTGATGGAAGAATATCAGCGCAAATTCATCTACGACCGGATTCAATTATCCGAAAATCAGATACGAGAGGTATTTCGCCGCTCAAATATGGCAGTTAAGGCTTCCCATTTGCTAGCCCCAACACTTCAAGAAGCAAACAAACTGTATGATCGACTCCAGAATGGAGAGTCCTTTGATGCATTAGCCCGCGAAGTTTTTCAAAGTCCGTCGTTGCGTGAAACAGGTGGTGACCTTGGTTATTTCAGTATTGATGAAATGGATTTGGCTTTCGAAGATGCAGCGTTTTCTATGCGACCCGGCGAGATCTCTCGTCCCATCAAGACAACAACAGGATTTTCGATCATCAAAGTAACAGATATTGTCGAATCACCCATTCTGACTGAAGTCCAGTTTGCCCAGCAGCGTCCAAATATGGAGCAAGTGGCATTGTACCAGCAGAAAGAGCGTGCTACACGATATGATCTTGATCAGGCATTGGTATCAATGAACTGGAATCAGTCTGCAATAGATGAACTTTGGAAGCTTGTTAGTGCCCAACGTGACCGTTATTTTACCAGTGACGTGTCCTTATCTGAACTACCGGTCTCTTTACCAGATAATATTCGCGGACTAACAATTGCACGTTCCGGAGGATTCGAATTTACTGTAAGCGACTTCCTTGTCGAGTCGTATTACACTCCGGTCGATCGCCGGGCACAAGTCAAATCTGAGGATGATTTCAAAGGACAACTTGAAGGAATGGCATATCGTGCTTATGCACTAGGTTTAGTTAAAAATCATCCTGGCGTTGATCAGCAGTTCATAAAGGAATCAATTGATGAGACATTCTATGGTTATTTGTTTGAACGATTTGAAGCGGATCTGGACTCGAAAATCAAAATCGATGACCTTGAATTGCGACAAGTTTACAACAGAGACCCATCTTTGTTTGTCCAGCCTGTGATGCTTGATATGTCTGAAATCGTGTTGACCAATGCAGATCAAGCTGCGGAAGTATTCACAAAGTTAGAAAATGGTGGCTCTTTTAGTAAACTTTTGAATGAATTTGGCGCTGAAACCACCTCCAAAAAGTTTGATGGACACATTGGTAATCTGCCTATTACGCAATTTGGATCAATGGCTTCTGCCTTAGGAAATATTCAGCCAAGTGACTATGCGGGGCCATTTCAGGTTGCCTCCAACTATTTTGTCATCCTTCGATGCAATGAACGAACAGAATCCAGACAACTCGCTTATGAAGAAGCTGAGGACAAAGTCAGAGAGTATCTGTTCTCAACCGAACGTCGACGCGTGCGCGATGCAATCATTGGAGATTTGCGCTCCAGATTCAACGCCACAATCGATATGAATCGTCTTAATTCTATATCCATCCAGTTGTAATGATGCTAAAGTTCAAATATTTATTCCCCACACTCTTGTTGGTATTGGCTGCAAATGTCGCCATGGCCCAATCAGGACGTATTGTGGGATCCATTGTAGAAGCCGGAACAAATGAGCCATTGACAGGAGCGACCGTGATAATCCAGGGTACCACCCAGGGTGCCGCTGCTGATATTGATGGTAATTACCGGATTCTTAACGTACGTCCTGGTACATATACGCTGGAATTTCGATTTATTGGATATCGTCCATATATCGTTGAAGGTGTGCAGGTTAGGACCGATTTGAATACGGAAGTCAATGCTGTAATGACCTCAGAAACAGTAGTTGGGCAAGAAATTATTGTTCAAGCAACGCAGGACGTGGTAATTAAAGATTTGACCAGTTCTGAAGCTCGTGTAAGCCGCGATCAGATTGAAAAACTGCCTGTTCAGGAGATTGGTGATATTATTCAACTTCAGGCGGGTGTTACTGTGGGACCTGGTGGAGCGATTCACATTCGTGGTGGTCGGGCAAGTGAAGTATCCTATATAGTAGATGGAGTTCGTGTAACCGATGACTATGATCGTGGGTCCGGATTACGTGTCGAAAACCAATCTATTGAAGAGCTTCAAGTAGTATCTGGAACATTCAATGCCGAGTATGGACAGGCAATGTCGGGAATCGTGAACATTGTAACACGTTCCGGGAATAACACATTCAATGGTAATCTGAATATTTGGGGTGGTGAGTACGGTACCGATTACACCAATGTCTTTACTGGATTGCCATCCAGTATTAGTGACGCTGATCCGATGCGACAGTATAACATCGAAGGAAGCTTCTCTGGTCCCATTATTAAAGATAAACTTACTTTTTTCATAAGTGCCCGACGATTCAGGAATTCAGGTTGGTTAAACGGATACAATGCGTATTCTCCACTGGGTCCGTTGCTTTCAACTACATCTTTAGAAGGACAAACTGCCTGGGAGCGTGGTGTTACCGAAATCCCTGCAGCGAATCCAGTTAATAAATTCGGTGAATTTGTGGACGAGACACTTCCTTGGTATACCATTCGTGAACGAGTTAACATCAACGGAGTTGAATACATCCGATACGAGGATTCCGGTAAACGTGACAGTTCTATCGTAAACATGAATCCATTTGACACTTACAGTGGTCAGATGAATCTTCAGTACAATCATAGTCGACTCCTTAGGTTCAACTTGATTGGGAATTACGGAAAAGAGTGGGGGAAAGGGTATGACCATGGTAACCGGTTGGTTCCGATGGGGCGCCCTAGTTGGGAGCGTAACAACTACTATGCAAACCTAAAGACAACAATTACTCCGTCAAATATCTCATTTATTACTGCGAATTTGGCAGTTCGGTACAATCAGTACAACAGTTCACTATATGACACTCCATATGATCCACGATATTTCAACTACGATCGTGTAAGTGATTATGTGAACTATACGAACCTTCCGCCCGATTTTTATTACAACGCAAACGGTAGATTTCAGCGATTCGGCACCGATAATGGATTTTTTGATCGTTCAACAACAAGCTTCATAGCTAAAGCCGAATATTCTCGTCAAGTAAATAATCAACATTTCATTAAGACTGGTGTTGAGTTTCAGGCCGACATCATGGAGTACCAATCATTTGGATTAGCATCACTTGAGGTAGGTGACAACATTCAGCTTCCAAGTAGTTTACCGCAGGAACTACGTGATCGATTAGAGTTGGGAGTTCCTGTTGAGAATACTCCAGGCCATGAAAAATGGAACAGAAAACCATTTCTGTTCGCTGCCTATATTCAGGATCGTATTGAATTTGAAAGCCTTACCATCAATGCTGGAATTCGCTTCGACTATTTTCAGGCAAATGGACAAGTACCTGGTGACACTCGGGATCCACAATTATTCGAACAAGACGCGAATCGTGCAGATAGTTTCTGGAAATCGACTTCTGCGAAATATGCAGTTAGTCCACGACTTGGTTTGGCTTATCCGATAAGTTCACGCGGTGTGATTCACTTCTCATATGGATATTTCTTCCAGATTCCTGAGTACAACAGATTGTTCAATGGCGAAAGGCTGATATTACAGCGAACTTCAGGTATTCAGGGTATTTTTGGTAATCCGGATCTTAAACCGGAACGTAGTATCAAATATGAACTCGGTCTTCAGCAGGAAGTATTTACTGGTTTCGCAGTAGATTTGACTGTTTTTTATGAAGATAAACGTGATTATGTGTCGTCCGGACCTCTTAACCTGACATCAATTCCGTCGGTTCGCTACGGGACATGGGTTAACCGTGATTATGCGAATATTAAAGGTGTGACTGTTGCCTTGAACCAGCGTGTTTCAGGGAATATATCACTTGGATTCGACTATACCTTCTCTCAAGCAGAAGACTCGAACTCTGACCCTTCAGCAGAATTCTTTGCTGCGCTCTCCAGGAGTGATACTACTGGAGCAGCTCTTGCAAAATTCCTGACTCCTGCTAACTGGGACCGAACCCACGTATTCAACTCGTCTCTGTTCTACTCAGGAAATAACTGGGGATTCAACGTACTTCAAAGATTCTCGAGCGGGCTCCCATATACTCCTGGAACTGACATCCCAAGAAGGGTTGGATTGTCGGCATCGGGTGATGTTTTGACCAACAGTGTAAGGATGCCGTTTGTTTTTACACTTGACATAAGTGCTTATAAAACATTCAGAATTGCAGGAAGTGATCTAAGGTTAAATATCAATATTTATAATCTCTTGGATCGAAGAAACGTGAACTTTGTATATAACGATTCAGGTGTGCCGACCGGGCCATTACGTCCACCGACACAGTTTGATCCCGGGTTCTTTGAGAATCCGACTGCATACAGTGAACCTCGCCGAGTGCAGGTTGGTATTCAGTACTCATTTTGAACCCAGACAACGATTTCATAATTGACATGACACACAAGTTTATAAAATCATCGCTATTTATCGCCCTTTTGGCTGTCCCGCTGGTTGGATTTGCTCAGAACGGTGTACTTGCTCCAAGTGACGAGCGATCTGCATTCGAAGAAAGACGAAAGTCTATTTTGGATGCCAACAATATGAGGGCTACGTATCATAACTACGGATTTGCCGGTCGTGCATCAGGCCAGGATGAATTAGTCTATGAGTATCCCAAAAACACCAACCGCTGGTACATCTATTTCATGTCCATTTTTACCGGATCTGAAGTACAGAATCAGGGTGGATCTGGTGCTGGGACTTTTCCGGTTGTTGTAGCACCAGATTACCGTACGAATCCACAAACTGGTGAAAGCTGGGCTCAGAATCCGATTACAGGATACTACAATGAGGATTCTGAAGAGGTTGCCAGAAGTGATCGCGGTCCTGGAAGCCCATTAGGCAATACCTGGCCAGAAAATTGGCCAGATAAAATTGGTGATGAATCAGATCCCGGATGGGCAGGCCATTGGAATGGATTCTTTGGTAAAGGCATTTTTAATGCCGACCAGGAGTTTTTCTACCGATCTGGTGATGACCAATACCGACGTTACATCAATAACTCAAACACCCGATACCAACCTGATCAGACTGATCCAACTCGCGGTGGGCTTGGGTTGATCATGGACACCAGAATTCTGGCATGGACTCAAAATCTGATTGCTAACGTCCACTTCAATATTTTTGAAATCAGGAACGATGCATCATATGATTATGATAAAGTGTCGTTCATGCTTTGGACTGCAGACTGGGTAGGAACACCATCCGACGACCGTCCGTTTTTTGATCAGCAGCGTGCAACAGCCTACTTCACAGATACCCGACCAACAGCATCCCCGGCTGAATTTGATGGTACGAGTATTGGGGTAGCTGGTATTCGTTTCCTTGAAACGCCCGGTAACGCCCAAGATGGAATTGATAACGATGGTGATGCAGATAATTACATCACTGGATCTGTGGTTTATGATCCTAGAAATCCGGATTTGGTTGATAAGTTAGTGGAAACAAACGGTGGATTTTTCCCTAGTCGAGATATTATTCTCAATGAGGTTCTCCCGCTTTTCGCGCCAACTTCATTTGCTGAGAGAACCATACTGCCCAACCAACCTATTGTATTGATTGATGATAATGGAAATCGAATATTGACCCGTTATCCAGTTAGTGAAGTACCTGTAACAGTAAGATCACAAGGTCGTGATATTGTATTACCTCCAAATGGGCTGGTCGTTCGTGAAGACACCCTACAGGGACGTCATTTAAACTTGTTCGATGATGATTTGGATGGATTGATCGATGAAAATCAGCCGAATCATCTGACACTCTCGCGATTTCAGCCAAACGGACAGTTGATTACTCGTCCGGTTCGACATATCAATTATCTGTACATTGGTTTTTACGACAATATTCCAGCTTACCCAGCTACTGATACCATTCAACGCGGGTTAGTTGTACCAAATTCCTGGATACGTGAGCGAATGAACTCAAATTCGGAGTTCAGAGACAAGATAGTTAACTACCAGAATTCGCTTAAAGAGCTATACCGAAACCGTCTGGATACCTCTCAGTTTGATCATTACTTCCAGAACGAACTTACATCTGCTCCCATGATTGATGAGTCTCGTGAAGATTTCTTCGATAACAACCAAGATTGGAGAGCTGCTGACGACGACGTAGGTATCGATGGAGTTGAGGGAACAGGAACACGTGGTGAAGGAGATGGATTTCCTAGTTCCGGTGCATTCACTGCATTCCCGGGTGAAAGCAATATTGATAAAACTGACGTTCGTGAAACCGATGCGATCGGGATTACCTCCGCAACATTTCGTCCAGCTGGTGGATTGAATCTTCAAGGTGCGGATGTTGATGTTTGGCAAACCCACATGCTTCCTGGTCGATTTGGAACGGCTCCGGATGCATCACAAGACACAGATCAGTTCATTACATCTTCATTCTTCCCATTACAACGTGGATCAATTGAGCGTTTTGCAGTAGCAGTTACAATCGCTCAGGCAAACACACCTACAAATAATGCAGATATTGAACTGGTTGAAGGACAGTTAAATCAGGCATTTAATGCATATGATGCGAACTATCAGTTTGCAACGGCACCACCACCACCGATAGTTCGTGCGGTTCCATCTAACGGACGTGTTACATTATATTGGGATGATGCTGCAGAATTTGTATTTGACAGATACCTGGATCGAATTGGCCAGAATCCAAACAACTTTGAAGGATATAAAATCTATCGAGCTACTGATCCAGCTCTTTTGGACGCCAGAACCATAACCGATGGCCGAGGTAACCTACAGTTCCTCAAACCAATTGCACAATTTGATGCAATTAACGGTATTCAAGGCAATCATCCAGTCGATATTAATGGATTAGATTTTTATCTGGGTAATGATGCGGGTCTACAACGCTATTACATTGATACTGATGTCATCAATGGACGTCAATATTATTATGCAATCGTTGCCTACAACAGCGGGGCAGCCCCTGCTGGAATCGCACCTTCAGAATCACCGATCAACCTTAGTATTAACCCAGATGGTACTCTGAGTGCGGGAGTGAACGTTGTCAGTATCATTCCAACAGGTCAATCTGCTGGGTACGTTGGTCCACAACCTCCTCAGGTCCAGAGAACATCAGGATCTGCCACTGGTGAAGTACTTGTAGACATCGTTGATCCGAAAATGCTCAAAGAGAATAACTCATACCGGGTTACCTTCAGAGATACGACCGTAAACGGTACGACATATGGTTATGCGTATTCATTGACAAATACCACTTCGAATACGGTATTATTGGCTAACCGTAGGTCCCTTGATGGGCAGGACTCGCCTGTAGTTGAAGGGCTTCGGTTGGTAGTCAGAAACTCAACATCGTCATCAAAACTCTTTGAAAAAGCATGGAGAACCGAGTCTGGGTTGCCGGCTGAGGTCACAGTAGTTTCCGAGACCGTAAAAGGTAGTAACAGATCGTATCTGATTCGATTTGAGGGTCAGGTTGGAGCTTCGCGATCCGAGGAGTTGAATTTCAGTGAAAATGGAAACGAAATTAAACTGGCATCTGTACAGACGAATTTCAGAATTGTAGACTCTGAAACTTTCCAAAATGTGCCATTTGCGATTCGAAAATCTTCTGCAATTCCTGGTGTTGATGCTACAACTGGTGCATTAACGGCATATTTCAACACAGAAACTCAGGTAAATAGCAGTGACGAAATTTTGATTCTTGACAGTGAGGGGGATGTAGCCTATCGACTCACATTCCATCCGCATCAAACCGACAGAGTATTTAGAGCCATGAGTGGAGATCAGGTTGAACTGATTCAATCCAGTCACTTCAGCAGTGCGGATGTATATGAATTCACTATTGGATCGGCAAATATGGCTCGAGAGGATTTGACGTTGGCTAGTCAGAATTTGGACAATATCAAAGTGGTTCCGAATCCATATATCGTAACCAACGTGGCTGAACGACGTCCGACTCCGGTTCGCCCACAGCAGGAAAGACAACTTCATTTCACCAATCTGCCAGCACAATGCACGATTCGCATATTCAATGTGGCTGGACAGTTGGTGCAGACACTATACGTCAATAACTCTATCGATAACGGCCGATATGTGTGGAACATGCTGACAAAAGATAATCTCGATTTGTCCTACGGTGTGTACATCTATCATGTTGAGGCTCCTGGCGTGGGTGAGACGACGGGTAAATTTGCGGTGATCAAATAAGGAAATGGCGATGAAAAGAACACAACTCATAGTATCGATACTGGCTTTTTTAGTGCTGCTCGGGGCCGTTGCACCGCAGGTCACTGCGCAGATTATCTCTAAGAAGGGTACGACCTCGGCGAATTTTCTGCTGATTCCGGTGGGAACGCGTGCGGCCGCTCTGGGTGGAGCGACCACGGCCACGGTAGATGATGGTACGGCGATGTACTGGAACGTAGGAGCGCTGGCGAACGTGCGCAATACCGAACTGTATGTGGAACACTCACAGTGGATCGCTGACCTGCAGCATACCTATGTTGGATTCGCTTTGCCTGCGGCTGGAGGGACTTTGGGGCTGAGCGTGGTTGCCCTGACCATGGACGACATGGAAGAGACCACGTTCGAGCAGCAGGAGGGAACGGGACGGATGTTCGGAGCTTCCTCGTATGCGGTGGGATTGAGCTACGCGCGGTTTCTGCTTCCTGACTTCTCGATTGGTGGCACGGTCAAGTTCATCACCGAGCGCATCATGAACACCTCATCGAGCAGTATTGCCCTGGACCTTGGGACCAACTATGTGACTCCGTTCGACGGGGTCCGCTTTGGGGTACGCATCGCGAACTTCGGCAGCAAGATGAACCTGGACGGGGACGATCTGATCACCACGGTGGACATTGATCCGAACGCTGAGGGGAACAACAACCGGATCAACGCGCGGTTGGAGACCAAAGAGTATGCGTTGCCGCTGATGTTGCAGGTGGGACTGGCGTGGGACGCGGTCGACCGGGAGATGTTCCGGTTCACGGTGATGGCCGATGCGTTGAGTCCGAGCGACAACAACCAGAGCGTGAACGTGGGTGTGGAGGCGAGCTTCTACAAGGATATGATCAGTCTACAGGCCGGACTACCGGAGCTGGGACTGGGCGATGACCGGATGTGGTTGTTCGGGGCGGGTGCCGCGCTGCGGTACAGTCTGAACAGCGGTCAGACCCTTCAAGTGGGCTATGCGGCCCAAAAACATGAATATTTAGGACTGACCAACCGTCTGTCGCTAAAAGTGAACTTTTAAATTATGATGAATATGAATTACAAAACTTCATCATATAAATCATCTATCAGTTGCAAAACTACTATTGTGATGAACAAATTGTTTAAGACGCCGGTACTGGCCGTTTCTGTTGGGTTAGTATCACTACTTGGATTAACTGATAACGGGGTTGCGCAGCAGACAAATACCGGTTATGACTATGTTACCCCAACTGACCCTTCTACTCCACCAGCACCTAATTTGTCTGTGGTCCCTGGTAATGGTCGCGTGACGCTATATTGGGATGATGTGGCTGAAAATTTTGTCGATCCGGTGAACCTTCAACGATTCCCGAACAATATTTTTAGACAACGAAATTTTGAGGGATACAAAATTTATAAATCCACAGATCCTCAGTTTCTTGATGCTCTAAGAGTTACCGATAATCAGGGTAACGTTCAGGGGTATCGTCCGATAGCTCAATTCGACAGGGCTAATGGAATTCGCGAATATCATCCCGCAGCTATAAATGGAATGCGATATTGGTTAGGAACCGATAATGGTATCCAGCGTATTTTTGTAGACCAGGATGTTTTGAATGGTAAGACCTACTACTATGCTGTAGTTGCATATACCCATGGGGATGCTGTGCCAGATTTTCCACCACCTGTGATCAATCCACAAACAGGTGAACCTTATGAATTCCCACCAGCTGCAAACACGATTTACACCCATAGTCCTCGAGAATCATTATTGGATTTGAGAGCAGATCTCACAAATAATCAGTTTCAGTTTGGTCGAAACGTAGTAAGTGTGATTCCGAATGCTGGAGCAGCGGGATATTTAGAAGCTACTGATCCAGTTGTTGAACGAATATCAGGATCAGCTGGAGGTTCAATCAGTGTGAGCATCGTTGATCCATCCAAAGCCAAAGCAAATACCAGGTATGCAATCACTTTCGAGGATACCGTGATTACCGGTGCAACTGTTCTGGATCCAGACCTCGTAGTCACCAAAAACTTTTCTCTCACAAATCTTGAAACAGGAGAACTGGTATTTGACAGAGATGAAAGGTTCAGGACGGAGCAATTGCTCATAAAGGACGGATTATTGGTCGAAATCGTAAACGCTGGTGATACTGTACGGGTAAATGATGAGTTGTCTCAGTGGGTATCGAATGCTAGTAGATCATTGCACTCATTTCAGTTTGGAGTAAGTACCAGATATTCAAAACTTGCTGATTATCGGGTAGAGTTTTACGATGAACCGGTAAGTAGATCAATAGAATATACACTAAGAGTTGGAGCACTGAACGTGTTACTTCCAGCTGAAGATGTAAACTTCAAGGTTTTCAATACAACGGATGGAACTGAAATTCCTTTTGCATTCTTTGTCAACCCAAATATTCCTCGCGATCTGCGTGATGTTGTTTTCGTGAATGCATCCAGGGGAATCACAGTTGGTGGAGCAGGTCAAATTCGAATTACTAACAATGGTGGAGAAACCTGGAACAATATCGATTCTCCAACAAGTAAACGATTAAACTCATTATTCTTCATAAATGAATCCACTGGGTGGGCAGTTGGTGAAGATGGGGTAATCATAAAATCAACTGATTCGGGTGCAACCTGGGTTGATTTGGAATTAAATACAACTCGTGATTTTTACGATGTATTCTTTCTAAATGAAGATACTGGATTCGCTGTTGGAGAAAACGGATGGATCATGCGAACCACAGATGGTGGATTCACATGGAGTTCGGTTACATCTAACTCAAACAGAATTTTACGCAGCATCGAATTTGTCGATGAGAATACAGGTGTTATCATAGGAAACACTTCTGAAGTGCTTCGAACCACAGATGGCGGATTAACCTGGAGCCGTGATGGTATAACTTTTGAAGGCGGAACAAGCGCTGACTTATTCAGGAATCTAACTTCAGTTGATTTTATTGATGCTAATACTGGGTGGATGGTTGGATTTTTAGGAGTAATCTGGAGAACAGATAACGCCGGATTAACCTGGGTTAGACAACGTCCGCCACAAAACGTTCAGCTTACCGATGTGGCTTTTGCAAATACTACTAATGGATGGGCTGTAGGTGCAAATGGCACGATTTTCGCGACCATAGATGGCGGGTCCACCTGGATTGCTCAATCAAGTGGTACTTTCACACCGTTAAATGGTGTATTTGTTACCAGCTCCTCAACAGCATATGTAATCGGTGATGGTCCAACGATATTGAATTCCTCAAATTCAGGTGCAAATTGGTCTCGAATTACCACTGAAAAACGATTCCGTGCTTTCATTGATTCAAACGGGCTTCCTCGTTCTGATGAAATTTATTTTATCGAAGATTTCGGAAACGAAACTGATGTAACAACCTGGAAAGTTGCAATGCTTCCGAACACAAGACTTGGGACACTGGATCCTGGAGCTGGAGATCTTCTCGAGTTGATTACCATTAAGCCATTTACACGTGCTGATGAATACAGATTTACAGTATCTGAAGCCAATTTGCCACGTGTTGAATCAAATTTGGAAGAATCTGTGCTTGAGAACATCAAGGTTGTTCCTAACCCATACGTTGTTACACACATTGGCGAACCACAAACTTATGGATCTGGAGCAGGTGTACGTCAGTTACATTTCACAAACTTACCGGCGCAGTGTATCATAAGGATATTCAATGTGTCCGGACAACTGGTCCAAACAATAAATGTAAATAATAATGTGGGTGTAAACCGATACATTTGGGATATGCGTAACAGCAATGGTCATGAAATTCCTTACGGTGTGTACATCTATCATGTTGAGGCTCCTGGCGTGGGTGAGACGACGGGTAAATTTGCGGTGATCAAATAAGGAAATGGCGATGAAAAGAACACAACTCATAGTATCGATACTGGCTTTTTTAGTGCTGCTCGGGGCCGTTGCACCGCAGGTCACTGCGCAGATTATCTCTAAGAAGGGTACGACCTCGGCGAATTTTCTGCTGATTCCGGTGGGAACGCGTGCGGCCGCTCTGGGTGGAGCGACCACGGCCACGGTAGATGATGGTACGGCGATGTACTGGAACGTAGGAGCGCTGGCGAACGTGCGCAATACCGAACTGTATGTGGAACACTCACAGTGGATCGCTGACCTGCAGCATACCTATGTTGGATTCGCTTTGCCTGCGGCTGGAGGGACTTTGGGGCTGAGCGTGGTTGCCCTGACCATGGACGACATGGAAGAGACCACGTTCGAGCAGCAGGAGGGAACGGGACGGATGTTCGGAGCTTCCTCGTATGCGGTGGGATTGAGCTACGCGCGGTTTCTGCTTCCTGACTTCTCGATTGGTGGCACGGTCAAGTTCATCACCGAGCGCATCATGAACACCTCATCGAGCAGTATTGCCCTGGACCTTGGGACCAACTATGTGACTCCGTTCGACGGGGTCCGCTTTGGGGTACGCATCGCGAACTTCGGCAGCAAGATGAACCTGGACGGGGACGATCTGATCACCACGGTGGACATTGATCCGAACGCTGAGGGGAACAACAACCGGATCAACGCGCGGTTGGAGACCAAAGAGTATGCGTTGCCGCTGATGTTGCAGGTGGGACTGGCGTGGGACGCGGTCGACCGGGAGATGTTCCGGTTCACGGTGATGGCCGATGCGTTGAGTCCGAGCGACAACAACCAGAGCGTGAACGTGGGTGTGGAGGCGAGCTTCTACAAGGATATGATCAGTCTACAGGCCGGACTACCGGAGCTGGGACTGGGCGATGACCGGATGTGGTTGTTCGGGGCGGGTGCCGCGCTGCGGTACAGTCTGAACAGCGGTCAGACCCTTCAAGTGGGCTATGCGGCCCAAAAACATGAATATTTAGGACTGACCAACCGTCTGTCGCTAAAAGTGAACTTTTGATCTAACAAAAGAAACAAAAAAGAAAAACGGATGATCCGTTACGCATAACGTCAATCGAAACATCAGTCAATAGATGGTAGAAAGACGAGATGTAAAACAAAAAACCAAGGAGAAGATATGAACAAAATGATACGTCTCTTGTTGTTGTTGCTGGCATTCCCGCTAGTAGCTTCGGCACAGTTTCAGTTCGCAAATGTCTTTCCAGCGGATTCATCGGCATCGAACTCACATGGTATTGTGGTAGATGGAGATGGAAACGTTTGGAATGCACCGTATTTCAGTTCTTTAATTAATGAAGGTGCTGAAAGAATCAACCCTGTTTACATCTATGATGAAAACGGGGCTCAATTAGACTTTTCTCCAATTATCGGAACTACAACTGGCGATTCCTTGCTACGTTTTGGTCCGATTACTGGGGTAAATAAAGGAGCAGATGGCAATATTTACGTTGCATCACACGGTTTCAGAACAACTGCTGCTGCAGCTGGGTCTGTAGTCGGTGGTGTTTGGGTAAGTAACACTGCATTTATTCACGTAATCAATCCAGAAACAGGTGAAGGAATCGAAGTAGTTGAAGTGAAGTACATGCGTACCGAAACTGCAGCTCATGCTCCAAACCGCCCTGCTGTTACTGAGGACGGATACGTTGCACTATCATTTGTATTTCCAGCTTCACCAATTGTGATTCTGGATCCAAATGATGATTGGAATGTTTTAAACACAGTTACAACTGATAAGACCGGATTCTCTAGAACTTTGGAAGTATCAGCAGATGGAAGCAAGGTTTTTAATCCAAATACCAATGCATACACTGAAGGTGGCGCTCCTGGTCACATCCAGGTTTATCAGGCCGATGACGTATTCTCTGAATATGCTATTGGTATGCCGCTTGCAGTTGGTACCGATCCTGGTGCTATAGCTCGTTATCCGAACTCTAACCTGTTGTTTTTCTCAGGTGCAGGTACCGGTAACGCTCCATTAGGTGGAACACTATACGAAGCTAATCGTTACTATGGTGTAAACATCACTAATGGCGCTACTGTTACAACATTTGACTGGGATTATGCTAGCGAAACAGATCCATACAAGATTCCTCGTGGTCTTGCATTCTCTGATGATGGTATGACTGCATATGCTTCCTCATTCACAAACGGAACAGGTGCAATTCAGAAATTCAGTCTCGATGGAGAATTGAACGCAGATGTCGTTAGTGTACGTTTTATGGTTAACACTGCTACCATTCCTGATACCGTTCGTGCTGGTGATATTGTTCAGATTCGTGGTGCTGTTAAACCAGCCGGTGCTGAAGGTTTCTCTGAGCAAGACAACTACTTTGGCCAGACGATCAATTGGGGTTCAGGATCAATCACACTTCAAAATGCTGGTGGTGACTACTGGACAACAAACCTGACAATGGCCCCTGGTGATGAACTTACATACAAACTCTACACTGCTAAAACTGTAGAAGGTGAAACTCAAGATCACACTGGTGGTGGATGGGAATCCAATTCCAATCTTCCAGGTGGTAACTATTTGTTGCAAGTTCCAGAAGATGCAGTAGGTACAGTTGACCTACCTGTAATATTCTTCAATAGAACCGCACCTTTTGAAACAAAAGAAGATTCTGTAGCGATGTTCTTCCGTGTTAACGTGGGGGCTCAGGTAGCGAATACCACAGTTACTTCAACATCCAAAGTTGGTGTACGTGGTACTCCAGAAGTACTTGGTAACCCTGGCGACTGGAGTTCAACCAATGTGTATCTTGAATTAGAAGAAGCTTCCTCTGGAAACAAAAACGTCTTCTATTCTGGTGTACATTATGCTCCAGAAGAGTCTGCCGGAACCGAGTTTATCTACAAATTCGTTATTGAAAACGGATCCAATGTAGCTTGGGAAGGCGATCCAAACAGAAATGGTAAAGTTGGTCAAGCCGATACAACCTTTGCTCACGACTACTTTGATCGTACACGTCCACCACTTATTGATCCAGTGGCTGCTTCATTACAGTTCGCTGTAAACGTAGGTGTACTCGAAGGACTTGGATTCTTTAACCCAGCAATAGACTCTGTCTATGTTCCTGGTGCTTTCAACGGATGGAATACTACAAATCCTGCTAATGGTGCTGCAACATTTAATCAGGCACTGAATGTATGGACCTACGCAACTCCGCTTACAAGAGAACCAGGTGCCAGCTTAGCGTATAAATACTTTATCCGTTGGGATGAGTCACGCTTTGATGAAGATTCAGACAATTACATCGAAAACCTGACAACCAACAACGGTTGGGAAGAGCCAGGTGCTAATGGTGGTGGTGACAGAACCTATGTATTCGGTGACCAGGTTGAGCAGGTCGTCGAAGACGGTGGCGTTGCATATTTCAACTCCATCCCACCTCAAGGTATCATCAATGAAACTTTTGGTGGTGAGACCACTATGCCGGTAACCTTCAAGGTAGATATGTCGCCAGCTTTGGCTCATACTACTCCTTTCAATCCAGCTACTGATAAAGCATACATTGTGTTCGAGACTCCATTCTTTGGACTCACACAAGGTCTTCCTGTTGGCGATGGAGCTCCATTGTTCGCAGAAGGTAATGGAGATCAGTTGGCTCGCGTTGAACTGACTCCAGTTGAAGGTGAACCAAACATGTACTCATTGACCTTTGATGTAGCACTTCCAACTGAAAACCACTTAGGATTTACAATTTCATATGTAAATGCTGAAGGTGTTCGTACCGGTAATGGTGAAGGCTTTGCAGCTGGACGTCGTTACTATCGCTATATAACTCCATTAGATCAGAGCGATCCTGATGCGATTATCTGGCCAGACTCTTACGAAGTTGCTCCAATCGTTTGGAAAGCTCCTACTACACTTGATTTCGAAACTCCTCCTAACTACGGTCTAGGAACGAGCATCGATGACGGTGGATTTGAGATGCCAAGTGACTTCGCATTGTTCAACAACTATCCGAATCCGTTCAACCCATCAACCAACATCAGTTTCAATCTGCCAAGCAGTGAATTTGTTGAGTTGAATGTATACAACGTTCTTGGACAGCGTGTTGCTACTATCTTGAATCAGCAGATGACTGCTGGTACGCACACTGTTGCGTTCAATGCAAGAAACCTGGCTTCTGGTGTATATATATACCAGATCAGAGCCGGTTCTTTTGTACAGAACAAAACAATGATGCTTGTTAAATAATAAGCATCTTTATTTCTCC
>CAZJZI010000023.1:0-37878 GCA_964550435.1 uncultured Chitinophagales bacterium | reverse complement strand
CGAGCTCTTTGCGCTGACGACGGACCATATCCACCAGCGCCCCGCCGACAGCACCGGCTCCGAACACAAACAGATTCAAGGTCTTGCGACCGGACAAGAAAAACGAGTCGTGGATGGCGGTCAGCGCCTTGCGTTCGTCCTCGCGGGCAATCACCACCGAGATATTCAGCTCGCTGGATCCCTGCGCGATGGCTGAAATATTGACTCCGTTTTCGCCCAGTGCCTGAAAAATGCTTCCGGCAATACCGGGAGTCGCGCGCATGTTCTCGCCCACAATGGCAATGATACACAGCTGGTCCTCAATGGTAACCTCCGAAATCTTACCCGTTCTGATTTCGACTTCGAATTCGTCCACAAGCAAAGCACGAGCTGGCATCGCGTCCTCCGGACGAACCGCAAAACACACCGAATACTCTGACGAAGCCTGAGAAATGAGAATCACACTGATACCGTGCCGAGCCATAGCTCCAAAAATTCGATGTGCCACACCGGCAACGCCAACCATTCCAGCTCCCTGCACTTTGATCAGAGAAACATCATCGATCGAGGAGATGCCTTTGATGGCGAATGGTCCTGGTTCAGCATCGGACGAAATCAGGGTTCCGCATCCGTTCGGATTAAATGTATTCATAATGCGAATCGGAATCGAGCGCACCATCAGGGGCTGGATCGTTGGCGGATAAATCACTTTTGCGCCAAAATGGGACATTTCCAGGGCTTCTTCATACGTCATCGCCTCAACAGGAAAGGAGCTGGTCACTTTGCGCGGATCAGCAGTCAGTACGCCATCCACATCAGTCCAGATCTGAACTTCGTCGGCAGCCAAAGCTGCGCCAAAAATCGAAGCCGTGTAATCGGATCCGCCACGACCAAGCGTTGTCGTTTCGTTGTGTTCCGTTGATGCGATAAATCCGGTCACTATCTGAAGCAATGGATGCGCTGCAAAATGTGATTGGATCAAAGCGTGTGTTTTGTCCTCGATTACATTGGCATTTCCGAACTTGTTGTCTGTGCGTATCAGACTCCGGGCGTCCAGAAACTCATTGTCTAGGCCTGCGCTTGTTAGTGCCCGCGACACGATCAACGCCGACAGCCTTTCGCCGAAACTCAGGATAAAATCCCTCGACCGCGGCGACAGCTCTTTAATTAAGAAGATCCCCTGCAAGATGTCATCCAGGTCGTTCATCAGCATCTTCACCTGTGCTATCGTGCTGCTTTGAAGATGGATGTCGACCAGCTCACGCACCGCCTCGATGTGGCGGGATTCCAGTGCTTTGACCTGGTCCGTGTAATCAATTCGTCCAACAGCAGCAAGTTGAGCCACCTCGATCAGTTGGTCCGTTACACCTTGAAACGCCGAAAACACCACAGCACGGCAGTTTTGCTCTGCGGTGGTAGCTTTAAGTAGCTCCACGATGCCTTTTATCCGCTGCGGACTCCCCACCGAGGATCCACCAAACTTAAAAACCTTCATGAATAATAGTCCCTAACAAAATTGTACAAACTCTGGGCTTCGGTAAACATTCATCCCCTTCGCCTATTCTGAGTTTCAATATAAATATAGATTATAGAAAACGGAAAACAGATAACAGATTTGAAGACTTAGCAACTCATCTTGATTCAAGTTGGAAGCATATCTTATCCGTTCTTCGTTTACTGTTAACAAGTTCCGAAACACCCATCATAAACTAGTCGTATAAAACCGCACAAATTTGATATATTTGTACTCTGTTATTCAATTTTCATGTAAACAGGTTCACTTCAAAACAATGATTCTATAAGACTTGAGCTAACCACTGCTCAAAAAAAGCCAATCTAACAGACGAAGCAACTTGAGTTGCTGTCATATCAGGTGCGAATCAACCTGAATCCAGACTATAATACAAACCGATACAGTAAAATTATCCATTAGGATTGAGGATTGACTGTATTAAATCAGGAGTTTTTATGCGTTTAAAGAACAAAATTGCCCATATCACAGGTGCAGCACGTGGCATCGGACAAGCAACAGCAGAGTTATTTCACCGGGAAGGTGCAACTGTCATTGTTTCTGACATCAGGGATAATGAAGGTCAACAGGTAGCGACCAAACTCGGATCTAATGCCGAGTACGTTCATCTGGAAGTGGGAAGTGAGGAAAACTGGATCAAGATAACCTCCGAGATCAAAGAAAAGTACGGACGACTCGATGTACTGGTCAATAACGCAGGAATCACTGGATTCCTGGAAGCTTCGGGTCCCTGGGACGCCGAGAACGCAGATGTGGACACGTGGAATGAAGTGCATCGTGTTAACTCAACCGGAGTCATGCTCGGCTGTAAATACGCCATCCAACTCATGAAACAACATGGGGGCAGTATTGTTAACATCTCATCCAGAAGTGGCATTGTTGGCATTCCAATGGCCGTTGCGTATGCATCCAGTAAAGCCGCAGTACGTAATCACACAAAAAGTGTAGCTTTGTACTGTGCCGAAAAAAGGTACAAGATCCGATGCAATAGTGTACATCCAGCTGCTGTAATGACTCCCATGTGGGACGCTATGCTGGGGCAGGGAGAGCAACGCGAACAAATCATCAAACACGTTGAATCTGGAATACCCCTGGGACACTTTGGTGATCCGTTGGATGTAGCTTATGGGTGCTTGTATCTGGCCAGCGACGAAAGTAAATATATAACCGGAATCGAGCTAACGATTGATGGGGGTATTCTTGCTGGAAGTGAAGCCAAGCCAGAGTAATATTCTATTTGGTACTGAGTTAACAGTATTCCTAAGAAACAACAGGACTAAACAAAGGCGCCAGTGTTAAAATCAACAAGAGTACAATAAAAAGTACTAACATGATTTTCCCAATGGTGCCTAGTTTGTCCAGAATTCGTTTTTTCACCATACATGAAATCCAGTTCCAATGGAGTATTGTATGAATCACGATAAGTAACAGAAAAATGATACTTATCCAGAAATGAATATCGCCCCACTCGTGTCGAGTTAATCCCCAAACCATATTCCTCCCAGATCGTGCAGGTAAAACAAAATACATCACTAATCCAGTCGAAATCAGAGTAAGAAATCCTAGAAATGCCCCAAAATCTACCAGAAAGTTAAGATCAGCTTTTTTCATAGTGTTAATTCCGAACTTGACTCATTATTGATTAAATAATCGTACGCATCAATGTTTATTAGACGTTTCAAATGTGAGTTCGTTCCTGCCTTGACCAAATGAATCATCATGTATTAATCTCAATTGTTAATCAAATGTATTTTAAGTTTCCGAACTTCCCTTTACCTTTGCAACCAGTGTCGTTACGTAACCTACTTTTGCTCATCGTCTTATGAAATCGCACATCAAAGAGAACATCCACAATGCGGTAGAATTGGAAAAACTGTATCAACAGGACAAATCTGGATTCAAAAAGGCATTTGACGAGATTTACGCAGAGATTTCCGATGCACCAGCAGCAGGATTCTGGCACGAACGTCTACATTTCCAACGAGTACCGATGCTTCAGGTCAATTCAACGGATTTCATTTTTGTCGTCATTTTGTGTCTGCTGGCAGGTTTCGTGGCTAAAATTCCTGATTTCTTCCCTGTTTCGCAGGACTTTTTCTATTCCAGAAACATCGGATTCATAGTATTCCCGTTTTTGATGGCATTTTTTGTCCGCCAACAACTGTTGAACATTAGATTAATCACCGGGATAGCGGTTTCAGTGCTTGTTTCGTTGCTTTACATCAATCTTCTACCAGATCGCCCAATGAGCGACACACTCATCCTTGTCTGTATCCATTTACCACTGCTGATGTGGATGCTGCTGGGATTCTCGTTTACAGGACATCAAAACAACGATTCCTCCCGCAGGCTTGAATACTTAAGATTCAACGGCGATTTGATCGTCATGTCTACTATAATACTACTTGCTGGAGCCGTACTCACGCTTATCACTCTCGGACTCTTCGAGCTTATCAACATCAGTATACAGGAATTCTATACCGACTATGTAATTCCCTGGGGACTTGCATCCGCACCGATACTTGCTACTTATCTGGTTCAATCGAATCCACAGCTGGTAAACAAAGTATCTCCTATAATCGCCAAAGTTTTCACTCCACTGGTGCTCATAACCTTGGTAGTGTACCTGTTCGCAGTCATCACATCAGGTGAAGATCCATACAACGACCGTGATTTTCTTCTCATATTCAATATGTTGTTGATTGGAGTCATGGCACTGATTCTGTTTTCGATTGCCGAGACAAGTGAATATCGAACCGGAAAATGGGGCATGTACTTATTGACATCCCTGGCAATTGTGACCGTGATAGTCAATGGAGTCGCGTTATCAGCCATAGTCTACCGAATTGGCGAATGGGGTTTCACACCAAACAGAACTGCCGTATTGGGTGGAAACTTACTGATAGGCATGCATTTAGTACTTGTAGCATGGAACCTGTTCAGAGTATCGACCAATAAAGCCGACAGGGAGCAGGTAGAACTTGTCATGACCCGGTACCTCCCTGTTTATGCAATTTGGCTGGCGTTCGTTGTATTTGTGTTTCCTATCATCTTCGGTATGAGTTGATACATGCAGGATCTGATTCACTATTTTCTGCATTTTGGTGCTCCACTAATCATTGCTTTTGTATTCTTTCGAAAAGACTGGAAGAAAGTGTACCTGATTTTACTGGCTACCATGTTGGTTGATTTGGACCACTTGCTTGCTGACCCCATATTTATGGCCGACCGTTGCAGCATCAATTTCCATCCGCTTCACACCTATTATGCAATTGGAATTTACGCGGTTATGCTTTTTATGAAGCGACCCTTCAACATCATCGGTATAGGACTTCTTTTCCACATGCTCACCGATTACATCGATTGCCTGTTGATGCGATGAATGTAGGTTAATCCGCTTGTATTACAAAATTATTTGACAATGACTTGTACAATTGTAATATTTTCATATGAAAGTTACAATTGACACTTCAGCCGTACTTGCCGTTCTATTGAACGAAAACTCAAGAGACTTAATCCTGAAAAAAACGGTAGGGACAGAGTTGATAGCTCCTGAAAGTATTGATGCTGAAATCGGAAATGCACTTTCAGCGATGCTAAAAAGAGGTAGAATAACTTCAGACATGGCAAAGGAAGTAGTCGATCAGTACCAGCTTATTCACATTAGAAGAAGTTTGATTCGTATCAGTCCGAGTCTGAATTTGTCAACTGAACTGAATATTTACGCATACGATGCTTATGTTTTAGATTGCGCTATGCAGTTTAAATCTCAACTCTTGACCCTTGACACTAAAATGATTCAAGTGGCATCTTACCTGAATATCCCAACGTTGGAGGTTTCATCATGAAAGTATACACATACTCAGATGCTCGGCAGCAACTTGCCAGAGTTTTGGAAGAAGCCTCACTGGATGGGGAAGTAATTATAAAAAAACGAGATGGACAGTCTTTTATCGTTAAACCCATAAAGGGCTCCGGATCCCCACTTGATGTGCCTGGGGTATCATCAAATGTTTGTCTGGAAGAAATCGTTGAAGTAGTTAGAGAGAGCCGGGAACCACGACTCCCTTTACCAAATAGTCGTGATTGAAACTTTGAATGAGATTCAATCTACTTTATTTCTCCAGAATTGGGGCAACTACAAGTATCTCAGGTACCCTGGAGTTATTCTTAATTCTGAAGCGATCTGGGAGATCCTGCTTTTGTACACTGTGTAGTTGTTTCCAGAAGCTTTAAGTACTGCATGTTGGATAATCGTTAAGAATTTTCACTATAGTCATTTACTTCAAAATACATTCGAATTTAACAAGTCAGACTCAGATTGATATAACTGAATAGTTAAATGGTGAAAATAGAGTTTCAATTCAGGATTACAGGCAATCAAGTACGGTTTCACACATAGAAACAAGAAAAAGTCCATTTTGTCTGCTACTGTGATATATGTAAGCTTTATTGTAAATAAAATAAGTGATTAGGTGTTATTATGGTTATGTTGATGTGTATATCAGTGAAGTTCCTGATCCTACATATTTAGTGTAATATTAACTTCGAAATAAGCAAATGTGAGTAGGTCAAATTAATTCATTTCTTTCAATTAAGTCTCGCACTAGGTCTAGATGAAAGCCGTGTTCAAGTAAGAAACACTACATGATATTGTATATCAAATATATGGTGAGTTTACGCTGTAAGATGGTGGTGAAGAGCGAGCTTGAAAAACTTGGTGTTACCTGCATATCAGTAGATCTGGGAGTCGTTGAAATCAAAGGAGACATCACCGATGATAAACTTCTGGAATTCAGAAATAATTTAAGAAAGACGGGTCTGGAGCTACTAGATGACAAAAAGAATATCCTGGTTGAGAAAATAAAAAGTGTTGTTATTGAAATGGTTCATTATGCTGATGAACTACCTAAAGTGAACGATTCGGACTATATCAGCGATAAGCTTCACTACGATTACACCTACTTATCAAATACGTTTTCGGAAGTCAAAGGTATCACTATACAACAGTATATTATTCATCACAAAATTGAAAAAGTAAAAGAATTATTGTTGTACGACGAGCTTAGTCTGACCGAAATAGCCTATAAATTACACTACAGTAGTGTTGCCCATCTATCCAATCAGTTCAAAAAAATCACAGGTCTTACACCTACATATTTCAAATCGCTTAAAGATAAGAAGCTGAAGAATCTGGAAGACTTGTAATTCTGGTGTGTTGGTTTACCAAACTACAAAAGGGGGATAAGTGCTCAAAGCCTATCCCCCTTAATTGTACTCTCTTGTGACTTAGTCACTTGTATTTGCTCTACTAACATAGTACAATGTTTTATGTGTTAATCTATTACACGGTAACCAGTTAAAGTTTATATTTATCACACATTTGAGCGAAATTCCGGATTATTTTCTCTCACCGTTGTATTACTTGCTTTTAACATCAGAACGTTTATCGCAAATAGTGGTAATCGGAGCATACGTCTCCATCTAACAGGTTCTTTGTACAACCGATACATCCATTCCAGACCCAAACTTCTGAATGCTACCGGGGCTCGTTTCTGCGTACCGGCAATGAAGTCAAAACTCCCACCTATACCTATGATTAATCGACATTGAACCAGATAATGTAGATTTAAAGCGATCCATTTCTCCTGAGATGGAGCACCAAGGGCAACAAAAACTACTGATGCTTGCTGAAGTTGTTTCTGAGTTTCAATCGGCAAGTTCTCGAAGTCAAAATCAGAAGTCTCTGGTGAGAAAATACCCTGAATCTGCAAACCCGGATTCCTGGATACCAGTATTGAGGCAGCTTTACTGGCAACACCAGGTCCTGCTCCGTACAGGAATACCGATTGATCTAATTTTGCACACACTGCACAAATACGCTCAAGTGAATCAGATCCAGTTATGCGGTCTACAGACTTATTATATAAATACTTCACAGCCCAACTGATCCCAATTCCATCAGCTGTGTTGATACTCGATGATTGTAGAATTTTTCTGAACGTATTATCAATAATTGAGTGGATCGCTATTTCAGGGTTAACAGTCACGATAAAATACGGCGGTATGCCACTATCGTTCATTTGCAGTCTCTCGGTGACAGATACAAAAAATTCATCTTTGGAACATGATGAAATGTCCACACCAAGTATGGGATAACTTTCCCTCTCCAGCTGTGCATACATAGTTTTCGGATTACATGATTGGTGCTACTGTCCGTCAATTGACGAACACTGTAGTCTTATCTATGCAATTGATGTGCCAAAGAAAGTTAATACGTACATACACTGATTCCAGGGCTTATTTGGATGAAAATGGTGCAAATATATAAGTTCCACTAGTACAACTCCTACCCTTAGAACACCACTAAAGTGTACTATTTACTCGTGTCATGAGGATTCATACTGCTTAGTCGGTTCAAGTGATGCAATGAGTTTTGCAGGTGAACCTCCATAAATAGTCCGTGCTGGAACATTCTTAGTGACTACTGCACCCGCAGCGATTATTGCTCCATCACCAATAAAGACCCCCTTAAGAATAATCGATCTACACCCAATCCATACATCATCCCCAATTATCACTGGCTTGTTCGTCAATGGGGTTTGATTCACAGGATGAAGATCACTATCCATAATGATGACATCCCAGGCAATTTTGCAGTTTTCTCCGATTTCGACTCGTTCCTCACACACAATTAGCGTGTTACGGTTCAAATAGGTTCCGTTTCCGATAATTAGGGTACCTTTCGGACCCACGTCCAATCGGACACCAGAATAAAACTGGCAGTTGCCGGCTCTTAACCACCCTCCCTTGCCAATTACTTTAGGAAAAGGCCAGCCGCCGGAAACAATGAGATATCCGTTTTTGTCAAAATTTAAGGAGAAAAGAAAACCAAGTAGATGCTCTATGATCGAGTACTTCTGCAGTCTGAATCTTACTTTCCCAAGAACTTTCTGATAGTCCATTTTAGCTCCGATCGTTGGTTAGTTAGTCGGCTTGAAAATGGACATGCAAATTGAATGCCTGATTTTCAAAATATTGAAATGATTTCAGTTTAAAACATCCCCTACATGAAATACTTTGTTAGCTGGGAGAAGTACCCCATTTAGTTTACACTGCGTAATTTTTGTCCAAAGATCACCTGTTGATATGTTTACGTTGTCCTTGTTTATACATCCGATAGTTCCAGGTGAAGCGTCGCATTTTTGGTCGGTGACTTGCATTGAGTGAATTTCAATGAGTTTATCGGAGAGTCTTGTTTTCGGTGTCCCCCAAGGTGAAGCATAGGGCGCAAAATTACATGCACGAATGAACGCATTGATTTTGTCTGCGGTTTCAGACCAGGATATAAAACCATTATTGGGGATATCATTTCGTTTATATACGATTCGATTAGTAAGATTCTGAGCCACACATGGTATAGCCATCGGGTTGACGCTAAGTTGATACAATAATCTTTTGATTAACTTCAGACCTTCTGATACACATTTCAAACTAACGGATAATCCAGTATCTGTTGGTGTAATTGGGAACCGGGTTTCATAGGCTATTTGTCCTGCATCAATACGATCGGTTATTCGATGAATCGTAACTCCAAAAGATTCTTCCTGATTGAAAACCGCCCAACTTGGCATATTCATCCCAGAGTACTCAGGCAAGGGTCCAGGATGAAGATTGAAGCCACCAATCTGTGTCGCCTCCAAAATATCTGAATGAACTCTGTGCAATGCATGTACATTTAAAAGTACATCTATGGCATTCGACCTCAACCATATTGCAAAGTATGGATTTGTGACATAATCAGCACTCCATACAGGTATCCCCAGTTTGGTTGCTAAAGCTACAATGGGTTCACTGTTTTTTTTACTGTTTACAGATCCAGAACTCAGATCAGCCTCATCACTATAAGTAGTTGAATATGTAGTCAGTACCCCTCTGATTCTGTGTTCAGACTCTAATACCAATTTAAATACGCGTAACCCAATATTCTCCTCAGCGATCAATAACACATTCAAATGCTTTAAACTACTCATAGTCATAATCTAGGGCGATTTTGAGTCAATTGATTGTGCACCTCAAACATCTGCAACGATTCGCTTATACAATGCAAGTAGACAACTGAGAAACGATTGTGAATAAAATTCACACATCTGATTGATAGTGTAAATCCGTACTCATCGATAGACAAGCCAATAAGGATAATAGATCTTAAAAAGCAGCTTCCCGACGTAATAAGAGTATTTACTTAGAATAGCTTACAAAAAACTAATGTTTGGCACATCGTTTGTATATCCATAGCTATCACCCAACAAACGAGCGAAAGATTGATGTGAAACAACCGGTATCAATTCTGTCAGACCATCTGACAAAAGCATTGGTATTTAGTGCGATTGGTGAATTTACATTTTCTGATCATTATTTAACCACAAACTGAAGAACCCAATGAAAATAGACCTGTTTTCTACCACACCTCAATCTGTAGACTTTCGAGATAAATCGTATATGGATGAGATTAAAAAAGCGTCACAGTATTCTGAGCAGTATGGATTCAAAGGTACTCTTATATATTGCGACAACAGACTTGCAGATCCATGGATAATTACCTGTGCAATCTTAGCTGCCACAGTAAAGCTACTACCATTGATAGCTCTACAACCTGTTTATATGCATCCGTATACGGTCGCTAAAAAAATTGCCTCGATTGGACTACTTTATGACAGACAAGTTGCATTGAATCTGGTTGCCGGTGGGTTTGTCCACGATCTCAATGCACTAAACGACTATACTCCACATGATCGTCGGTATGATAGATTAGCAGAGTACACTGAAATTATTCAGCTACTGTTAACATCTACGAAACCTGTCTCATATTCTGGTGAGTTTTATAAAATAAGTAATCTCACACTATCACCTCACCTTCAAAGTCATTTACAACCAGAGTACTATTTATCAGGATCATCAGAAGTAGCTCGCAAAACTGCAATTCGTCTTGGCGCAACATTGATAGAGTATCCCGAACCACAAACTGATTTCCCGGGGCTTTTAGGTGGTGATATACTGAATGGTATGAGAATTGGGATTCTAGCGAGAAAATCACAGAATGAAGCATGGTCAGATGCTGGACTTCGATTCCCAAAGACCCGAACTGGTCAGATTTCTCATCAATTTGCAGAAAAAACAACTGATTCAAGTTGGCATAAAGTACTATCTGGAATCAGTGATTTTGATCAGTCAGAAAAGTCCGTTTACTGGTTGGGTCCCTTTAAACAATATCAGACTTTTTGCCCCTATCTGGTTGGTGACTATGATGAAGTCGCCCTTGAACTGTCTGGTTACCTAAGAGCCGGATGTTCTACATGTATTCTTGATATTCCGGCTTCCGAAATCGATTTGGCGAGCACTGTTTTAGTATTTAATCGGGCAACAAAACTTATGGAGACGGTATGATTTACGATTGGTCCAGAAAGCACTCAGAGTTAAATGGAAATATGGTGGCGGTATCACTATACAATGAGCATCTGACATACTCAGAGCTTGAACAAAAGAGCAATAAACTGGCAGGAATGCTATTGGATAGCAGGATAGCTCCGGGAGACAGGGTTGGATTATATATGGACAAAACACCCAAAACAATTGTTGCGATGATTGGAATCACGAAAGTCGGTGGTGTTTACGTACCTATGGATCCGGATAGCCCGGCCGAACGTGTTGTCAAGATTATGAAGGCCTCAACTCCATCAATAATTTTTGTAGACCACAAAACTACCCACACATTTCAGGACATTATTCACTTCGAACCATCTATCGGACAGATTCCCTGGGTGTGGTGGTCTGAAGATCCAATGACACATGCGGATGATTATCACCCTCATTTCACCTATTATGATATTGATGCGATAACGGATGTCTCACATCAGATATGCAGGAACCCAAACAGACCAGCACAAGTTTTGTTTACCTCTGGGTCTACGGGTCAACCGAAAGGTGTGGTCATTACTCATAAAAATATCGGTGCATTTATAGACTGGGCTGTACCCTATTTTGGCATGCGATCTGGCGAGAACACTTCCTGTCATTCACCATTGCATTTTGACCTCTCAACTTTTGATATTTATGGTTCGTTTTCATCGGGGGCGCATTTACACCTTGTACCATCAGAAATCAGTACTCATCCCAAAAAACTATCTGAGTTTATCAGTTCAAATCAATTGAGTCAGTGGTTTTCCGTTCCTTCGGCTCTCAGTTACCTCGCTAAATTCGAGGTAATCCCCGAAGGCGGATTTCCACACCTCAAAAGGTTGATTTGGTGCGGTGAGGTTTTCCCTCTTCAAGGACTAAAGTACTGGATGTCGAAATTGCCCGGTGTTCAGTTCACCAACCTATATGGCCCAACAGAAGCCACCATTGCAAGTAGTTATCATACGTTTGTAGACATACCCGTTGACATTAAGGATGTACCCATTGGAAAACCGTGCTCAAGTGAGAAATTACACGTACTTGACGATAATCTAACCCCTACTAAAATTGGGGAAATTGGCAATTTATACATTGAAGGCCGAGGTTTAAGTCCAGGTTATTGGCAAGATTTGGTTAAAACCAAAGAATCTTTCATTTGGCATAAAAACGACAACGGTAAACTGCGTCGTATATACAAAACCGGGGACCTGGCTTCACTTCGTGAAGACGGACTAATCTACTTTCACGGGAGGTCAGACTACCAAATAAAAAGCAGAGGGTATCGAATTGAGTTGGGTGAAATAGAACATGCCTTGGGTGAAGATGAAACACTCAGAGAATTTGCTGTTGTGCCGGTTCAGTTAAATGGTTTTGAAGGGACATCTATAGGTTGTGCCTATGTCGGAAAAGAAGCCAGAAACGGTTCACTTGCACCTGGAATCAAGAAGAGATTGTTACATAAAGTCCCTTCTTATATGATGCCACAGGTTTGGCACGAATTTGATCAGTTACCAAGGAATAGTAACGGTAAAATCGATAGAAAAGGCCTGACTGACCTCCTGTCTGTAGCCAGCGTGTGATTTAATTTCAGTCATTATTATAAACTTATTTACATGGAAAACATGGAACAGCAAAACCCACTTAGTACCAATATCTCTTCTGTAGTCTGCAAAACACTGACCCTAGATAAAATTGAGCCTCACGTTGATTTGATGGATTCGGGCTTACTCGATTCATTATCAATGGTCATGCTGATGGTTGCACTGGAAGACACATTTAATGTTAGAATCGAACCACAAGAGCTGGATTTCGAAGATTTCAGATCTGTTTCAGCCATAACAAACTTGATCTCAAGGCTCTCCATCGTACCTATAAAAATATAGTCCCATTGTTTTGGCTTCAAATTCCAGGTACTCAGTTCATATTTCACTGCTCGATTTCAATGATATTGATGAATTAGTTACTCTTTCACAGCAATTTTTCCCTAAAAGCAGAGAGTACTCACATCAAGAAAACAGAAAAAGAGTGCTCGATCTGTATTTTGACAATGAAAATCTGAACAAAGATTGCGCACCGCTGGTATGTAAAACAGAATTGGGCCAAATTATTGGGTTCCTAGGTGTAAACTATTCAACGTTCCTTTTTAAAGAACGATACCTTAGAGTTGCCAACTGTCACCATTTGTTTGCAACAGATCTAGGCAGAAAGCAAATGGTTCCACTGAGGCTTCTACAGCATTTCTTAGCCGGTCCACAAGATTTGTCTTTTGCAGACGGATCTTCAAATTCAACTAGATTATTATGGGACCGACTTGGAGGTGAGCCTGTCCTATGTGAAAGTGTTTACTTTAACATCCCATTGCGACCCATCTCTTTCATAACCCGAATCATTCTCAAGCAAAAAATTAATCAACCTATTACTACCTTGATTCGTGGGTTCGCCAAATATTTTGATTGGGTTGGATCAAGCCTCGGTGGACATTTGTTCTATAAAGAGCCTCCAAAGCATAAGCTTGAGGAGCTTACGGTCGGTATTATGATTGATTTAATGCATCGCATACAATCTAATTTTCAACTATTCCCACACTACACTGAGCAGTATCTATCCAATCAGTTTTATTTACTCGAAAATGAAACACGATTCGGAACTCTTAAAAAGATCGTCATACTTGATGCTACTTCAGTAGCGATTGGATGGTTCATTTATTTTGCCCAGAAAGATGGGATTTGTGAAGTAATTCAAGCAGTTTCACTACCCGGTTACGAGACTGATCTTTATATAGCACTGAGCTGGCATGCACAATCACAAGGCGGGGTTGAATTATCCGGTCGACTCATGCAAAATCAATTTCAGACCCCATTCACAACAAAATCAATTTCTTTACCTGCACGCATGTGGACACTCATCAAATGTGATGATCTGGCATTAAAGCACTCTATACAGTCCGGGAGAGCATTTCTGACAAGGCTTGACGGTGATCTATGGGTTCTTTGAACGCAATCCGTTCCAATAAACACATGTACCAGTTCATAATAGTCGGCGCCGTTAAGGTTCCCACCAGCCTTTAATCCATGTGTTATAAGAATCATCGTTTCTCCTGGTAGTTCGATTGTGAACCTGAAGGTCGAGAGGCATCTTTTACAAGCTCAGTATCTAAATCACGCTCAGTACGTATCCATTCTTTCTGTCTGCCATGTTTGATAGTTTGTAAATACACTTTAAGCTTCCAAAATATAAACAGGGGTAATTTGTATAAAGATTTATACAATGTTTTGTCAGCCCCTCCAACAAATAATCCTATAAACAAATACAAGAACCCGATTGCAAACAATCCTATCCAAAGTAAAAGCAGATATCCAGGTAACAGATTAATTATCCATAAAAGAGAACCACCGAATACAATCAAAGCCATTAAGAACATCATGTTCACAAATGGGGGAGTTATCAGGTCAAAAAAAACATCAAAGTACTTGACAGATCGCTCTTGAATTGCTTTTAACAGAAATTTCGTAGTATAAGCTCTTATCACCTGAAACCTGCCCATCTCCCAACGCACTCTTTGAGAATTTGCGTTTACCGCTTCAACTGGCATTTGTGCATACACGAAAGCTTCTGGGGCAAAATCAATGTGGATCCCCTTGTGCTGTAGAATTAATCCGTATTCAACATCTTCGGTTAACGACCAGGCCTGCCAAGGAGTCTCCCTTAAAATATTGGCACTAAAACACATACCATTTCCTCGTAATCCCATGGACAATCCGAGAACTTTTCGACCAAGTGGCTTCACGTAATTATAAAGTAGAAACCCGATTCGAGTAGCCTCTATACTCCAGTTACCCGGAGAGGACAAAACGAGGTCGCTACTTTGAACCACCTGGCTTCCTGACGAAAGATAATCGTTCATTACCTCCAGATAGTTTCCTGAAACCAAACTATCGGCGTCTATAACTATAAGAGCATCATATTTTTTTGTATGATTCAGAATTGAATCGAACGCCCATCTTAGAGCATAACCCTTTCCAGTTTCACTTTGGTTTGTACGTTCCATAACATTCGTTCCCAGGGACCTGGCCAATACTGCTGTGTTATCGGTACAGTTGTCTGCTATCACGAAAACATCGTATTTACTCTTTGGATAGATTAATCCCGATAAGCTGTATATCGTTTTTGAGATTATTTTTTCTTCATTGTGAGCAGGTACAACAATTGCGAATACCTTTTTCTCAACTAAATTCAGTTCTATTGACTTATGCGCAAATAGTGCCACGATACTCAGAAAAAGCTGATATAAGACCAGGGGTGAAAATAGGACCAGTAAAAGGAGAAACGTAACTTCAATTAAGATCATATTCTAATCCTTCGAAGGATAATCAGTGTGCCACAGCTACTAAAAAATGTGAAAATGATCATGTTTTTGGGTTAAACCATTAATAATTTTTGGTTGTTGAGCTTATTTGATTGACTTCCGCGTGGATAGGCTGAGAATTTGGTTTCATGGGTGAAACCACCATATTAGGACTTGTTTCGATCAACCCGATCGATCTATTGACTTCGACCTTAACTGCCTCAACAAACTGCTCTACATTATGCTTTTCGACTATAAATTTCCGGGCAGCTAAGCCCATAGTTGCACATTTTTGGGGATCATTCCATAACATTAGAATGGCATCACGAAGTGCATTTGCATCACCCTGGGGTACATATATTCCTGTGACACCATCTTGAATGATATCGATCTGTCCTTCCGTTTTTGAACAAATCACCGGTTTTCCCATCGACATGGATTCCAAAATCGTAGTTAGCCCATTGTCTGAATCTGTTGGAAGTAAGGAGACAACAGTAAAGCGTGATCGTGCATAGAGCGACCGTAACTCTTCGGAGTTTTTTTGTCCAATCTGGATGTTATCAGGTAGGTCATCTATATTCAACAGACGTTCAACCGTTTTAAAAATATCACCCCTGGATGCTCCGGCAGCGATGTGACATTTTATTTCAAGTCCTCGTAGTGCCTCTACCAGAGTTGGATAATCGCGTGCTTCCATACCAACCGAGCAGATCATATCAGATTCTACCGATTCGGGACGCCAGAACAACTGATCAATGCCTCTCTTCAGAAGGATAATTTTGTGAGGTGATACACCAAACTGATCAATTGCGATTCTTCGCTGAACAGACGACCAGATCAGATATCGAGACACTGTTTTTCTTGTCTTTCTGAAGATCCACATTTTCTGCTTCGTCCGCTTGGGATCGACCGATGTAATTCTGGACAATGCAACGATGTGTGGTTTTGTTGATCTTAGCCATTTCATAGCTAATGCTAGCGGAAAACTGACTTTCTCGGTATGGGAAAGAATGATATCGTATTTATGCATTATCAACAGTGCTTCAATCAACTGTGCAGAACTAACTGATACAAATCTATAAAGTAGTTTCCTGATTATTGGTGTTTTTTCGGACAGATATCTCTCATCCAGTACCACTGCCGATACTGCATCTTCAAGTAATAAAACACGTGGTATTTTATTCTCTCTTTCTAACTGTCGAATGACTTCATCCGATTGTTTCTCCATCCCTTTTGCAATGATATAAAGCGTTTTCATAGGTTCTGGTTACAATGTGTTTGGATTAAACAATTTTTGGATGTCGTATTGTTTTTCTCTTGATGCCCCGTTTTGCGAGTAGGATTTTGTTTCTGAAACTGGATATGTCTCATGGGTTGGATTGACTCCAGATTTCAGTCGGTAGTACAACCACTCCAGGTGTTGATAAGGAAGAAGCAAAGTCATCAGAAACTTCAATTTCGAGGTGTATTGATTTACAGCAATGCGTCTGAAATCCATGTTCGTCTGACTGAATTTTGAGGATCCGGAATAGACTCCACAACCGAACAAGAATCCAGAATCTGAAACCACTTTTTTGACTCTTTCATCTACGCTACCGTATGGATATGAGAAGGTTTGAATAGGTGAATTCAGAATTCGTTCTATGGCTAATTTGGAGCTGGATACCTCAACCAAAGTATCATATTCTGTAAGCCGTGTAAGTTCAAAATGATTAAGTGAATGAGCTCCGATCTCAAATCCAAGTTGCTGGACCGTTCGTATTTGATCGTCAGACATTAGAGGACAATAATCGGAATCTCCGGTTTCGTCCCATGTAGCGCTTTTTAAAGACCTATTTCCCATCACAAAAACAACAGCACGCATATTGTACTCAATCAGAACTGGAATCGCATTCTCGAGTGTATCAACATATCCATCATCAAAAGTTATGAGTATTGGTTTGGCTGGAAGAGTTAATTTGCCTTCGAGGTATAATTGATAGTCATAAAATGTGATTGGTGTAAATCCAAGCTTATCAATCAAATTCATTTGCCGACGAAATTCGGACACTGTTACATAGTGCCACCTACTTTTTTTACCAGGTTTTTCAGGCAATACTCTGTGGTACATGAGTATTTTAATTTTCCGAATTCGTTTCAACTCTTTCATATTGGATCTCTCTCGTCGATTTCTAAATTGTTATTCTAATCATGTGCTTGCAACAAGTGTGCCAACTAGTACTCATTACTGAGTACAGAAAACCTGTAGTTGGATTATCGTTGATTAAAGAGTGTTGCCGTGGGATTCTAATTTTACTGATGTGAATCGAAGCTATCAGCCAACCTTGAATCGTATAATATTTGCACAGATCAACCCTCAACTTTACCCGCTTTCATTTTGCGAATTACCGTGTTTAACCTGAAAATGAGGTACTTTGAGTATGTGGTTAAGGATCCATTCTGCTGTTGTTGGACCGCAATGAGAATCTTCTCACGGTTAAGAATTTTCATCACGTTAGAAAGTCGATGAATTAGTGCTGTTGATACTCCCCATCCTGATTGAAAATGACGATTCTCATGAATTACAATTTTCCAGTTTACTAACGTTAAGTTCGAAAAATCTTGCTTGTATCCCTCATCTCCCCTCATCAACTCGATATGTTTTGTATTCTGTTTAAATGCATCCTGAACTACATCTAATAGCAATCCGATACCTGGTCTGTATCTTGATGAAATGCTCCCTTCATCATATCCGCTCATGTAATCAAAATATCTGTCATTGAACTTGATTAACATCCTTACTGCCGAAACCCCACATTCATCAACAGCCTGTTTGATCCAAAGTCGATCTTCGTCATAGGCGGTGTTACAGAGTTCTTCAAAAAAAGACTTAAATCTCGTGTCATGAAAAGCTCCTGGATAACCGAGTTTATTCCACCGGTGCTGATGCAATGAAATCAGATTACTGACCATTAAATTTACGTCATCTTTGTTATCTGGAGCTTCAATAGTATATCCATCCTCAGTTCCTTTTGACCTCAGCGTTTGCCGAAATCTGCGCCTTGCATTCGACTTAGATAACTTCACGAAATCCACAAAATTTTTTGATTGATGCAGATTTACAGAGTAACAAATATCAGATATCTCAGAATGCATTTTTCGTTTGGTTCTTTTTAAGAGAGGATAAACATGCTTCATGATGAAACTATCATCCCGAACCTGGTGAAATGTAATTTGATTGCCTTGGAAGACTGCCCCATCTAACTGTGATACAAAAACTTTCGCAATGGCATCGTTGTATTCGGGATCTACAATCAGATCGAGAAAATCGCTGATTCCATAATCATCATTAAACCCTAACTGCTCGTTCGGACTACCACCACTACCTAAAAGCTGAAGTCTGTCCTGTATTATGAATTTACCTACGACAGTCGATCCTTTAAAGAATGGGAAAATTGCAACAAGTCTGGAATCGTCGTAGATAGTTACCAGGTATAATGACCTGTTTGGATGACGTCCGAAATGTTTCCACCAACATGATACCCAGGTAAATGACATGCATAGAAGTTGATCTGCTTTGTAAGTCAGATTTCTCCATTCGGCTTCCAGTGAATCCAAATCCTTTTGTTCGGTTCGAACTTTAACGGTCAAATCAGAAAAATGAAACTCCTTGGGAATTTCATCCTGTGTGACCTTTACCTGCTTGGTTACTGTTTCTAACATGTTAACTCCTTGAAGTAATAATTATAAACTTTCATCTTGCCATCTCTCAAAATCTGCCACATCGTTCTCGGTAAAACCTGTTTCAACCTTTGGATCCGATTTGCGGGAGTACAATTCCTTAATAGCGACTTCAATGCTCGTACCTATTTGATCCCATCGATACTGGTTCATAACAAGTGAGTATCCATTTTCAGCCAAGATCACACCTCGATCCGGATGCTCAAAGAGTTCGATTACCCTGGCCGCAAACTCGTCAGGGCTATCAGCTATCATAACTTCTTTTCGGTCTATTACATCAATTCCTTCGCATCCAACAGACGTAGTAACCAATGGTTTTTTAACTGCCAGTGCTTCCAGAATTTTCAAACGGGTCCCGCCACCCATCCTCAATGGAACTACATAAACACTTGCTTCTTCAATAAATGGTCGCGTGTCTTGCACAAATCCGGTTACAATTATGTTATGACTTTTCCTGCTTGTAATAGAAACCGGCGGATTCTTTCCTACAATTGTTATCGTAGCTTGAGGGATTTTAGCCAAGATTTTTGGGAAGATTTCATCTAAGAAAAACTCAATCCCATCATAATTGGGTACATATTTCATCATACCGATGAAAATCATGGAAAACGGTGTTGTAGAAGATTCGACTGGCTTATAGTAGTCAGTATCTACTCCGTTGGGTATGAGATATTTTGTGGGAGTTTCATTAGTCTGGTTTATCAGCTCAATATCCCGTTTACTAGTGACGAACATTGCATCCTGTTGGTCAAATACCTTGGTTTCTTCCTTGAAAAATTTATATGCTTCGAGGAAATAGAAGAGTTTTTTGAATAGATTCCCGACCTTCGACATCCGCTTGAAGTTATCATACTCAACATTGTGGCAATCGGTAATTTTGATTGCATTTGATTTGTATGAATACATTGACATAACCGGAAACTCACACAGTATCAGGTCAAATGTCTCTACGGCCAAAAGCTCATCGAGCTTATTTTGAAGCTTCTGTGATCGGGTAAGGTGATACCAATTACTATGAAAACTGAATATGGATTTGATCATCCCCCATCTTAATGAACTGTTTGAATATGGATAATCCACAAAGTGAACTTTTCCCGTAAGGCTGGGAAATTCTTCTATTAAACTTCTTTCTTCGGCAACAGTGCTGAATCCACCAATCGTTACATCGTGATTGGCACATAATTGAGCCAGAACATGATAAATGCGTAATGCACCACCAAAAACGGGGTTCGCAGGACTATACGGTGTCACAAATAGTATTTTCATATTTTTCTTTTTCTGATTCTGGATGATAAATTGGTGTAATTGATAGCGATGAATTCGGTCAGGATTAATCGTTCTTTCTTGTCGAAAGCGTTAAGAACAAATAATGCTGCTACATACAATATGACTGCGATTATGAGCACTATCATCCAGTACAAGTTGGTGAATAACAACAGAAGTGCTAATGGAACAGACATTAATGCGGTTGCCAACGTGGGTTTCAAGACATAGTGAAATTTGAACGATTTCAGGTAGTCTTTTGGAAGCAACCAGAAAGCGGATATCATTACAAATACTTCAGTGAAAAGTGTCGCAATTGCTGCACCAATCCCACCATTCATGTAAACATCCTGAGTATGCGGAATGAGTACAAAGTTGATGGAGATGTTCACGAATATCGCCACCAAACCGATCACAGCCCATGATTTTTGCCTGTTTGCGGCACCCATTAAAGCACTTCCTAAAATGATATCGATAAATATGAATGGGACACTCAGTGCAAAGATTTGAAGGATGATAATAGATGGCTCGTATTCATCCAGACCCATGAAAAACTGGATGATAGGTGTTGCAAAGATGTAAACCAATGTAGCCGCAGGAATCCCCATAAGTATCATGAGCCTCAAACTGTGAGCAATTGTACTTTCGAGTAGTCCTTTAGAATTATCCCATAATTTGGAAAAAACTGGAAATATGGCCGTTTTGAACAGCAATGGTAGTACCATCACAACATCAAAAAAGCGAAAGGCACCACCATACCAGCCTGTAACCTCTTCAGTTGTCAGTGATGCGAGCATAATTGCATCAATCCGATAGTAGATCACCGAGAACAATGAAAACAGGAAAAAAGGCAGCCCGGACCGGAATAGTGAAAAGATTTCGGGATCAAACACATAGCTTATCCTTACCACACGTTTTGAATACACATAAATGACTATCAGATTCAAAAAAGCCCCGATAGTGATAATGACTGCTACTCCGACAGAATCCGCACCAAGTATAAGTGCTACACTCGCGACCAGGGCCACAAAGACTTTTTCAACTATCTTTCCAATTGATGGATATTCCATCTTCTCAATACCTTCAAAATAGGCTCCCAGCGCGGTTGTTCCACCCTCCCAAAGCTTGGCTACAATCAGTATAAGTATGAGTAAATTTACTTGCTCCGAGTAACCCATTACATTCGAAAACAGTAAAACCAAACCTAGGGAAAGAACCCATAAGGCAATCCTGAAAAGGATATAGCTGCTTAATATCTTTTCACCATTTGATTTAGACCGTGCTACTTCTTTTGGGATCAGGTAGTTACCCCCAAAATCCACAAATAATCCCAGGATCATTTTTACAGACAAGGCCAGATATAGTCGGCCAAAATCTTCGGGTCCCAGATAACGTGGCAAAAAGTACAACAATAGGAAACTGGATCCCCATGTAACCACCTGAGCACCAACCATTACTGACATATTGCGTGCAACTGACTCCCTGACTTCAGTTCGCAATGTATCGTTGTTCATAGCGACTCACTATCTGATGGGTCGGCATGTACTTGCTCATTTTCAATGAACTGAATTACCGGCAATAGTCCCATCAGACATCCCAGGTAAGTCATACTTCTGTAGTAGGTGAGTTGTAAATCGAAGAACGATACAACCATCTGATTTATCACCGCTATCGCAATCATCAATGTGACTACTTTAAGATATGGATCCTTAACTCTGATGAAGACCTGAGTTGCTTTTGCAGTAAAAGAATTAAAGAAAAACCAGAACATGAAGAATCCGATTGCACCCATTTTAACAAGGATCCAATAGATCTGATTATGTGGGATATAATCTCTGAGTGTGAACCGAATGTTGATTAGGGGCAATGGTTGATCATATTTCTTCCCAAATCCAGTTCCAAGTAGCGTATTGTTCTCTACCGTCTGAGCCAGGTTATAATTCTCTTTATCCCGATACAGATTGGATGAATAATCTGAAAAATTGGTTTTCATATCCGGCTCTACAAACGCTGATTTCACCATTTGAACGGGTCTGGCTACAGTACTTGTGGCATCATTCCAAAAAACGAATCCATATACCAGTAGCACTGCAAGAAATGGCAAGAAGAATTTCAGGAACTCAATTCGTTTGAGTGCAGGGAGAATCAAAACGATGGCAGATAAAGACACAATTAGAGAGCCATAAGTAGCCCGGCGTTGAGCTACATAGAACCCTACAAGCAAGATGACCAGTGTACCAAGCATCCAGATCTTCTGTTTACCTCCTGTGCGAAATAATAGAAATCCAACCAGAAGGACCAAAAGAGTTACAATAAACACAGGATCTTCGTGATTGGTAAGAACCGGATACCCCCCTGTCGTGAATCCCAAATCAACAAATCTAAAAACTCCCTGAAACGCTTTGATGGTCACAGCTATTATCACTGCCCAGACAAAAACAACCAGTTGTTTTTTAGATTCAAGAATCTGAGGGACCATTACATACATAAGAATCAAATAAAATAACGCCCTAACCTCCCACAAGGCCACTTTGAAGTCACCACCAGTACGGATCCCATTCAAAAATGCAAACACAAAAAAAGCAAAGAATAACACAAATGGTACCCACACGGTCACTGGCTTGAGTGCGAAATTCTTCCGAATTGCCATGTGCAAAATCAAACCAAGAGACAAGAAAAGAATGTGTAACTCAAATGGACTGATCATCCCGGCTTCAAAAAACGGGACATATCTTATTTCTTTTAAGTTTAGGAAAAATGAGACTTCATTCGTAATGGCAGGAAAACCCGGTATTGGAAATTGTTCAAAAAGTATAACCGTGAAAACCAGTAAAAAGAGACTGTAATCTATCTTGAATACACTTAGAAGTAATACAAGTGTGAGGTACATGATTCCGGTGACCAATGCAATATTCCCATCGAAGAACCACAATCCCGTAACCATAATAGTGGCGAATAGTAGCAGAATCCATATCACCGACGAATTATCCCGATCGAGTCCAAGTGGGGATAAAATGAGTCGTTGGAAAGTGGGTTCGGTTCTTAGTTGACTAACTCTGTCCATGGCATGACTCACAATCCAGGTGTTTTCATGGAATACATCATAAAAACGACGTAGACGACCATGAAGAGTGTAGTAACAAAGATTGTGATATACGGTAACCTCTCTCGAATGAGTTGTTTGGCTCTGAAAATGACGATAAAATGTGCGACGATGATACCAATTAGGATTGTCATGATTGTTCTACCCTGTTGAATACATAAGCAATAAATTGCGATTCGTCGAGGTGTTTGAACATTCGCATGAAAGCCGCTTTTTTTGTTTTCCGACTATCTATTACACCAATCAAGCCATCAATTTCATTGATGAAATGAATGGGAAACTCTTTAATCGGATAAATTGATCCCAAGTCTATGATGATGAAATCAAATTCGTTTCTGAGTGATAATAGAATTTGCCGTAGAAAGAGCGTTTGATCGATTCCAGGAGGGTTCCCGCTATCTCCTGCAGTCATCAGGTACAACTGTTTGATACTTGTCGGGACAACCCGAATTTCTTTGTCATTTATCGCTTCAGTAAGTCCGGGTAGTTGAGTAGTCCCAAAAATGGTATGCAGGTTTGGGTGTTTGAAGTTCATATCGACCAATAGGGTTTTTTGTCGATAACCAGTCGCTAATGAAACTGCCATGTTAGTGGCCACGAGTGTTTTCCCGTCACTTTTATTAGCACTGGTAACACCTATAATTTTTACCGAGCTCTTAAATGTTGAGGCAAGCTTTGAGAAGTTGAAACTGTTGTAATATTTCAAAGCAATGGTTTTTCGATCAATACCGGTCAGTGCTTTCAAAGATTGTACGACCGGTAGTAATTCGGAAGAATCTCCGTTATAATCGCTCCTGTTTATCTCAAGAGACCGATCAAATTTTTGCGGGAACATGGTTGGATTACTCATTGTATTTCTCTGATTAACCGTTGGTGATATAAGCTATAATCGGTTTTTCGTAGGGCATATCACGTGCATCACGAAGAGTTGTATCGAGTACTTCAGCAACTACACTAACTACAATCCCAAGTACTAACCCTAGTAACAATCCAACACTCAAAATCGCTAGCTTGTTTGGAGATACTGGTTTTTCAGCAATTACTGCAGTGTCTAGTACGATGAACTGATCAGCCGCCTGGATCCCGATGTCGCGTGTCATTTTTGCTTGCTCTAGTTTGACCCTCATCTCCGCTTGTAACCCCTCATATATGCTGAAATCCGATAATTGGGAATTAGCTCGCTGTGATGCAACGAAATATTGCTGCATGTCATTGACTACACGTTGTTTTTGACTTGTAAATTCCTGCTTCTGTAGTCGTAGACGCTCAATATTGGTCGTTAGTACAGGAGGAATTCGCTCTGATACTTGTCTGATCTGTACGGCTAAAGTCTGAAGCCTGGGATAACTGTCGGTATATTGCTGACGAATGGTGTCGTATTCGTTAAGCAACAGGACCAATTCATCACCAAACTGCATCTCAGCTAGAGGCAACTTGTATAAATGATCGACACCTTGATTTACATCAGCTTCCTCGTTAAATGCCCGAAGTGAGGAAAGTTTGTCTTCTTCCTGAATAAGTCTCCAGGATACGTTATCTATCTGATTATCAATAACCTGAAGTCTGTCCTGCAATGCTGCCGCACTACTAGGCATTTCAAGCATCCTGTTTGACGTTATGGCTACAGTCTGACTCCTCTGTTCGGCAACAATCAGTTCCAGTTCTTCTAATTTACTACTGAAAAAATGGACCATCTCCTCATGCTTACGTGTCTCCATTAATAGTTTTGAGTTTATGAAATGATTGGTCAGCAATGTTGCCCCATCACGTGCTCTTACCGGGTCACTATCGATGTAGCTGATCTCAAAAGCATCATTTGATCGAAGTCGGGTTCCAATATTCTTTTGAGTTTTGGCTATCAGGAGTTGTTTTTCTGCCTCATTTCTCACTTGGCTATCTAGATCCAGACTATCGATCAGGATTTCCATCGTTGACCGGCTATAAACGATTTCATTCAACGATTGAATCCGGTCGTCTTTTACGATCTGAACTGCAATTTCATAAAGCACTAAGGGATTTAACGTCTCATCTTTCTGAACCAAAATCGTAGTGGTAGATTGATATTTTGGTTCGATAAAGTAGATTGCGACCAGCCCGGCAAGTACAAACAGAACCGGAGTCAATACCAATAACCAGACTCTACGTTTCGCGGCTGCCTTAATATCCTGTGCAACATCTTTAATTTCATACATATAATTAATCCCGTTGAATAGTGATGGGTAAATTTGATTACAACTGACTGTTTGCAATATGTATGCCAACTTTCTTCGACTCATGGTTAGTCTATTCTTAAATACCCGCCAGAGTTGCCCAGAAGTAGGTTTTTGATCGGAAATTATTTTTTTGCTAACAGAATAACACCCCGCTATTGAACAAGTTGCGACGTAATTACCCAAGTCAGGTAATTCAATGTGTATAAACTACCCTTCAGAATCAGACTGACCCACTTTTTATCCATTATCTTGACTAATAATAAAATTTATAAGTAATTATTATTAATGTATTTAAATAACCAAATAGCGGTATTGAGAATCAAACTTGGCATACTTGTTGTGTAGGTCAGGGTAGTCTAACTAACGATTACCTACCAAAAGGCTTTGACCTACATGAGAACCAGACCACTAAACAAACTACTTCCATACTTCATAACATTGATAGCGTTCGGATTTACTGGATGCAGTACTACCGGGATGTTGCCCATTGAGAACGACATCCAAACCGATCAAGAGCGCATTGCGGAAACTACAGAGAATCAAAGTTTATACATCATACGCCCTGGCGATGAGATCGAAATCTTGGTTTGGGAACAGCCCAGTTTCAACACACTTACTACAGTTTCAAGGATGGGAACTGTAGCCGTTCCACTTGTTGGTGAAATTATGGTCGTTGGACTAACTCAGGATGAATTAAAACGATCTCTTGAAGTTAAACTGGCTGAGTTCATCAAAGGAGATATTAATCTAACCATATCAGTCAGGAACACCGATACGATGATAGTCTCCGTTTTGGGAAAGGTTGCCAGACCAGATAATTATCCAGTTGTAGATCAAACATCCATATTCAGATTGTTATCGACCGCAGGTGGATTAACCGAGGATGCGAACATGAAGAAGGTCAAACTCTACCGCCAATCTATGCCAAACGGATATGAAACCCTTAATCTTATAGAGTATCTGGATAGTGGACAACTTGACGCTCCTGAAATAACTGTGCGTCCAGGTGATATCGTATTTGTACCTAAAAATGAGAACGCCGTTCACGAAATGTCCGACTTTCTTCGAGATGTAATCATTCTATTCGGAATCTTCAGAGTCTTCAACTAACATGAAAAACTATAATCAAAGTAAAATTTTCCAGGTAGTCATCGTGTCCGCGATTCTGATGGTGATGTTCCAGGTATCCCTGGAAGCACAATCACTTAGTGATAACAACAGAAAGGGTGTACTGAGTAATCAACTATTTGACACACGATCGCTTTCGATGGCTGCAACTACCATTTCAGATGTGTTCGGTCAACCATCTATAGGAATTAATCCAGCCATAGCTGGAGTGAGTATACTCCCAGGTTACATCCAGGTTAACACCAACCACAATTGGGACAACGAGTTGGTTGTTCATAGTCTGTCCTTACCCGTCATATCAATTGGTCACCATCACTTAACTACAAGACTGGCACTGGCACATCAAGAATTAGATGATCTTCCATTTGCGGATAGGGTCAATGGTCCGGAACCAGATTTAATGATGTATAGAGCAGATTTGGCCTACTCTGTGAGCTTTAGTAGCTACTTTAGCATCGGGATACTCCAAAGTTTGTCTTATTCAACTTCAAATAGGGAGTCCCATTTCTGGAACTATTCACTTGATCTTGGACTAGTCTACGCTCCCGATGGGCCTGTATCATATGCGGCTGTGTTTAGAGGATTGGGTAATGAGACTACTTATGAAATCATTGAAACCGGTTTGACTACTCTTGGAACTCAACAAGGTCAACAAATTTTAGAGTTAGGTGCTTCATTTAGATTTCCAATTGAAGAGAGAACCTATATGTCAATTTCGTTTTCGAATGAGAAGAAGTTTGGAGAGGATGGACTTTGGTATAAAGGTGGTATGGAACTGGTTCCGATTGCTGGACTGAACCTAAGAGGTGGACTATTAATCAATTTCGATCAATCTAAGTTAATACCAAGAGTCGGTTTAGGAATTCAACTAAGACTTTTTGAACTAGATTACATGATCGCTCCAGAGACTTTAACAGGAGAACAATTCCACCAGGTAGGCATAACTATCCAACTGTAATTAAATGAAACTAAAAAAGGTCATAGGTGCACAAAAAACAGAAACTGCGGCAGAAACCGACAGTAGTTTCAAGACCAGTAGTCCACTTATGAGAGATATTTATGAAAAAGTAAAAAGTGTCTCGCGCCTGGAAAAACACCTGATTTTGATTGGTGAAATCGGAGTTGGGAAAAAGAATCTTGCACAAGCAATTCATCGAAATAGTAGCCGATCAGATGGTCCTTTTCTATCCTTTTACTGCATGAGCACGAATGAAGATGAAGTAAAAGAGGCATTCTGGGAAACCGTAAGTGTTGAAAATGGTCATTTACAGCTGAAATTCGAAGTTTTGGAAGATGCACGTAACGGAACCTTATATCTGAATAAGTTCTCAGAATTAACTTCAGAGTTCATGATGAATATCATCGACTCTTACTTACATGGTTGCCACCAATTGTTCAGATACAGTATTTCATCCTCACCCAGATTAATTATTTCAATCAGTCAGGATTCCTTTCAACAACTTGTCAAGACTGATACCTGGGAAAAGATGATTGTTGCACTGAATGCAGTTTCAATTATACTTCCACCACTCAGAGAACGACCAGAAGATATCCACTCTTTCGTTGAAATCTTTTTGTCTGAAGTCAGAGAAGCGAATCCTACATGGAATCACCTCAAAATGACGACAGAAGCACTACAAGAATGTATAAGCTTCAACTGGCCCGGAAATGTACGTCAACTAAAGAATGCCATCATGCAAGGTGCACTGCTATCGCGTGGCAACACGATTGAATGTAGACATCTACCATTTTCGATGAACTGGCAATTCCCTTATTAAAAATCTTTGCCTTGATTAACACCCCATGATACTCCTCTACATTTTAGCGTTTTCTATTCCGTTGATTCTGGCCCTGTTTATGACGCCATGGGTAATTAAATTCGCGGTAAAAATCGGTGCAACGGACACTCCGGACATTAGAAAGGTTCACACCAGTGTAATGCCTCGCATCGGTGGCCTAGCTGTAATTCTTAGTGCAATTGGTGCCATAGGATTTCTATATGTAGTCTATCCCGGCATTCTTCCATCTTTTTTTGGTGAAGACTACACCCCAATTATAGTTGCTTGCTGTGTACTTTCTTTATTCGTTCTTGGTTTTGTCGATGACTTGAAACCTCTTTCGGCAGCAATCAAATTCGGGGTTCAGTTTCTGATTGCAGCTGTTATTTTTTCCGCTGGATTCAAAATTTCGAATGTGACGAATCCATTAGGTGAAGGCATGATTGCTATCGGCATTTTCGACTTCCCCATTACGATCCTTTGGATTGTCGGGATTATCAATGCATTTAACCTGATTGATGGATTGGATGGACTTGCCTCAGGTGTTGCTGTCATCGCCAGTGTTTCCATTTTTGTAATAACAAGTCTGTCTGGACAATTTCAGGCGTCCATTTTTGCACTGATAATAGCTGGGGCACTGGTCGGATTCCTCAGATACAACTTTAATCCAGCAAAGATCTTTCTTGGAGATTCTGGCAGCCTGGTTATAGGCTTTGTGCTGGCAATATTGTCGATACAAACTACCTCCAAGCTTACATCTGGTTTCGCAGTTCTTCTTCCCTTGCTAGTATTGGCGCTTCCAATCACAGATACACTGGTATCCATGACAAGAAGATTGATTGGAAGTTTTCTTAACAAGGGTACACAAAAACCAAATCAATCACCAATAAATCGGCTTCACGGGATGTTTGTTCCAGACAAAATGCATATTCACCATCGATTACTTTCACTGGGCTTAAGCCATAGAAATGCCGTTCTAGTATTGTATTTCGTGTCAGCTTTCTTTGCAATTAGTGCTTTCATCTTTACACAAATCGAAACGTGGCAGCGCATGCTATCTGTTACGATTGTGCTGGCCCTTGCTCTGACGTTCTTTGTAAAGAAATTGAAGTACAACGAGATAGCCATATTCAATAATGGTTTAATGGTTTCATTTTCAAAAAAATGGATACCAAAAAATACTGGATGGGTTGTTTTTACTGATGCAATGTTCATCATGGCGGCATATTCGTTGACATACTATCTGATTTCACAGATCAATCCTGGTTTAGTTAGTCAATTTCAATTTTCAAGAACCTTTGCAATCGTATTAACGGTCCAGTTATCGATTCTTTGGGCTACCGGATTATATCGCGAAAAAATGAACCAGTTCGGTTTAGCCAATGCTTTGCATACGTCGGCTACTATTTTTTCTGCTGTTGGTATGACTGGACTTGTATTACTAGCTACCGAAGCTCTAACACTGGCTGAAATTGCGCAATTCTTGATATTCAACATTTACTTTTTACTCACATTCCTGTTTGGGTACCGTTTGACATTCCTGTCTTTAAATCACTGGTTCAACCGAGAAAAACGAACCGGTATGAAAGTACTGGTATATGGTGCAGGTGAACAAGGCACTCTTGCACTTCAAAACATTCTCAATTCGACCCAAAGCGATGTAAAAGTAGTTGGATTCCTTGACGACGATCCTAATCTGCACGGCAAAATCATACAGGGTTACCCTGTATTAGGTGGTCATTGGATGCTTCCAAAAGTGCACAATACTCAACCCATCGACTCCATCTACCTGTGCGATGATGACATTCGCTGTGAAAACCTTAAACGACTTCGAAGAACAGCTCTTCAAAAAGGGATAACCATAAAGAAACTTAGCATCACTTTACTTGAAATCGAGAATAGTGATGTCAGCGAAGAGCTGGCTGATGTCGAATCCAAACACATTGTCAATTTTCTGTAACTGTTAATCTGTATTCCAACTACTATGAATTACAACCGATCCTATCAAATTCTCGCAGTTCTGCTTTGCAGCACGTTCATCTCGTGTGATGTTTTCGATAACAACTCCGGTAAACCAACAAACGAAGACATATGGGTCAACGCATACCTTGTTTCGTGGCAACATAATCCCCAAACTGAACAAATAAATAGCGGGATAATGTTAACAAGCGATATAGACTGGAACGCAATGACACACATGACCTATTTTGCGTTAAGTATTGCCCCCGACGGAACACCAGAGCTCAGTTTGGATCCCGCTTTCAGACATAATTTCAACTCTGATCGGTTAAATGACATTGTAAGAGCAGCTCATGCTAACGATACAAAGATTTTATTCAGCGTTGGAGGAAGTACCAATTACGAAGGATTTAGTACTGCAATCGACTCCTGTAGAAATCAATTTATTGAGACAATTTCAAGCATAATAAAAACGTATGGCTTCGATGGAGTCAGCCTAAACATGACACCCATAGAACTGCAAGATTTTGCCCACTACAGGACGTTTGTTCGTCAGTTAAGCAGTACCTTTGATACGCTTCGAACATCCAATAACCAAAGGCCATTACTCACCGCTGGTGTGACAAATGCCAGTGGAATGAGTTCGCTATTCAGCTCGATTCAGAAACACTTCGACCAGATTAACATCCTGACCTATGGAATGTCGCGACCTTGGCGAGGATGGATGACCTGGCATCAAACTCCGTTGTACAATCGAAATAATCTCACTCTGGAAAACACTACTCAGTTCTTACCTTCAATTAATTTAAGAGTAGTGGAATGGGTAAAATCAGGAGTCGATAGATCTAAAATTGGCTTTTCTATAAGTTTCTATGGTTCCGTTTGGCAAAATCTTCACATTCAGGAAAAATGGGATGGTTGGCCTACCGAAAACCAGGCACTGTACAAAGTGGTCCCCTATTCGGACCTATCCAAATCTTATGACCTGAATGAATACATCTGGGACAATCAGGCACACGCATCTTTTCTTGAGTTAGATGATCCTAAATCGTTCATAAGCTTTGACAATGAACAATCTATTACGTCGAAAATCGATTACATCAAATCGAATCGACTTGGTGGCTTAATGATTTGGGATCTCAGTGCAGGACATCATCGAAATGGTTCACCCATAAATCCATTAATGGATGTCATTAAACCACACGTTCGTAAATAACAATTTGACCCATTAACCATAATTCATAATGTCTAAATTCACGACTGCTATCCGACTGATTAGTCAGGGTAAAATTCAAATTCTTCTTAATGAACTAAGAAAACGACTTTGGTCACAATCCATTTCATTGGGTCTTCAACGTGATTTAAGCATGAACTTCGAAACACCCGACGCAAAAATCAAGATCAACGTACGACCTCTTAAAAATGAGGATGTCGTAGATTTACTAGATTTATCAGCACATAATACCGTTGATCCACGAACAATTAGCAACCAGCTTGGCATTGTGAAAGCCAATATTCCTACATGCTACGTTGCTGAAACGACCAATGGCAGACCAGTCTATATGCAATGGCTCATTCAACATCATGATAGCAAGAAAATGAGAGCCTATTTCAAAGAGTCCTTCCCCGAGATAAACGAGTCCGAAGCATTACTGGAGGGAGCATTTACACATCCTGCGTATCGTGGCCTCCAGATTATGCCAATGACAATGTCCACTATATGTGAAAAGGCCGCTATTTTGAATGTAAGGAGAGTAAACACATTTGTAGACATTACCAACATCGCATCATTGAAAGGATGTAGTAGAGCTGGATTCTACCCGTATTTGATTCGAGAAGATAGATGGATATTCTTTAAAAGATCAATTTCATTTCATCCAGTTACGGTTTCAATATGCAAACATTTTGAAAAAGTCACTGAGTCAGGAAGTGTGTCAAAATCAAGCACTAAAAAGACCAAGGGTGTTCAAGTATCTCAAGATAAAAAGGCAATACCAGTTAATAATTCGACTCAGTTATGATAAAAATATATAGAAAATTCGTACCGATTCTTACACTCTTGATCATTACGATTTTACCAACATATGTAAAATCCCAAACGACAGATATCGAAACAAAGATATTCGGAAATGAAGAAAGCAGTTTCATTGAGGTTGAAAACGGTGGGTTTACCTTAGACGGACATGAATTCCGATTCGCTGGAACAAATGCCTATTATCTGCCAAATTACATTAAAATAGATCGTTCTGTTGTCCACAGAGCATTTGATACCTTTAAAGCAGCTGGAGTAAAGGTAGTTCGGATGTGGGCATTTTATGATGGTTTTGACTGTGGCTATAGTGCCATAGATCCAAACGAGAACGTCATACAGATTTCTGCCGGGGTTTATAATGAGCAAGCTCTGATAGATCTGGACTATGTTATCGCATTAGGCAATCAATATAACATTCGATTTATTCTCCCTTTTACAAATTACTGGGATGAGCTGGGTGGAATTTGTCAATACAATACTTGGGCCGGAGCTGATAAACCATCTAACAATATGGAATTCTTTATGACGAATGAGAATACCCAGATATGGTTCAAAAAATATATCCACATGTTACTTAATCGAGTAAATACGTTTACTGGTGTAGCATATAAAGATGAACCAGCCATTTTTTCGTGGCAAATCATAAACGAAGGTCGGAATCCAGGTAACAACCCTGAAGTTTTGCGCGATTGGTACACAGAAATAGCTAAATACATTAAATCGATCGATCAAAACCACCTCGTTGGTACCGGTGAAGAAGGATTCGATCATAACCAACCAGCCGTTTACTCATTGGAACAATACAGTAACCGATATCCTCTGAGGGCAAATGAAGGCACAAGTTACCTACTGAACACATCCATTCCAGAAATTGATTACGGCAATGCGCATTGGTACCCATCCGAATATGGATATGGTCACACAGTCACACAGAACTTGCTACTCGCGCAAGATGCATGGCTTAAAGACCATGCAAAAATTGCCCGAATGATTAATAAACCGTTCATTCTGGGAGAGTATGGTTTTCCGGGATGGGGAGACGAAAGGGTTTATACAGTGTACACTATGTTGTGGGAAACGGCAGTCGAAATCAATCTCGACGGGAGCCTACTATGGCAATTAACTTCAGATTATACCAAATGTACCGAGTCGGGCGGGAATATCTGCTGGCCAGCCGGAAGAATTGACACTAAACTATTTTTGAGGTTTTTAGAACATAATCGCCATTTCAATGCGGTACCACTAAAATAAATACTTATATATTTACGTTATTTTAATGGTCTTTACTGTGAATATAAATTAATTTGAAGATTAATTATTGCTCTTAGTCCATTGTTTCACATATAGTTAAAAAAATACACCTGTGATATTTGAAATTTATTTCAATATATAAGCAACATTTCTGGCACATCAGAGTTATTTACCTAAGCTCCTCCCCAATTAGGATCACAAATCTATTGATCCAATTCTGGTTGATGCCTTTCCTGACGAATTTCATTACATAAAACGCTCAAAGCAAGTTTCTGTCTAGGTATTAGTTGCTATGTCTTCTTTTCCAGCTAGGATGGAACATGTTTGTCAAGCTCAATCTCAAACACATGCTCACCATGAAACGTGTATATACACCTATTCTGTATGCTGCATTGATAATATTCGCACTCGTTCAATGTGACGATATTAATTCAAATGCACCGAATCCCGAAGAAGTAGCTCCAATTGATCTCATTGAACCATTAGACAACTCTACGGTTCAACCATTGTCGACGAATCTGACCTGGCAAAAGATCGATGGTGCAGTATCTTATCGGGTTCTCCTATCTGAAACAAAAAACTTTAATAATTCCGTTATTGATACGACTGTTTTAGAAAACTCACTGACAACGATTACACTTAAACCAAAAACCCTATACAGGTGGAAAGTATTTTCGAATAAAACTAACACGAATGGATCGTGGTCGAAAGTAAGGACTTTTATTACTGGTGCCTTTGAAACATCGACATCTACCTTGAAATCGGTTGTTCTTATCTCACCAGTTAATAATGCAGATAAAGTGTCTACTAATCTGACATTTACCTGGGAACCTTACCTTCAGTCAACAAAGTATATTTATCAACTATCTGATAATATTACTTTTAGTTCAGTTATTAAAGAGGAAACCGTAACTGGTACTTCTTTTTTACCGACTATATTGGTTCACCAAAAGAAATATTTCTGGAGAGTGCGTCCAGAGGCAGATACTGCAGGAAACAGCTGGTCTGAAGTTTGGAGTTTCACGACTGGGCCTGCAGGTGTCGATACTGGTGTTATCACAAGGGTACAGCTTATAGCACCTGTTAATAATGCAGATAAAGTTTCACTAAATCTGACTTTCAGTTGGAAACCAATGAATCAGGTGACGGACTATTTATATCAACTATCTGACAATAGTTCGTTTAATTCCGTAATTAAACAAGAGAAAGTATCTGGTACTTCATACACCCCTTCTGGACTAGTTGCACAAAAGAAATATTACTGGCGTGTTAGAAATCACAATGATACAACAGGGGAATCCTGGAGTGATGGATGGAGCTTTACAACAGGTACTCAATCAACACCTCCAACAGAACCTCCAACATCGCCTCCTCCGACCGAACCTCCAACATCGCCTCCTCCGACCGAACCTCCAACATCGCCTCCTCCGACTAATCAGGGTGCTTTTGTTACTGTGCAAAACTCTGATTTTGTAGACAACGGATCAGTAATGAGGTTTGCTGGAACGAATGCATATTATCTGCCAAACTATGAAAAGTTAAACCCAGCAGTAGTAGACCGTGCTATGGACACGTTTCAGGATGCAGGGATAACTGTGATCAGAATGTGGGGATTCTATGACGGATACGACTGTGGTTACAGTAAGAATGATGCCAATGAAAACGTGATTCAAACATCACCAGGGGTATATAGCGAATCAGCGTTGCAAGATTTGGACAACGTCATTGCCAAGGGTAAAGAACACGGCGTTCGTTTCATAATACCTTTCATCAATTTCTGGGACCAACTTGGTGGAGTGTGTCAGTACAATACATGGGCTGGCGCAAGTAATCCGTCAGTGAACATGCAGTTCTTCCTTACCAACAGCAATACGCAGAAGTGGTATAAAGACTATATCAAAATGCTGTTAAACAGGGTCAATACTGTGACTGGAGTAGCGTATAAGGACGAACCAGCTATAATGGCATGGCAAATCATGAACGAAGGACGTAATCCGGGTGCGAACCCATCGGTCCTTCGAGACTGGTACAGAAGTATTGCACAGTACATCAAATCAATTGATCCAAATCACCTGGTTTCAACTGGTGAAGAGGGTTTTGATGAGGGAACTCCATCTGTGTATTCAGTTGCCGAGTATAGCAATACATACGCTCTGAGAGCCAATGAAGGTACCAGTTATGTGATGAATACTGCAATTCCTGAAATCGACTTCGGTAACGCTCATTGGTATCCTGCCGAATATGGGTTTGGCAATACCATTAATGAAAGTCTTCTCAAAGGCCAACGTGCATGGCTTAGTGATCACAAAAAAATCGCTGAGAATTCGGGAAAACCATTCATGATCGGCGAATTTGGTTTTGCTGGATGGGGTGACGACCGCGTTAAAACCATGTATAGCGCTCTTTATCAGCATGCCCAAACCATTCAACTTGATGGAAATGTTCTGTGGCAGCTAACAGCAGATGGGACCAAATGCTGGGAATTCGGTGGTAACATTTGTTACCCTGGAGGACGAGCTGATACCGAGCTTTATAATGACTTCAAAAATCATATTACAAATCTGAAAAATCAACGTTAGGCGATAGAGGGTTCGTTTAGAACCTAACATCAAAATATGATCAGGTTCAATATGACTCGCATCTCAACCGGGATTCTTAAATGGATCCCGGTTTTTTTGTGCAAAAAACGTTTTTAAATATTTATCAAGCCAACACTTCACTCTCGTATCTGTCTAACTTGTTATGAAGAGTTTTTCTGGCAAAACCCAATATCTTAGCTGCCTCGGTCTTGTTATTGTCAACCGAGTTTAATGTCTGATGTATAGCCATTCTCTCAATTTCCTCCAGACTGGTCCCTACAGGAATGTGCATGTATCCGTTTGGTTCACCTTGATAACCGTTTGACTGGGAACGATTCGATCTGGTTATACAACCGGGAAGCATATCAGCACCAATAGCAGTTTGACCTTCAAAAAGTACTATGCATCTTTCAACACAATTCTTTAATTCACGAATATTTCCTGGCCAGTCATACGATTTCATTAATCCCATACTTTCGTCATCGAATGGTACATCGGCTCGCTGATAAAGATCACAATAATAATTACGATAAAACTCGACCAGAAGTGGAATATCCTCTTTTCTATGTCTTAGCGGAGGTACATATAATTCAACTACATTTAAACGATAGTACAAATCCTCTCTGAAACTCCCCGATCTAACCTGATCATTTAAAATCTTATTGGTTGCTGAAATCAACGTCACGTCCACTTTGATTTCTTCTTTCCCGCCAACCCTTCTAAAAGACCCAAGTTCGACAGCTCTAAGTAGCTTTACTTGTGCAGAAAGTGACATTTCTCCAATCTCATCAAGAAACAGCGTACCCTTGTCCGCTAACTCAAAACAACCTTTCTTTTGCGCATCAGCTCCAGTAAATGCACCTTTTTCGTGACCTAATAATTCACTCTCAACCAGATCGTGAGGTATAGCTCCACAGTTTACGGTAACCATTGTCCTGTTTAAATTCTGATTATGATAATGTAAAAGTGCTGCAAATACCTCTTTCCCTGTCCCGTTCTCCCCGGTAATCAGGACGTTCGCTTTTGTATGTGCGATCAGTTTAATCTTGTGGTACAGATCAATCATTGTCACATTCTGAGTAATCAACACAGGCTTACTATCTAATGTAAATCCCATCTTCCCTCCGTTTTGAATAAGAAAAGTAAACGTAATAATTGGATAATTTAGATGTCAGCCTCCACCACAGACGGTTTGAATCTCAGTCTATTGAGGTTACGTCCTCTAAATATATCGAGCTATTAAATTATCAGAATCGTGATGGTTCACGTTACATCAATACTATAATCACTTACATCTCTTACTCAAACGACTGCTATCTGTACTAAAATAAGTTGGAACCGGCCTACACTTTAACAAATACGATATTTAGTGTGCTCTTTTTTTAAAAAAAAGACACTATTTGTTTTGTTTCAATTGGGAAACAATAATAAAACCAATTCTAATAGAGTTACTAAAGGCCACTTGGACTTACGTCCTCGTAACCACTTTTAATGATTGTGGAAATCATTTTGAAACGTACTTTGGCTTCAATGCTGTTTTT
>CAZJZI010000022.1:23463-38377 GCA_964550435.1 uncultured Chitinophagales bacterium | reverse complement strand
TTGTTATTTGTGAGTAGGTAGTGGGTAGTATGGAGTGGGGAGAAAGTAAAAAATAACCCCTTATTGCTCGCTTTTGGATACTGGCTTTTCCTCGATGACTACATCACGGATGCTGTGCTGGGGTTTTCCGGCGTTGGTCAGGTAGAGGCGACCAAGGTATTCACCGATGATTCCCAGCATAATCAGCTGCGCACCCGAAAAAATCATGAGTCCCGCCATAATCGATGCCCATCCGCTAGGTACATCCGAATACAGCCTGTCGTAAACTGCAACTCCGGTCATGATAAGTCCTAAAAAGCTCAGGCTGAATCCAAGCATGCTGCTGAATCGCAATGGGAATACCGAGAAATTGAGAAACATAGCCAACCACAATCGAATTAGTTTTCGGAGGGTGTAGCCACTGGCACCTTCGGCGCGTTCATGGTGTTCGACGCGAATCTTGCCGATCCGGGATGTAAACTGAAGAATCAGACCATCCACATAGGGATAGGGTCCGGAGTATGTAATGATCTTATCGCATACAAAGCGATTGATGCATCTGAAACTGGACAGATACAGGTCTTTGGGTTTATCGATGACCAATCCGGCAACGAAGTTGGTAAATGCTGAACCCAGGTTTCTGAAGAAGTGGTGTTTTTTCTCGTCGTAGTGGGTGTAAATCACATCCAAATCCGGATTTGCTTTGGCGTAATGATAAACTTTCATGACCTCCGCAGGTGGGTTCTGAAAATCATCATCGATATTGATGATAAAATTTCCAGTAGAAAGCGCATATCCGGCCATAACGGCATTATGTTCGCCGTAATTTTTTGCCAGATTCGCTTTCACAAGCCTCACATGGTCTGGAACCTTGATTGATTGAATCTTTTCCCAGCTATCGTCGGGACTTTTATCGTTGACCAGAATGATTTCCAGTCGACCTTCTACAGGAAGCTCACCCAGGGTTTGAACCAGTTTAACAATGCTTCCAGATCCGTTGTAAACGGGAATAACAATAGAAAGATCAATCATAATGAAGGTTTTGTCAGGGTTGTAATCAGAGAACCTCCAAAAGGTAGTGGAATTTTGCGGTTAACAAAAAAGCGTTCCAGGCTCAACAGATTAAGCAATAGCGTATTGATCCAATCAGGAATTGGTTCAACATCACTGTGATCGTTTTGTTTGAGTACTTTGCGTTTTAGAACCATAACCGGAAACAGGATTGTATTCCAATATGACTGAAACTGTAGGGTAAGGTTGGTAGCCTTAAACAATGCGTTCAGATCGTTTCTGTCGAAACGGCGTATTTGTCCAACAGCGATGTCGTGATAGGAATACATCCACGAGTAAGCTGGGACATTTACAACAAGTACTCCATCCGGACATAGCACTCGTTCGAGTTCCAGAAGGATCTTTTGTGGATCCACATCGTATTCAAGGACATCCAGACACACTACAGCCTGGAAGTGATTGTCGGGATAAGGTAATGATTCGACAGATCCCTGGACCACCGTAGCGGAAGATTTCATCCGGGCTATTTCACAAGCATCCGGACTCAGGTCGATTCCGTAGAGCTCAGACCTTGGAAACTCGCGATTGAAAACCTGCAGCATACCTCCGGTTCCACAACCTGCGTCCAGTATTCTGAAGTGTCCGGGAGAATCGTTGCCAATCTGATTTACAACCAGTTTACGCAGTGTCTGAAACCACCAAAGCTGGTCTTCTGTTTCGCCCATTCGTTTGATTTCCAGTACATCCATTACGCTAGCTTCATTTGGATGAAGTTACTGATTTCAGACTGATGAAGGTATCCCAGTCACGGATGTAGTCGTCTGGATCGTAGGGGTAGTCGCAAAGAACCATAAGAACCGAGTGTTCGTTTTCGAATTTCAGTTTATTCCAGATTCCCGGTGGTATCAGAATTCCATATTCAGGGGAATTCAACAAAAACGTGTCAGATTCACTTCCGTCAGTAAGTTCGATTTCGACAACTCCATTCAGACACACAACCAATTGGGAGCAGAATCTGTGTGCGTGATTCCCCCGGAAGTGTCCGGCCGGAACCTGAGAAACGGTAAAAATACGCTTTACAGGTATTTTAGTGCCATTTTGTGAAACAGGAAAAACGGTAAGATTACCCAGATCTGAAATCTTAGTGAAAGAAATGTGCTGAATGGATTGTAGCGTAGTTTGATGCATGCTGGATTGATTCAGAAAAAAGAAGATACGTAATCGCAGACATATTTTACCTCTTGATCGCTTAATTCGGGATACATGGGAAGGCTCAAAATTGTTTTGGTGAGTCTGTTCGTGTGTGTCATGTCAGAGCAACGCAGTTTTTGGTCATAAGCTGGTTGTTCGTGAACCCCGAAAGGATAATGAATACCGGCGAAAATGTGAGCTGCTTTCAGGTGGGACATCAACTGATCGCGTGTATCCTGACTTTCCAGTTCAATCACGTAGAGGTGATATGCATGGGTGGTATTCTGGATTGTTTTTGGAGTTACAACAGGGAGATTAGCAAGATGAGCGGTGTACGTAGAGGCGATATGTTGTCGGCGGGCGATATCAGAATCCAATTTAGCGAGTTTAACGGTTAGAATGGCAGCCTGAAGGCCATCCAGTCTGGAGTTCATCCCGCTCAATAAACTGTACTGAGGGGTCTTCCAGCCATATTGTCGGAGCATGCGAAGCTTTTCATTGAGCTCGGGAGATGAAGTGACCACTGCACCACCATCTCCGATAGCTCCCAGGTTTTTAGTTGGGTAGAAGCTAAAGGTAGCCAGATCCCCGAAAGTGCCTGTTTTTTGTCCATGATATGTTGCTCCGTGGGATTGTGCGCAGTCTTCAATAAGGAACAAGTCGTTTTCGGAGCAGATTGACCTCAGAGTGTCCAGGTCGGCAGGTTGTCCGTACAGATGTACTGCTATGATCGCTTTTGTGCGAGCGGTAATCATGGATGGGATTTTTGTGACATCGATCGTTTTGGAATCCGGGTCAACATCAACCAAAACAGGGACAGCTCCAGCTCTCTCGATCCCGACAACGGTTGCTACTGCCGTGTGAGAAACGGTGATTATTTCGTCACCGGGTTGGATGTTCAGGGCCATTAAAGCCAGCGTGATCGCATCTGTTCCGTTTGCCACCCCTACCGCATGAGGAACACCGATGTATCCGGCAAAACGTGCCTCAAAATCGCTAACATAATCACCCAAAACGTAATATGGATTGTTATAAAAATCGAGGGTTGCCTGATCGATAGCTTCTTTTGATGCCAGATAGCTAGAACGTGGGTTGGATACAAGAAGAGGGAGATTCATTCAGCGTGGGTTGTGATTGGTTATATGAACTAAAATAGGCACTATTTGATAAACAGTAAATCATTGAACACTACGAAGTAAATAACTAACTTATGCCCTCTGTCGTAGTTCAAAATTAGTTATACCGCATTGGAAAGTAAAAGAATCTGGCTATCATCTCCACACATGAGTGGGGAAGAAGTAGCATATATATCCCAAGCGATTGAATCGAATTGGGTAGCACCATTGGGTCCGCATGTGGATGCATTCGAAAAGGAACTTGCTGCCCTGTGTGGTACAAAAGGTTCTGTAGTACTTAGTTCAGGTACAGCCGCGATTCACCTGGCATTGCTCGCTCTAGGCATTGGTGAGGGGGATTTTGTGGTGTGTCAGACGTTTACATTTTCAGCGACGGCGAATCCGATTCGCTACGTTGGTGCGACTCCCGTTTTTGTAGACTCAGAGTCTGATAGTTGGAATATGGATCCGGATTTGCTTGAAAAAGCTATTTTAGAGTGTCCGGTACCGCCAAAGGCCGTTATTCCAGTGCATCTATACGGGATGCCAGCAAACATGGAGCGAATAAGATTGATTTGTGAGGTCTACGGGATTCCCCTGATTGAGGACGCCGCCGAATCGCTGGGATCCACAATCCATGGAAAAGCCTGTGGATCGTTCGGGAACTTCGGGATTCTAAGTTTCAACGGAAACAAGATCATAACGACATCCGGCGGAGGGGCCTTAGTCTCGGATGACCTGGAAGCTCTTGAATTCGTTCGATTTTTATCTACTCAGGCCAGAGATAAAGCTCCGCACTACCAACACAGTCATGTGGGGTACAACTACCGGATGAGTAATGTCCTGGCAGGTATCGGAAGAGCACAACTTAACGTACTTCCGGACAGGGTACATGCTCGTCGGGCACATTTTGAAGCGTATCGGACTGCTTTTGCACAACATCCAGGAATATCTTTTCAGCCCGAACCGGAAGGAGTGCAGTCGAACCGGTGGCTTTCGGCGATGCTTGTAGATCCGTCCTTGACAGGTGGTGTCACTCGAGAGGATATTCGAGAAGTACTGGATAGCAACAACATCGAAAGTCGTCCATTATGGAAGCCTATGCACTTACAACCGGTGTTTTCGAAGTTTAAAAATTACACAAACGGTAATTCGGATCGGTATTTTGAACAAGGACTATGCTTGCCATCTGGAAGCAACATGACAACGGAAGATCGTAATCGAGTGGTAGAAATTGTAAATAAACTTCTGTCTAAGTAATTATTTTTTTAACTTTAGCCATCCTAAGGACATCTTACTAGCACTCATACTTTGGATATCAATAACTATACATGTTCGGTCAGATTATTTCGGTCTTCAAAAGAGCGCATCTCTTTCAGTATAAACACCTATTATGTTAAAATTTAAACTTTTTAACCACACGATTAGGGGTTATATTAGTACGATTTGTATTAACGGAACTGCCAACTATTATAGAATCATTAAATCGTTCAAAACCAAAGCGTTATACTGTTTATGGGAATGAGATTGTTTCAGAAGATTTTTATTGATGGTGTTCTTTGGATTACAGTAAGTTTTTTAGCTATATGGCTACGCCTGGGTAGCATTCCATTCGACATTGCATCTGTTAGTACACAGCTACTATTGGTCACTCTACCTATAAAGCTGCTGCTTATCTCGTATTTTGGCCACCATAAAATTTCATGGCGACATACAAGTATACTTGATTTGTTGACTCCACTGAAATCTGTTGTGGTGTTTACCTCCTTCTATTTAGCTGCCGTTATTTTCTTTAATGATCCAAATTTACCAGCCAGCGTACCTATAATTGATGCGTTCGCCTCTTTGGTATTGTTTGCATTGGTCCGAATCACAGCCCGAGTGCTGCTTAAAGAACGTAAGGTCATCCATTTTTATAACAATGCTCCTCAGGATTACAAGAAAGTGATTATTGCCGGAGCGGGTGAATCGGGGACCATGATTGCCAATGAAATGCTACGTCACCCAGAGATTGGCTTGATTCCAGTTGGATTTCTGGATGACTCCCGAAACAAACAGAAGCAAAAAATTTTGGGTTTACCAGTATTGGGTCGTGTCAATTCGCTGCGTACGGTTTTGAATAAGATGGATGTTGATGAGCTTATCATTGCTATGCCATCTGAAGACGGGGACGTAATACGCCGGGTTGTAAATGAGGCACAGAAAGTTAAATTGCCCTCCAGAACGATTCCCGGACTTTATGATTTGATTAGCGGACGAGTGAGTATCAATCAACTCCGCAATGTTGAGGTTGAGGACTTGTTGCGACGTAAGCCTATTGTGTTGGATACCCAGCGTATCCGAGCCTATATCAGCGGGAAAGTTGTTATGGTGACCGGTGCCGGTGGTTCCATCGGATCGGAGATTGTCCGGCAGATTACGCGATTCAAGCCCAGTAAAGTCATTTTACTAGGACGCGGCGAGAACTCTATCCACACCATATTCAGAGAGTTTCAGCAAAATTTTCAACATATCCCGGTCGAAGTAAAAATTGCAGATGTAAGAGACATCGTTTCGCTCGAAAAAGTGTTTAAAGATACTCGTCCCGAGGTGATTTTTCATGCCGCAGCTCACAAACATGTGACCTTGATGGAGCTTAATCCGTCTCAGGCAATTTTGAACAACGTGGGTGGGACACGCAACCTCGTTGACCTGGCTTTGGAGTACAATGTCAAATATTTCGTAAATATTTCATCTGATAAATCGGTGAATCCGAGTTCAATCATGGGTGCCAGTAAACGCGTAGCTGAATACGTTGTTGACAGTGCCTCCCGTCGGGCGGATTCCGATCAGATTTTTGTGTCTGTCCGTTTTGGGAACGTTCTTGGCAGTCGTGGAAGTGTGGTACCTATTTTCAAAGAGCAGATACGTAGTGGCGGTCCCATCACGATTACTCACCCGGATATGGTCCGATACTTTATGACTATACCCGAAGCAGCTCAGTTGGTGCTTCAGGCCGGGGCGTTGAACATAAACGGTGCTGTATTTGTACTGGATATGGGTGAGCCTGTGAAGATTGTGGATATGGCCAAAGATCTGATCCGGTTGTCTGGATTTGAACCCGATAAAGACATCAAAATTGTGTACACAGGGGTTCAAAAGGGAGAAAAACTATTCGAAGAATTGCTGACGGCTGAAGAGGGAACGGATGTGACACAGCATGACAAGATCATGATGGCACGTAAAAATGGCTTATCGCCCGCACTCGAAGATCAACTCGACAAGCTCTTTGATGCAGCTAATGAGTTCGATGAAGAGGCCATTCGTCTTCGTCTTCAGGAGATTATCCCTACTTATGCTGGAATCGAGTCCGTTCAGCGCGTTTCAGAACTATAAAATCACTCAATTAGTAAAATTATTATGTTAGATACATTGTTGAAGCGTATTCAGAGTAAAGAATACACTATAGGAATTGTTGGTCTAGGTTATGTTGGCCTTCCTTTGATGTGGACCTTTCATAAGCATGGAATGCCGGTCGTTGGATTTGATATCGATGCCTTTAAGGTTGATTGTGTTAACCAGGGCAAGTCGTACATCAAGCATTTGGGTCCTGACATGATGGCATCTTTGGCGAAAAGTGATCGTTGTGGAGCAACTACAGATTTTACCCGGTTATCTGAGGTAGATTCGATATTATTATGTGTTCCTACGCCGCTCGATGAGCACCGTGAGCCTGACATGACCTATGTTGTAAAAACAACCGAAGCCATTTCCCATCACTTGAAAAAGGGACATTTGGTCATTTTGGAATCTACTACTTATCCAGGTACTACTGAAGACGTTATGGTTCCGATTCTTGAGAAAAATTCCGGATTGAAAGTGGGAACCGATTTTTATGTGGCTTATAGTCCTGAACGAGAAGATCCGGGTAATCCGAATTTCAATACCGAACGTATCCCTAAAGTAGTAGGTGGGTTGGGGGATGATGCTCTCACGTTGGCCAAAGCTATGTACGACACCGCTATTGTCCAGACAGTGCCTGTAACCGATTGCAAGACTGCTGAAGCCGTTAAATTGACCGAGAATATCTTTCGTTCGGTGAACATTGCCCTGGTAAACGAGCTTAAAATCGTCTATGATGCAATGGGCATTGACGTGCACGAAGTACTTGATGCTGCTGCAACCAAGCCCTTCGGTTTCATGAAATTCACACCCGGTCCGGGACTTGGTGGTCATTGTATCCCTATTGATCCATTTTATCTGACCTGGAAAGCGCGTGAGTTTGGTGTAAATACACGGTTCATTGAGCTTGCTGGAGAGGTTAATACCTCAATGCCAAAGTATGTTATCGGTAAAGTTACGGAAGGGTTGAATAAACGTAGAAAATCCGTCAATGGAAGTCGTATACTGGTGTTAGGTTTGGCGTACAAACCTAACGTTGACGACATGCGTGAATCACCATCCTTCGAAATCATGGAGTTACTTGAGCACATGGGTGCGGAAGTGGAGTATTATGACCCGTATATTCCTGTTATCGCCGAAACCCGGGAGCATGCCGAATACACCGGTAAGAAATCGGTGGGATGGAATGAAGCCATGATCCGTTCTTTTGATGCTGTGGTCGTGGTGACGGATCATAAAGACGTCGATTATGATGCGTTACTTGAGTGGTCTGACGTGATCATTGACTCCAGAAACGTGATTAAAACCAAGAACGACAAGGTAGTAAGGGCCTGACCGGTCAGTTGGTTTTTGCGAGAGTTGGAAGCGGTGCAATAGTGTAGGATTCACGACGTTTTTATGTATATTTTCAGTCCTTGTAGCGCGCTGTAAGGCTATTTTTGACCGATTTATTTGTATGAACGTCACTGTACTTCGTTTTTTATTCGCATTGACCTTTGTATCCCTCGTGGGAGTCGGAATCGCTCATGCACAACTCAGATCATCGGTATCGCCACTGACTGGGGTCCTTGAAAAACAGTCTGCAACCACGGTTAGGGTTCCTTCACTAAACACTACCTTGGATGGACTTACCATCCTCCCGGCCGAGTTTGGGTTGTACTATAACTCGGCCCGGGCCTGGGGACCAAATCTTGGTCCAGTGTGGCTAGGGCGTGGAATTACAAATTCCATAAGTTTAGGCGCCCGATTTAAACACACCATTCTGGATGTTCAGGTTCGCCCGGTTTATCTGTACTCTCAAAACCGTGATTTCTTGTCTCCTCATGGAATTTATGACGGTAACGAGCAGCTTATCTTTAATGAGATTGATGGGGACATTGATTTACCCTATCGTATTAATGACGGTAGTTTTACAGATCTCTTCCCTGGAGATTCATGGGTCAAAGTCAATTTGTGGAATCTCTCTGCCGGGTTAAGTACCGAAAATCTATGGTGGGGACCTGGAAAGCGAACCTCTTTACTTATGAGCAACAATGCTCCCGGTTTTCCACATTTAAGCTTTCAGACGACTAAGCCCATTAATATTTGGATTGCAGATGTACACACGAGCATTGCGGTTGGGGTGTTGCAAGAGTCATACGTGCTTGATGACATTCGCACTACATTCGATGTGATTTTCAATGGCATAATCATTCAGATGCGCCCGCGGTTTGATAAAAATCTTAGTGTAGGTGCCATCCGTACCTTTATCTTGAACGATGAGTATGCCACAAGCATTTTCGATTATTTTCCGTTGTTTCAACCGTTATTGAAAACTAGTTTACCCGTGGGATTCTATAATGGAAGGGGTAATTTACCTGATGACCAACGCTTTTCTGTCTTTTTGAACTGGGAGTTTCCCGCTGCGGGATTATCTGTATATGGTGAATACGGCAGAGATGATCATTTTGCTGATTATCGTGATTTATACCTCCAGCCTAATCACCTAAGAGCATATTCAATTGGATTTCAGAAGAAATGGGATAACAAATTGGGTACCTGGGGTTTGAATGCCGAGTATTCGACTACAATTACTACCAATACCAAAATTGTACGAGGCTATGAAATATTCTACTCTCATAGGCGCGTTACTCGTGGATATACGAACCAAGGTCAATATTTGGGTAGTTACTATGGTATGGGCGGAGAAGGGATCTATCTGGGCCTACAGAATAAATACAAAAACCTGAGTACCGGAATCCAACTTGAACGCGTGTCCAAGAATACCGATTTTTACTATGCTATCAGAGAGTTTAGCCGGACTGCACAGCCCGATATTGATACGGTAGTTGGGTTCATGGGGAAATATGATATGGACCAAATTTCTATCCGATCTGAACTTAATTTTGTCCGTACCAGAAATGGATACCATAGGCAAATCGGTGCTGCCGGTGATCGGTCTTACTTTGAACCAAGGAATATCAATTTACAGTTGACCGTCTCCTATAATTTTAATTGGAGCCGCAACTAATTATGCTCAGTGTAATACACAGGGTACTCGTCCGAATTGTCATCACAGGGGTCATTGGATTGTTGTTACCTGTTTGTGTTCTGGCACAGACCTTTCAATTAGACGATCCACAAGCGGATAAGCTTCGTCGGCGTCAACTTATTGATGGATCATTTGGTAACACATCATGGACAATTCGTCCAGTTACTTTTGATTATAGAAATTCATTTTATTCAGGGCAATTTTCGGGAGTGGCAGATAGTACTGTTTTTGCAACTCTTGACGATGTGTATATGCAGATTTTCTACAATTCAAAGGTTGGTTATGGTAAAAATCTTGGAGTTTATTTTCCTGAACGTGGTTTTTCTGATTTGTATGGATTTAAGGCCAGGTTTGAATTCGATAACGTTGAATTGGAATTGAATCCATTGCTTTTGAGGTCTCAAAATCGTGATTTTCAACCATTGCCTATCACTACACCCGATTGGTACTGGGATTTATACTACAGAGAGTATTTAAATAGGATAGACCAACCTGAGCGTTACCGTGAAACTCCGTATATGATTACTTCCCTTGGCAATAGTAGTCTGAGCTACAGTTGGAAAGACCATCAGGTGATGGTATCGGGACGGAACCTGTGGTGGGGGCCTGCCAAGAGGAACTCGTTGATTATGAGCAACAATGCACCTGGATTTTTGCATCTGAGTTTCAATAGCAGAATTCCAATTGGATTTCGATTCGGGAGTTTAGAGTATCAAGTTATTTGGGGGCGTTTGGCAGACAGCGGAGCTCCACCATTGCCACCGAGGTTATATGAAAACTTTCAACCTATGCCGTATCGTGCCAAACCAGACGATTGGCGTTTGTTATCTGGATTTGCACTTACCTGGAATCCGGTTTGGGTTAAGGGATTATCAGTAGGATTGGCACGAACTACCATGACATACTCGCAAGAAATTAAAGGTATGGGTCATCTATTCTCCTTTTTACGTTCTCCTTACATGCCATTGCCCTATGAAGGTGGGTTGGTGGGAGAAGAGCTGAGAGTGATAGACACTAGGGACCGTTTTGATGGAATCATGGTCGGCTATTTGCGCTATGTAAACACAGTCGAGCATGTTGAAATGTATGCAGAGTGGGGAAGACGTGCACGTCCGGCCAATTTTCAGGATTTTCTTCGGTTTCCTTTTCACACAATGGGATATACCTTGGGAATAGAGAAGTTGTATCCAGTTTCTGCAACCAATTCCTTTGTGAGTATTGAAGCTGAAATCACGCAACTGGAGAGAACGGAAACGTGGCGGGTCCGGTCTTATACACCTTGGTATGTTAGCGAGAATATCCCTCATGGATATACCCATCGGGGGCAGATTATTGGTGCTTCAATTGGACCAGGTGCAAATTCGCAATTTTTGGGTATAAACTACATCAAAGATGACAATCGGGTTGGGATTTACGGCGAGCGACATATCTATAATAACGACTTATACTATATCTTATTTACGACGTCATTATTTCGACATTGGGCTGATTTGAATTTTGGAATCGTTGGAGACTACCGTTGGAATCGGTTTGAGTTCTCCGGGAAATTACAAATCTCCCGGATGATGAATTACAAGTATATCGAAGTTACGACGCGTCCAGGGTACCAGTATTTGGGATTGGATTTGACGAATGTGCATATTACAACCTCGGTGAGGTATCGATTTTAGACCAGCGAGCGGAACCGATCCCTCATCCCTTGTCGCTTGTCCCTCATAAAAAAGAACTGAATACGGTGTATTCATCTACCTAATAAGTACCATTTTCTTAGATAACGTAGAACCAGGCGTGGTTAATCGATAAATGTACACTCCTGAAGCCAAATTTGAGGCGTTCAGGGATACCGTATGAGTGCCGGATGGGGTTGGTCCATCGGCGAGGCGCATGACTTCCTGTCCGATCAAATTATATACGCTTAGACGAATATCTGTGTAAGCAGATGTATTTGGTAGGGTGAAGGTGATGTTTGTAGTTGGATTAAACGGATTCGGGTAGTTCTGATTCAACGTGAGTTGGGTTGGCAGTTCGTTGTGCGGATCTTCGATGCTGGTTCCGGTCTGTCCGACCCAATTTCCAACCGCAAATGCGGGAGAAATGTGAACTACTGTGTTACTTTCGTTGGGATCAGTTACACTCATTCGAATGTCAATAGCTACCGAATCTGTGGCTGTGGCAGCCGTCAAGTCAGCATAGAATCGGATACCATCCAAACGCATTGTTTCAGGGTCAGTGTGGGTGAACGGTACCGAGTTCCACGATCCATTCTGTCCATGGATGCGCCATTCAATGGTAGTAAGTGTTGGATCGACCTGGGTTTCTGTTACTAGCTGGACGGAACGACTGGCAACCATCAGATTTAGTGGCTGATTCTGTAATACTGTTTGTACTGGACTATCATTTTCATCAGTTAACAGCACTGAATATATCCACGGTGGACTCGCACTGACTTTATTCAAGTCCGAGCGACTTGTGACGGTAGTTGTCACAGGTTTTCCGCGTAATTGGTTTCCTTTCAGTTCAATTTCCAGATCAGTTACCGCTTGTGGAGCGATTAAGTCATTAGGGATATCATCCAATGCTCCTTCGAAAAGTACTTCTCCTGACTCTGATTTCACACGCCATGTAGAGCCTGGATAATCCGCTCGACGGATCTCATGCAATGGGCCTCGAATTAGGGGATCAAAATTGATACTACCAGGTCCAAATACATTGAAACTGGGTCGGGAAAACGAGAAAATGGGACCCAATCCGAAATTTACTTCAGCATCCAGAGGCATTTGAACCGGAGTTAATTCATCCAGGTAGGGTAAATTTGGAAGGATTTTTGAATTCAATATTGCTAAGGGTTGTGTCTCCAGGTCAATTTGGTAAAAATCGGTTGACACCTCTCGCCCGACTAGAAATCTCGTTGCTGGAAACACACCGGACCCTCTGAAATTATCGGTGGTGTAATAATGAATCGTGAGTACTCCATCTTCGGATGGTGCCGGGTTCAACACATTGAGTAGCTCGGCATACTGGTGGTCGTAATGATCGTATGATTCGTACACCCCTGTCAATGTAATGACTGCGGGTGCACTGGATGAGGTGATATCGACAGGATTATCGGTAGTCCCAAAGGATTCGGATTGATCTGAAATTCCGTAATTCTGTGTGTGGAAATGAATTGGAATATGGTGTAATGCCGTGGTTGATGTTACTTGGACTGGTCCGCTAACCCCTTTTCGCGAAGGAAGTTTTGGTACAACGATTATCGGCTCGTCTCCATGTCTTACAGCCATATGTGAGGCATAAATCGTATGTTCCGTCGATAAATTCGAGATAAAGAAATGAGGACCTGGTCCGGAAACCGGAGAATTCACAGTGGTTGAAATTAGATTGTTAGCCATGGCCAGAGACAGTACTCGTTTGTGGGAGTCATAGGTGTCGAGTGACTCTCCGAATGCATCGGTGGAGGTCAAGGTGACCGAGTGGACTACAGTACCATGATTTATCGTTTGTGACAACGAGTTTCCATTAAAGTAAGCGGATTCGTTTATAACCAGTCGGGTTGGTGCGTCATCCTGATAAAAAGCGGTAACGATGGCAAAAGCACCTTCCTTGGCAGCATAAATCTCTGCTCTACGGTCAGTTAACCAATGAAATTGATTGTATCTGGATGCATATCCACTGGTATAATAGTCTTCAACACTGCTCAGAATAACCTGCGCATCTGGTTGCGAGAAGGTAAGTCGGATAACCGATGAGCGTGAAAAGGACCACGGAATCCGGGCGATGTCACGGTCTGACTGAACGATTACCGCGCCACTGTAGGTGCGGATGTCCTCGGGTACTATCGGGATTTGGGAGTGATTGACGCTAAGTTCAGCAGTAATCACCTGGCTGGATTGAGCGGGGACGATGATTTCGGTCGAACTGAATGTTATGGTAGCTCCAATGGGTAGATCAGACGCCTGTATCGTGTATGTTTGTGGAGTATCGAGCAGGTTTTCAATGGTAATCTCTATGGTTCTGGACCAACTGGATTGTGTCGCACTAGTCATTCCGAAAATTAATTGGGACGGCGAGACCAGGGTTTTTGTATTTAAGGCAGTAATGGGATCCACGAATCCGGTTCCCTGATGCCAGGCAGGCATCTGGAGTGGAATCGCAGTGTTTGTGATTGCTGCTTTGACCTGCGCGGGGGTCCATTCAGGGTGAATTGCTCGAATGAGTGCAGCGATTCCGGCAACATGTGGAGCAGCCATGGAAGTCCCATTAAACGCATCCATCGCTCCACCGGGAACGGTTGAGAGGATGCTCACACCTGGTGCCACTACGTCTGGTTTGATTGCAAATGTCGTGTTAACGGGTCCTTTTGAGCTGAATCGAGCCAATGCAAGTTCTCTGTCTACTGCCCCGACGGTTATTCCCAGCTCAGCCATACCCGGACTACCGATGGACTGGGATCCATTGAAACGAAAATTTGATTCCGATGTATGTCCAGAAGCTATAAATCCGCTGTTTCCGGCAGCGGCTACGACCACTACCCCGGCCAACGTCGCATTGTTGACGGCCGTTGATCCCGGATCGTTTGGGCTGCCTAATTCAGAGCCTAAACTTAGGTTTATAACATCTAAACGGTCTGAGAAGTCACCATCCTGATTTGGATCAACTGCACGCTCGATGGCAGCAATAATGTCAGATATTCGGCCACGTCCCTTTTCATCAAGAACGCGATACGCTACCAAATATGCATCAGGTGCGACTCCTAAAAACGGGAGGCTTTCTGGGTCGTTGTGATTTGATTCGTTGTTTCCTGCAGCGATTCCAGCAACGTGAGTACCATGACGATGTTCATCCATCGGATCCGGGTCGTTGTCTACGAAATCCCATCCATCAATAACTTTAAATCCAGGTCCGAATCCACCTCCAAGCGAAGGATGGTTGTAATCGATCCCAGAGTCGAGAATTCCAATAGTGATACCTTCACCGCGGGTGCCGTAATGACGCCAGACAGAATCAGCTTTGATTTGATATACAGACTCGTAGGCAAAATGTGATACTTCATGATCTGGATATACCTCCTTGACATAGGGTAAGGCACGGATTTCATTAATCAGAGATTCCGGAAGGTCGATGGCAAGCCCATGGAAGGTGTTTTTAAATATGGGGAGTGGGGAGTAGGTAGTAGGGAGTGGGGAGTAGGTAGTAGGGAGTGGGGAGT
>CAZJZI010000022.1:15380-23363 GCA_964550435.1 uncultured Chitinophagales bacterium | reverse complement strand
GGGAGTGGGGAGTAGGTAGTAGGGAGTGGGGAGTAGGTAGTAGGGAGTGGGGAGTGGGGAGTAGGTAGTAGGGAGTTTAGTGGAGAGGTAGGTTAGGAGTTGTTGGGCGGGTTGGTCATAATCGATGGAAGCCTTGGCCGGACTGTCTTTTAGCGTCACAGCTGGTGGTTGATTGAACTGGATGATGTAGGATTTGGGAGTAGGGAGTGGGAAGTGGGTAGTTGGATTATTGGTTGATTGTGCTTGAAGGTTAGAACTAATAATTAATAGGAAAATGAGAACTGAAAACGGCCCTACCAACAGTACATGACAACTTGCTAACGGGCTCATTAAACTCTTCTGTTTACTGTTTACCGTTTTCTGTTTACGCCGAATGAAATGAGGCAAATGTGTGAAATTTGAGCTTTTTTTGCAAGGATTCTGATTCTGGATACTCATATAGATGTAGCTATGGCTATGGTCGAGGGAAGCTGGGTGTTGGATTGTGCAGATGATTGTACATACAAAAACCCCTTGATCTTAACTAAAAATTACCGATCAAGAGGTTAAAAATGAAAGCACTTATACTACTATTTTTTATTCTGGTTACATCAACCGGATTACTTTTTGGAGCCTTCCAGAATCAGGATCCACCAGGGACTTTTTTGGTTCAGGTGCAGGAGTTTTATACGGAAGGGGACACGATTTCAATTACATTCGAGACTCCGGACACACTCAATATCTATGCGTTGGAGGCTGATGTACTGTTTGAGCCCGAATGGTTGACTTATCAGGGTGGAGTTGCGTTGAGTCCACATGATGATGCATTATTTATTGCTGATCCGCGGGGTCCGAATCATGTTGGCGTTGGGTTTACTCGTACTACCCGAACCGACTCATCATGGACAGGTTCTGTTTTTACCCTGACTTTTGTGGCTAATGAAGTCGCTGATTCTACACTGACTACCGTCAGATTCTGGAATATTCTGGGATTCGATAATCTTGGGAATCCGGTTGATCTGAATCTGATGGATCCTGTTACTTTTACTATTGTTAATGCTTCTGGTGGTGGAGGAGACAGCGGTGGAGATGGTGGTGACGGCGGTGGAGGAAATGACGGATTTGATCCGAACAATGACCCTGAAGTGGTTATAGACGGAGACCATGAACGTCAAATAATTCTTCAATATGCGTTCAAGTTTGAAAATCCGACATCGGCCCGGTCGTTGTACTCGAATCGCCAAAAACTGTTCTATCTGGAAGGTGGTGAGTATACCTATATCGATGCGTTCAATGGTGCAAAATTCCTGCGTAGTACCGGCTGGGCAGATGCATTGGATAAATCCAAATACTGGCATACCAGTGTGAATACGGTCCACATGGATTCAGTTCTGCTTCGATGGATGCATTATGGAACAGCATCGGGTCCACGGGATTTCTATGTGGAGTACCGAATCGATGATATTAACTGGGTAAAGGTGCCTGGTAGTGATTATTCTATTACAGATTCAAATTCTCCAGCGAATTCAACATATATCATTGATATGCCCCTTGCGATTGCCCAGCAAGAAAACGTTGATATACGATGGGTGATGGGGTCTAGTGTCAGGATTGACTCATCAGAGACTGGAATTAGCTCTGCGGGGGTAAATGTCATGGGGGCCATTTCAATTCAGGGCTATCCGGATGACAAAACATTCTTTGAACAACGACTCGGAGATACCAATAACGATGGCAAAACTGATCATACAGACATCCTGCCGATTGGAATGTACTGGCGATCCGGGGGCACGTTCATGAGGGATCCGACTCCACCCGGGTGGGTTCGTGTCAGTAGACAGCGTTGGTTTCCACAGGAAGCAATGTATGCCGATACCGATGGAAACGGGGTTGTTGATCAGGCAGATCTCAAACGAGTAGGTCAGTTCTATGGATACACAACTCTTGCTGAACGTGCGGGTCCTGATGCATTTACGCTTATGAAATCTGATGGGTTGTCTGCAAAACAGCAATTCCGTGTTTCGCTGGTCCATCCCAGAATGATTACCGGATTGTCAGGTTCTGTCAAAGTGCCTGGACTTGATCCTGATGAGTATCAGATCAGTGTAACAAGTCCTGTTCCCCAATTGCTTACTGCAGAAGCTGGTGCGTTAGAAGTGTTAGACGGGGTGAGGATTTTGGATTGGAGTAGAAAACTGGTTGACGGGTATGCGTTTGCCTGGGTCGATCGATCTGTGTTTTCGATGAATCGAAAATCGGTCGTCGGTCACCTTTTTGACATTGAAATTGAGCGTTTGGATGGTCAACCATTCGAAAATGATCTCGAATTATCCGGAATTTCGATTGTTGAGGCTGGAATTCATCTGAAAACTAATGCTCAGATTACTGTTGAGTCACTAAATCCACGCGGACCCGACGATGGAACGCAATTGCCGTCGGAGTTTGATCTGTTACCGGCTTATCCCAATCCATTTAATCCGACAACCACTGTCACCTGGACGCTACCCGATGACATGTCGGTCAGGCTTTCATTGGTCGATATGCTTGGCAGAGAGGTCATGGTTCTGGTTAGGGGGGAACAACCGGCAGGATACCACAGTATGCAGCTAAGTGGTACCATGTTGGCCAGTGGATTCTATCTGCTTCGGTTACAAGGAAATGGCATGCAGCGTGTCAGGAAAATCGCCTTGGTTAAATAAGGTAATTCAGAGAGGTGAGCTTTGTTCGCCTCTCAATATTTGTCTATTTTGAACCGTTATCATGCTACAGTTTTTAAGGTTCTAAAATAGATTTTTGTATGCGCTTACTTCGATTGAATCCTGCGTGGATGGGTATTTTGTTTTTTATCAGTGCTTGTTCAACTTCAAGTAGTCTGGTGTTATTTGAAGATCCCGATACAGGTGAAAAAGTGGATCTTGAGCACTGGGAATCTCCCTACAACTACGAGGGAATGGATGAAGAGGAAGTCCTTACCCATGTTGCGGTTGAACGCTATGTCCACGATCTGCGAAGCGGAGAATTAAGAGGTAATGAGACTTTCAACGCTCAGATGCGCATCGATTCGATACGTGTTCACGAAGATGATTCGTTGATTGTTGTAAGTTTTGATCCACGTTTTGCAGAGAATCCGATTCGTCCGGAGACCATCTCTGTAGCAGATTCAGTCATAAGAATGTATCTGCCGGTGCAATTTGAAGGATTTGATATTCAATTGTATTCAATGGGATACAGACTTGAGGAACTTGTTCCGGTTTACTACACTCGGGGGACAGATTTTGAGGGCAAGTTCAACGAAATCAGGCCAATAATTCAGCGTCAGGGCACTGGATCTACTTCTCAATCTCCAAGCTTTGAGCGTGGCGTTGTTTCGAGGGATACTACCGGTCCGTTGGTGTTGAGCAGACTCCCTAAAGCTGATCCCGCGGCGGAATTTACATGGATTCGTCCGCTTGATCGTCCATGGTCAGCACCAAAAGGACTTGATTCCCGTCACATAGCTATCTGGCATAGTCACGGGTGGTATTACAATGCAACATTGGATCGCTGGGAATGGCAGCGGCCACGATTATTCGGTACCGTTGAAGACATGTTACCTATGTCGTTTGTGCTGCCCTATATCATGCCTATGCTTGAAAATGCTGGCGCTTATGTGTGGAATCCACGCGAACGCGACACCCAACCAAACGAAGTTGTGGTCGATAATGACCGCGATTTACAGTCATACAACGAGACCGATATGCCGTTGACCGGGAGCATTTATACCGAAGTATCGTTGTCGGCGGATCAGGGCTGGAGATCAGGAAATGGTAAGGGATTCGATCGTCCGGTGGGACCGATTACGGGTCAGCGCAATCCGTTTCAGGAAGGGACATTCCGCGTTGCGACGACCGATACCGTTGAAACAACTGTTGCTCGTTGGGTACCTGAAATTCCGGAGACGGGTGACTACGCCGTGTATATCAGCTACTCTTCAACAGATAGTAGTATTACAGATGCCCATTACCGTGTATATCACGCGGGAGGGGAATCCAATTTTCTGGTGAATCAACGCATTGCAGGTGGAACCTGGATTTATTTGGGACATTTTCGTTTCGATGAGGGACGTGATTTTGCTGTTGAGTTGTCCAATCGAAGTGAGAATCCTGGTATGGTTGTGTCGGCCGATGGCGTGAGGTTCGGTGGTGGAATGGGAATAGTGGAACGTGGCGGGAGAACGTCGAATCGACCACGGTTTTTGGAGGGGGCTCGGTACAATCTGCAGTACTCCGGTATGCCCGACTCGCTGGTCTGGAAGCTCAATGAATCCAACGATTATAATGATGACTTTCAGGGTCGAGGCGAGTGGGTGAATTACCTGCGTGGTGCTCCTTATGGTCCGAATGTGAACCGAGATTATGGACTCGGAGTGCCAGTTGAGGTTTCTGTGGCATTTCATACAGATGCGGGAGTGACATTGGATGACCGAATCGTGGGGACACTTGGGATTTACTCGGTTCCGGATATGAATTTCAATATGGGATATCCGGACGGACACTCCAGGCTGGCTAATAGGGATCTCACCGATATAATGCAGACTCAGATAGTACAGGATATTCATGCTTTGTACGACACCACCTGGGTTCGTCGTAGGTTATGGAACAGCAGATACAGCGAAGCTGCTCGTCCGAATGTTCCGGCTGTGTTATTGGAATTATTGTCGCACCAGAATATGCGTGATATGGAGTATGCCATGGATCCGCGTTTCCGATTTGATGTCAGTCGTGCGATTTACAAATCGATTGTCCGCTTTGTGGCATCCCAACACGGACTCGACTATCAGATTCAACCGCTACCTGTAAACAAACTTCGTGCGCAATTAGAAGGCAACGCAGTCAGATTGCAATGGGCTGGAGTTAGTGATCCGCTGGAGCCTACGGCAGATCCAGACAGATACGTAATTTATACACGAATCGAAGACGGTGGTTTTGACAATGGCATGATGGTAACTGACTCCATGGTGGTCATCAGGGATCTGGAGCCGGGCGTAATGTATAGCTTTATGGTCCGTGCAGCTAACGATGGTGGTGTGAGTATGCCATCGGAGGTAATTAGTGTGCTCTATCAGGGTAGCGACAAATACGCAATGGTTGTTAATGGATTCACGCGTGTAGGTCCACCTCAGATTATTAAGAAAGATGATTTTCGTGGATTTGCCAGTTTCCTGGATGCCGGTGTTCCAGACCGCTTTGACATTGGCCACGTTGGTGAACAAGTTAATTTCAATCTTCATGATGAATGGGTTGAAAATGATAATCCTGGACATGGCATGAGTCTTGGGAATATGGAAACCGAGATTTTTGCCGGGAATACGTTTGATTTTGCACGAATCCATGTAGATGCACTGCGTCAAACAGGAATGAACGTGGTTTCTGTCAGCGAGTCGGCAGTCGAAGCTGGACTGGTGAGTCCGGCTGGATACTCGTTAATTGATGTCATGCTCGGAAAACAGCGCCAGATGCCGAATCAATCAGCCAAAATGGATCAAGTTAAAGGCTATGAATTCGAGATTTTTGGTCCAGGGATGCGCAGTTTACTCACGATAGCATCCAGAAATGGTAGTGCGTTACTGGTTACCGGTGCACACGTGGGAACTGATCTGATTCACCGTCCAAAACCAGATTCTTTGACTCGAGCATTTGCAAGAGAAATCCTGAGGTATGATTTTACCGCCAATCATGCATCACGTTCAGGCGTGGTAAGTATAACAGAAGGATCCCGCGAGTTGAATCCAGGTGCAATGCAACCCATTGTCCGCTTTAATACTGAATTTAGCAAAGATATGTATCGCGTGGATGCTCCAGACGCTATTAAACCAGTTGGAAATGCGACCAAAACATGGCTTCGATATACAGAGAATGAATTTAGTGCGGGAGTCTACTCAGAGGCCAACAATTACAGGAGCGTGGTACTTGGATTTCCTTTCGAAACTGTTCTTGGACAAGAAGAACGCCATTTATTCATGAAAGAAATCCTGTCGAAATTGGGTATTGCTGTTAAAGAGTAATCTTGGCAATTAACAAGTATGTAGTCCGCGAAATTGCCCAGGGAAATGAAATTCGGGGTAATTTAGGCTGGTATTTATCGTTTTTGGTAAAAATCAACTGATTATCGTTCTGTTATCGGTTGAAGTCCTTATATTTTTCAAGAGTTTGAATCTTACTTAGTTAAATAGACTGCGTTTATGAAAATTTTGGTGACGGGTGGCCTGGGATACATCGGATCTCATACGGTAGCTGAGCTGTATCGAAGCGGGCATGAGGCTGTAATTGTTGATGATTTGTCCAATACAACTCTGGATGTTCTGCCAGCATTAGAGACGCTTACTGGAGCTAAGATTCCGTTTTATAAGATTGATATCCTGAACGAATCCGGACTCGAGCGTATTTTTGAACAGGAATCTCCGATTGATGGAATTATCCATTTTGCAGCAAAGAAATCCGTTTCTGAGTCATTGGATGAGCCCTTGATGTACTATGAAAACAACATCAAAGGACTTTTGAACATTATGCGATGTGTGGAAGATTTTGACATTCCATACCTGGTCTTTTCCAGCAGCTGCACCGTATATGGACAACCGGACAGTGTTCCGGTTTCCGAGTCTACTCCAACCACACGATCGGTTACTCCCTACGGAAACTCAAAACTCATTGCTGAAATGATACTTGAGGAATACACCCGGCTTCGTGAGGGACTTGGTACGGTAATGCTCAGATATTTTAATCCAGTAGGTGCCCACGAATCGACTTTGATCGGAGAACTTCCACGAGGAGTTCCAGCTAACCTGATGCCATTTATCACACAAACTGCGGCAGGTGTGCGCGATACACTGAAAGTATTCGGGGCAGACTATGGCACCCGAGACGGCACTGCGATTCGCGACTACATCCATGTAGTTGACCTTGCCGATGCGCACGTGAAAGCCATTGAATGGCTTCAGAATCATCCCGGGCAGGTTGAATTTTTCAACATAGGTACGGGAAACGGTCAGACCGTGCTTGAAGTCATAGATTCGTTTGAGCGTAGTACTGGACAGAAGTTGAAGTATGAGCTCGTAGCGCGTCGTCAGGGAGATATTGAACAAATCTGGGCGGATACCACCAAAGTTGAAAAGGTATTAGGTTGGAAAGCTACTCGTTCACTCGATGAAATGACAAAAAGTGCATGGGAGTGGGAGAAAAAAATCCGGAATCATTAAACGGTAAGCAGGTGAGTGGGATAACTGGCGAGCAGTATTTTTCGCATGTCTCTCATCCCTCGTCAAACTCTTCACTGTATACTGTGTACTGTGCTCTGTATACTGTGTACTGATTGCTAAACATGAGAAAATACGTTCCATACACTTTAATCACTTTAATCTGGATCCTGATCCTGATCCTAATCGACCATAGTGGAGAGTTTCCGTTGATCGATGACTGGGCTTATGCACATGGAGTGAAGGATTTTTTGGGTGAAGGTGTGCTCAAAATTTCAGATTGGGTTGCCATGACTCAGGTCGCACATTTGTTCATGGGCGTTGGATGGTCGGAGATATTCGGATATTCGCTGGAAAATCTACGTGAAATGACGCTCCTGGTCAGTTTTATGGGATCTTTTGTATTTTATTGGCTCACTGGATACTTCTGTGAGTCAACGCGGCTACGTCTCATCGGAACCCTGATCGTCACTGTGAATCCGATATGGATGTATTTGAGTCATACATTTATGACGGATGTGCCTTTTACGGTCCTTTTTTTGGCTCTAGTACTCATTTTAATCAATATTGTATACCCAAAAAAAGAGTACTTAGCGCACAAAGTTCAGGAAGATCAGAGAGTACACAGTGCACAGGGCGCAGTACACAGTAAAGAGGTAGACGAGGGACGAGGGATGAGGGATGAGGGTTCAGAAGGGCTGTATACTGGTTACCGTTTACCGTTTACAGATAACCGCTCGAACCTACTACCTACTACCTACTTCCTACTACCT
>CAZJZI010000022.1:11610-15280 GCA_964550435.1 uncultured Chitinophagales bacterium | reverse complement strand
CCTACTACCTACTACCTACTTCCTACTACCTTTAGTGTTAATCCTCAGTTCTATACTCGTCCTGATCCGCCAAACGGGTTTAGGGCTTGGATTTTCGTTCCTGCTGTGGGTGATGTTGATGGATCGTGATCGGAGAGGCAGGTTTTTGGGCTTTGCGTTGGTGCTGGTGGGGGTTCAGGTGTTCACGCTTATAGGGTATGAATGGTACATGACATCGATCGATGCGTTGTCGACGCGATACCACGGGGCATCGAGTCTGAGTTGGATATTGGGTCGACCGTGGTGGCCAGTCCGGGCTGCTTACTACATACTGATTCAGTTGCAGTATCTGGGTATGTTTCTGCTTCCACTTTTGCCATTTATGTGGTTGAAGTGGAGGTCGGATGGGGTTGGGAGCTATTCTCGCTGGGCGTATGTGGCGGCAGGTGTGGTGGTGCTGGGTATGGGCGTTGCCGTGGGAGGGGATATCCTGATGAATCCACGCTATACACATTTGATGCAATATGACACAGTCGGTCATGTGATGACGATCGATTTTACGTACGAAAGGCTTGAATTCAGCCGGGGTTTGTATCCATTGTGGGTGGTTTTGCATGGGCTGGGACTTATGAACATGTTTTTGATAGTGGTAGTGGGGAGTGGGAAGTTGGAACACTTTCACTCACATCGCTCACCGTTTTTCTCTTCTCTCTTCTCTCTTTTCTCTTCTTATAAATTCAATCATCCTGTTACATGGATTGTACTGATTCTTGGTGGTTACACCGTTTTCATATCCATCGGACAATTCGTCTTTGACCGCTATCTCATGTTGCACTTACCATTGTTTGTTCTGGTAATTCTATATTTAGCGAGTAGTTCAAAAGTTCACGTCACGAAAACAGATCTTTGTTTGCCGTTATACCGCTCGCCTGCTAGCCTGTTCTCTGCTTGCCTGCTCACTCTATCATTCTTATTTGCGACAATTGGCGTCCAGGATAGTTTCGAATGGAATCGGGTGCGGTTTGGGGCAATTGAGCAACTTGAAGCTCAGGGGATTACCCCACATCAGATCGACGGAGGTGCGGAGTACAATTCCTGGCAGCGGACGGGCCCACTGCAACCACTTCGGTTAAACGAAAAAAGCTGGTGGTATGTGGATGGTGATGAGTACGCAGTCGCTCATGAAGAAATTCCCGGATATGAGCGCATTTCAGCGCATCCTTTTACAAAGTATTATGGACTAGAGAGGGATACAGTTTATGTTATAAAACGGCTATCTGTAAACAGTAAACGGTAAACGGCCATTCAACGAGCAACACATAACTGACAAAATCCTATTTTCTCAAAATCTCATACCTGATAATTCCCCATTTATGGAGGCGGTAGCGGATGGATGTGTTAAGAACCCCGAATCCGTACGTTACAGACCGACGGAAACTGATGGATGAGGCTTCTTCGAAGTATCGGGTCGGACAACTGATCTCACCAAAGCGAGCGCCTTTGTGGTGGAGTTGTATCAATATCTGATTGTCGAATACGAAATCATTACTGTTAACCAGCCATTTCCGGTCTTCAAGTATCTCCCGGCTAAATGCTCTGTACCCAGTGTGATACTCACTGAGTTTTTGTCCGATTATCAAGTTTTGTAACAAAGTGAGTATACGATTTGCAACATATTTGTACTTGGGCATGCCCCCTTTAATGGCACCCATCCCCAAAATGCGGGATCCCAAAACAACATCGTAGACTCCCGAGGCAATCATGGCTGCCATTGCGGTAGTCAGCTTTGGGTCATACTGATAGTCAGGATGCAACATGATGATTACATCCGCGCCAGTATCAAGTGCGACCTGGTAACAGGTTTTTTGGTTGCCGCCATATCCCTGATTAGATTCGTGACGGATGCAGGTGAGTCCGAGTTTATTTGCCAGGTCGAAGGTGTTGTCTTTACTGAAATCATCGACGAGAATAATCTCATCTACAAATCCCGATGGGATGTCGGAAATGGTTCGTTCGAGTGTTTTTCCCGCATTATAAGCCGGAAGTACAATTGCAATTTTTTTATTGTTCAGCATGGATGTAGATACGGATTTTCGGGCAATTTTATGCTTTTTGTCCGGTTTTGATTTTTTTATCGGTGCCGTTGCCAGCAAATGGTGTCATGGTTACATGTCCATCCTGACTGATTCCATCGCGTTTGATGACTTTGAAAATGGTTCGGAAAAGTATTTTTACATCCATCCAAAAGCTCAGATTTTCTACATAGTGTACATCCAACTGAAATCGAGTCGGCCAATCGATGGAATTTCGACCACTGATTTGCGAGAGCCCGGTGATTCCAGGTCGTACCAGATGGCGGCGACGTTGAAAGTCGTTATACAAAGGCAGGTATTCCATAAGTAATGGTCTCGGACCAATCAGACTCATTTCACCTTTTAGAATATTGATAAGCTGAGGAATTTCGTCGAGTGACAGACCTCTGATTATAGCCCCAACTCGGGTCAATCGGTGTTCATCAGGAAGATACTTGCCGTTTTGGTCACGGGCGTCGTTCATGGTCTTGAATTTGATCAGTTTGAATGGCTTTTCGTGCAATCCCGGACGTGTTTGCACAAAAAAAGGAGTCCCACGGTTGTTAAGGGTCAGAATCAGGGCCAGAAGCATAAAAATTGGGGATATAATCACGAATCCGATGAGCGAAAGTACGAAATCAATGATATGTTTGGCCTTTGGATAGATCCCCGTTGGAGCATTAGAGCGATAGAATTCGCTATTATCTAAACTTTGAGTATGATTTTGTCCAGCCAATGACATTTCTTATGAACTGTAGATCAAATATCTGTTAACTTTGTCGCATGTATGATTTGATGCATAAATATAAGCATTTACTATTTACAATTATCCTGTTGCGGTTTTTGGCAACCTGGTTTGTGTTTCCACATTCCGACCGGCTGTATAACGGCGATTCGTGGCTGTATGAGCAGTACGCGATTTCGATGATGGAGACGGGGGAGTATCTGTCGCCAGGATATGGAAAATGGGAACATCTGACTGACGAGAATGTCGGAAGTGTGTCTTTCGACCCCTTTGCCGATATGATTCGTCCACCCGGACTCCCATTGGTGTTGTGGAGTATTTATGAAATGACCGGACCGAACTGGGGGCCGTGGGCCTTTTCTGTGCTCAATGGACTGTTAAGCGTGCCCATTTTGATTCTGATTCTGGCTTTTTTTCGATTATTTGGGATGGAGCGTTATGCACATGCATGCTGGATATTCGTGCTGGATCCGGGATGGATTCTATACTCGAAAGAGATACTTACAGAACCCATTTTTGTGTTGATACTACTTTCTGCCCTGTTTCTGGGTGTGATTGGATTGTCGAGATTGTTTGGAGAGCATCTTCCAGGCGATTCGAGTTTTGCGAAGCTTGAGCATGTCGCACCAGCACATTTACTTGGATACTCAGGCCTGCTTTTTGGACTCGCAACGTTATTCAAGCCCATTACGCTGTATGTCGGGTTGGCTGGGGGACTCCTTTTTGGGTTGTTGATTTTCATTCGTCGTGAGGATTTTCGGGTATCCCGAAAGTGGGATGGATTACTACTCCGATATGTTTTATCCATTGCCCTTCTTTTCATGATATCGGTACAAACGGTGCATTTCAGCTGGCAAATGAGAAATTTCATGCG
>CAZJZI010000022.1:0-11510 GCA_964550435.1 uncultured Chitinophagales bacterium | reverse complement strand
TTGATGGATCCGGGGCGTTTGGTATTAAGCCGGACGCTAGGTCAGCAGGATGCTGCTTCAATCGGGTTGACCAACAGTTTAGCCCGTGACGGTGTAACTGGTGTGGTTCATACATTGATTCGTGATTACCCCGGATATGCCATCTATCTGATCTTGCATATGGCGTGGTTAGGGGCAATAGTCTTGCTGTCCGGGTGGGGATTCGTTGTGTTTCTGAGACGATTTCCCGTGGCAGGAATAACTATCGGTCTGCTATTTCTCTACTTGTGGGTATTAGGGGGACCATCCGGCTATGCCCGATTCCGATTGTATCTACTACCCATGATGGTACTATTTGTGGCATTTTGTCCGCTGGCCGATAAAATTACCAGCCGTCGCGACCTATAAGTGGGACAAACTTGAATCCCTCGAATACCTGTTCATCGTATTCTTTCTCGCTCACACGTATAATCAAATGCATTTGCTGGGTATTTGAGTCTCCTACTGGAATAACCAACCGGCCACCGATATTGAGTTGTCGTATGAGTTCCTGGGGAATAACTGGCGCTCCGGCAGTGACCACTATTCCATCAAAAGGTGCATATGCATTCCATCCGAGTGTACCGTCATCACATTTTAAAGTTGGGCGATAACCCAACTCGCGCAGGTGATCTCGAGATCGGTGATAAAGTTCGTCGTGTCGTTCAATACTGTAGACGTCAGCTCCAAGCTCACACAAAACGGCACACTGATATCCCGATCCGGTGCCGATTTCAAGGATTTTCTGTCCACGTTTGATTTCAAGGAGTTCAGTCTGCCTTGCAACTGTGTAGGGTTGAGAAATGGTTTGCTGGAGCCCGATTGGAAGTGCGATATCCTCATAAGCTCGGATCCACAGGGCTGAATCTACGAACGTATGACGGGGGATGGATCGAATGGCACGGAGGACGTTTTCATCCTTTATGCCTTTGCTGGACAGTATTTTAGCCAGTTCTTCGCGTTGTTTTAAGTAGCGACCTTTGTTCATGTGCAACAATTTACTGAATTCCATACCATAATCTGAAATTTCTCGTTCATAAGTTGACATAAAATGTTATGTTTTACACTGCCGTTTGACCTATTTTCGATTCAGAACATTCTTTCACTTAATTAAAGAGTATTATGTTAAAGCTTAACAGAATTTTAGTCGCCACCGATTTCTCAAAAGCATCTCAGAATTCGTATCAATTTGCCGTGGCACTAAGCAAAAAATATGGTGGACACGTAGATATGCTACACGCCATTCCGATGTTTAAATATCTCAATGAAAGCGTGAATCGTCTGGGTCTGCCGTTCGATATGGACAAAGATGTGTATCCACATCTGATCACTGAGTCTGAGGCACGATTGAAATCTGAAATGACCGAGAATATTCCTGAGGATATTCGTGGTGAGACACTTGCACGAGTTGAGCTCAAACCCTCAGAATGTATTATTGCTGAAGCTGCCAAGCGCAAAGTCGATTTGATTGTGATGGGTTCAACCGGAGCAAGTGGACGTGACATCTTGTGGGGATCTACCACTGAGAAAGTCGTTCGTGGATCAAAAATTCCAGTTTTATCCATACCTCTTGGATTCGAACCAAAAGAGATTGACAGAATTCTGGTTCCAACAGACTATTCAGAACTTTCGTTTAATTCACTACGCGGGGCTGCGTCATTAGCAAATTCACTATCTGCTGAGATCACATTGTTCCATGTTGTGGAGCTTCACGGTTCACTTTCTGAAAACGAACCACGTGAGGCCGGTAAAGATGAAATGGATTCTATTAAAGAGAAATTGGTCAAGCGAGTCGACGCCTGGATGCAAAAGTATCCCGAGTTTCAATTGTCGCTGAAGCGTGAAGGTGACGGGATGCTCCTTGAATCTAAACGTTTTGGAACAGAGAAGTCTGTCAAATTGAATGTTGTGGTCACCAAAGGTATCTCAGCACACTATGAAATTGCTGATTATGCCAGTGAAAATGCTGATATGATTGTTTTGACAACACACGGTCGCTCAGGACTCAGTCATCTGTTTCTGGGATCAACAACTGAAAAAGTTGTTCAGGCAACCAATAAACCAACGTTGACCTGGAGACCATAAGCCGAATGTCGAACAACTCTACTGAGCCGAACGATAAGACTACTCCTTCCGAGATCCCTTCATTGTTCGCTAAAGGATTCCTGATGGGTTCTGCCGATGTGGTGCCGGGCGTGAGTGGCGGAACCATGGCCCTCATTACCGGTATATACGAACGGTTGATCAACGCAATCAAAAGTGCTGACCTGAAAGCCATTGGAGCGTTAGTCCGATTCAGGTTCAAAGAAGTATTTAGCCGAGTTCACTGGTTTTTTATGCTGGTTCTTTTATCGGGAGTATTTTCAGCAATTTTGTTCGTCACACGTGTCATCAAGCTCCCAGAATTGATGTTTACACATCCCGAGCCCGTTTACGGACTCTTTTTTGGACTCATTGTGGGGTCAGTCTGGTACGTTTTAAAGGGGATAGATACTCATCAATGGACTAGTGTGGTTTGGGTCGCACTCGGAACAGCCATTGGATTCTGGGTTGTGACTTTGGTTCCGACGGATACTCCCGAGGCAACATGGTTTATATTTTTAAGTGGATCATTAGCGATCACAGCCATGATTTTACCTGGAATATCCGGATCCTTTATCTTGCTGATTCTTAGGAAATATGATTTCATATTGGGACAATTTGGTAAACTAGGTGGTCCAGAAACGGTTGACGCATTGATGGTCTTGGTTCCTTTTGGATTCGGACTTGTAGTTGGTATTATGCTTTTTTCGAGAGTATTATCCTGGTTATTAAGTCGTTATTACAAACCCACTCTATACGTTCTTGTTGGGTTCATGATCGGGTCATTGTACGTAATCTGGCCTTTTCAGGATAGAGCGTATGCTGAGTCAGTCCGAACTGAATTGGTAACTGCCGATGACCCGTTAGTTGAGCAGCTTCAGGCTGAACCCGAATCCGATCGGTTACCTGAGTATCGCCGAGTTGGTCAGCCCTCTGAAGACGGAACGCAGATTGAAATCATTACTGTCAAGCAAAAACTCATTGGAAGTGAGCCGTTTGTACCCCTACTGTCCAAAGCTGATTCGGATGCTCGATTACACGATGGGAGACAATCGATTTGGTACTCGGTTGGAATGATGTTGGTGGGATTAGCGTTGATTTATCTGATCTATTATTTGGAGCAGCGTAAACTCAACCAACGATTTTCTCACAAAACATCTTCATGATATTCAAACAGTTAGTATTTTTTTTAGGGCTATTATTTTTTTCAGCGGTAACCTTGCCCGCCCAATCTGACAAAGCTCGTCAGACGTTTGAGGAGTTCGATGAACGTAGGTCTGCGATTACCTTTGAAACGGCTACCTTACAAATGCGCATCGTTGATCAACGTGGACGCGTACGTGAAAGGGAAATGCAGTCCTGGTCGCATCAGGATGGGGATGACAGTAAGTCACTGGTAAGGTTCATGGCACCGGCTGATGTCCGTGGTACTGGATTTTTGACTATACGTGAAGGTGGAAATGAGGTTCAAAGACTCTTCTTACCAGCCTTGAATCGAATCCAGACCATTGCATCTGGCCAGCGAGGTGACCGATTCATGGGGAGTGATTTTACATACGAAGATATGGGAGACCAAGATCCTGATGACTTTACATTTAGTACGTTAAATGAAAATACTTCAGCTGGGACCATGCTGATCAAAGCGGACAGAAAAGAGTCAACAACTTATGCCTATGCTCATTTTTTGATAGACACGAAACGATACGTTTTACTTGAAGCTGAGTATTTTTCTGAGTCCGGCGTACTACTGCGTAAGCTTGAATCTCAAGATCTGGTTCAGGTTCGTGATGGTATATGGCGAGCCAATAAACTCATAATGCGTGATGTCAAAGCCAGCCGGTTCACAGAGCTTATCTGGAAGTCACGAACGCTGGATGAACCGATTCCCCAAGTTACTTTTACTGAACGAAGCCTGAGGCAGTAGCGCACGGGGGTATAATTTGACTCTGGCACTTTAAGATTAACTTTGAACATAAGTGCACTTCCTGTGCTCCTGCACTTCGTGCGCCGTTTTTTCCCTTGTCTTTTTTCTCTTATCATCTAAAACAAAAAAGGCGCCTTTCAGCGCCTTTTGTTTTAGATACTATCAATGATCTGGTTTAGTGTCTTGCTTGGACGCATGACCTTTGAGGTTTTGTCCGGATCTGGGTGGTAATACCCTCCAATATCTTGTGGACTACCTTGAGCTCCGATCAGTTCGGCATTTATTTGCGTTTCTTTTGCTGCCATCTCTGCCGCTACCTGACCGAATATTGCTTTGAGTTCAGCGTCATTATCCTGATCAGCCAGTGTCTGAGCCCAATACATCGCCAGGTAAAAGTGTGATCCACGGTTATCGATTTGTCCGACCCGACGAGCCGGAGACTTGTCATTATCCAGGAATTTACCAGTAGCTTCATCCAGTGTTTCGGCCAGGACCGCGGCACGTTTGTTACCGAACGTGAGTGACAAATGCTCTAGTGACACCGCCAAAGCCAGGAACTCGCCAAGTGAGTCCCATCTTAAGTAGCCCTCTTCAATAAGCTGTTGGATGTGCTTAGGAGCAGAACCACCTGCACCGGTTTCGAAGAGTCCGCCCCCATTCATGAGTGGTACGATAGAGAGCATTTTTGCTGATGTTCCGAGTTCCAGAATCGGGAAAAGGTCTGTAAGATAGTCGCGAAGTACGTTTCCGGTCACTGAAATGGTATCGAGACCCTGTTTTGCACGTTCAAGTGACAATTTCGTAGCCTCAACAGGCGACAAAATTCGGATATCGAGTTCGGAAGTATCGTGCTGTTTGAGGTACTCTTTGACCTTTTTGATCAACTGTGCATCATGTTGACGCTCCTCGTTCAGCCAGAATACAGCAGGGGTGTTACTTAATCGAGCACGAGTTACTGCCAGTTTCACCCAATCTCGAATCGGAGCATCTTTGACCTGACACATTCTGAAAATATCTCCTTCAGACACAGATTGTTCCATCAGCACTTTACCAGCGGCATCTAGAACACGAATGGTTCCATTATCAGGAGCCTGAAATGTTTTATCGTGCGAACCATATTCTTCCGCTTTTTGTGCCATAAGACCGACGTTTGGAACGCTACCCATAGTAGCCGGATCAAAGGCTCCGTGTGTTCGGCAAAAATCTATAGTTGCCTGATATACCCCTGCATAAGAGCGATCGGGAATCACTGCTTTGGTGTCCTGTTGATCGCCTTTTGCATTCCACATTTGTCCGCTGGTACGAATCATAGCTGGCATCGACGCATCGATAATTACATCTGATGGGACATGCAGGTTCGTGATTCCTTTGTCGGAGTTGACCATAGCCAAAGCTGGACGGTCTTCATACAGAGCCTGGATGTCTGCTTCGATTTCAGCCTGACGTGGATGACCTTTGATACGGGCGTACACATCACCAAGTCCGTTCTTGGTATCAACACCGAGTTCCTTAAATAGGTCTGCATATTTATCGAAGATCTCTTTGTAGAAGACATCAACAGCAGCACCAAAAATAATGGGATCCGAGATTTTCATCATGGTCGCCTTCATGTGAAGTGAAAACAGGACACCTTGTTGTTTGGCGTCATTGATTTCACGGGCAATGAAAGATTTCAGTTCGGCCATGTCCATGGTTGCACAATCGATAACTTCTCCGGCTTGGAGTGATATGCCCGTTTTGAGTGCTTTATTGGCACCATTTTCACCTACAAACTGAATCGAAGCCGATGTTGGAACCTGAACAGTAACAGATTTTTCACTGCCGAAGAAGTCCCCTTTAGACATACTGGCTACATGTGATTTAGAGTCTGGTGACCATTTGCCCATCGAGTGTGGATGCTTTTTGGCGTAGTTTTTGACTGCTTTTGGCGCACGTCTATCTGAATTACCTTCCCGTAATACTGGATTTACGGCTGATCCCAAAACTTTCGCATATCGTGATTTGATGTCCTTTTCAGAGTCTGTTTTTGGCTCTTCCGGATAATTGGGAACCCCATAACCCTGCGACTGCAACTCTGTGATCGCAGCTTTAAGTTGTGGGATTGAAGCTGATATGTTTGGCAGTTTGATGATATTGGCTTCACGGGTCAATGCCAACTCTCCGAGTTCTGCAAGATGGTCTCCCAACTGCTGATCGGGACTCAAAAACTCAGGAAAATGGGCCAGAATACGTCCAGCTAAAGAAATATCACGGGTTTCAACTTTTACACCTGCTTTACCTGTAAATGCTTCAATAATCGGAAGCAGGGAATAGGTTGCCAGCATCGGTGCTTCATCTGTAATAGTGTAAATAATTTTGGGATCGTTGGCCATAGCGTAACAAATGTTTGAAAGTGAATATTATTTCAATAAAAATGACTGAGAATGTAAGAAATTGAGTCAGTAAAATTTTTTTTTTTCTGTATTGACACTAATAAAAGTGGGGAGTGGGGAGTGGGGAGTGGGGAGTGGGGAGTGGGGAGTGGGAATCGAAGAGCAAACACCAGCGCTTTAGCGAAGTCTTTGCTCGTAGATCGTAAACGAAGTAAGCGAAATATTCTTTTGAAACTTAGTTGCATTTAGTATATTTGGGTTTGTAGTCCCGGAACAGAAGTATTCTAACTAATTGCATTGATTTTCGTACGTGTCCGGCGGGAAATGATTATCGATATAAGGGATTTAACTATGGGCGAAAATACTTTACAAACTGCCGTAATTCTAGCTGCCGGACTAGGTACAAGACTTCGTCCGTTAACAAACGACCGTCCAAAATGTTTGGTTGAAGTCGACGGCAAGCCGATGCTACAACGAATGTTCGAAGAAGTAGTTAGAGCTGGATTTTCCAAAGTTATACTGGTTACCGGGTATCACTCTGATAAGCTTAATAAATGGATCCATGACAATCCACAGCCCATTCCCGTTGAAATGATTCATAACGAAGTGTATGAAACAACAAATAATATATACTCAGTATACAAACTAATATCGGTTCTCAAAGAGGGGTTTGTCCTGATTGAAGCCGATTTGCTTCTTGAACCGGGTTCACTGGAAGCATTTCGCACTGGCGATCGCATAGCACTTGCTGCATACAATCCAGAGATTCATTCGGGTACCACGGCCGATGTTGACGACAAAGGTAATGTAAAATCACTTTATCTAAAACGTCAGACAGACTTTATCGGATTATACAAAACTGTAAATATCACTTCTTTTTCCCAGGGTTCTTGGAGTACATTGGCCGAACACATTACTGCGCTAATTAACGAGGGGCAAGATCACATTTTTTACGAGCATGCAATACAGGATTTAATTGAATCCGGTCACCTGAGTTTTGAATGTGTCGACTTCTCTGAGATTTGGTGGGATGAAGTCGATTCTATGGATGATTTGGACCGTGTGACAACCAGCCTTCGACAATTAATTGAAATAGAAGCCTAGTTCTTCGGATGGCTACCCCACGAAATCCGAAATGGACATATCCAATACAGTGGTTATTCTGGCCATTGACATGGATTTTATCCAAATGTATACCCCAGGATCCAAATTTAGTCGTTGTTACTTCATTTCATGGGGATGGATATCGGGGAAACACACGTCGTTTGTTTGAATGGGTCAATTCTGGAAGTGAAATCATGGAGAATTCCCGAAAACATGTTGTCTGGTTATCCAGAAACAAACGAGTGGTTGAAGAATTACAACAAAGGTTCGGATTTCAGGCCGCAGCGAATGTGCACTCACTTCGAGGTGCTATTTATATGGTGCGGAGTCAGGTTGCTCTTTTAACACACGGAACGTCCGATTATCCATTTATGCATATCCCTGCCCGGACACATGTAATTCAGACGTATCATGGGATGCCTACCAAACGAGGCGAATTTATGCGACAGGAAGGCGAGGCTGATCCGGGACCTGTTGAGTCCTATTTTTTGAATCGTAGATTCCAGCCAATCGATACGTTTTTGTCAACTTCTGATTTTGTAACCGACATTTTTTCAAAACGCTTTGGACTCCCTAAAGACCGATTTCAGAAGATTGGATTTCCGGTCTATGATGAGCTTTTATTGAGGGAGCCGGACCAGACCTGGATCAAAAAAATGTATCCCGAGGCTGACAACAATACGAAATTGATAGTTTATGCGCCAACGTTCAGATACCAGTCAGCTACGCAGCTCTTTCCGTTTCTGGACATGGACACGGGGGACTTATCTGGTTTTTTGAAACAACACAACCTTTTATTGGCTATCAGGACTCACCCCAACGATAAGGTTGTGCTGCCTCAATGGTTTACATCAGTAGATCGTGTCGTCATTGCATCGGACAAGGTGGTCGAAGATGTAAACGAACTGATCGTTAATGCATCAGTTATCGTTACCGATTACAGTAGTATCTATCTGGAGGGACTACTCAGGGACATACCTCCGGTTTTCATTCCATATGATGTACACGAGTATGAGCGTGGTTTCCCATTCGACTATTCCAAGGTCACTCCTGGACCACATGTGGGTAGTTTTAAAGAGTGGAAAGACGCCATAGTGGATGCAATTAGTGGAGCAATAAAGTGGAAACAACATCGACAGAAAGTTAGAAATCAGTTTTTCGAACAACTCGATGCCGGGTCAACAGGGCGGTTGTGGGACTATATCACCCGACTTTGATCGCGAGAGTGTGATATAAATAATCAAATTTGCTACACGAGACATCGCACTCGACACAATCAACATCCCTGCGAGTCCGGCAGTGGCTACATCCAACGATCCGGAGAGCTGAATACCTATCCACACAAAAACGAGGTCTTTAGCGGGCAGGAAAGGGATTCGGTTCAGAACAATATTTGTAGAGATGTAGATTAGCCAAACATAAATCGGCGTTTCGGGTAGAACTACAGCCCACTGCACAACCAGTAAGGCATTTTGAAGAACAAATCGAAGCAAGTAGGTCCAGAAAATGTGAAATGCTGTCTTTAAAGGCAGAGAGAAAATATGTCGGCGGAACTGAAAAGCAAGAGCGATAATAATGATCAAAGCGAAAATACCGATTCCGATATACAACAGATTAGCCTGCCCCAGGAGTTTTTCCACCGGTATAAATCCGAAGAAAATAAGTATAGCGACCAGTGAAATAGCAACCACATTAGAGACAATTGCTGAGATAATATTCGTATCACGGACATCCCTCATCAGTTCAAGTTCAGGCTTATCGGCTACCTTCCTCATTTTTGAGAACAAGTATAGCTCACCCGAATATCCCAACACCTCCTCGTTATATACTCTTTTGATCAGAAATGTGCGAAATAACATTCGTTTCTTCACGTTCCATAATTTAGTGTATATCATCAGCTCGGTGGTGGGGAGCATCACATACAGAATGGCTGCAATGATATAGAACCAGGGGGTTGAAGGCAGGTTTCGAAGCACTTCATCCCAGCCGATATTCCAGATTTGCCAGAAAATAAGTGCTGAAACTAACAGAATTAACGACCGACGCACCACACTTGGGACCCATTTCGGGGTTTTGGATCGAATTTCGGAAAGTTTTAGGCGTAAGTCGCTGAATTGCATGAGAAAAAATCTACTAAACTGGAACTACCAAAGATAGAAAATAACTCAGAGTAGTGTTCAATTTTAAAAGCTGTTCATTTCATACTGGGGAAATAATGATTTTATGTGGAAACTCTTCACATGTTCACTAATTTGCACTTATGATAAAGCATAAGAATTTTAAGCTTAGAGCTGCGTTACTTTATTTGTTTATTCTGAGTTTAGTGTGGATTGACGGTGTTCAGTCCCAGACTTTCAATCCGTTTGGTCCTATGCAAAGGGCTTCAGCGGAGATGATTTTGCCGCAATCACTGGGTCAAAAAGGGTACAATGAATTCTGGAATTATCACGTGTATCTTGAACAAGACATCCGTCTCCACATCACCTTTTCCGCTGTTGATTTTGGATCATTGAAATCACCCGTGATTGGTCTTCGAATGTCCATTCAGAATTTTGAGGGTAAGACGTGGCAAGTCTCCAGAGAGTATCCAATCGAACAATTAACGGTTCACAAGGACCAGTACAAAGTCATGATGCATCCTGAACGTGAACTGTACTTTGAGGGAAAGCTTCCTGAAAAACATCGAATGGTTGTATACCTGATCAAAGATGATGTAGAATACCGGGTAGAACTCGATTTTTCACAAATTGAGCCTTCGCTTGTATGGGGAGATGGGAATTATGGCATCAAAGACACCGGCATGAATGTAATCACGCATATTCCATACTCACGGGTTCGTGGATTTATCGAAATCAATGGTAAACGTGTGAATGTTTCAGGGTCCGCCTACATGGACCACAGCTGGCAGTACGAATCCAGCGTCAAACTGGTCCATAGTGCCTATAAGTTTGTATCCCATAAGGACCGAGACAACTGGGAAATCATATACATGGTGCTGCCAGAAGCCAAAGATGAATATCAGACCATAGGTCATCGTATATCCAGTCAGGACGGTAGCATCCGTCATAATGGAATCAACCGTATAGAGTCGCACGAAAACGGAAGAATCGATGGAAACAGAGTATTCAAGTCACTGGAACTAAATTTGGGTGCAGAAACCGTGGTTTTGAAACGCACTGTGGACAGAGAAGTTCATACAACGTTCGGAGAGCTCAGCTGGATAGCCCGCCGTGGTATACGAACGCTACTGGGTGGAGAGATCATAGATTACAGGGGTCGGGGAGAGCTAAGGGTAAATGGAACTGTGTATACAGGAGAGTATTCGTTTTTGGTTATTGATTGATTTGCGACCGGGCCGCAAATCAGTAAACAGTAAATCAGTAAACAGTAAACGGCCATGCAAATGAGGTGGGAGCGGGCGAGCTGGCTAGCGGTTAGGGAATGGGAGTTGAGGGATATTAATTTTGGCCGCCTAATTTTTTCGAAGAAAAACTCAGCGGACAAAATATGTCCCTAAACGACGAAAAGATTAAAGCGGGTGAGCAGCTAGCGGGAAGCAGTGGAGCAGGCTATCGGTTGAGTTGACTGGACGACTCAAAAATTCATTTCAACACATTTATAATTTTGTGCTTGACAATTAACCAATTGGTTAATACATTTGGTTTAACCAATTGGTTAAACTGTATAGTTAAATCAGTTGGTTAAAAAAGCAGGTTAAACCAACCGAAAAAAGTTGAATCTATTTGACACTGAAGTTAGGGAAGCGAATAGATTTTAATCCAAACCAGAACCCAAAATCCAAAATCGAAATGGCATCTGATTTAAATCCAAAGAACCCTCAATCTTACGAAAGTATATCACCTGAAAAAATGAATTTGGCTGAAGCTCAGAAATCGATGCCTGACTCGCAAAGCCACATTGTAGATGCTGCCAGGGATATTTTTCAACGTAAGGGATTTGATGGAGCAAGGATGCAGGATATTGCTGATGCTGAGTGTATAAACAAGGCA
>CAZJZI010000021.1:0-39104 GCA_964550435.1 uncultured Chitinophagales bacterium | reverse complement strand
ATTGTACCCAAAAGTTCAGCCCACCTGTAAACGCTTGTGTCTTCAGTTCCACCCATTAAGGTGACTGTGGAGTCTACCTCTGGTTTATCATTTCCTAGCCAGACCATAATCTGATCCATGGTTATATTCCCTACTTGCGGGTACAGTTTACCGTTTATCGAAACAAACAGGCGATTTCTGAGTCTGCGTGGTAACCCATCGGAGTATACGACAGTAATAACACCCGCCCAGCCGTCATATGGAATATGAAATGAATGCGAATAACTCACACCATCCCCTTTTCTCATATACCTGACTTGTGCAAGTCTCGACACCCATTCGAGGGCTGGTTTAAGTGCGTTGTTATAGCTTCCGCGTGGATCAAAACCGTACATTGCGACACCACTTCGAATCATATCAAATCCAATGTTTTTCTGATGCAAACTCGCCGCAGAATTGGCAGCATGGAAAAGGATATTTTGATTGCCAAAACTTGATTTAATTGCGTTGAACGTAGCCAATTGAGTATCAAAAACCCTGGTGTCGCGTTCTTCAGCAGATGCGAAATGAGTCATGACCCCGCCTAATATTAGATTTGTATGTGAATCAACTAACCTCAGTACTTCATTAATCTGTGACGGGAATATTCCCAGTCGTCCCATGCCTGTATCGAACTTGATATGATATTTTGTCCCAGGTAATAGCCTGTCAAAATGTTCCACGTCAGAAACCACTGCCGTAAGGCCATACTCTGTATAAAAATGAACACTTTCAGGATATGGTGAACCGAATACCATAATAGGTTTCATAATACCCGCATTTCGTAAACCAGCAGCTTCCTGAACAGTAGCTACACCGAACCAATCAACTACATTTCGAACTCCTGTAGCCACCTCAATGGCTCCGTGTCCATAGGCATTAGCTTTTACCACAGCCATTTGTTTGAGGTCGTCACCACCTGACCTAGATTTCAATACGTTCAGATTATGAATTATTGCTTGGGTATCAATAAATGCCAACGAATTCCAACCGCTTGAATAATGAGCCTGTAAATCCATGTTTCAACTGCCTGTTTTTCGATTTTGAGATGATTGTAGTAACCAAAATCGGAGTTCGTTAGCGTCACACAGACCCAGATAAGTACTTCCATCCACTACAGGTATGAACTCCGAGGTAAAAACTATTGAAGGATCATAACTATCCTTGTCTGAGATGTCAAGAAAATCTCCGAATCCTGCAGGTCTGAACAAACCTAGATCGGGATCTTCTAATAACTCAGCTAGAGAGAGATTTCGAACATGGGCTGTGTTAGTTAATGTGTTACCATAAATAACCCCTATCAGCGATCCCTCGCGAACAACTGGTATAACCGTTCGCGGTAAGTAGAAATCATCCTGATTTGTAATTTTTTGAATCAAGGACTTTGGATCCAGATTGGGCCCCATTTCAAAAATGAGATCATTCAGATCCGGGTTGTGTTTCAGTTCAGCTCGTCCACTCCATACTGTATACCCAAGATATCCGGCAAGTAGTATCAGTACAAGCTCAAACCCACTCGAAAAGAACGTGTGATCAACAACCCCAAGAACCAATATTAGAACGATTAGTGTGTAACTCAGATTCAAAGTCGCTACCGATGATTTGTAATATCGCTTTGTTACCATCCAAATGAGTGCCCTAATGGTTCGACCTCCATCCAATGGGAAAATTGGAATTAAATTAAATGCAGCAAGTAGGAAATTGATTTGGACCAAGAACTGCACAACAAGTCGACTGAGGTCTGCGTCTTCAGGAATTACAAATCCAATTACGTAAAAGATACCAGAGAGTAAAAACGATGCAATAGGACCGCTCAGAGCCACCCAAAGCTCCTGAACTGGATAAATAGGTCGATGTTTAAGTTCAGCCATGCCTCCAAACAGATACAAATGTATACGCTCGATTTGAAGTCTGAGCCTCACAGCCATAAATGCATGTCCCAATTCATGAAACAGAATTGAAAATGTTAGCATAAGTGATGCTATGCCACCAAGTACATAGTTCAGAAATGGGTAATACCCAACTGTAAGATTTGGGAAATATCGTTCACTAAGTAGCCAACCAATACCCAGAACCACCAATGGGAGCAGTGGTTCTACGGTTACGCGGAATCCGGCAATTCGTAATCCTCGTTTTTTTGAATACATGGGTTAACTGATTCTGGTTTGCTACTTAAAAGTCATCAAAAATAGAACATTCGGGCAATCAGAACCATTTTTTCTTGTGAATATCTTTCAAAATTACACCTGCTGCATTGTATCCTGCTGCGGCAAAGACTCCACCCCCTGGATGACAAGAAGCACTTGACAGATACAAATTCTTGATCGGAGTTTTGTATTGGCTAATTTCAGGTGATGGTCTAAACATGAACATTTGATCGAATGTCATTTCAACATGCATTACATTCCCATTAATAAGTCCGTGTTTGCGCTCGATGTCAAGCGGCGTTTGAATGTACCAATCGATGAGTTTGTCCTTCATATTTGGAGCATATTTTACCACCACATCATAAATCTTTTGAGCTTCCTGTTCCCGAATGTCGTCCCATTTCAAACCATTAACCATTTTATATGGATGCCATTGTGCCCAAGCAAAAAGAGTCTGTGTGCCGGGAGGACAAAGAGTCGGGTCAATTTTTGAGAATGTCATTGCAACCACTGCTGGATTCTCCGGAGGCAGACCTTTCTGGTAATCTCCTATCGCTGCATTCATGTACTCCCGTGATGGACACAATAGTTGCAATCCACGATGGATGTCTTCATCTTCTGGACAAGCAGTATACTCAGGTAGTTCTTTTACTGCACAGCGTAATACCATCCCAAAACCATTTCCTACGTTGATATTCTCGACTCTGTGAAAAAGACTAGAACTTAGATGCTCGGCTCCCACCATTTTCAGCATAGTAGTTTGAACGTGTGCATTTGAAACGATACGTTTTCCAAGGATCTCTTCTCCCGATTGTAATCTTACTCCATATGCGACTCCATTCTTGATTAGAATTTTGTCTACAGGCACATTGGACCTAACTTCGCCCCCGTGTGCCTCTATCATACGCAACATAGATTGTGTAAGCATACCACTCCCGCCTTTAGGACGTTTTGCACCACTTTCATGCAACATCGCTTGCCAGCCAACAAAATCACCACTTGCTGATTGATCCGGGGTTGGCCCAGATTGAGCGGCGAACCACAGTAAAGCCGTCTTCAGGTGTGGATGTTCAAACGCTTCATCAACAACCTGACCATAGCTGCTCAAAATACGTCTAAGGCCGTCCATTTGGTCACCTTTACCAAACATGGATCCATCTCTGAACTGCCCCTTCATCATTTCAGTCATGATATTTTTCCCGGATGGGGGCACCAGAAACGTTTTGAGTACTCCTTTGTTGATTCGGCCCCAAAACGAGATAAAGTTTTTGTAATTCTGTACATCTCGGGGAGAAAGCTTCGCAATGGACTCAAGAGTTCTTTCAATGTCTTTATAAAAGTGAAGGACACCCTTTCCGTCGGGGTAAGGGAAAGACATAAATGGGTCCATCTCTATGTACTCGAGTCCATATTTTTCCAGATCCAAATCTTTGATGACCGGAGTCTGGTGAATCATGATATGGGCAGATGAGCCTACATCCATTCTAAAACCAGTTGGATACTGATCACTTTGAAACATCGTTTCAGTACAAACTGCTCCACCTAAGGTATCTCTTCGCTCCAAAACAAGCACCTTTTGCCCCGATTTAGCAAGGTAACCGGCTGTTGTTAAGCCATTATGTCCTGATCCAATCAAAATGATATCATACTCGGAGCTCATATCAGTATATCGTTAAATTTTTTTGAATAACTTTTAGGTATCTTCTCGTTTTGTATCTTCGTATAAAGTCGAATATAGGCCTAAAAGTTCAACTTTTTGACGTCGAATCCTTTAATTAACCACTGAAGCCATGTCATTTTTCAAAAGTGTATTAGCTACCATAACGGGACTATTCATTGCATTCATATTACTGTTCTTTCTGACAGTAATATTTGTTGCTTCCAGCTCTTCGGAACCGGAACCTTATGTCAGAGATGGATCTATTCTGAAGATCAACTTGTCTGGCTTTTTGCCTGAACGTTCAGTTGATGATCCTTTTGCTGAAATTTTTAATACTGGTGGATCAAGCGCACTTAGTTTGGAAAACTTCCGAAGCAACATGAAAAAAGCCTCCACAGATGATAGAATTAAAGGAATATGGCTTGATTTAGGATTCCTTGGTGGAAGTTGGTCCGGTTTGCATGAAATTCACGGACTACTTTCTGAATTTAAGTCTTCAGGAAAATTCATATATGCTTATATCGGTGATATGGGTGCCAATGAAGCCTCATATTACCTGGCGACCACAGCTGATTCGATTATTGCTCAGCCAGAAGCTGTTCTTGAGTTTGACGGTTTCTATATATCACGTGAATTTTATAAAAATGCATTTGATAAGTTTGGTATTACAGCCGATGTAATTACTTCAGGCCCGTATAAATCTGCTGCAGATAATTACAGAAGAGAAGGGTTCAGCGAGAGTGACCGTGAACAATTAAGCGTACTGCTTACACAATTCAGTGAAGGATTCAAGGAGGCAGTTACAGCGTACTCTGGCATTTCAAGTGAGGAACTTGATAATTATATGAATGCACTTCCAACGTTGCAGGCATCCAGCGCATACGAGCGTGGACTCATAGACGGATTTATGCAACCATTTGAGTTTGAAGCCATGATAATTGAAAAAGCTGGTACAAAAAAACTGGAGGATGTCACTTTTGCCAGATATGCTAAAGTAAGTGCATCATCAACAGGGCTCAAGGAAGCTACTGGAAAAGAAATTGCTGTGGTCTATATGGAGGGTCCGATTATGCCACAAATTGCTGAAGATATCTTCTCGATGGGTTCACAGGCGATTACGTATAAACCATATGCAAAAATCTTCGACGATCTTGAAAAGGATGATGATGTTGGAGCAGTAGTTCTACGCGTTAACAGTCCTGGTGGTGCAGTAACAACATCCGAAATTCTTCGGGCACATATCAAAAAACTTAGTGAAAGTAAACCAGTTGTTGTTTCCATGGGAAGTGTGGCAGCATCAGGTGGATACTATATTGCCATGGGAGCAGATTCAGTTTTTGCAGAGTCGAGGACCATTACGGGCTCAATTGGGGTTGTAATGGCGAAATTATCTGCAGAAGAATTATTGAGCGAGACGCTTGGAATCACGGTTGATGAGGTAAAAACACATTCTAATGCTGATTGGATGACTCTTGAACGCGATTTAACCGATGAGCAACGCCAAGGGTTAACAAATGACCTTATGGTCACTTATGATAATTTCTTGACTTTAGTAGCTGACGCACGTGGACTTGAGAAAGAGTATGTCCATGAGCATGCACAAGGTCGCGTGTGGTCAGGTAGAGATGCCAAAGAACTTGGACTGATCGATGGAGTTGCGGACTTAAATCAGTCTATTGCTGTTGCTGCGGGAATGGCTGGTTTGGATACATGGAAAGTCACCCGTTTCCCGACTCAAAAAAGCTTTTTCGAAACATTGATGGAAAGCAGCTCGAACCAGGCTCGTTCTATCGTTATGAGTATCTTAAATGTCACTCCAGATCAATCAAAGTTGATTCGTGATTTAAGAAGCATCAACAAACCGGGAGCTTACAGCATCATCCCTTATGAAATTTCCGTAAATTAGGGCATGTTAATCGGAAATTTTAGTATTGAACACCTCTCAGAAGGTCTATTTGAACTTTATCAGGATGGGTCGATGCAGAAGATTGTATCGCCCCACCTGAGAAAAAAGTCAAAAATCCTTCACGAGATATATGACAATTTATTTCTACAGGTAGGTGTTGATCCCATTTTAGTGCGTGGTAATGGCGCTATTGTTCTACTAGATTCAGGTATGGGACACTCATTAGACACTAAGCTAAGAGATCCGTCTATTTCAAATATCATCACGAATCTAGAAGTATTTGATATTGCTCCGAATGATGTAACCCACGTCATTTTAACACACCTCCATCACGATCATGCAGGTGGACTGGCTTATGCAGACCATGAATCGCGAATACAGTCCACCCTTCCGAATGCTAAGATTTTTGTCCAGAAATCTGAATGGGAATTCGCCCTTGAATCCGTGACTGAGAATAAGAAAACTTCTGATGCCCCTTATCAGCTAGATAACTTATACCGATTGGTATCAGATGGACAATTTGAATTTATTGACGAGGAAGTGTATGAGGTTATACCTGGGATTGAAATGATACGAACAGGTGGACATACACCCGGCCATTCGGTGGTTAGAATAAAAGATGGTGGTAACGCCGCATATTATTTTGGGGACCTGATTCCAAACGAGGATTATTTGAATTTCAATATGATTCCCGATGCAGATTACCAGGTTACGGAGTCACGGCAAATCAAGATGCTTTTAATGAAACAGGCTTTTTTAGATAGTGCCGAAATTCTGTTTTACCACAGTATCCATCTTAAATCAGGGAAACTCACACGAGACCCTAACAGGCAATATATACTATCTAAAAATTCCTAGTCTACAAATCAGTCTTACTGATTCATAGATATCAGGAATTCACGATTGTTTCTGGTCCCTTTCATCTTATCCAGCACAAAATCGATTGCTTCCATCGGATTCATAGACACCAGATAGCGTCTAAGCAATACGACCTTTTCACGCTCTTCATCTTTAACAAATAGCTCTTCTTTTCTGGTACCACTCTTGTAAATATCGATAGCCGGGAAGATACGGCGTTCGGATATACGTCTGTCCAGTACAATCTCCATATTTCCTGTCCCTTTGAACTCCTCAAAAATGACATCATCCATTCTAGATCCGGTATCAATGAGCGCCGTAGCAATTATTGTGAGTGACCCTCCGTTTTCGATATTTCTAGCTGAGCTGAATAACTGACGGGGTATTTTCAATGCCTCTGAATCGACGCCACCAGACATGGTTCTACCTGAGTTTGAGGCGATGTTATAGGCACGAGCCAATCTGGTAATCGAATCCATCAAGAGTAGAACATCGTGACCGCTTTCGACCAAGCGTTTTGCTTTTTCGAACACGATTTCGGCCAATCCTTTATGGTTTTCGGGCTTCATATCAAATGTTGAAGCCAAAACTTCTGCATTCTTGACTGTACGTTCCATTTCAGTTACCTCCTCAGGACGTTCATCAATCAATAGAATGATGATTTTAGTCTCTGGATTGTTAGCCGCAACTGCATTTGCGATTTCACGAAGGATGGTAGTTTTTCCGGTTTTGGGTTGTGCTACAATCAGTCCACGCTGACCTTTACCAATTGGAGCAAATAGATCAATAATGCGTGTTGTATAGTTGCTGAAGTCATATTCCAGCTTAAACCGTGATTCTGGATACACTGGTAGTAAATCTTCAAAATCACGCCGGGAATCCATATCCTGAGGGATACGTCCGTTTACTCCCTCAACCCGAAGTAGTGCAAAGTATCGCTCACCAACTTTTGGTGGACGAATAATTCCTACTACAGTATCACCTTGTTTGAGACAAAATCTTTTGATTTGAGAGGGAGAAACATAGATATCGTCCGGACTTGCAGAGAAATTATAATTGACTGAGCGTAAGAAGCCATACCCATCCGGTAAAATTTCAAGAGTACCTTCGTTGATTAAATAGCCACCAAGTTTTGGCTCAATCTCAGCAATTCTTTCCAATAATGTAGGTGCGTCAGATTCAGGGAGTACATCATGTACGAGATGTTTTTTCCCTTTAGAACCTTGTCTGCCACCAGGTGAGGTAGCATCCCTAAAATCTGCGTGGCGGGTTTCTTGTTGAGGTGATGCCGGATTTTGGGTGACTTCTTTTTTTTCGATATCTGGTCTAGGTTCTGAAGGAACTTGTTCTACATTATGGTTTTTTGGTTTCCTTCCTCTTTTATTTCTTTTGACTTCTGATTCCTCAGAATTGCCAATCTTTTCAGTCTCAAGCTCTTTAACTACTTTTTCAACCGTAGTTACACCAGATATTACTTTTTCTGCTTTTTCAAAGGGGTCAAAACTAGTCGTAGTTTTTTTTGACTTTCTGTATCTGTCATCACTGTTCTCTACAGATTTGGTATTCTTCTTGGCGGGTTTAATTTCTTCTTCAAAATCAGGAAATATTGAATCTCCATCATGTTCAGGTCTGATTTGTTCAGAGAATGTAGGAAATACATCTTCAGAAGAAATCCTTTTTTCCTGAGATTTTTCACCCAAAGTCTTACGCCCACGCTTCTTTTTAGGTACTAACGAGGTAGATCCATCACTTTCAGATCCTTTCTCAAAATCAAGTAATGTTTGGGCTTGTGAATCAACCAATGTCTTAATTCGTTGAATGAGTTCGGCCTTTTTGAGTCCGGTAACTGGAGTAAGACCGTATTTCCGAGCTATATCTTGGAGCTCTTTGAGAGATTTTGAATCAAGAAACATAACATCTCTCGAATGAAATCCAACAGGTTGGATATCCGACATGTAAATACCTTAGTGCGTTTTGGTTTGGTTTGCGTGGAGATTTTCCGCTCCGACTATCAGTTTGCATTAGAGACTGTGGAAGGCGTTGTTTTGCTCAATTGGAATCCAGTGAGAGTGATTCCATCCACTCGGTTACGGTACTGTAAAAGTAAAAACTTCCTGTAAATAAAACCAATGCTGATTTCAAATTGATCAGGTTTTTTTTAAGGGTACCAAGATTCTCGTCAAGAATCTTAGCGGATGGGTAAAACTTTAAAAAATCAGAAGCTTTTAAAGCCCTGGGTGTATCTAATTCATAGAAATATACTTCTGTAAACTCTTCTAAACAAGAAATCAACTCTGCGTTCATTTTGTCTGCCATCAATGACAAAACTGCCACCTTCGCGCGATTCGGAAACAACCTATTCAGGTGTGAAATAACCTGTTTTAGCGCTTCAGTATTGTGTCCACCATCAAAGTACCAATCCGAGTTTTTAGTAATTTTTTCAAATCTTCCGAGCAGTCCGGAGTTACTACGAATAGCAGAAAGGCCGGCTTTGATAACATTTGGGGTTAATAGCTCATCGCCTACAATACGTCGTACTAATTGAATGGCTATCCTGATATTGACTTCGATTTTAGGAGTATTCAAATCGCATTTTAAGTTAAAAGAAGTTTTTCCAAGTCTTACTCTATGCATCCCGCTGTTTAAATAAGTAACAGCGGTAGAATCAATGATTTCTTCTGATCCAACCGTATCTGCTTGCCTCAGGATCACCTCTCTGGCAGAATTCTGAATTTCACCCAAAACGAATGGAACATAGGGTTTTAGAATACCTGCTTTTTCAAAAGCTATGGATTCCATTGTATTCCCGAGCTGTTCCATGTGATCGAATCCTATTGATGTAATGGCGCATCCAACCGGATTTACAATATTTGTGGCGTCTAATCTACCTCCAAGGCCGGTTTCTATCACTGCAAAATCTACTTTCTCCAATTCGAAAAGTTTAAATGCCATTGCAGTGGTCAATTCGAAGAATGTAAGTGGGTGTTTCAGCAGCTCCTTTTCGAAGCCTGAAAAACACTCTGTGATACGTTCTTTTGATACCATTTCACCGTTAATACGAAATCGTTCTCTGACATCTTTAAGATGTGGGGAGGTGTAGAGCCCTGTTTTGAACCCAGCTTCTTTTAGCAACGAAGCAATTATACTAGATACCGTTCCCTTTCCATTCGTGCCAGCAACATGTATAATACGATATGACCGTTCTGGATTACCTACAGCATTACAGAATTCAGAAATCTGGTCAATTCCAAATCGGGCTGCGCGTCCTCCAACATCCTGAAACCTGGGCATTGAAAGTAGCCTTTTCTCTACATCTGAATACGTTAAAACTGGTGAATACATTCGCTTCTCAGGTATTAATTATTCCGTTTATGTGGTAATTTACGAACATGCTGTACAAAAATATTATTCGACCTTTACTGTTTCATCTGGAAGCTGAACAAGCACATGATTACACTCATCGAATTGGGTCTGAAATTAGTTCTAATTCAGCTCTACTATCATTCATACAGTCCTTTTTTGACAGGGGGGGAAATGGGCTTGAACAAAATCATTTAGGTTTGAATTTTAATTCTCCAGTTGGATTAGCAGCAGGATTTGATAAAAATGCCCACCTCATGCCCCTAATGCAAGCAATTGGATTCGGGTTTGTAGAAGTTGGCAGTATTACCGCTCTCTCTTCCTCAGGCAATCCAAAACCCAGATTACTACGCTTGCCCGATAATGAGGCTTTGGTAAACAGGATGGGACTAAACAACGATGGTGCCGAGGTTATTACCAATAGACTCAAAATGGCTAAACCTGGCCTTTCCATCCCATTGGGAATTAATATCGCTAAAACGCACAGTCCTAATATTTTGGGGGATTCCGCCATTCGTGACTATGTGGCTAGTTTTGTCCTTGCAGAAAGCACAGCAGATTATATTACGATAAATATATCATGTCCTAATACTGAGGAAGGTAAGACGTTTGAAGATCCTGTTGCACTTAAAGAGTTGATTGATGCGATTAATCAGACTAGATCTGAATCTCGCCCGGTTCTCATGAAACTCTCGGCTGATTTAAGTTTCACTGAACTAGACGTTTTACTAGATTTGTGTGAAGCAGGACGAGTTGACGGGTATGTTCTCACAAATACCTCATCAAAACGTGAATCGTTGAAGCATTTGAGTAGGCAACGCGCAGAAGATTTTGGACGAGGTGGATTATCAGGAGTTCCGTTGTATAACAAGATGATAGAATTGGTCAATCATACTTTCAAAAGCACAGGTGGTAAGAAACCTATAGTAGCAGTCGGAGGAATCGATAGCCCAGAAAAAGCACTACTTGCAATCCATCATGGTGCATCATTGGTACAAGTATATACAGGACTGATCTACCAAGGGCCTTTTTTGGTAAGCAACATAAATCGTTATTTGCAGAGATACCTGACTTCGAATGGAATATCGAGCCTTACGGATGTTCGTGGACTAAAAGTTTGATTTTGGGCTGGAAATCTGACTCTAAAATAACATTTCGACTATAGGTCTATTGAATCAACTTTATTCAGCGCTGGTTTAGTTTCTGATGTGTCAGCAGTAACCGGAACCACCTGCTTTACTTTTATTGAATCAGGAACTGATATTGGCTTGTTCGGGGTACTTGTGGAATCTGACGGTAATTGTTGGATTGTTTTTCCAGGGTTTGATACATTGTCCGTTTCTAAGTCTGATACATCAGATTCAGAACTTTCCTCTCCTTCCCCAGCCTCGATTCCAGATGAATCTGAAGAATCCGGAGCCACAATAAAAGAAGCCGGAATTGTCAAATCTTCCATTAAGAATTTCGCTTGTTCGGCATAATCTGATGAGCCGAAATTCTCAATAATATAGGTCAATGCCGACCGGACACTATCCCAATCAGCGCTCATGAAGGGGAAGTATTCATCAAAATTTGGTTCTGTAAGGCTCGAGTCTGCAAGAATAGAGAGCCTATCCCGATCTGCCTCAGAAAGTGTTGTATCTGTTAACTCCTCACGCCACTTTTCTTTCTGAGCATTAAATGTGGCCAGTGAGTCGGACCAAATGAGTTGTGCTTTGTTCAACAGATTCATTTTTGATACGGTGAGTGGATCGCTTGATGCAATCTGTGCGTAACTCAATGCTTTTCGCATGATTACCTGATCCAGAAATGGTGACTCAGTATTTCGTACTGCAAAGGAATCAATTTCAACAATAACTTCACTAGGACTGAGATCTACCAGTTTCGCGCGTAAATCGGTAAGTGCTCGTTCCTGGCGCTCAAGATCGGTAACAAATTGATCTGAATCATCCTGGTCCATTTCTAATCGAACCATTAGTCTCTCAGTGATCCTATGACTAGGATATTCATCCAACATCATTTCTATGTAAGGATTTGCACTAAGAGTGTCGCCGGATGCCAGATAAATATCTGCCTTAGTATAAATCGCCTGTGGCCTGATACTGGCCTGTGAATATTCGTATATCGCACGGTCGTAGTAACGCATCGCGGAATCCGGTAAACTCAGATTCAAATAATAGAGATTCCCAATTTCATAAGATAATCCAGCGATTCTATCCTTCGTATTTGCCAAAGCGGTGGAATCAGACGGAATAGATGATAAGTCAATATTCAGCATTGCATCACTTATCTCACCTCCATTTGTGGAAACTGGTCTGTTACGTTGAGATTGGTTTGTCGGGGATTCTGCTGAATTGTCTGTAGAGGCTCTTAAACCACCCCCAGATGACCTTACAGCCTGAAGTCGCCTCCAATTATCTACAAGCGGACGTTGATCCCATAGAGCCGCGAATGACTCAGCTGCCTGACGTACCAGCTCAGGATTACGATGTGACAGGAATCCGAACTCTCTGGAACCTCCGGTTTGGTTATTTGATCCCTGGTTGCTAGTGTTGACAAGAGTGGTACCACGTAATTGATCCTGTCGAAGCTGTCTTTCATATTCTTCCAGTCGAACTACACGTACGCTATCAACATATGATTCCAGATCACTTTGAGGTAGAGTTGACAACCAAAGCAGACTATCCAATTCTGTTACTTCAGATGATAATCTTGAAAAACTCCCAAACGATTGGGCAAGATCAGAAGCATTGAAATACTCTGGTAGTCGCTCTAAGTCCTGTACACTTCTTGATGCCGTATCATAGTGCGCAGCAGCAAGTCTGAAGTCCTTAAAATCGAATCTGTACAATTCAGCCAACACATAATGTGACTTAGCTATAGTCTCTCTTGCAGGCGGACGAATACTGGCATAAATGACATCATTCAGTAGATCAAAGGCTTCATACACCTCACCCTGATATTGCAAAGTACGAGCAATTTCATAGTTTAAATCACCAATCTGCTCAAAATTTTTATCATCACGAGACATCGAGACCAGATTTTTGTACGCCTGATCGAATTTCCCCATTTCTCGAAGAACCTCATTTTGCTTAACCTGAGCATGGTAAATGAGTGAATATTCTGGGTATTTTCTACTAACGGATCTGTATGCCTGAAGGGCATCTTCAAAACGTTCGGTACGCTGCAGTAGTTGGCCATACAGAAAATAAGCTCTTGATCGTAGTCTTTCGTCTACCACCTCATCAACCCCGTCCCTCAATGATACTATAGCCAGATCAAACTCTTCATCTTCTACGTAGAGTTGAGCTAACACCAGATTCAACTCTGCAAGTACTTCACGGTCCCACTCATACTCATCAGAGTCTATTGCAGCCTGAATATAGCTGATACCTTCCGCAATCCTGTTAGTCTCGAGCATATTCAGACTGTTCCAAAAAACAGCCTGTTGCCGGGTCGACGGATTAGAAGTAGCTGCTAATACTTCATTAAACTTTTGTTCGGCTGAAAAGAACTGAGATTGATAAAAATAGGACTTCCCTATTAACAAAAGAGCATCATCAACCCATTTTGAAGCAGCATGATCACGAAGTATATCTGCTGACTTTTCAATTGCTTTTTCAAAATCTGCCTGACCTGCTCGCACAGGAGTCCGGTGTATTCGTATTGGCCTCTCTGGATTAAGTACAAAACTTTGGGACTCCATTGACCGAATACCACTTTTATAACTCTGTTGGGCATTATAAAACGTGTTGTAAAAAGCGTTGAAGTCACCCCAACGTTGTTTAAGACCTGAACCGCATCCTCCAACGAATACGATCAGTAACAAAATGAGATGACTACTACGGCGAAACATTATTCAATAGTGCTAATTTTGATCATATTAGTGCGACCACGTTTGGTTACAGGTATTCCGGTTGCAATAACAATCCTGTCTCCTCGCTGAACGTAACCCTGGTTGAGTAAATACTCTTCCATTAATTGAACGCTTTTATCTGTCTCAAAAATTTCATTCAGTTTTACAGATTGAACGCCCCAAACCAGATTCAATTGTCTACGAACATCCAAACTTTCTGTAAAAGCTACAATTGGTACCTTTGGACGGTACTTGGCAATACGCCGGGCTGTTGTTCCAGAGTGCGTAATTGTAGCGATTACTTTTGCATCGACTTCTTCAGCTATACGCACGCAACTGTAACTAAGGGATTCAATAACCTGTTTTTCTTTCCATTCTGGTTTTTTGAAATCCAGATTCATGAAAATAGATGAGGTTTGTTTTTCAATAGATCTGCAGATCTTATCCATTACCTTAACAGCTTCAACGGGATACTTACCAGATGCGGTTTCGCCCGATAGCATCACAGCATCTGTTCCATCCAACACCGCGTTTGCGACATCTGAGCTTTCTGCACGAGTTGCTCTTGGATTTGTAATCATGGACTCAAGCATTTGAGTAGCCGTGATTACGGGCTTGCCAGCGGCTCTACATGCCCGAATCATGCGTTTTTGATGAAGTGGAACCGTTTCGGACGGTACTTCGATACCTAGATCACCTCTGGCGACCATGATACCGTCTGCTTCTTCCAGGATTTCCTGGAAATTATCTAATGCTTCTGGTTTCTCAATTTTGGCGATAATTCCAGCATTAGATCCTGCAGAGCGTATTCTCGAAATCAAATTTTGAACATCATCTGCGTGACGGACAAAAGATAATGCAACCAAGTCAACCCCCATTTTGAGACCAAATTCGAGATCCTCAATATCTTTTTCAGATGTGGCTGGTATGGATAATTTAACACCGGGTAGATTCACCCCTTTTCTGGATTTAAGAGTCCCACCATTGATAACCTGAGCAGTGACTTTATCCGATTCGACCTTTATCACACGGAACTCAAATAATCCGTCATCCAATAAAATAGTATCACCGGGTGTCGCGTCTTTGGCAAGTGTTGGATAATCGATTGGAATAACCGATGATGAACCTTCGATACTCGTATCTGGAGTGAGAGTAACGTATTCATTTGCTGTTATTACCTGGGACCCATCTTTCATTTGTCCGACCCGAATCTTTGGTCCCTGTAAGTCCATGAGAATTGGCAAACTGTACCCGATTTTCTGGGCTACAGCTCTGATGTTCTCGATTACTTTTTTATGATCTTCGTGTGTTCCGTGAGAAAAATTCAGTCTCACGACATTCATTCCGGCTTGAGCAAGCTCCATGATTTTTTCATATGTATTTGAGCTTGGACCAATGGTACAGACGATTTTAGTTCTTCGATCGGATTGAAACATATAACTTCTTTGATTCCCTAATTGTTGATGCGGTAAGATACAGAATCAAAAGGAGATTCTGCACCGATTATGCATGGAAAATGGATGTGAAATTACAGCGTTTGCAAGATTTTAAACGTATAATCAACTTCAGGCCAATTTGAATAAACGATTTTGATGAAATTTCACGTTAAGATTAAAAATGTTACCTTGTAAATGGCAGAATTTGAACCCAAATAGTTACCACTGATGCAGTTTTTGCGTTTATCCACATATTTAGTGCTTTTTGTGCTTGTCCTGGCTGGATGTAAGTCTCAGAAAATGGCAAACATTGACCGAGGTTCGGATGTCACATTCCGTCAGGGATATCCTGAAATGAGGATTCTAGCTGTAGGATTGTTCGACAATGACGACTTACCGGGCATCGATTTGACCGTGGATATTGTAAAAGGAAGTCTTGTTTACAAGATCGAAAATTCGATTTACAAATCGACAGTTGAGCTTGGGATTCAAATACTTCAGGATGTCAACGGTCAGCAGGTTAGTATTCAGAATCGTATACAAGAAATTATAATCACAGGTGATGACCGAAGAATAGTTGACAGTGGTGAAGTATTCACCTTCAATGAACGGATTCCGTTACTACCTGGAGATTATGAAATTCTTGTTTCGTTGATAGATAAAGCATCAGGTAATCAAACTGTTCGGGAAACGTCAACCTCAATACCTGATCCAGACAGTACGGCTGTAGGTATCACCAGTGTTCTACTTCTGGGAAAAGATAATGAAACGGATGAGGGATTCGTACCGATAACCACCTATTTTGTGCAATCACGGTTTGATACATTAAAGTTTCAGTACCAGATAACTCGCCCTGATAACAGTTTTGAGTCCCAAATCAATATGGGATTATACACATTCAATGCGGATTCGGTGCCTGCCCGTCCGTTGGCTGGTATACAGCCATCTCCAGGTTCAATTTCCTACAAAGGAATTGAGTATCAAAGGTTGAATGAAATTTTCACCAACGAACGAATCCTTCGGTCTGAAACTGGAAGCATACTGATTGAATATAACATGCCTACACCAAGTTCGGGCAACTATCGTTTTGAGGTGAATGTACAGAATGGTGATACGAATCAAAGTACTTTATTCAAGGCTAGAGAATTTAATATTACCAGTTCATTCTTTCCATCTGTTAGAAACATCAATGAATTTGCAGAGCCACTATTTTATTTAATGGGTAGACGTGAGTACGATCGCTTAATAAACATTCAGGATCCAGACTCATTAAAGCGTGAAGTGGATCTTTTCTGGCTCAAGGATATGCGTAATTCAAACCGGGCACGACAAGTTATTGAACTTTATTACAGCCGTGTTGAGCAGGCCAATAAACAATTTTCAAACTTCAAAGAAGGTTGGAAGACGGATATGGGAATGGTTTTTATACTTTTTGGACCCCCATATTATGTTGAAAATTATCTAGACACCTCTATATGGTACTATTCGTATAACAGAAGTGATCCATTGACCACATTTCGCTTTTATCGCCCTAAAATATCTGACCAATTCTTCCCGTACAATCACTATGTACTCATGCGTCAACGTTTTTATCACAGTATTGAATACGACATTATTCAGAGCTGGAAACTAGGGACTGTGCTGATGATGAATTAACCGTTAGCAAAGCAAACGGTTAATGAAAAGAGAAAAGGGTTTAGTACTAGAATAGTTTTATACTTGACTGAGACTCTGAATTCAGGTTATTTGTTCATATTGGGGTCCAGTGACTGATCTGTAGCATTATTAAATTGGTTTGTCTCAGTATATCTCGAACCAATTAACGAAGTCATCTTTAAAACTCATTTATCACTTATCTCTTTTCTCTTCTCTATCCTCTACCGGCAAAGCCGGGTAAAAAAAAAGCCCGCTGTGCGAACACAGCGGGCTTTCGTTTTTCAACGATAAATCAGAAATCAGGGTCTGATAAAGACCGTAGATCTCTTGAGGTTCTCAGATGCCGGAGCATCCGCTGCACCATCTAGATTCAACAATAGTCGAACTTCACCTGAAGCAAGGCTACCTGGAATCATGTTGATAGTGATCGTTGCCTCACTTTGTCCAGCTGGAATTGTTACCGGTGAGGTAGTTCCAAGTGTGTAGTGAGTTCCAGCGATTGCTGTAGAAGCCGGATCGACACTGAAACCTACCGTTGTAGCGGTGGTTCTATGTGGACCAATCAGCTGTACTCTAACAGTAGCTGTGTTATTAACCAGACGGGTTTGTAACTGAAGCGGGAAGAATGCCGTTACAGTTGGCCCATCATAGGTCTTTTCCACATCACCAGTGTCGAACATAGAGTCGCAACTAGCTACAAAGAGTACCATTAATAACAATATGGATAACTTTTTCATGTTGATATACCTATAGTTTGAATTAGTTAACGGTAGCATAGCCCGGATTCTCTACGAGCAATGGGTTCACGTTTTGTAGACCGGTACCGAATGGAGCTAGCATTCTGTATGAATCAGCTCGAATCTTAACAGTACCATTAACGTTTGGTATATCGCGGCCCAATCGTTTCAGGTCATAAAATCTGTGCCCTTCAACGATCAGCTCACGTACACGCTCGTCAAGTATGAAATTCTCGAAAGAAGTCATATCAGTAAGAGCGGTAGCTGGGATTTCACCCGCGTTACGTGCTGTACGAAGTGTTTGCAACGGAGCTACACCCGCAGCTGGGCTGTTTGCAGCTTTAGCAGCAGCTTCAGACCAGATCAGGTAGAGTTCGGCAACTCTCATGTAAGGGATATCATCGGCAAGATTACCTTTGTATCCATTCCATTTGTTAACCGATGCAGACAAGCTGTTGACAGTGTTACAACCAGTAGCAGCTGCACCAGTAGATTGCTGTACTTGACAGTCTTTATACCAGGTAGCCAGGCGATAGTCACCAGCGTTGTATTTATCGATAACTACTTGAGTAGGAACTTGAGGAACCCACTGGTCAGCAGTGTAGGCTGCAAGACCGTTGTTGATGTTACTGCCCGCGATAGCTTCTGTACTTGCATTTACAACAATTTCAAACAGAGCTTCTGGGTTACGTTTGAAGAACATAGTTCCAACGTTAGCCTCAGTAGCCTGTAGCGATTTACCGCTAAGAGTAATTGCCTCTTGTGCAAGTGATGCAGCTTGTGACCAGTTGCCTGCATACAGGTTAACTCGTGCTGCAAGTCCGACAACAAATGCTTCGGTAACAAATGAGTTATCTGTATTCACTCCACTCAACAATCCACGTGCCTCGGTGAGGTCAGCAAGGATTGAAGCGTAGGTTTCAGCTACTGTTGAACGAGCTTTAGGCTCAGCATCAGCAATGTCCAGAGTAGGCTCGGTTCTGAGAATGATACTCAGATCCCAGTTTGCTCCACCCATAGAGGTACGACCAGGCTCATAACCGTAGGTACGTGCCATGTTGTGGTTTACCATTGCTCGAATAGCAAGTGCTTCTCCACGATATCGGCTTAGTTCTGCAGCTGGAAGTACTCCGTCTGCGACACCACCGATAATCATGTTAGCATTACGGAGAATTCCGTATGCATCACCGAAATGGCCCAGGTGATCCGTTCCTGAGGTACCAATGGCACTGTTCAGGTTTTGGAAACGAGTGGATCCAGGTCGGTTTCTGGTCTCATCAGCGAACGCTCCGGGACCAACCATATACTGGGTGGTGAATCCGAAACTACCTCTGATAGACGAATACATTTCTGCTCTCAGAGCGCGAACGGCCTCTGGAGATGAAAGCGCAGCTTCAAATGAAACTGACGTTGGTGGTTCAACATCTTCAAGTATTGAATCACAGCCAACGAAAGCAACTGATATCAGCGCAATTCCAAGGACTTTTTTAAACATGTTTGTTTTCATATGTAATTCCGTTTTTTTGTCTGTGAACTACTTAAAATCTGATGTCGATACCAGCATATACCTGACGCTCGGTCGGATAAGATGCGGTAGTTACGTTATTGTAGATGTCGTTCGGTGAGAACGCAACTTCAGGATCGTAATATGGCCAAGCAGTCCATGTGATCAGGTTCACAGCGCTAGCATACAATCTTACATTACCCATTCCGATACGATCGGTCAGGCTTGTAGGAATGTTATAGCTGAGCGAGATGTTCTTCAGACGAATGTAGCTGGCATTATAAATCGCTTGTGTTCCAACTTCTACACGGTAGTTGTCGGTTTCAGCGAAATCAGTACCTGCTAGCATAGCGCGTGGATAATAGGTGATGTCACCTGGGTTTCTCCAACGATCACGAACTTCAGTAGTCATGTTCATTGTGAAGTCAGGAGTTCTGGTAAAGTAGTAGTCAGTTGATGGGAACGCCCATTGACCAATACTGAACTGGAAGAATGCATCCAGAGTCAACCCTTTGTAGCTGATTGTATTACCAAAACCACCAACGTAGTCTGCATTACCATCTTTGTACTCGATAGCATCAGTATCTTCTGGAGTATATGTGATGTTACCATCAGCATCATACCACATCGGACGACCATCAGCAGGGTTAACACCAGCCCAACGAGGGACTTGAATGAGTCCAAGAGTCTTACCAATAATCAAGGCATTGAAATAGCTACTTGGGCTAATATCCTTTCCTTCAGGAAGCTCAAGAATTTCAGTATTTGCCATAGCCACGTTGAAACGGCTTGACCACTGGAATCCACGTGTGTTAATGTTAACGGAATTCAACTCGATTTCAAGACCGGTGTTACGAATAGCACCGATGTTCTCAGTGATTGATCCGAAACCACTATCCAATGGCAATGGACGACCGAACAAGAGTTTCTCGTTGTCTTTCGTGTAGTAGTCGATGGCACCGAAGATACGTCCTTCAAGGATTTCGAAATCCAAACCGATGTTCAACTCACGAGCTTCTTCCCAGCTAAGGCTATTGTTAGCAAGCTGACTTGCAGTCAAACCAGTAACACCTTGATAGGAACCTGAAACGGAGAACAATCCACGAGCTGCATAGTTACCAATAGCAGAGTTACCAGTGATACCATAACTAACACGAAGTTTCAACTCGTCAAATGCGTCGACATTGAAGAAATCTTCTTCAGTGATTCGCCATGCAAGTGCAACAGATGGGAAGAATGCCCAGCGGTTACCAGATCCGAATCGTGAGTGACCATCATAACGACCTGTAAAATTAACGAAGTACTTCTCGTTGTAGTTATAACGAAGGTTAGTGAAGTAACTAGCCAATCTCCACTCGTTGAATACTCCAGCAGCCTGAGTTGGATTTGCAGTAGCACTCAATACTGTAAAGAATGGTCCAGGAAAACCTTCACCAGTGGTCAGTTGTGATTCAGAGTAGTCACGACGATACTCAGTACCGAATAGACCTGCAACGTTGTGCTCTTCAGTAATGTCTTTATTAAAGTTCAATACGAAGTTACCCATTACGTTCTGAACACTGCGGTTTGCGAATGAAACCCACCCGGACTGTACCGGAGCAGCTATCGGAGAACGATACTGGTTGTCATTGGTATTACGGTAATCAACAGAAGCTGATCCACGAGCAGATAACCAGTCGTTGATACGGTAGTTCAATGCCAAAGAAGTAAGGATCTGAGTTACAGAAACATCACGATCAACTTCCTCCATTTGAACAGCAGGGTTGTTTGCAATACCGAAACGAGTACGGGTACTGTAAGATCCATCGGCATTATAAGGGAAACTCATAGGAGCTTCGAACATTGCTTGTGATGGAGGACAGTTAATGAAGTTACCATCCTGACAAACACCGAACTGGGTACTTCTTGAAAGACCAGTTCTCATGCTTACATCCAAACGATCGTTGATCTTGTGATCAAGGTTGGTTCGTAAGCTCAAACGGGTAAAGTCAGTATTGAATGCAGTACCTTCAGTATCTTCGAATCCCCCGGAAACAAAGTATGAAGTAGCCTGATTTCCACCTGAGAAAGACATGGAATACTTAGCAGTAGAACCCTCTGAGAAGATAAAATCTTGCCAGTCAGTATTCGCTAACTGTGGATTTTCAGCAGTTGAGTTTGGATCACGACCGAAGAAGTTCAGCATTGCAGTTTGGCGATTCGCAATGAATGGAGCCAAATCAAATCCGTTCATTCCACGGGCACCGTTACGGTATGCCAATCCCTCTGCGAGATACTCAACATATTCTTCCGAGGTAATGTAATCTACGTTTCGAGCAAGGCTACGAACACCACGCTCAACACTTGCGTTAACTACAGTACGACCTGCACGACCTTGCTTGGTAGTAATCAAAACTACACCAGCAGCAGCCTGAGCACCGTAAATAGCAGCAGCAGCAGCATCCTTTAGAACCTCGATTGACTCGATGTCATTAGGGTTGATTGCGTTAAGTGGTGTAGTTGATGTAAGACCAGACTGCTGTGCAAAAGATACCTGCACACCGTCGATTACATACAACGGTTGTGTAGCAGCGTTAACAGATCCGTTACCACGAATCTTAACCTGGAACGCACCACCCGGGTTACCGGAAGTAGTTGTAACTGTCACACCGGCAGCACGACCCTGGAGTAAAGCTTCAGTACTTTGAAGCGCAACGCCTTCGATATCAGCTGAACTAACAGATGCAATAGAACCGGTTAATTCCCGCTTCTGTGTTACACCGTATCCGGAAACGACAAATTCTTGAAGACCAATGGTACTCAGTTGCATTTCAACGTTAAGTGTGAAACTTTGACCTGAGCTAAGTGTCACCTGCTGGCTGATCGGTCGGTAACCGACGTAGGTTATATTGACCGTGTATGTACCTGCCGGAATATTAGTAACGGTAAAATTACCGTCTAAGTCCGATACGGCACCACGCTCCAGCTGGACGACGTAAATGTTTGCCCCAGTAATAACCTCCCCGTTAGCGCTGTCAGTCACTCGTCCAGAAATACTGGCCGTTTGAGCAAACATTGCAACAGGAGCCAAAAGGACAACAAATGCCACTAGTAGTAGCTTTTTGAACATATTTGACCTCATGTTTGGTTTTTTGTTTGATTTGCTGTGCTCCCGGATGAATTGATAACACATGTGAAACACATCTATTCTCAAAACACCCATTCGACACATACATTGTTGCGAGATGACGCATATCGCATACATCTCATTTTCATCTTTGACTTTCGAAGTGTGTAATCTAATCGAATTCGACCATTTTTGAAATAAAAAATTACCTTATTGTTACCAAATAGATGTATTTAACACTTTTTTACAATTTGGCACGCAATATTACTTAAAATAAATTTCTTTCAAAAAACTCAATATTCATCTAACTATCAGTTATCTAATCGTTTAGAAAATCAACCGAGTGCAACATCTAACGACATCATCAATGCAAATCCAAACATACCCCCCATTGTAGCGAAATCTGCGTTCCCGTTTCGATGTGATTCTGGAATAACTTCTTCAATTACAACAAAAATCATAGCTCCTGCGGCAAAACTAAGTGCATAGGGTAGCACTGGTTGCATATATATAATAAGGAGCGCACCAATTACCGCGAAAACAGGTTCTACAACCGCCGACATCTGACCAATATTAAAGCTCTTCCCTTTCGACATACCATCTCTGTGCAGGGGAGCTGATACAGCGAATCCTTCTGGAAAATTCTGGATTCCTATTCCAAGCGCTAAAGCAATAGCTCCAGCCATGGATGCCTCTGGCACTCCTATCGCAACTGCTCCGAATGCGACGCCAACTGCAAGTCCCTCAGGAATATTATGTAATGTCATGGCTGTAACAAGCAAGGTTCCCCGCCTCCAGGTTGTCGGTACACCTTCAGCTTCTTTCAAAGGAGATCCAATATGCAAGTGCGGAAGCACAGCATCGATTCCTCTGATACAGAATCCACCTAGTAAAAATCCAACTACTGCAGGAACCCAGACAGGAACCGGGCCATTTTCTGACATGGCAATAGCCGGGGATAACAACGACCAGAAACTTGCAGCAATCATGACCCCTCCTGCAAATCCTAACATACCATCCATTAACTTCTGGTTAACATTACGGATAAAAAACACGTTCGAAGCTCCAAGTGCATTCATGGCCCAACCAAACGTGCCAGCAAGAAATGCCTGCAGTACAGGATCTAATGAAAGTAGGTAATCAATCATAACAGCAAATGAGAATTTAATTATTAGTCATGCCTAAATTTAATGCAAGCATAAGCCATTTACAAGTAGTTAATAAAGAAAAAGCCTCAGAATGGATACCAATCAGAAGCTTTTCGAAACACCTTTACTAATTGATATGAAACCTAAGCTTCGATTAGATTAGTTTTATTGACTTCCTTGGCAATATCAGCATCTGGATCAAGCGTTACATTGCTCACACTTGCTGTATTACTGCTTAGATAACTGTAAACACCAGGAATCACATATAGTGTTAGCAAACTGGCATATATAAGTCCACCGATAACAGCAATACCCATGGAAACTCGACTCTCAGATCCGGCACCTAAAGCCAATGCAATTGGGGCGACACCAAGTATGGTCGACAAACTCGTCATCAAAATTGGACGAAATCGGGTCGCGGCAGCGTCAGTAATTGCTTCCATAATGTCTAATCCAGTAGCTTTCCGCTGATTAGCGAACTCAACTATGAGAATACCATTCTTGGTTACCAATCCAACTAACATGATTATTCCGATCTGAGAGAAAATATTGAGTGTTTGTCCATAAGCCCAAAGAGACAGTATCGCACCTGCTACCGCTAAGGGGACTGTAAACAGAATTATAAGTGGATCTCGAAAGCTTTCAAATTGTGCAGAAAGAACTAGATAAATCAGGATAACAGCTAGTGCAAAGGCGAAAAGTAAACTACTGCTACTCTCTGCGAAATCACGGGAGGTCCCTGCCAATGTTGTCGTAAAATTACCATCTAATGTCTGCGTAGCAATATTCTCCATTGCTTCGATTCCATCGCCAAGTGTCATCCCACGAGCTAGACCAGCTGAAACGGTCGCAGAAACATACCGGTTAAACCTGAAAAGTTGAGGTGGGCTACTTTGCTCGCTTATTGTAACGACGTTGTCTAGCTGTATGAGTTCGCCTCGGCTGTTTTTAACGTTGAGGGAACGTAAATTGATTGGAGCATCACGATATTCCCTGGATAATTGACCAATAACCTGGTACTGTTTACCATTTAGAATGAAATAGCCGAATCGTTGTCCACTTAATGCTAATTGTAGCGTTTGCGCAATATCGAGGGCGGAAACACCAAGAGCACGGGCACGGTCACGATTGATTTCAATCTTCAGTTCAGGTCGATTAAACTTTAAATCAACATCTACCACAGAGAACGTAGGATCATCAGATGCAGTTTCAAGGAATTTGGGCAAATTATTCTTTAATGCTTCAAAGTTAGGTGCCTGGATCACAAACTGGACTGGCAATCCACTTCTGCGACCCCCAAAGGTCTGGTCCTGAGAAACAAACGCACGCGCACCTGTATATCCATTTAGTATGATTCCCAGTTCATCAGCAATTTCTTGCTGTGATCGAGTTCTCAGGTCCGAATCGACCAAATTCAGGGTTATGAATCCCGAGTTTACAGAACTTGATGCGCTAAAGCCTGGAGATGTTACTGAAATAATATTAGCAAATTCAGGAATGGTGTCCTTCATTACATCTACGACCTCGTCGATGTAGCTGTCCATATATTCGAAAGTTGCTCCTTCTGGGGCTGTGACAATGACTCTAGCTCTTCCGCGGTCTTCAAGGGGAGCTAATTCAGTCTGAACCTGACTACCAATGTATGCGATAACGCCAATCGAGGCGGCAATAATAATAAACGAAACCCATCTGACTTTAAGAAATGCATTGAGTGAACTTTTATAGGCATTGTTTAACCCATTAAAGAATGGTTCTGTGGCATTGTAGATGAAATTGTGTTTTTCTCTTCGCTTTAGAATCTTACTGGACAACATCGGGGTGAGCGTGAGAGCAACAAACGAAGAGATTATTACTGATCCAGCCAGTACAACACCAAATTCACGGAAGAGTCGGCCAGTCAAGCCCTCCAGAAAAATCACAGGTAGAAATACCGCAGCCAAAGCAGTAGTGGTTGAAATCACCGCAAAGAAAATCTCAGCAGCACCACGGATGGAGGCTTCAGTGGGCTCCATCCCCTGTTCGATTTTCGTATAGATGTTCTCCATAACAACTATGGCATCATCAACTACTAGTCCAATGGCAAGTACTAGTGCCAACATGGTCAAAACGTTGATTGAGAATCCAGCGATAAACATGATGAAGAAAGCTCCAATCAAGGCAATCGGTATCACAATAACTGGAATCACGGTCGTTCGCCAGTCACGCAGGAACATGAAGATGATGAGTACTACCAGTACAAATGCGGTGATAATGGTTTCTTGAACCTCCGTGATGGATGCTCTGATATAATCCGTAATGTCAAAACCGATCGCAGTATTTATGTCGTCAGGAAGGTCGTTAATGACATCGTCCAGTCTGTTGTAAAATTCATCGGCAATAGCAATATTATTAGCCCCTGGTTGTGGAATCAACACAACACCGACCATTTGCACACCGTCTCGCTTCAAAACCGTTCGCTCATTTTCTGCTCCATAAGTTGCAAATCCGACATCACGGAATCGCACAACATTCCCACCAGTTTCTTTTAGGATGAGATTGTTGAATTCATCGGGAGTTTCCAAACGACTCATGGTTCGAACAGAAAGCTCTGTGTTGAACCCCTCAATACGCCCGCTTGGGAGTTCAATGTTTTCACGGTCTATGGCTTGTCGAACGTCAAGTGGTGTCAGCCCATATGCAGCAAGTTTACCAGGATCCATCCAAAGACGCATGGAATAGCGTTTTTCTCCCCATATTCTAACCTCCGACACACCAGGAATGGTCTGCATCCGCTCACGGATCATGTTATTCGCAATTTCTGATGTTTCTAACGGATCTCGTACATCACTACTCACGTTTAGGAACACGATCGGGTTTGAATCCGCATCAGCTTTACTTACAATCGGATTATCTACATCGGGTGGAAGTCGCTGAAGTGATCTGGAAACTCGGTCACGAACGTCGTTAGTTGCCGCTTCCATGTCAACGTCCAAGTTAAACTCAACAGTGATAGTAGATCTGCCCTCCCGTGATACTGATGTAATTGTGCGAATACCTGCGATACCATTGATAGACTCCTCCAGCGGTTCAGTGATCTGGGACTCGATTACATCAGCATTCGCTCCGACATAACTGGTACTGACTGTAACAATTGGTGGGTCTACAGCAGGATACTCTCGTACACCCAGATAATTGTATCCAATGATACCAAACAACACAATCACGATGGACATCACAGTGGCCAATACCGGTCGACGTATACTTAAGGAGGAAAGACTCATAGATTACAGTTCCTGGTTAGCTTGATCTATCAATTCGGTGACTCGAACAGGCATTCCTTCTCTTAATTGAAGGATACCCGTGGTTAGAATGGTATCGCCTTCTACCAGCCCATCTGTCACCTGTACCAACGTTTCGGTTCGGGTTCCGGTCTGGATAGTCTTCCGGCTAGCTACTCCATCTCTTAATACAAAAATACTGTTCCCACCCAACTCAGGAATGACAGCCTCGGATGGAACCATGATCGCATCTGGGATTTCACGAAGTTGAAACTGAATTTCAGCGAATGCACCTGGAATAATGGACTGTCCTGGATTCGGCGCCTGGGCTCTCAACATCAAGGTTCTCGTTGTTCTATCGATCCTGGGTTCAATTGCCATGATAGTACCTTCATAACGTTGATCTGAGCCCTGTCTTGTAAACGATATCGTGTCGCCGGATTGAATGAATGCAGCATAACGCTCTGGAATCGAAAAGTCGATTTTGACTGTACTGAAGTCCTGGAGGGTGGCTACCACTGTGGTTGGTGATATGTAGCTACCTTCACTCACGTTTCTAAGGCCGATCACACCATTAAAAGGAGCACGTATTTCGGTTTTTTCAATTTGAGCTTTGATGAGTTCAATTTCAGCTTTGATGGTATTAACCTGGTTTAGGGCAACATCATAGTCTTCCTGAGCAATAGCTCTGTTTTCCAGGAGATTTTTTTGCCTTTCCTCACGTAACTCAGCCAGTTCAAGTTGAAGTTCGGTCCGCAATAATTGGGCTTGAAGATCAGCATCATTGATTTTAACAAGAATATCACCTTTTTTGACGGCTCTGCCTTCATCCAAGGTTAGCGCCGTTATTCGCCCTGAACTTTCGGGTCGAAGTTGTACTTCTTCATTGGCAATGACCGAACCAGTTGTAAAGATACGATTCGAAAAAGACTGGGTAGCCAACTTTATTGCTCGAACACCAAGTAGGTTAGCATTGGGGTTGGTTGAAGTGGAAGCAGGCGTTGGAGTTGGTCCTTGATCCTGACCAAATATCGTGTCCCGAAGCAGAAATGCGCCGATAAAAACTACTGGAATCAGGATAAAAAGGGCTATGCGTAAGTTCTTGTTCATGAGAAGTAATAACGAGCGTTTGTAGATGAACAAAGAACGCACTTTTCTGTGTCAAATGTTTCTGGACTTATGTAAAAAGTTGCCAAATGAAACGTTTAAAGCAGAAAATTCTGAAAATTAGGCGACAATAACCCTGGGTAAGTCAGCTGGTAATCTGACAAGTGTTTCGTAGTTGATATGTTGAGTCATCTCACTGAACGATGAGACCGAAATTTCCTGATCGCCTTGACGTCCAATCAATACCACTTCATCTCCACGTTTCACTTCTGGTGTTTCAGTAATATCGACAAGCATCATGTTCATGTTTACAACACCTACGACAGATGTTCGTTTCCCTCCTACAATGACACGTCCCAGGTTACTCAGATTTCGTGTAAAGCCGTATGCATATCCAACTGGAACTGCTGCAATTTTTGTTGGAATTCCAGCCAGATAACTGGTACCATAGCCGATAAACTGCCCGGCCTGGACTAATTTCGTACTCATTACATGGCTTTTCCATGACAAAACCCTTTTTAATGGGTCATCTGTATGAATGGGATCTTTGTTTGGATCTTCAGAACTCCCTGCTAAGGCGAAATGCATGAAGGTCTCTCTGGTCGGCCAATAACCATAAAGTGCAATTCCAATTCGAACCATGTCCATTTGAGTAGAAGGATAACTTAAAGCAGCTGCGGAACATGCTGAATGGATGACTTTAGGATTCATACCGGCAGATTTGACGTCTCTGACAATACGGGAAAATGTTTTTATCTGCTCCCTGACCCGTAAAAAATTTGCACTACTTTCGGCTCCCGCATAGTGCGTACAGACACCTTCAATAATATAAACTCCCTCAAACTCATTAAGTAAATTCCGGATTTCCGGAATTAACTCTGGAAGCAGTCCCGTACGGTTCATTCCAGTTTCAAATTCAAGATGTATCCTTGCCTTCGTTCCAAGATTTCGAGCCGTATGAAGTATCGCAATAAGCCTTTCTATTTCAAAAATGTAAACTTCAATACCTAGTTTAACGACCCATTCCAGTGCTTTATCAGGAACAGAACCCATAATCATAACGTCTGAGTTAAATCGAATTAATGATTTAACCTGCCAGGCTTCTTCTAAACTGAAAACTGAAAAATGACGGATTCCTGCTTTCTCTGCCATTGGAATGAATTTCTCAAAACTATGTCCATACGCGTTACCTTTCACAACCGCTGAAAGCCTGGTTTCTGGATTTAAATAGCCTTTTAAAAATCTAAGGTTGTTAAGAAATGCAGATTCAGATAGTTCGATTCTGGATGTGTTTTCAAATGGAAAATCGGTCATTTTAACAGCTCTCTGACATAGTTTTCAAATAATTCTACTCCATATGCGATAATTTGGTCTGGAAAATTATACGCCGAGTGGTGTAATGGATAACACTGTTCCCCAGCTCCAAGCCCAAATAGAAAACCTGGATATTTTGAGGTAAACTTGCCGAAATCTTCAGACCAAGAAAAAGGCTCATTCATGAGCTGTACTTGAAGCCCGCTACCTTCTGCAGTTTGGATAAAATCATTGACCAAGTCTGAGTCATTCATAGTTGCATCGAAATGTTCAGTCAGATGTACTTCGGACTTAAGACCGTGATTTGACGCAATGTCAATTACTTCTGCTTCTAGTGCAGAACAGGAATCCTTCAATAATGTAGTATCTAACGTTCTGAGTGTTGCCCATATAGTAGACTGACCCGGAGAAACCCCAAAATTAGGACCCCCAGAAGAGAATCCTGCAATAGTTACCCGCAAGCCAAATCCTGGCCCAGGCATACTCTCAGGCATTTCGTTCAAGTAGTTTATGATATCTACCGATGCTTTAATCGGTGAAATACCAGACTCTGGAGTTGCAGCATGGGCTGTTTCTCCCAAAAGTTTGATTATAACACCGGTAGAGGCAGCACACTGAACTCCTTTACGTATAAGTACATTTCCCTTTTTAAATCCAGGGATATTATGGAGTGCTATGATTTGATCTATTGATAATCCAACAAAATAGGGGTCTTCTAAAACCATTTTTGCCCCCCTGCCATTCTCTTCCGATGGCTGGAACAGCAACGAAATGGTTCCTTTTTGAATCGGATCTTTCGTGAGTGCCATGGCTAAGCCACACAGGATGGCTGAATGTCCATCATGTCCACAAGAATGTGCTATTCCATCGTTTTCTGAAGCGTAGTCCACCCCCGAACTCTCGCTTATTGGCAGGGCGTCAACATCTGCGCGCACAACCAAATGTGGCCCATCCTGTCCAGACCTGAAATGGCAAACCAATCCCCTTCCATCCACGATCCGAACACACTCACCCGCTGCATACTCACCCAGAAATGACGCAATCCTGTCAATTGTGGGCTGTTCGTCCAATGAAAGAAACGGATACCTATGCAGTTCCCGCCGGAGCTCTATTAATTTATCAATATCTGGATCTGTTATTGGCATACAGGACAATTAGTAAAGTGGTCCTAAGACAAAACGTGGATCCGGATGCAGAATCCGATACTTCTCTGTATCCTCGGGTGCACACACGCCAGGCATATCAATCTGTTCGGGACGTTCTATACCCAGTGCAAAATGCAAATGAGGTACCCAGCCACCATTTTCGACAAATGTACCCAGTTCTGCTAGTTTTTCACCTTGCTTTACATGTGAACCTGCCTCTAAACCAGTGATCGATTCCCGGCTTAAATGACCATATAGTGCATAAAAAGTAAGTCCATTTAGTGTATGTTCAACAATAATCGTCGGACCATAATCCAGTTCGTTGTTGTTATCCCTCGCCCCGAAAATACGCCCATCGGCTACAGCAAACACCGCTTCCCCGGCCGGCGCCCAGATATCGATACCAAGATGAATGTATCGCTGTGCGTTATACAAGGGTGAAGAATACATCCCCTTCCGGTTTTCCAAATATCCCCCAACATACCAGTCCATATCAGCTACTGCTTCAGGATAATCAGCCTCTGATAATGAAACCGGTTTTAGTGGTTTTGGCGACTTCATTACAGGTGAAAAATCGAATTTCATGTAAAGATCTGACGGAAAAACAGCAATTTCTGTGTTCATCTGAATTATTCTACGATTTTATCGATGTAATTGGAATTCATGATTCCTAAGGCACCCATATATTTTAAGTTGAACGCCACCATGTCTCCAACCCGGTATTTCTTTTTGTTTGATTTCACATCCAGGACTAGCATATCCGAACTTCCCTCAAGAATTACGACTTCTTTGTCTAATGGGATCAGGTAATTCGGGTCGATATCAAGATATCCAATATCTACAATTGCCCGGGTTGAGGTTACTCCAATGAGCTCTGGATTGATTTCAGTGACAATGCCTCTTGGATCCGCACCCAGATCACCGCTTGGGGCCATAGGTTTTTGGTGAAGTTCGATGATTTCTGCATATAGCTCCATTACGTTATCGTGCATTCCTTGAATGGTCGTATTCGTAAACAGATCAGCCCCGAAATAAAGTGCTTCACCTATCCTGAAATGGTTTACACCATTGGGTAGATCCCCTCGTATAAGTAATGGTACCGTGACTGTTGTTCCACCCGAAACCCAGGGGATATTTTGATTAAACTTGAGTTCAATAATCTGCTTATACAATGCTAGTTGAATCAATTTATCGCTATTTGGCATCACACCATGTAAACAATTCAGATTGGTCCCCAGTCCTACAACTTGAATATTTGGAAGTTCAAATACCTGGGCATAGAACTCGACTAATTCATCACGCATCACTCCCTCGCGCAGATCACCCATCTCGACCATAATGATAATCTTGTGTTCTTTGTTCTGAATGACAGCTTCCTTGCTCAGTAATTTAATGATCTCCAGTTCGGTGTTAAAACTGACATCCGCATACTGTATCAGTGACTTGATACTTCGCTTTGGAGGCGGTTTGATATAGACAGTCTGTATATTTGGATCAATTTTCTTGACTACTTTCAGATTACTGATTCTGGAATCGTGAACCTCAACAACGCCCAGGTCGAGTATTTCTCGAATGATTTTTTCATTACCACAAAATAGCTTTGTAACTACTCCCCATGCAATGCCTTGTTCATCAAGTAGTTTAGCCAGAAAATCATAATTATGTCGCAGCCTGTCGCGATAAAATTTCAGATAAGCCATCGGTTACGTTAGCCTTTCTTGTGAAGACGCATTTCCAGATATTTGTTCGTGAATCCAAGTCGCTCGTATAAACGTTTTGCTGGATTCTCGGGCTCAACATGTAATGCGATATCGCCATCAACCGTCTCAATCACGCGCTCCATCAGAGCTTTTCCGGTGCCTTTTCCGCGTTGATTTGGATCAACAGCGATATAAACAAGGATATTCTCAGGAATATACCCACCCATTCCCGTTTTGTTTGTAACAACTGCACCTACGATAGTGTCGGTATCGGTGGCAATTGTGATAGAGCCACCTTTACCAGACTCACCCGAGATTGCATACTCGAGACAACTCATGATATGATGCCGCTCGTCACCGTACTGTTCCAGGGCATTGAACAGAAAATCAGCAACCCGATCCAGTGAATATCTTCCTGTTAGATGTTTATGTGTAACTGTAATAATGTCAGTCATAACATTTATTTATTTGAACCTACTTTAGTTAATATAATGAATGTAAGTGCCGATAATGACAGACCATAAGCATTCGGATCCAGTTGTTCCAGTGCCCACATAGGGGGACTTAATGTGAACCAAACTGTAACAGCACCCCCAACAACCATAGCCGAAACAGCCGCGGTCGGATTCTTCTTTTTTGCAAAAAGCGCCCCTAAAACCGGGACAAGTAATCCCGAGACCATGAAAGCATATGACCAAAGCATTACTTCTAGTACATTTTCGAAAGTGAGAGCCAAAACAAGAGCCAGTAGGCCAATTCCGAGAGTAACAAGTTGAGACAATCGAATATCTGTAATGGCATTGTTTCTGAACTTCAATCCCTTTCTGAGGATGTCGGTTACCACATTTCCGGATGCAGCAACGAGACAACTATCGGCCGTTGACATCACAGCGGAGAAGTAAGCAGACATCATTAATCCCATGAATCCGATGGGTAAAACGGTTGCTAATAAAACAGGTAATCCCATTTCAGCATCCATGTCTGCTGCAGATAAATAACCCAGGTCTGAGAACATACCTTGCTCTGCTGCTACCCGTGCCAATAGTCCTAAAAATACCCCCATGAATGCCATAACCGGCCATTCAAAAAGCCCGGCCAGGTACCATGCCTTTTTGGCGTCCGCCTCAGACTTTGATGCGTAAATCCGTTGATAAAGTGTCATTCCAACAAACCAAATCGGGATTATCGTGATCATCCAGTTGATAAACTGCCAGGGTGAAAGTGCTGTTAAGGACAGAAACTCTTGAGGCAGTGTGGTTCTAATCGCATCCAAACCACCAACTGCAGTATATGCAACAGGAATACCAACAGCCGTAAGCCCGACGATTAGTAGACCCCATTGAAATGTATCGGTGTAAATAACCGCTTTAATTCCACCCATGACCGTGTACACGACAATGATAAAACCCATGATGAGTAATGCGGTATCAATACCAATTGTTGGGAATGATGCAGATGCTAATTTAGCGCCGGCAAGCATTTGGGAGCTTGTAAACCCAGTATATCCGACAGCAGAAATGACTCCGGCAACCAACGCTGCTGTGGGACCATAGTGGTGATTAAAAAGTTGCGGCATGGTAAAGAAACGTTTTTCCGTACTTAGATTCTTCACACGCGGTATAAGAAATACAGCGGATAACCAAGCACCCAAGAGACCAGTGAAAAGCATCCAGGATCCACTGATCCCAATCATGAAACCAAGCCCTCCAAGTCCGATTGAGAATCCACCTCCGACATCAGTAGCAACAACTGATAGTCCGATGTGTGGCCAAGACATAGACCTTCCTGCCAAAAAGTAGTCTTCATCCCCCTTGTTTCTGCTCATGAAGTACCAACCAATACCAAGAATCACGACCATATAAGCCAAGAAAACAGTAAAATCAATCCAATGCATAAATAAAATCAATAACTTAGGTTAACTCTATAAGATAGGGAATCTATCCCGGAGATGCAGAAATTTCGACTATTTTCTATCTAGTTATTTGGTTTTTAAGCAGTTGCAGCAACAAACTACAGGGAATAATTACTCATATTTCGACTCATTATTACTTCCAATTCGTGAAAAATTAAAGTAGATTCAGGCCAATAAAACGAATTCATTATTTCAACTAACTAATTATGTCGATTCTATATACTCTGGATGCGGTTACCCAAGAGAACATTCAAACCTGGTTAAATGGCCATTACGACGAAGACACGAAAGACCAAATACGTGCATGGATCAATGAGAATAAGTCAACAGAACTCACCGATGCATTTTATAAAAATCTTGAGTTTGGAACTGGTGGACTTCGCGGGATCATGGGTGTTGGATCGAACAGAATAAACAGATACACCATTGGAGCGGCAACACAAGGATTCAGTAATTACTTGCGAAGAGTATATGGCAATCAGTCCATTTCAGTTGCGATAGCATTTGATTGCCGGAACAATGCAACCACATTTGCTCAGATTACAGCAGATGTATTCTCAGCAAACGGGATAAAAGTGTTTTTGTATCCCGAACTCAGACCAACTCCTCAACTTTCATATACCATTCGTCACCTTGGATGTCAGGCTGGTGTAATGTTGACTGCATCACACAATCCAAAGGAGTATAGTGGCTATAAGGCGTATTGGTCAGATGGTGGACAATTAATTGCTCCTCATGACAAAAACGTTGTTCAGGAAGTCCTTAAAATTCAGGATATCTCTGAAGTCCGATTCAATGGTAATCCGGACTTAATCGAGCGACTGGACTCAAAAATGGATGACAAGTATGTGAGTGTACTCAAAGATTTGTCACTTTCCCGCGACGCAATAGCTCGTCAACATGACATGAAGATTGTTTTTTCGCCTATTCATGGCACCGGAATGCCAATTGTTGGAAAAACGCTTGAAGCCTATGGATTCACCAATGTCTCTTATGTGACAGAACAGTGCACCGTTGACGGCAATTTCCCTACAGTCGTGTACCCAAATCCTGAAGAGCACGAAGCATTGACATTGTCAATCAAGAAGGCCCGGGAGGTTGGAGCAGACTTGGTAATGGCAACTGATCCTGATGCTGATCGGGTGGGTATTGCTGTTCGTGATTCAAAAGGTGATTTTGTGCTTTTGAATGGCAATCAGACTGGAAGTTTGCTGATGCATTATGTGCTCAACGCCTGGAAATCAGCAGGTAAATTAAACGGAAAACAATATGTGGTTAAGACAATTGTTACAAGTCAGCTGATGGATCGCATTGCCGCGTCAATGAATGTACCATGTCATAATGTGCTCACTGGATTTAAGTTTATCGGTGCTATGATGACCGAGAAAGAAGGGAAAGAGACGTTTGTAGTCGGTGGAGAGGAAAGCTATGGGTACCTGGTTGGAGAACATGCCCGAGACAAAGACGCAGTTGTTGCCGCTGCCATGATTGCTGAAATGGCTGCATGGTACAAAGATCAGGGAATTTCGCTGTATGAAGGGTTACTTGGATTGTACGTTGAGTATGGTTTCTTTAAAGAGAAGCTAATTTCAATTACTAAGACGGGGAAAGCGGGTGCTGAAGAAATCAAGGCTATCATGAAACGCTTTCGAGAAGACACGCCAGCCTCATTGGGTGGGTCGAACGTCACAGTGCTTCGGGATTACGAGCAGCGTGTGGAAAAAGACGTTACAAAAGGAATGACTACAGATATCGCACTTCCCAAGTCAGACGTTCTTCAGTTTGTGACGGCAGATGGTAGCGTCATTTCCGCCAGACCATCAGGAACTGAGCCTAAAATCAAATTCTATTGTTCGGTGAACACCAAGCTTACTTCGGTTGAAGCATTTGATGGAACTGATAAGGCATTGGACCAACGAATAGATCAAATCATGAGTGATTTGGGCCTATAATCCAAAAGAATCTGAAAGTTATTGATTAACAAAAAAGGCCGATCTACGGCCTTTTTTGTGTTTTATCAGCGTACCAGCAACATTTTTCGCGTGTTTGAGTAACGTTCTCCGCCATTTCTGGATGGTGTAAATCTCATGTGATAGATATAAACTCCGCTTGCAAGGTTATCTGCATCAATTGAAACCTCGTGAAAACCTTTTTGGAACAGTCTATTTGCACGAGTTAAGGTTGCAACATGACGACCAGTTACATCATATACAACTATGGTTACAAAACCATCTTCTGCAACACTAAAACCGATAGTTGACGAATTATTGAATGGATTAGGATAATTTTGAACCAAATTAAACTCCGGCGGAATGACATCTATTACGAACTCAATTGGTTCGGTATAGCCGGCGTAATTCGCAGCCCGGACTGAATAAACACCTGAATTCTCCTCTGTAATAGAGGAAAAAGACAAATTCGGACTAGGACTTGTTCTGAACAATTGCCCATCTTTGGTCCAAATGTATACCGGAAGAGGAGTCCCACTCGCCCGGACGGATACTGTGAAGTCGGAACCATAGTAGGGACTATATTCAGGTTGTGGAGCACTAGAGAATGTAGGTACACTCAATGGACCATCGTAGAGACCAGTTACCTGAATTCCGACGAGGAAATTATTGTTATTCGACCAGCTTCCCCATGACCCGAGTCCGGTAGCATTCCGAATAAAAATTCGACTACGTGTGGGGAAATAGTCTCCATCTGTCACATCAGTTGAACCTTCATCAAGTAAAAACTCCAAACGGGCATCTTCTGAATTATCAGTGACCTCAAAAACCACCCAATACTCATTCCCACGTTGTACCTGCCAACTTTCACCATCTAAAAGTACCACATTAGTACCACGGCTCAAGGCTCTGAGGTCCACTCTTTTCTCTTTGAGTTGCAACCCGGGTTCGAATCTTGGAAATGGCTGACTGGCCCCGGTTTCTGTTTCCGTTCCGTTCTGAATATTTGTATGCAGACTGATTTTTAAAGTCCCGGTTCCTTGTAATGACCTTTCCCCACCATTTACCACAAAGTTAACCTGATTGATATTACCTGTTATATTGGAACTAAACCGTGTCGCATAGCGCGCAATGTTTCGGCGTGAATCATTTGTAGGGTCACCAGGCAATTCAGCCAAAAAGGCAGAGTTTGAACTGTAGGATACGCTTTCACGCTCCACAGGAAGTGGTTCCCATTGAGTTGAATATGTATAGGTACTGGTACCTTCATTAAACTCGTTAGATCCTGCAGGAAGTACTTTTGCAGAAAGTAACTGAACCGACTCATATTCACCATCAAGTGTATATTCACCAGAAGAAACATCCATTACAGTAATCTGGCCTGTATTTAATCTTTTGGCAACCAATCGATGACGCATTGTGAAATCAGATTCCAGATCAATAGTGAAGTTCTCTACTCCTGTCCATTGCTTGATTTCAGCACCTCCATACGCTACAGATCCACCTGTATTAACTTCTACCAGATAAGATGGATATTCTGATGCGAAACCTGATGTTCTCAGAGATGACCTACCCGACCCTCGATAACCAAAATTTCCGTCTCCAATACTGATATCATTCACAAGGTTTGCTGTATGGAAATCAAAAAGTATATCTTCAAAAAATAGTCCAGTATTCAATAAAGCTCGTTCATAAGCCCTTATCCCGTTTCTGCCTGATCGGGTTATTGTTCCAGCTGCCTGAGGACCAACCCTTTCCGCGATGTATGAATGGAGTAATCCTGCACGGGCATAATCAAATAACACAGCGGTGTCGTTTGAGCGCCAGGTTAAGAGCTGACGATTGACTTCTTCGGGAGTTTGGAGATTAGTGGCTGGTCGAGGTTCGTATCCGTTAAGAATTTCAGCCCATTCAGACTGACCTTCGTTCAAAAATGTTGATAGAGAAGCGAAATTGGCATGGATAAGGTGTTGGTCTTCATGTGCTAGCGTACTCAATGCCCCATCTAAACTTACAGTACGGTTTGGATTGTAAATGAGGGCGGTATTGATATATATGATATCAGCTTTATTACTGTTAGGATTCGTTTGTGACAAATTAACTGATGTAAAGTACCCTCCTGTAGTAAGTCCATTGTCACGTCTTGGAATGTTCGTTAACAAAACAGAAACCTTACCTGTACCATCGACATTTGGGGCGTTACCAAAAATTTCCCTGTTATTGATTACTATACCCGTTTCAGGATCGATAGAGTTGCCCGGAGTTCTGTTCTCTAAATTTTCAAGCATTTCGGCAATTTTCTCGTCACTGACCTTATTTGGTCCCAGTTCGGAGCGTTCGACCCAAATTACAGTTCTTTCACCGATAGCTTTAAGTTCAAATACTTTTGAATCGTATGAGTTATCCTCAAAATTGACGACGAAAAAGTTTTTGACATCACCTATCGCAACACTAATTTCAGCATCCTGAAGTTCACGCCACCCGGGCCGGCCAGCGCGATTCCATCTAATGTACTCTTCCTGAGCCAGGATTGCCTCTGGGGTACCCAACAAATCGATGGTTGTGCATATTCCATCGATATGAGAATGATCGGTATGATTATCCCTGTTTAGTTGCCCATTTAGAGGTATTGGCTCCAATTTCTGGGCAACCAATGTGGTTGGAATCAAAAGAAAAAGAACTATGAGCAGCTTCTTAAAAGTCATCTATTGATAGCATTATGAAGGTTATTTCGGAATAACGGCAAAAACTGGTCAAAAATTTCATTAAAGACCACTTTTCTGACATTAAGAAATAAAAATACATTCTAACTGTTTAAATCCCCATCAGAAATTGGATACAGAATTTAATCAGACATGTATATAAACAAAAAAGGCCTGTGAGGTACTCACAAGCCTTTTGTAGTGGCGGGGACAGGATTCGAACCTGCGACCTTCGGGTTATGAGCCCGACGAGCTACCAGCTGCTCCACCCCGCGGTGTAGACAGGTAATATACATACAAAACATTCCCCATGTCAAGTACTATTCTATTGTAAACGAATAATATACCCGCTTCTTTGGCTTGTCAATGAGAGACTTAAGTGGTAAGTTTCGGGGATTACAAAATGGCGGAAAATACCGCAAAAACTACGTCACAGTTGAACCTCAAGTATTAATTTTATGTCCAAACACTCACAAGTGAATCCGGGCCAAGTCCATGATGTTCTGAATAAACACATACTCGCCGACGGATTCGATATCGTTCTGGATCTAGACAAGAGTAAAGGTCCCTACTTATACGATTCCAAATACGAAAAGTCTTACCTCGATTTCTTCACATTCTTTGCA
>CAZJZI010000020.1:0-39361 GCA_964550435.1 uncultured Chitinophagales bacterium | reverse complement strand
ACCGCTCAACCGCTCAACCGCTTTTTCCTTCTCTCTTTTCCCCATTCTGTAATCTTTATTACAAGTATTAATTAATAGTCTTGGCTAAAAGTTGTATTTTATATTACTTATACTTTTCAGTTAGATTACTGTTAATATTAACTTCCGTTTATTTTGAAACTGTACCATATCGAAAATCCAACTCTTCAATTGCAATTTTCACAATTTATTGAAAATTACAAACAGACCCTCAAGAACCTGTTTTCAGAACGTTCTAATATCGAAGAACTGAACCTTACACGTGGCTTACCGCCTTTTGTACTTCGTGATGTAATGTCTTGCTCCCCACTTAGTGTATTTGTCCCAACTGAATATGACGGACGAGGTGGCGATGTTGCTGAATGTCTTTCTGTACTTGAAGCTACTTCTTACGAATCGCTTCCGTTATCTTTGCTCGTTGGCATAAATGGAGCACTGTTCCTTCAACCTGTTTCTCTCTATGCAACTGATGAAGCGAAAGAAGCAGTATATCAACGTGTGATTCACCAAAAGAATCTTGGTGGACTCATGATCACTGAACCCGACTACGGATCAGATGCCTTGAAAATGCAGACATCCTACACTGAGTCAGAGTCTGGGTATCATCTGCAGGGTACCAAACACTGGGCCGGACTCACTGGCTGGGCAGACTTCTGGCTACTTACCGCTCGACGACAAAATTCTAAAGGTGATTTGTCCCGAGATATCGATTTCTTTATTCACGATAGTCACCTAAAAGGAATTGAGGTTGAGGAAGTATACAAGAATCTGGGTCTGTATATGCTTCCATACGGACGAAACAAAATTGATGCCCACATTCCCGCTGCGTACAAACTTGAGCCTCGAACCAATGGTATCACAATGATGCTGGATATCCTTCATAGAAGCCGACTTCAGTTCCCTGGTATGGGTATGGGATTCTTGAAACGACTGATGGATGAGGCTTTGGATCACTGTAAGGAGCGTATGGTCGGCGGTAGCTCATTGTTTACCTATGATCAGGTTAAGAAACGATTATCCAGTATTCAATCTGCCTTTACGGTATGTTCTGCTATGTGTAACTTCACGGTTCAGAATGCGAAGATTGACATGGATCTTTCTAAAATGGACGTGGCTGCGAATTCTATCAAGACTATTATCACTGATTATATGCAAGAGGCTTCGCAGTCGTTGTTACAGTTGGTAGGAGCAAAAGGATATCGTCAGGATCATATTGCTGGTCGCGCGATAGTAGATAGCCGTCCGTATCAGATATTTGAGGGTTCAAACGACATTCTGTATCAGCAGATATCAGAGTCCGTCCTCAAAAGTATGCGCAAAATGAATATTACAAATCTGTATGAGTATTTGAAAAACTACGAACTCAGTACCAATGCGGCGGATATGTTACGTTCGAAACTGGATTTCAACGTTGATATCAAACAGGCTCAGCGCAAATTGGTAGAACTTGGTCAGGTTCTTGGTCGAGTATTCTCTCTGGAAATGGTAATTAAATTGGGTGAGAAAGGATTCCGCAGCGACCTGATCAACAATTCAATTTCGAATCTACAACTAGAGATTTCAAATATTCTGTCTCAGTACCAAACTGATGTGCTACCGGATATTATAGAAGACTATAGCGATGAAAGTGACTGGAAGAAATTTGTGAACTTTCAGACCGTGTAATTTACACGGTCTGGATTTCATCGGTGATGTAAGCACTTTCTTTGAGTAGTTTGTTCACCGGACATTTCCCGGCAATTTCTAGTACACGCTCGAGCTGTTCCACATCCAGATTTGATTTCAAGTGTATGGTTTTGTGGATGCGGCGGAGACGTCCTTCACGGACTAATTTGCGCTCTTCTGCATGTAGTAGTGCCGCATTTTCGATTCGATCGACCTGAGTGGTAATGCTAACATCCATTGACTCGTACATCCATCCCTTGCGATCTAGATACATTTTTAGGGTGATGATGGTGCAGGCTGCAAGTGACCCAAATAGTAACTCCATGGGGTCGGGTGCAGTACCTGAACCTCCAGATTCAATGGGTTCATCCGAATAAAACTCGTAATTTCCTGTGGTTAACTTTGTTTGATAAGTACCTATTCCGGTGAGTACTGCTTTGGTAATTTTTGCCATATATATTGAATTTTAATTTTGACAGGAATTTACTGAGCCTTAATCAACAATAACTGCTCTACATTTAACGAATTTCACGGATTATACTGAATTACTATGAAAAAAAGGGAACTCGAAATCGCAGCCATAAAGAATTATCTGGCTCCCTATCTTAATTTACATAAAGTTCATCCGTTTCTGCCTGGCGCATTAACGTTGAAAGGGCAGGCTGCTTTTATTGGGATGGAGGAAGCAGATTTGAAGGAATTGCGTCAGTCGTATGACAAAACAGCCAAGACGGCCGCGCTCGAGTTGCTAAAGGATGATCTGGTTGCCGATAACGTGCAGCAAGTTCCGTTCAAGTCTGATGCCCGCATCATGGTAATTGGAGACTCCACTGCCGATGATCTTCAGGGGTGGTTCGAGATTCTGCGTCACACATTAACTATTGGAGTGGATGACGCGGAGTTCACGTTCATCAATGCTGCGGTATACAATAGTACATCACTGGATGTTCTACGTCGACTTGATCGTGATCTAAATGTATATAAACCTGACTGGGTGGTCGTCACTGTTGGGAGTCATGATGCGGAGAAGCTTCACGCGTTTGGTGATAACCGAACATTGGTTTCTTTAGCAGAGTTTTGGGAGAATATTGCTGTTATTGAAAGTATGATCGGTGAGGTTACCCGTAATCCGATTATCTGGGTCACCCCACCTCCGGTGATTACAGAGTTGATGCAGGATATGCCACTTTTTTCGGGAGTGATTGATGAGGCAGAACTAAGTAGCTATCGGGAATTGATAGCTGGTAAAAGTGGGTATGTAGTAGATCCTTACGGAACCCGAATGGGTAACCCTCCAAATGCATGGAATTATCTGGCTGATGGATTTCATGCGTCGTTATCGGGACATTTGGAAACCGTTAAGGCTCTTTTGCGCAGCCTGAGCAAAGAAGAAGAGTCATCAGCGAACGATTAAACCTGGGGAATTGAACTCCTGTTTTACTACAAAAACTTTTACTCTGTAGTTTCCAATGGGAGTGATGACAGTTTTTTTACTGTCAGAATTGATGTCGGTAGTGAGCCAGTTGTACAACTGGGACAACGGTGTTCTGGAAGTTACCGGATACCATGACCGGAGCGATGGTATAGTCTAGTTTACCGAAAGATAATGCAGATTGACTTCCAAAAGTCATTGTTACGAATCCATCGTTTCGGCCAGAAGAACCAGGCTCGAATAGGCTATTAGTACGTGTCTTGCTGAAATATAATACATCGGTCAGGCCAAAAATAAAACCAGCATACAAGCCTACACTTCCCCCATTGACGAACCCTTTTTGAATACTTGTGCCATTAATCAATGCGATTGACATACCTACGAGTGATCCTGTTGCTCCACCATACAACGTATTGTACATCGGAATCATCGCTGAATATTCACTTGAATGAAATACGCCGAATTTTGTATCAGTAACACCGTTGATTGAATTCATGGTTATGTCATAGATTCCCATTCCCAATCCGTAAAGGGTGCCAACACCTACTCCGATTCGTAATGGACTCAAGTCGTCGGTGTTACCGGATAATCCCATTGCCCCGAGTCCAAGTATAGCACCATTTAGCGCACCCAATGCTGTATTTGCAGCTGTTACTTTTGTAGCCTGAGAGTAGGCATTAGTGACAAGCGTAATAAGTAGTAAACCTGTTAGAAGGACTCGTTTCATAATCTTGAGGAACGTGTGAATAAAAAAGGCTGCTCGAAGTTTTGAATGTACTCCGGCAGCCCCAATTATACAACTTTTTCGTGTAAATCACTCAAATCAAGCAATTATGCAACACTTGGCTCGATTCCCATAAAGTGCAATCCAGCCTCGATTAGATCTTTCTTTTCAGCACTTTCTTCGGCCAGGTGACTCAAGGATTTAAGCAGTGCATCTGCCAAGACATCTGCTTTAGCAGATGTCGCCAAGTCCAGTAGTTCCAATCGAATGAGCCAGTTTGTTGGGTGATTCTTCTCTAACTGGTCAAAAATCGATGTCAGGGACATTTCAGTTGCAGAATTGTTGGTTCTGAGTGCGTCTATTTCGGAGTATAGTCGGAATAGATTTTTTTCATTGTCAGTGTAGGTAACTTTAATCGCCTTTTTCTCTGACTTTGGTGGGTACACATTGAAGTTTTCTTTGTCGGCACTTCCTGAGTATACCGAAGTAATTTTTGCTCCGACAGCCTGATCAAAGGTTCCCCAGTCTGGTTGATATACGGTGGACCCAGTAGGATCAATGATTGTACAGTTAGACCATGCGATGGTCACGATGCTTCCGTCTTTGCGAGTTACACGTTCAGGTGTTCCTGATACGATGTATCCAGAGGCGAATTTGAGGGTAGACTGGCTTCCTATTTGAATTCCGTGGGCTGAAAAATCTCCGTCAGACCAGAATTCGAGTGGTTGATCAGTTCCAAGTATTAATCCAACCGGAGAGCTGAAACCATCCTGATGGTAATCGATTCCATGCCCATCCAGGTTTTTGTCGTTGTAGGCTAAAGCTGTGGGACCAGTCGTTTTGATAAACGATGGATTTCCATTGACATCGGCGAGCACATGAGTAAATGTTCCGGACACCTGGAGTCCGGAGCTGAATACCAACGTTCCTACATTGGCTGATTTCACGACTTTGAGTGCAGACTCGACGCCACCCTTTCGGAAGCACATGGTGTCGGCGAATTCTTCGAGCACGGCATGGAGGTGATCGAAGTCCTTAGCAACGAACAACTGAGGCTGCATCTGAGTGATGTCGTAATTGAAGCCACAGCAGTCTACACTCAGTGGTATCTTCTTGACTTTAGGCTGCATACACTCTTTGCTTTCACCGACCGAGGACAGGATCCCAGCGCCGTAGATCTGAAAGTTGTCCGGTTCTCCGATGAGTCCGTACTCGACGGTCCACCAGTGCAAACGAGCCAGAAACGCCGACTCCGACGGATCTGAATTCTCGGCGATCTTGGCCTCGAGCAACTCTTCGGCGGCCTTGACTTCTTCTGGACTGGCATCGGGATACTCTTTTATGATCGATAACTGACGAATGGCTTCATAAATCTCATAATCAAGCTTAGAAAACACCGATTTTGCTCCATATTCACCGATTTTTTGTAGATAGGAGGCATACTTCTCGTCGGCAATAATCGGAGCATGTCCGGCTGCTTCGTGGATAATATCTGGTGCTGGCGTGTAAAGAACATTCTTGTAATTACGGATTTCGGCGGAAATAACCAGAATTTTATGCTCCTGAAACTCCATGAACGCTGCCGGTGGGACGAATCCGTCCACTACGACCGCTCTCCATCCGATTTTATTCAGTTTCTCGTTCATTTCGTCGATATGCGGAATCTTATGGAGATTGATACCCGTTTTCTGCAGACCTGTGAGGTAGGCTGGATGTGCCACTTTAGCCAGAAAATCAAGATTTCGACGCATTACATATCGCCATACGGCGTGATCCTGAGGAGTGTACTCATCGTAATGCTGGCGGACAACAAACTGGCGTAGGTAAGACGGAATGGATGCAATAACGGCGTCTTGTGAAGAAGTCATGTTTCTCTCAAACTTAGTGTAAATAAATGTATGCTAAAATAAATAGCTACTAAAAGCGCTTTTCTATGAAAATATCGAAGATTTTTAAAGCAATCTACTTTATTTTGTAAATTCTGTGCCTTCACGTTCCCGGCGCGATAAATTACATATAAAAACACTGTTCAATCCATGATCGATCGAAAATCATTTTTGGTTCCACGCCACGTTCACGAGCTCAAACCCTACATTGCCGGCAAGACGATCGAAGAAGTTGTAGAGTCGTTCAATCCGACGAAGATATCGAAGCTGGCTTCGAACGAGAATCGCCTGGGATGTTCTCAAAAAGCTCTGGAGGCGGCCGTTAAATCGAACAGTGTGATTATGAACTATCCTGATCCGGCCAGTATTCAGTTGCGAAAAAAACTGGCATCTATGTATGGCATCAAGACTGAGAACGTGATAGCAGGTAGCGGGTCAGAAGGAATCATGTCGTTGATCATGCGTACGTTTTTCCTGGATCACGAGGAGGCGTTGACGGCCTCGGCCACGTTTATTGGATTCATCGTGTTGGCGAACAGTCGTGGAATTCGGCTTAACCAGGTACCGCTGACTCCGGATTACAGATTCGACCTGGATGCAATCGCTGACTCGATCACTCCTTACACGAAGATCATTTACCTGGCGAATCCGAATAATCCGACAGGGACGTATTTCACCGTCGCCGAATTCGACCGTTTCATCCAGCGTGTTCCCGAGAATGTGCTGGTGATATTGGATGAAGCCTATTTTGAGTTCGCCAACGACCAGCCTGATTATCCCGATTCGATGCGATATCGCCTCGACAACGTAATCACGCTACGTACATTCTCCAAAGCATATGGACTTGCCGGATTCCGGATCGGCTATGGATTTGCCCACGAAGATCTCATCCATAACCTGATGAAGGTCAAGCTGCCATTCGAACCATCGACGCCCGCTCAGGCGGCCGGTGTTGCGGCCCTGGACGATGCAGAGTTTCTGATCCAGACCCAGGAATTGGTGCGAAACGGACGTGAAAGACTCTACAAACTGTTTGACTCCAAAGGCATCGAGTACGTGAAATCCTACAGTAATTCGGTCATGATGATCATGGGCTCTGAAATGGAAGCCATCGACTTGACCGAATTTATGCTTCGCCGCGGTGTGATTCTACGACGACTTCCGGCATTCGGCCTTCCAAATTGCATACGAATCACCATCGGATTAGACCACGAAATGGATCATTTTGAGTCCGTACTGGACGAGTTTTCGAAGCGGTAAGTAGGTACATCGGTACGTCGGGGTATTAATTTTCATACCATTTGAGCGGAAAAATCCGTAATTTTTCAGACTTTTCTGCCGGAATTTGTGGCATTTGAACAAACTTCGCAGACGATTTTAATCACCTGACGCACACTATGAAAACCCGCCTTCCAAAAATTTACGTTGATACCCTGGGATGTTCCAAAAATACCGTTGACTCTGAGTCCTTCATGGCGCAGGCGCGATCCAACGACTTTCTGATCGTTGATAGGGTTGAAGATGCCGACACGTTGCTCATCAACACGTGTGGATTCATCGACGCGGCCAAACAGGAGTCCATCGACCATATTCTGGATGGGGTGCGACTCAAACAACAGGGTGATCTGGAGCAAGTGTATGTCATGGGATGCCTTTCGGATCGATACGCAACCGAGCTTCAGGCCGATATTCCGGAAGTGGATGCGTTTTTTGGAAGTTCACACAAAAGCATTCCCGACGTAATCAAAACGCTCGGAGGTGACTACCGCAAAGAGCTACTTGGCGAGCGGACACTCACAACTCCGCGTCACTTTGCGTACCTCAAGATCTCGGAAGGATGTGATAATCCATGTTCTTTTTGTGCCATTCCTTTGATGAGAGGCGGACATGTGTCCACTCCGATGGAGCAATTGGTCCACGAGGCTCAGCTGTTGCGCCAAAAAGGAGTTAAAGAGCTCATTGTTATTGGTCAGGACACGACCTACTACGGTCTCGACATCTACGGTGAACGCAAACTCGATGAACTGTTACTTCGACTTTCGGATGTCGGATTTGAATGGATCCGTTTGTTATACGCGTATCCGGCCAAGTTTCCCGAGCACATCCTGCCGGTCATACGTGAGCGTGAGAACATTTGTAAATATCTGGATATGCCTCTACAGCATGGGAGCACTGAGGTTCTGAAATCCATGCGACGTGGGGTTACCCGTCAGCGATTACTCGATCTTACAGCGCAAATTCGAGACGAAGTACCCGGGATCATTCTTCGAACCACCATGATCGTGGGGTATCCATCCGAGACCAAAGCGCACTTTGAAGAACTCATGGGTTTTGTGGAGGATGTCCGTTTCGACCGATTAGGCTGTTTTATGTATTCACAGGAAGACGCCACCACTGCGTTTCCGTTAGGGGATCCGGTTCCGGTCAAAGAAAAACAGCGCAGAGTTCGAGAACTCATGGGACTACAAGAGCAGATTTCGCGCGAGAAAAACGAGGCTTTGATAGGTCAGCATACGAAAGTCATCATTGATCGCGTCGAAGACGGTTCCGCCTGGGGACGCACTGCGGCGGATGCACCTGAAGTAGACAATGAAGTTGTCATAACCGGTGCTGTAGCTGGATTTGATGTATCCACACTTGAAGTCGGAGGATTCTACACCGTTGAGATCACCGATGCCGAAGCCTTTGATGTGTTTGGCGAGATTGTGGGGTAGGAAATAACTTGTTGCTTAAACAAAAAAGGCCGCTAAGCGGCCTTTTTTGTTTAAAAGCATATACCATTAAACCCCTTTACTGAGCTACCGCACTTAGTACCAATGGTTTTTCGGGGATGTGGGCGGTGATTTCGTCTACTGCGACGATGCTCCAGGCTCCTGGTTTGGAGGCGGAGTTGACGCGTGAGAGAGCCGCGAACATCTGAGTGCGGTGGATGTTGTATTGTGCCAACTGCTCTACAGCTATTGGTGTGGAAGATGGGAATTCAATTTTGAATGGGTCCGCAGGTTTGCCATTTACCCAGAAGCGGTAACACAGGTGTGGACCTGTTGCTAGTCCGGTGCTGCCTACGTATCCAATAATCTGTCCCTGCTTGACTGTTGTTCCAGTCCGGACGCCGGATGCAATCTTGGACATGTGCAGGTAACCCGTTTCATACGTTCCGTTGTGCTTGATCTTTACATAGTTTCCATTGTTGCGATCGTATGCAGCACGAAGTATCACACCATCTCCTACCGCACGGATTGGGGTACCCGTTGGAGCCGCATAATCGGTTCCATGATGAGGACGATTTACACGAAGTACGGGATGAAATCGATTATTGGTGAATCGGGAGCTTATACGGGAGTACTCCAATGGCGCACGAAGAAATGCTTTGCGCATGGATTGTCCCTCGAGGTCGTAGTAATCACCTTGACCGTCTTGCTCAAAGTAAATAGCGTAGAAATCCTTCCCGAAATGACGGAAATAGGCTGCATGAATGCGGTTGATGCTGGTGGCTGTACCGTCGATCACGTTCTCTTCGAATAGCACACGAAATGAATCGCCACGCTGTATTCGGTAAAAGTCAATCTGCCAGGCAAAGACTTGTGACAAAGCATCAGCAAGACCTGGCATCACGCCCTGCTCAACCAATGTGTTATACAAAGAGCCATTAATGATTCCCTCGACTGAGCGCATGCGGGTGGTGACTTCCTTAGTGCCATTGATGACGCTGATGTCCTCACCCATGTTGAAAATCACATACTCCGACAGATTCTGCTCATAAATGATATGCTTCGGAGTGTCTGGTGTTTCTGGATCGTAGTACAGCTGAAGCGGCTTGCCGGCAGCAACTTTTCGCAGATCCATTACTGCTCGTGACTTTGCAATGGCTTCATTTACTGCATCTCGTGAGAATCCTAGTTCAGAAAAGATGGATGCCAGATTTTCGTTTCTGCGGATAACGCGGCTGTCGGTAGTGTATTTTTCTACTTCCAGACCGAAAGAATCCAGCACCGGTGCCGGAACAAAGCTAGCTTCCGTTACAGGAATAGATTCATTGGATGAGGGAGTTGAAAAGGTGCATGCGGTAAACGCAATTGAAGCTGTAACGAGCAGTGTTGCCAGGTTTTTGAGCTGCATGAGCAATACGATTTTGTCAGGGTTTTCTGGTTTCAACGCTCTGATATGGAAACGATGTTGAGCACGTACCCATATCAAGGCATCGTAACAATATAAAGCATAATAACTTGAATCAAAACCACAACGTAGCTCTTGCAGAAAAATTATTTACCTATTTCGGGCTGAAGATGTCTCTGTTTTTTGCGATATTACGCTTGTAACATTAAAAAAGCGCTTACAAGAGCAGTTGAGAGGAAAAACTTATGTTGATTTCGAAATTGGATGCGGCCAATGATATTCGTCCGGCCGAGGAAAAAGCTTATGAAGACCACCTTGGATTGGTGGATATTGACCATGTAGAACTATATGTGAACAATGCCAAGCAGGCAGCGCACTTTTATCAGACTGTATTTGGGTTTGACATGGTGGCGTATGCCGGACTCGAGACTCGAATCCGTGACCGAGCATCCTACGTGCTTCAGCAGGGAAACATCAGGTTTGTCCTGACTTCTCCATTGTCGGGTGATTCACCGATTGCCGAGCATTGTCGGGTTCACGGAGACGGCGTGAAGGACATCAGTATGATGGTCAAGGATGTAAACAAAGCATACAGTGAATGCCTGAAACGGGGCGCACGAGGGGTGATCGAGCCTCACGAAATTACCGACGAGCACGGGACTATTGTTAAGGCGGCTATTGCTACCTACGGAGACACCATCCATTCGTTCATCGATCGCTCGCGATACAAGGGGATTTACATGCCTGGTTACATCGAGAAATCTTCCAAGATGAAATCCGAGCCAGTGGGAGTTGAGTACATCGATCACTGCGTTGGAAACGTGGAACTCGGCAAGATGGAAGCGTGGGTGAATTTCTACAAGGATGTTCTTGGATTCACGCAGTACATTCATTTTGATGACAATGACATCGCGACTGAGTATTCGGCATTGATGTCCAAAGTGATGGCAGGCGGTCGTGGACGCATAAAGTTTCCGATTAATGAGCCGGCTCATGGTAAGAAAAAGTCCCAGATCGAGGAGTATCTCGATTTTTATGGTGGTCCGGGGGTGCAGCATGTGGCCTTGTTGACGGCCGACATCATCAGTACTGTTAAAAAACTTCAGGCCAACGGAATGGACTTCCTGACCGTGCCAACAAGTTATTACCGAACGCTGACCGAGCGGGTCGGCAAGATAGATGAGCCGATCGAGGAACTTGAAAAACTTGGAATATTGGTCGATCGCGATGAAGAGGGATATTTGCTTCAGATATTTACGAAGCCTGTGAGTGATCGTCCGACCGTGTTCTACGAAATCATCCAGCGTAAAGGCGCCCGTGGATTCGGAATCGGAAATTTTAAGGCTTTGTTCGAGGCCATTGAACGTGAACAAGACATTCGGGGGAACCTCTGATATGTATTATCATCGTTTAGGAAAGATGCCGCAAAAGCGGCACACGCAGTTTCGCAAGAAAGATGGTTCGTTGTACACCGAGGAGCTTTTTGGCGCCGAGGGGTTCAGTGGTAATTCCGCGTTGCTCTATCATAATCATCCCCCAACAATGGTCAAAAACGTGGCCCAGGGGGATAAAATCACCTTTGAGCCGTGGGAGGAAGGGCTGCTGAGGCATCACCATCTGCTGACGCACAACATGCCTTTGGGCGGGGATCCGATCACTGGACGCATTGTGTTGATGTTCAACAACGACGTGCAGATTGCCCTGTGTAAGCCTGCTGAACCCATGAAGTATTTCTACCGAAATGGTGAGCACGACGAAATGCTGTTCATTCACGAAGGTACTGGATACGTTCAGACCAACTTCGGGCGGTTGGCGTTTCATCCATTTGATTATGTGTACATTCCGCGCGGAACGACCTATCAGGTTGTGTTTGAATCTAAGGAGGCACGCATGTTGACCATTGAATCGACTGGACCGATCGGATTTCCGAAGCGATATGTGTCCAAAATGGGACAATTCATGGAGAATAGTCCGTTTTGCGAGCGTGATTTCAGGTTGCCACAAGAGCCGTTATTCTTTGACGAGGCTGGCGAGTTCGAGGTTCGAATCAAAAAACAGGGTCGCATGCACCATTACACCTTCGAATATCATCCTTTTGATGTCGTTGGATGGGATGGGTATCTGTATCCATGGATCTTCAATATGAAAGACTTCGAGCCGATTACAGGACGTGTACATCAGCCGCCTCCAGTGCATCAGACGTTTGAGGCGCACAATTACGTGATCTGCAGTTTTGTCCCACGTAAGTACGATTACCATCCGCTAGCGATTCCGGCGCCTTATAATCACTCGAATGTGGACTCCGACGAGGTACTTTACTACGTCGAAGGCGAGTTCATGAGTCGAAAGGGAATCGAATACGCGAGTATCACACATCATCCGGGCGGAATTCCGCATGGTCCGCATCCCGGAACGGTGGAGAAAAGCATTGGCAAGGAAGCCACCGAAGAATACGCCGTCATGATAGACACGTTTCATCCATTGCACCTGACCATGGCCGCCAAAGCTATGGATGATGGAATTTATCAGTATTCGTGGATTCCTCACGCCTGATAGTTCATTTGGGGCCTTCCGATTGTGAAGGCCCTTTTAGTTTTCGGAACGCAAGATCGAATCCTTCATGTTAATCAGACTATGGAAATTTCACCGTATCAAATTGATCCCAAAGAACGCTACAAACTGCTCATCGGTTCGGTAGTGCCGCGTCCGATTGCACTGGTATCGACCATCTCGTCGCGAGGCGAGCGGAACCTGGCGCCGTTTTCGTTCTTTACCGTGGCGGCATACAATCCCATGCTCATCGCATTTTTCCCGCTGCGATTCAAGACAGAATCCAATCTGAAGGATACGGTCATCAACATTCGCGAAACCGCTGAGTTTGTCGTGAATATCACCACCGAAGACATGGCCACTGCCGTAAATACCACCAGTGGCAAGTTTGCACACGGCGTGGACGAGTTCAAAGAATCGGGATTAACACCGGTTCCATCCAAACTCATCAAGCCATTTCGGGTCAAAGAGAGTCCGATTCACTTTGAGTGTCGATTGCATAAACTCATCACCCTGGGCGAAGAAGAAGGCGGCGTTGATGCCATTTTTGGCGAAGTAATTCATGTCCATGTGGATGATTCCCTGCTCGAAAACGGACGCATTAATGTGCGCAAGCTTAAGCCAGTGGCACGTTTGGCTGGATCGGAGTGGTCGAAATTGGGTGAGATTTTTTCGTTGGAGAGGCCAATTGTTTAGCGCACTTTGTGCGCGTAAACTGTAAACGGTAAACTGAATGGAAGACCAAACACAAGTGGTGAAACCACGCAGTCTTTGGTCGTACATCATGAGGCGAAGCCGAGTGAAAACAGAGAACAGAAAACAGAGAACTGTGCTCTTTGCCCTGTGAACTGTGAACTGAGTTAACTCAAGTTTTTGATGGGATTTCGTTGTATTTTGGGATTTTGACTAATTTATGGGTATGCAGATTACGGTTTTGAGTCCGGAGTATTGGGACGAGTACGAGCTTCTGGATTGTGGAAATTTTGAAAAGTTGGAGCGTTTCGGGAAGTATGTTTTTGTGCGTCCCGAGCCTCAGGCGTTGTGGCCAAAACGGCTGCCAGAGGCGGACTGGAATGCGGCCGATGTGGTCTTTGAGGGACGCTCACAGTCCTCTGGTGACTGGAAACGCCGTTCGTCGATCCCGGATCGATGGGAGATCAAGTACTCCAGTGACCAGCTAAATCTGAAATTCCGTTTGGCACTGACTTCGTTCAAACATGTGGGACTTTTTCCCGAGCAGGCCGTGAACTGGGAGTATATTGCAACCCAAATTAAACGATTACGCACGCCAGAACCCCGATTTCTGAATCTGTTCGCGTACACTGGCGCAGCTTCATTGGCCGCGCGCCAAGCAGGAGCACAGGTCACGCATGTGGATTCGATTAAGCAGGTCGTTACCTGGGCCAACGATAATATGCAGCTCAACGGACTCCAGGATATCCGCTGGATGGTTGACGACGCCGTGAAATTCGTGAAACGCGAAATTCGTCGCGGGAATACCTATCACGGTATCATTTTGGATCCACCGGCCTATGGACATGGTCCGAAGGGTGAAAAGTGGAAGCTGGAGGATATGGTGAGCGACCTGGTAGCAGACGTGTGTGAGTTGCTGGATCCGGAGGAGCATTTCATGGTGTTGAATACTTATTCGCTCGGATTTTCAGCTGTTGTGGCCCGAAATCTGCTTGAAGCACATGCTACGAAATCCACCCGGATCGACATCGGAGAACTGAATCTTCAGGCAAGATCCGGAGTAAATCTGCCATTGGGCGTGTACGGACGGGCAGAAAAATAAAAACCCGTCCGAGAGTTTTTGCCTTTGGAACACACCTCCCGAACGGGTCAATAATTACCGAAATCTGCTAAAATCAGTTTTCAGTCAAACGATACACCACTGCATAAGGAGACGTATCCTGGCCTCCATTTCCATAGATTCGATCTCCCACAATTCGATTGATACTCACGTCATTTGGCAGATGAAATGATCCTAAAAGTTCTCCATCTGCACTAAACTTGAGCCATAGATCGGAGTCTTCGGTCACGTCGTCGAATCCGAAGTATATATTTCCGGCATCATCGGCCTGGAAATTATCGAATGCCGGACGAACTTGAGGCAGCACATCGGAGACGGATTTGTAATAGTCAGATGTTAGATCGCCATCAAATGTTTCGTTGATCAAATCGTCAGTAACCGGACGTTGAGAAACCGCAAGCTGAAAGTGGTTCAATGTATCGCCAGTCAATGAAAACGTAGTTGCACCCATAAATTCGTTATTCGAAACATGCAGTGCATTTTCGCTTTCAACTACATTTCCACGCTTACCGAATGGAACCCCAAATACCCGAACAAAATTAGTGCCCATTTCGACTTTGGATTCAAATGGGCGATACGTGAAGAGGTTCTCGCCCACTTTTTCACCATTTCGATTGATTTTCGCAACGCCAGGCCATTCAGTTGGGACTTCTCCGCCTGGACGAAACGGCTGTGAATACTGTCCGAGCATTCCATCTGCTCCAAAATGGAAAAAACCATTCATTGAACCACCTGGTGTGCGTTGCACTGGTATGTCCAATGAGTGTGACCATGTTCCAGGGGCTGTTTCTGTAAAACCGGTAATTCGTGCATTACTCCAGTCCATTACAAAAAGTGTGTCATTAGCACCAACATACGCTTTGCCCAAGTTCTGAAATTCGCCCGGCCCTGATCCTTCTTTGCCGATCTCACCGATCAAGTCACCAGATCCGTTGAAAACGAAGAATTTTTTGGCGTTGAAATCGCCAACTATGATGTCTCCCTTAGATGTTGGTTGAACTGCAGTAATTCGTGCAAAAAAGAAATCATCGGTTTCTTCAATCAGGAGATCCTGCTGCGCGGTGTGTGAAGTCTCGTTGTATGCTGCTGGATCAATCATGTCCGGAGTTTCGGATGTGTCAGAGCCCGAACAGGCTGCTAATCCAATAGAAAATGCGAGTATTGAGGCGAATTTTAATTTCATAAGATGTTGTTTATATATCAATATCGGCTACTACATAACACATCAATCCAGTTGATTTGGATTAATTGTTCTTTCTCGTTTATTGGCCTTGTTCAAAATAACGATTCTGATCAAGGGTCAAAATCTGTTTTTAATGGACGACTGAAACGGGCAAAAAGTTTTAAAAAGTGATAGATTCCGTCTGTGTATGTGTGCGGTAGGGGATTCGTCTGCCGTTACGATCAATATTGTCAATTGATGAATTTCAAGGAGATTTGATGCTGAAGGATTCGTGGTCGCTGGCTCAGAAAATCGAACATGCAAGACGCATTGAGGCGGATGTGCCCCTTACCCAGTTTCGGGATATTCCGGAAATGCTGAATCGGCGCAGGAATGACACTGGAACCTATCTGATTTATCGATCATCGAAAGGGGACAGAAACGAATTGTCGTATCGTGAATTTGTGGATTTGGTGGAACAGACCGTTGAATATATGGCGCAGCGAGGGTTGCAGAAGGGTGACCGCATCGCCACCGTATCGCACAATCATTGGCACACGGTGGTTCACTATTTCGCGGCCTGGATGATCGGGGTTGTGGTTGTTCCTGTCAATCTGGGCGAAGACGACGATCGTATTCGGTACATTTTACAGGCCGGACAGGTTAAACTGGCATTTGTCCGTGATCGTTATGTCGATCGTTTGCAGAAGATTGTGTCCGATGAGGGACTCGACATAAGCCTGGTTGCTTGCGACGACTCCACAGACTCGTTTACTTCCTCCATCCGTGAGATGGCTTCGTCTTCAAAACCAGAATCCCGCTCTGAGCAAGACGCGCTGATTGTATTTACATCCGGAACAACAGGAAATCCAAAGGGCGTGGTGTTGACCCAGCGCAATCTGCTGGAAGATGCCCGTGCCATAAGTGAATGGCATGCGATAGATTCGGTGACCAGAATGATGTGTGTGTTGCCCATTCATCATGTGAACGGTACCGTCGTGACCCTCTGTACGCCATTCTACGCGGGCGGATCCGTTGTCCTCAATGAAAAATTCAGTGTGGGACATTTTTTCGAAATAATAGCTACTGAGCAGGTTCATATTGTCAGTGTTGTACCGACTTTGTTGTCATTTTTGACCAGTCATCACGCCGAGCATCCAGTGGGCGAGTATCCAACATTGCGGCATATCATCTGTGGGGCGGGACCATTGACGGTCACAGTGGCTGAACAATTTGAAACCCGTTTTGGAATCCGAATCATTCACGGATACGGACTCTCGGAAACCACCTGTTATTCATGTTATATGCCAGTGGACTTGTCCGACGAAGAACATCTACATTGGATGCGTGATCATGGTTATCCAAGCATTGGAGTGGCGCTGGATGTGAACGAAATGGATATTCATGATCCCGAGGGGCGTCCGGTCGGGGATGGAAATCGGGGAGAAATCGTAATTCGGGGTCGCAATGTCATGACGGGGTACTACGCCAATGACCAGGCCAATGAAAACGCCTTCACCTACGGATGGTTTCGCAGCGGGGATGAAGGATTCACACTGCGTGATGGTCGAGGGCGGCGATTTTATTTCATAACGGGACGGTTAAAAGAGCTCATCATACGAGGAGGGGTTAATCTTGCTCCGTTGGAAATCGACGAAGTCATTAACAGGGCGCCAGGCGTGAAAGCGGGCATATCGGTGGGCTTCGAAAATGACTGGTACGGAGAAGAAGTCGGTGCGTACGTCCAGATGGAAGCAGGAGTTCAAAGTCGAGAAGACGAAATCATCGCGTTTTGCAGGAAGCACCTACCGTTCTCCAAATGTCCGAAGGTGGTCGTATTTGGGAACGACATTCCGGTCACCTCCACTGGCAAATACCAACGCATGAAAGTCGCACACTTGTTCAAGCAATGGAAAGGAACTCAGTTTAAGGGGTGATGTTCTGATGAAATTCACTTTGATATTTATTCGCATGTTGATGTGAATTTGTGATTTTGGGCTAACGATTAGTGTAACTTTGCGTAGGAATGGCACTGTTCACACTATCATTATCATCTTCATTATTATTTTTATGAAAAAGTTTTTACTTACAGTCATTTTGTTGGTCGGTCTGGGTATGGTTTCTCAGGCGCAGGAGGGGACACTCGGTCTAACCGCTAATCTGTTGTTGCCACAGGGAGAGTTTCAGGAAACAATAGACGCAGTCGGTGGCGGAATCAGTTTTTACGGTGGATATCAGTTTCGCGGATCACCGCTGTATCTGGGAGCTGAAATCGGACTGGCAAATTTCGGAACGGACAGTCGTACCGAGCCATGGAGCAATACGATTCCAGATCTAAAGATGGATATTGACAATAACTACAATCTGTTTCAGGGACATCTGGTCGGACGTGTGCAGCCTCAACGTACTGCGTTTCAGCCATTTATTGAGGGACTTGTGGGATTCAATTACTTCTTTACTGAAACCACGGTGAGCAGTAGAAGTGGTTACAACGCCAACGAGCCGATTGCCTCGGACACCAACTACGATGATTCATCGCTGTCGTATGGAATTGGAGCTGGCGTTCAGTTTTTGGTATCACGTTTTGAGTCAGACGGAACGCGTGGCAAGTTTTACATGTCCTTGTCGGGTCGATATCTGCGTGGTGGAGAAGCCAGTTATCTGAAAAAAGGCTCCATCGAAATCACCGAGAACAGCCAGGTGATTTATAATCCATTGCAGTCTCGAACCGACATGCTTCTGATTTCACTCGGATTCATCGTCAAGCTCTAATCCGTGCTTTACAATCTGGTGGTTTAATCCGATTTTAGAGGGGTCGTTTCATGGTTTGAAGCGGCCCTTTTTTATACTGGATAATTCATATGACTGATGCTAATGACATGATTCCATCCGGAATCGATATTGCTGAGGATGTGCGCGATGCCGTGCATGATTTGCTGCGTTTCGGGAAGCCGAATATCGCCGATGTGGTGGGGATCGAGTTCCTGAAACTGCATAGGGATGAGGTGGTCGCCCGTATGCCTGTGGATCGCCGTACGCATCAACCATTCGGGATTCTGCACGGAGGCGCTTCCGTTCTACTGGCTGAGACGGTGTGCTCGTTAGGATCCTGGTTTCATATCGATCGTGAGACGCAAGCTGCCGTTGGTGTGGAGATCAATGCGAATCATTTGCGATCGGTTCGGGATGGGTTCGTGTATGCGACCGGAAAACCGCTTCACAAGGGAGCAACAACGCAGGTGTGGGAGATCAAAATTACCGACGACCAGGACCGTCTGGTGTGTATCAGTCGCTGTACCGTCGCTATTGTCCGCAAACGTAATTGAAATCGGCAAGTTTTCACACAAAAAAACTACGAAATTCGGCTGGAGATAGCGCCGCCACTGCTGTTTTCTCCAGCACGATTACGTTGCCTGCAAATCACCAAGTGACTGCAGACCACGGCTATCGGTTACTCAGAACAAGTAAAGCGACAGTATCAGAACTACAACAATCAACGACAAATAGAATCGTTTGATGTTTTTTCTGGGTTTCTTGAGTCCCATGACATCTTTGAACATCATGTGGTCAAAGCCCAGCTTGTAGTATTTTTCGTAGATTTTTGCTCTCATTCAGCGTTGATATATTATAGTTTTTCAGGTATCTGTGGACTCAGTGTCATGGTTCCATCCAAAACGGTAACGGCCTGACCAGCAATTTGCAGGCTGTCAACTTCGCCACGATCTATGGTCATGATCACATTTATAAGCCCAGGACGTCCCACAAATTCGCCTTGGCTTGCACGGAAAGTAAAGTATTTTTTTGTTTCATCCAGGAATCCGTTTTCCCAAAGAAATGCGGCCATAGGACCGTTCGCTGATCCGGTTACCGGATCTTCAGCCACTCCCAACGAAGGTGCAAAGAATCGCATGTGCCAATCAATATCCTTGTCACCAGTATCTGTAGTTACAACGGCAAATCCGTTCAAATCGTGTCTCTCATTAAGTTTTCGAAGTAACAACATGTTTGGTTCTATCGATTTCAGTGAATCGTAGTTACTTACAGGAACAAAGCAATAACCACTTCCAGTAATCTGAGGACGGACCTTCTTGCTTAGCTCAATTTCGGAGAGTCCCAGGGCGCCACAAAGCATGGAAATATCGTCTGGAAACGGGAAGAATTTTGGCACAGGCAACGAGAATTTGATGTAGGGAAGCATGTCTTTCCACTCTACATCCACGTTCAGAATACCGGACTTCGTATCGACCAGAAAACTTTGCGGCTCATCGACTTCGAGTCCGAACTCGCCTTCTTCGGCCAAAGCATGGAACAGTGCGATGGTAGCGTGTCCGCACAAATTGACTTCCTGAGATGGAGTGAACCAGCGGATGCGCAGATCGGCGTCTTCTTCGTTGGTAGGTTTAAGTGCGAAGACCGTTTCGGACACGTTCATTTCGTTGGCGATCTTCTGCATCTGATCGGTACTGAGTCCGTTGCCATCGATGACTACTCCAGCCGGATTACCGGTGAAGGGTTTGAGTGTGCAGGCATCGACTTGTTTTATGCGAATCGTATTCATTGGTTCAAAAAATTAATCAGTTGGAAGTTACGACTTCAAGTAACTCGATGTCAAAACGAAGTTTAGCATTTGGAGGGATGGTGCCGGGTATACCTGTGGTACCGTAGGCCAGGTCGGCGGGAACAAATACAGTACGTTTTTCTCCCGCACGCATCTGAGTGATGATTTCGTCCATACCGCGGATAACTTGTCCTGTTCCGACCACGAACTCAAACGGTTGAGAGCGCAAATGCGAACTGTCGAACAGAGAACCATCTTCGAGATATCCGGCATAGTGCACTCGGACCGTTTGCGGTGATATCGGAGTTTCACCCTGTCCAGGCTCTAGAATTCTGAACTCAATTCCAGATTGAGTGGACTGCAGGCGGATATTTTCGAGTTCCCAAGGTTGAGGCGGAGTGATGACAGCCATCATCTCAACTTCAAATCTTAGATTGGCATTAGCTGGAATGATACCTGGAATACCCTGCTCTCCGTAAGCCAGGTCGGACGGCGTGACCAGCGTGCGTTTACCACCCTCACGCATTCCTTTGAGTCCGTGTTCGAAAGCTTGAATGACCTGTCCCTTGCCCAATTGGAAGTTGATCGGAGTGTTGCGTTCGTACGATGAGTCGAAAATTTCGCCGTTTTCGAGGTATCCGATATAATGCGCAATGAAATACAGTCCGGAGTCGGCCGGAATACCTGCTCCCAATTGGGTATCTTTGATCGAGAGTCCGTTCTCGAGTGTGGTATCTAACGCGACAGGATCAGAAATGGGGGCTTGTGGGGATTCAGTAGAGGGTTCGGACGAACAGGCTACAATACTCAGCGAGAGTAAGAATGCAGTAAAAACAGAAGATGATTTCATGAAATATGGTTAGTTCCGGCGAAAATTTTGATTGAAATTGTAACAGCCTCCATGCCAACGCGAAGGCAACAGGACACAAACGGCAGAGACGGTCAAATATTGGGAATTATTTTGAAACTGTCGCATTCGATTTTGCGATGGTCTGCACCAATCTCACCACGTCGTGGATACCGTATTCGGAGCGGGATTTCATCAGGATGGCCTTCAAAAACCGATTCAATGCCTGGGCGGCCGGAAGTTCGTCCGCGAAGTCATGGGATTCTAAAGTTGGTGCTCCTTTTTGTGTATAATAGGTAGCTGTTGCTGATTTTTTTAGGATGTCGGCTTCTAACAGACACGAATCGCTGGAGGCAAATCGCACGTGCCGGTCGGCGGAGGCATACAAAGTATGGTGCATTGAAGCCGTTGCTCCGTTGTCGAACTGGATCCATGTATTTCGTGTGATTGTCTGGTGGGCCAATGCCACCGAATTACATTCAAACCGGTAGACTCCTGAGTGCAACCACCGCATGACCAATGCCAAATCTTCCATCCAGTAATGGTCGAGTTTAATCGTTGTATCCGTACTTTTTGAGCTTACATATCGATTGATATGAACTATTCCTGGTTTTGGAATCTGCTCAATCATCCACAATGAGACCGGATTGAAATATGACCAGTTTGCAAATTGCAAGGTTGTACCAGCTTCTTCAGAAAGATGTTGTAAACGTACCAGGGCGGGGAGCTCGGTCGGAATACGACCCACCAAAAAACAATGCACGCCCTGCTTGGTGAGAGACAGGGCGTGTTGTAACGCTTCGTGATCGTTTAGAATGATGCATGCATCAACTTTACCGACAGCTTTGATTGACTTGGTCAATACTACTTTTTCAACCGATGGATGTGGGCGCAAGTAATGCTCCCACGTGGAATTGCGGTCAGCGTCTCCGAGTAATCCAACGGTCAGTAGTTGAGCCATAGTCGGTCGGAATCAAATCAATAGTCGTTCGGCATGATTAATGCCAAAATGAAATAGAATAGGATAGGTGAACCGAATCCAACAATCGTGGCTACAACGAAAATAACCCGAATAATCGTGGAGTCCATGTTGAAACGTCTGGCGAGTCCACCACAAACGCCCAAAAACTTCTTATCGGTACTGGATTTAACTAATCGTGACATAATCATTCTCCTGGTTTGGTTTTGTGTTAGTATAATCCTTCTGTACGATAAAATCTATGGGTTGTTGTTAAAACTTGAGTACTCCTTAAGGTATTGTTTCAACTTGATTTTCTTGGCGGTACTGTCGCTTGTCATGTAGCGTATTTTGCCGTAAATCGGACGTTCGGGTCCCCAGGGACGATCAAAACGACCAAGGATCCAGAAAATACCGGAATAACTGTTTGGATCGCGACCATCGATAGCGTACTTGTTGTTGAGCTCGATAAGGTAATCAAGCGCTGTTTCCGGGGAGGGCGTCCACTCTAGTATTTTCTTTCCCCACAGCATCCGAAGGTAGTTCTGAATCACGCCGTCGCGGACTAGCTGCCGTTGAGCCGCATTCCAGATCGGATCGTGTGTGCGGGCTTGTTCAAATTCCTCGAACGTGTACACATGTTCGCGTGGATCTGAGGCGTGTTCGCGTAGGGTTTCTATGGCCCAGTCGGGAAGAGACTCGAACTTGTCGTAATTCGGGACATGGTGGCAAAAATGGAATCCGACTTCCCTCCATGTTATCAATTCATCGAGAAATGATCCCACGTAGTCGTGTCCGCCGAAGAATCCGTCGCGTGATCCGTTCTGATACGTGATGTCATCCAGTGTCCATCCCGAAGGCTGCTTCCCGAGAGCTGCTGCGGTGATTTCATGCGCTGATATCTTTCCATAATGCAACCAGGGACTCAGACTGCTTGCCGCGTTTTCGTCCGGTTCATTGCGGAACTCGGCATACTTTTGGAGTCGATGTGTGATAAAATGGTTCATTTCTTTTAACGCGGCCTCGCGAGTACCTGAAATTTTCAGCGCCTTTACCGAATGATTTATGGACAAACTGGCAATGGAGGCAGAAATGTCAGCGTAGTACGGCGTCGCATCGGGATACCTATCCAGAAACGCTGATGGTAACGTGATTGGTTCACGGTTCTTGAGTTCATCCAGCGGACTCTCTTTCGGTTGATGCTGCCAGGCCTGAACAAATGTCTTCTGCATCAGTTTCCTGAAGATATAGGCCGAATACGCCGCTTTGTCTGACATGGCCATTGGAATGATACCATTAGAATCGATTGTAATGTATGGAACGCTCACTTTTCGAGCCATCATCCGGTTATATGGGCGAATTATATATACCGGATACTCATCGGCGATGACCAGACATGCCCGATCGGCCAGTGCTTCAACCAGTCCGGATCCCTCGGCAGGTCGTTGCTCCAGATAGCTGTAGAAATTGAATCCGTTAGCCGCGCAAAACTTCTGGTTCTCCTTCATTCCCTGCACCAGAAATGTGTGGGTGCGGTCCGATGCCCAGGGGATATCGCAACTCAGTCCCTCGTAAATCAGTAGTGGTTTGTCCAGCTTATTCGCGTACGCCACGGCATATTCGAGTGCAAAATTATACTGAAGGCGACGATTGATCGACATCCAGTATAGCACATAATCGCCATCGGGATTCACCTCGGCACCATTACGCTTGAAAACCCGTAACGAATTGATGTTCTTCATGATATTATGGTAGTTCGTTTACACAACAAAGGCCGCAACCCGGTTTAAACGTTCCCGGACACGGCCTAAGATGTGTGCAAAAAATTAGTTTTGACTATTTCTGAACTACTTACCAGACTTTAATAAGTCACGTATTTCGGCTAATAATTTCTCTTCGTTCGAAGGTACTGGTGGCGGAGGTGGTGGGGTGGGTTTTGCTTCTTCTTTCTTTTGGAGTGAATTCATCGCTTTGATAGCCATGAAAATTGCGAAGGCAACAATCAAGAAGTCTACCACATTCTGGATAAACAGTCCGTAGTAGATAGCAACTTCAGCTGCTTCTCCTTGTGCCTCTTTAATTACATAAGACAGGTTTCCAAAATCCATACCTCCAACGAGAATTCCGAGCGGTGGCATTATCACATCGTTCACAAATGAGGAAACGATCTTGCCGAATGCCGCTCCAATGATAATACCCACTGCCATATCTACCACGTTTCCGCGCATAGCGAACTCTTTGAATTCTTTCATCATACTCATGATGGATTCTCCTTTATTTTGGTTGTTTGATTAATGCTGACGACACAAAGAAGGTCTAATTTGAAGGCATCCTTTCAAATAAGCAAGTGTTTATTTTTACCGAAGAGAAAATTTATTTGACAATTACTAAAATAATAGTATTATATGAGTAAGATTTAAATCACCACATAAAAACATTGAATTATGGCCAGAAAACCAACTTTAATGATCGGAGATTCTGAAATGGAAGTGCTCAACCATGTCTGGGAGCTTCGTGAGGCCACCGTTGCGCAGGTCCATGAGCGAATTCTACAGGAGCGCAAAGTAGCATACACCACCGTTATGACCGTCATGCAGAACCTGACAAAAAAAGGATACCTGGATTTTCGCAAAGACGGGGTTACCTATATTTATGTGGCGGCTAAGGATCCATCAAAGGTCCGAATGGATTTTTTGGGTCATTTAATCAACAAAGTATTCAAGGGATCGCCAGCGGCCATGATGCAGACGCTGGTCGAGTCGGAAGAGATCTCAGAAACTGAAAAAGATGAGATTCGATCGATGATCGATTCGATGGAATGAGGTGAAGTATGGATTTTTTAGCTCAACTTGGAACTGAATTCTGGAGCGTGGTCATGGTACCGACGCTATTATGGACGGTTATTGTGTTTCCGGTATGGATGGTACTTCGCCGAATCGAGATTCATCCAACGGCCGCGTACTATCTGCGAATGGTCTTGTACTTTTCGTTGCCTGTGAGTGTGATTACAGTTTTTGGCCTTGGACTGTTGTTTGAATCCGGATGGTTGTCTGGCTCGATGCTTGGAAGTGAAAATTTAGTCGGCGGATTGATTGTGTTGCAGGAGCTGGTCGTGGGCCCGACGGCCGGGAGCTCGTGGATGATGAGCGTTGCCGGGGTAGTGGCGTTGTTCATGGCTGGGAGCGCGGTTTGGGGGGTGGTGGAATTGATCCACGCGATCCGAACTCTGAAACGCTACGAATGGTCTGGTTCGATGCACGCTGATTTGAGTGCATATCAGCAGCTTGATCGAGTTCGTGCTGAAATGGGTGTACGAAAATCTGTGCATCTGTATCGTTCGCCGGAAACCGAAGTGCCGTTCACATACGGACACATTCGTCCGGTCATCGTGTTGCCCGAGTCTATGTCGGAGGACATGAACACCGATACCATATTGATCCATGAGATGGTCCACATCCGCCGGGCAGATTATCTGACCCACATCGTAGAACGGATTGTGTACTGGATGTTCGCAGGACACCCGTTGCTACGCTTAATGGGACGGGATATTCAGGATTTAAGAGAGATGTCGGTCGATGCCGAGGTACTGGCGAGAACCGAGGGTAAGGCTTCGGATTATGCCCGCATCTTATTTGACTTTGCGTACGCAAAACAGGAACCACGGTTGTCGGCGGCTTTGTCGATGGCGGTGAAAGAATCAAAGGTAAAAGAAAGGATACAACGAATGAGTCGTTTTAAGAAAACCGCATCTGAGCTGGCGTTGGTTCGTCGTCGTGGAATTATGATGGCCATGGCCGTAATGGTGCTAACAGTAGGAATGGTGGCATGTACCGAATCTGCGTTCAATACAGATGCCGGTGATGCCGAAATCAGTGCCAGTGAAGCACTGAAAGATATCAAAGAAGTAACTCCGAGAACCGTCGAAGGGGAACCGGAAGTATTTATCGTAGTGGAAAAAATGCCAGAACCTATCGGCGGCATGAAAGCCATTTATGACAAGGTCACTTACCCAGAAACGGCACGAAAAGCTGGTATTGAAGGCCGTGTGGTTGTCCAGTTCGTGGTTGACAAAGAAGGCAACGTGACCAATCCGCAGATCATCCGCGGTATCGGTGGGGGATGTGACGAAGCTGCTCTGGTAGCCGTCAAGAACGTCAAGTTCACACCTGGAACCCAGCGTGGACAGAACGTAGCGGTACAGTTTCAGTTACCGATCGTGTTCAAACTGTCATAAACTGACAATAAATGACCCAATGCGAGCGATGGCGGTGGAAACCGTCATCCCTTTTTTATTTCTTCTTGGGTTTATGAGGCAGGAAAGGGATTTTCATCATGTGTGTGATGTCGGAGTGCTCGCGGACTTCCATGTGTGTGTCGACTCCGTACTGGATTTCGTCCCGATTCAGGGTCTCAAACGTACCGAACAAGCGATCCCAAACAGAGAAAATGTTGCCATAATTGGAGTCGGTGTAGGGTTGAACATAGTGGTGATGTACTTTGTGCATGTCAGGAGAGACAATAAAATAGCTAATGGCGTTATCGAGCCACTTTGGCATCACGATATTTGCGTGATTGAATTGGGAGAGAACCACGCTTAGGGACTGATACAGGAACACGAGCCACATCGGAGTACCGATCAGCAGCACAGCCAGCGTGGTGAACGTAAATCGAACGACGCTTTCTCCCGGATGGTGGCGATTAGCGGATGTCGTGTCGACATGAGTGTCGGTGTGATGGATCAAATGAAACTTCCACATCCATGTCACTTTGTGCTGAATCCAGTGCGCGAACCAGGCACTGATCAGATCCAGGAACATGAGTCCAAGTAATGCAAACAGCAGTGGATGCATATCCGGAGCCCATTGCAAGAGTCCGAATTCGTTGGCTACGGCCCAGTCGGCAGCAAGAAGCAGGATAAACGCCAGGGCGAAATTTACGATTATGGTCGTCAGGGTGAACGTGAAATTGATAAGGGCGTGCTTCCATTTTTTGTACTCGAACCGAAACAGCGGCACGGCGCTTTCCAACATCCAGAAAAAGGCGATTCCACCGACCAGAATAGCACTACGGTGGGTAGTTGGAATGTTGGAGAAGTAATCTATGATTTCTTGCATGGGTAGTGGGGAGTAGGTAGTGGGAAGTGGGGAGTTGCTAATGGTTTTTTTTGTGAGAAAAAAATAAAAAATGTAAGGATTTGCTCCAAAACTACTCTAAAGTATAAACCAGACTACAAATTATTCAAATTTATGAAACCTATTAAAAATAGCTTAGAGGATCTTAAAATATGGCAGAGGAGTATGGATTTATCTCACTCTGTTGCAGCTTGTATTAAAAAGTCTAGTGAGTTTTCATTAAGAAACCAAATCCTACGATCTGCAATCTCAATTCCCTCAAATATTGCCGAAGGGTATGGGAGAGCCGGAAACAAGGAGTTTATTCGATACTTGAAGATTGCTAAAGGTTCGGCTAATGAACTAAAAACACAATTGTTAATTGCTGGGCGATTGAATGAGGTATCCGCAATTGAACTTCATGAATTTATATCCAATTTAAATACCTTGATTGCCATGATTCAGAGTATGATAAATGCCAGAATAAAAATGAACTAATCTGAATCTTCCTACTTCCTACTTCCTACTTCCTACTGCCTACTCCCTACTGCCGAATAGATTTGTTAGACTAACACTGGATACTTAATTTGAGACAAAAGGAGGTTTGAAATGACGATTAAGTTTAAAGTATGGCATGAATCATTCAAGATTCGGCAGTTTGAGGTGAATACGGATGGGTATGCGTTGCTTTCGACGTTGGCGAATGCTATGCAGGAGTCTGCAGGGGCGCATGCGGATTCGCTGGGATGGTCGATGCAGGCGTTGCTGGATCAGAATATGGGCTGGATCCTGAATAGATTTACGCTGGACATCAAGCGGTATCCGAAGGCTGGGGAGATGGTCCACATCGAAACCTGGCCTTCTGGGGCGGATCGCCTGTTTGCCTATCGTGACTTTGAGTTGTTTGACGATAACAAAAACCTCGTTCTTACCGCACGTACGGCCTGGCTGATTCTGGATATAGCCCGGCGCCGACCGATTCCAACGCCTCCGGATGTGGTCGAAATCGGAGCCCAAAGTCAACGTTCAGCACGTATTGAGGTGGAGGGAAAGCTTCCTCGGCCGGAGGGAGATCCGGTGTCTTCGTTGAGATTTCCGGTTCGGCGCGCTGATCTGGATATCAATCAGCATGTGAATAACGTGCGGTATATGGAATGGGTGCTGGAGACATTATACGAGGCAAGCGAGGCACCAAAACCTGAATATTTCGACATCCAATTCAAGGCTGAGGGACTCTACGGCGACGTCGCGGTGTCGCAGCGATTTACCCATGAAAATGGGGAGTCGGTGCATCGGATTGTGCGTGAGAGCGACGATAAAGAGCTGGCTGTAGCCTTAGTGCGACTGTAAATTGACCGGATTTAGTCGAGTTTTGCTATCAAAGCAGATACGAGGCGGGCGAAATCGTCTTTTCGGGCTTCGGCAACTTCTTTGATTTCACCATGTTCGAGCTTGTGCTTGGAGAGTCCGGTAGACAAATTGGTGATGAGCGAGATTCCCAACGGCTGGATGCCGAGCTTGTGTGCGACCAGCATTTCGGGCATGGTCGACATGCCTACCGCATCGGCACCAATGGTTCTGAAGGCTCGGATCTCGGCTGCGGTTTCGTAGACCGGACCCTTGACGTACAAATAGGTGCCCTGACGAACCGGAATCTGAAGCTCCGATGCTGTTCGAAGTGCCAGTCGGACAGAAGCACTGTTTTCAAATCGGGATGTGTGGGTCGGGCCGGCGAGCGGTTGGATGGGGAAACCGATGCGCATGAGGTCATCGATGATCATGAGGTCTCCGACAGAGAATCGTGGATTCATCCCGCCCGCAGCATTCGAAACAATCAGATGGCGGGCTTTGAACAAAGCAGCGATTTCGACGGGAAGTACGGTTCGATCAAACGGATGCCCCTCGTAGTGATGAAAGCGTCCGGAGAACACCATAACCCGTTTACCGGACACGTCACCCTGAATGAGTTCGCCCCCGTGTCCGGCGACCGTCACTTCAGGAAAGTCAGGTATGTCGGTATAGTCTACCGAAATAGCGTTGCTGACCTGGCTGGTGAATCCGCCCAGACCGGAACCCAGTATCACGGCGACATCCACTGTAGACGTGAAGCCTTTCGATAGCAAATAGTTATGCAACTGCATTATGACACTATTTCGTTGATGCCCTCTAGAATGTAGGCATTTTTCTCGTTTTTCTCTTTAATCTGAAACAACGGAATATCGGTGTCGTGATAGACAAGAATGTGGTAGTTTTCTTCCCAGGCCATACCCACCAACTCGTCACGCATTTCCTGACTACGCTTACCATTGAAGTCGTACTTGGCGACGTAACGACGGTTGACAGCGCCTTTGGTGCCAAGTACATCACCCGCGTTGAAGCATCTCGCGTTGTCGAAATTGAACATCCAGGCAAGGCTGAATTCGGTGTGTCCACCAATGACCCGTACCGTGATTCCCGGATACGGAGCATCGCCGTCGTTGACGAAGTTCAGGTCGGCATGGACGTCAAGATACGCGATGAATTGCTCCTTGAGCGGATTCTTTTGCTCCATGCCTTTGAGCTTATTCCATTCCTGTTCGCTGAGCCAGACTTTGGCGTTGGGGAAAGTGAGATTCCAGAATCCGGACTGGCGGTTGGCGAGTCCGCCGATGTGGTCGAAATGCTGGTGTGAAACGAACACGTCGGTGATGTCATCTGGCGACAGGGACTCGGCTTCGATAGCCTCCATCAGTGCTGGAATGTGACTTTCGTGGTCCAATTCACCCAGTCCGGCGTCGATTAAGGCGATTTTATCATCAAAACGGATCAAAAAAGGGTTCATTGACAGTTTAAGGGCGCCTTTTTCGGCTTCCTGGTCGCGGGAAATGCGATTGAACCGTTTGTCGAGTCCGATCGAAAACGTGCCCAGATACAGGGGTTTTACGGAAATATTCATGATTAAATGGGGTCTTCGACGGCGCTAGCTCCGGCGCTGATGTCGACGTTTAGTGTTGGGATCGTCGCCTTGGTCGAGTAGATCTTCATGCTTCTCATAGGCTTCGATTATATCTCTGATGAGTTTGTGTCGCACAACGTCGCCCTGATCCAGGTAGACAAAATCGATACCTTTGATACCACTCAGAATGGTTGGAATACTCTTGAGGCCCGAGTGCATTTTCTTTGGAAGGTCGGTCTGTGTGATGTCGCCGGTGATGATGGCACTGCTGTTCACACCAAGACGAGTAAGGAACATTTTCATCTGTACGGTGGTGGCGTTCTGGGCTTCATCCAGAATCACGAATGCGTTGTTGAGTGTACGTCCGCGCATGTAGGCCAAGGGCGCGATTTCGATGATGTTCTTGGTCATGTTGAGTTCGAGGCGATCGTGATCGATCATCTCTTCGAGGGCATCGTAGAGTGGACGCAGATACGGATCGATCTTGTCTTTGAGGTCGCCAGGCAAGAATCCCAGGCTTTCACCGGCTTCAACGGCTGGGCGGCACAATACTATGCGCTTGACTTTACGTTCTTTCAGAGCTTTGACAGCAAGCGCAACAGCGGTATAGGTTTTTCCGGTACCAGCAGGACCGATAGCGAAGACGATGTCGTTTTTTTTGTGAGCTTCAACGATGCGTTGTTGTCCTGCGGTTTTGGCCCTGACCATTCCACCGCCATGCGTGTACACGATCACATCGCTTTCCGAAGGTACAGTGATTGGCAGTTCTTCTTCGGCGATGGATGGGGACTCGAATCCGGTGGATTGCTGTGGTGAAGTTTTCCTGGCATGTGCGACGCTTCGGCGGATGGTAATGATCGTGTTCAGATCGCGGTCGGAGAGATTTCCGGTGCGTTGTCCAATAGACATCATCTCCTCGACGATGGACTTTATCTCAGCGAAGTCCTCGGCAGTGGCCTGGATCATGATTTCTGTGCCACGAGCTGTAATTACAGCGTCGGGATATGCTTTTTGCAGCAATTGGAGGTGAACATCGTGCGGACCCAGAATTACTAACGGGTCAACGCCTTCGATAGACAGGGTCAATTTGGATGTGGGTGTAGCTAATTGTGTACTCAGGGCTGGAATAGGTTTGGTTGTATGCGATCAATGTCTGTACTATGAAACGTCGATTGAATCGGTAAACGTTCGTATGGTTAAAGGTACGCAAAAATCTGATTCCGGGGTAATGCCGTGCTTTGCTTTACACGTGACCCATATGTGCCGAATTCATGGAGTTGAGCAGTTCCTTGACGCGAACGGATATGTCCGGGGCACCGTAAACGCTACTTCCTGCTACCAGCACATCTGCTCCGGTACGAATGAGCTGAGACACATTATTGAGACCAACTCCACCGTCGATTTCAATCAGGCAGGACGGATTCAGTTCATCACGTAGCAGTTTGAGTTGTGCAAGGCGGGAAAACGTGCTGTCAATGAATTTTTGTCCACCAAACCCCGGATTTACACTCATCAGCACAACCAGATCGGCATCTGGAAGGATGGACTCGAGAGCCTGAATCGGAGTCCCGGGATTGATAGCAACTCCAGTCTTGATCCCGAACGAACGGATGTGTTGCAATGACCGATGGATGTGAGGAGTTGCTTCCACATGGACCGAAACAAGCTGTGCTCCGGCTCTGACAAACGATTCTATGTACTGATCTGGATTGTAAATCATCAAGTGTACATCCAGGAACGCATCGGAGCTTTTTCGTGCCGCATCCACAATCAGTGGACCATAACTGATGTTAGGCACGAAGTGACCATCCATGATATCGCAGTGTATCCACTGGGCCCCAGCATCGACACTTTGTTTGATGTGATCGCCGAGTTTGCTGAAATCAGCGGCCAGAATCGAGGGAGCAAGAATGGATTTGGACATGACTGGTAGTTCGATGGATTCGGTTAATCGACTTCGTATTACACAAAGGTAGGAATTTCAGCGAAAAAAAGTGTCACCTACCATCCAAATTGTTCGAGCCCAGACTATTGCTCCTGCTCGGTTCCCTGTTCGATGTCTACTGCAGTTTCAATGGCTTCGCGAACCTGAGCTTGCTCGGAAACGATAAGGTTGATAGTCTCACCCTCGTATACGGTATCGCGGTCGACTGGGGTAAAGGACAGAATCATGTTAGCATCACCGGCGGATGGGCGAAACTGAATGACTCCAATACGAAGACCGGCTTCGCGTAACAACCGCTGTCCGTCTTGAAGTCGTAAGCCTACAATCTGTGGGATAGCCACGCGTTTTTGTCCCAGACCGTCACTCACGACCAGGTCAACCACAGTTCCGCGCTCAACAGATTGTCCTGAAGGAATGGATTGTCGCAGAACTGCATTTCGGAAGCGGGATGATTCATAGGTGATGTTACCGGGGCGTAACCCGTGGTTTTGAAGCTGTATCTGGGCGTTGTTCAGAGACAGATTCACCACTTCAGGCACGGTAACCATCGGGCGATCGGTCGCGCTGGTGGTCAGGTAGATTTTGCGATTTGGTTTAACGATCAACGCTCCGACAGGAGTTTGGTCAATGACATAATCGGCAGGGAATGACTCATGTGGACGTTGGTCGATAACCACGTGTCTTAAGCCATAGGATTCCAACAATGCCTCAGCCTCGGCGATTGGCATCTTGGTCACATCCGGCACGGTAACGCCTTCGTTGTAGTTGGTATACCACGGCATGATCCATTTGTCGAGAGCAACAACAGATACGACTCCAACCATGAAGATTCCGATCAGGATGGAATAAAATGTTCTGGACCGTAGTAGTTGAAGGATCATAGGTTAACTAAAAAGTAACACTGAGTTGATAATGAACGGCACCCGGCTCAAGCACCATGCTCGATTGCAAGCGATGATTTCGGAGTTTGACCGTGAAATAAGCGTCGAATGCCGATACGATGTGATTAACGACGACAAGGGTCAACATATTGCCGGCGAGTCGATAACTGTCGTTGAAACGTTCTCCGATATTGGAATGGTTCAGCCACATCGGATTCATACCTGGGATTCCCGCGTTTACGTTGTGTTGGGCGTTGCTGAAGTCCCTCCAGCCGGGTGCAAACTGAAAATACTTGCTCATGAGCTCGTAATACTGCTGCGAGCCGTAGTCGGGTAGGTCGTGGGAAAATGGGCGTCCAGATGTGAGGTATAACGATCTGCGCTCGAGTTGACGAAGTGCGTTGATGTCAATCAGACGCCAGTCTTGGTCGTTATTGAATTGAGGATCAGGGAACCTTCCCAAGCGATTGTATTCAGCCATACCTTCGGGCGTGAGCAAGGTTCGGATATCAATGTCCGGTGCACCGATGGGGCGCGCGCCGGGTGTGTTGTGGTAATAGTCGTGTACCCATGCCGCGTATTTAACGACGCTCCAGTCTGCATTTCCGGTTGAAATGTACTCACTTTCGAGACGGTCACCGCGTCGGTTTGAGTCAATGTACAGGAAAATACTTGCCGCTTCAGCAACGAGATAAATAGCCGTTTTCCAATACTGTCGTCCCGCTGCCTGGGAGAGTCCGGGTACAATTGCAGATCCGAGAAACGCCGCGCCGGGTTTGGTCGCCAGGGTGTTTAGGAATCTAGAACTTGGCGCTTGCTGTGGACTCGTCTGAAGGTCGTTCTTGAGTAGATAATTACCTGGAAATGCGGCCGGAATTACATCCGACGGAAGGTTTCCGGTCAGGAAAAAATGCTCTAATTGTACTGAAGTCAATTCGATGAGCTCGATACGTTGATCAGGAGAACCGGTGCTGTTTTGGGCGAAAATTGGCGATAATGAGCCCGAAATGAGCAAAATTGCCCCGAAAATGATCGAAAACCCGAATATTTTGGATAAAAACTGCATCAGAAGTCAAAATCAAAGAGTAATCCGAAGTTGAATAGTACTTCACGACCGTAAGTTACAGAGTTCTGTCCTGTGGTGGTAATGAAAGATTCTGGTAGGTTGATGTCGAACTGATTGAGGCCATATGCGCCACTGATAAAAAAGCGTGTCGGGAACAGGTAATAGGAACTTAGACTGAAACGAAGCTCGGCACCGAGTCCGGTTTTTAGGTTATTGCCCACACCCAGCGGACCACCCCACCCGTTTCCGGTTTCCAGGAAGATTCGGGTGAAGATCTTATCAACGGTAAAACGCCCTTGTTGGTGATGGATTTTCTCGAAGATTGGCTGATGGTAATTCAGCTGAGCCAGAAATGTGGTGTTCCCACCGAGGGCGAAGTAGGAATAACTGCGTAGGCCCGGGAGTCCTCCGATATAGTCCAGGAAGAAGTATTCTTCGCTGCCTGAGAAATTTGAAAAGAATCGGGTGCGCACATCAAACAGGCGTTGGTCAAGGGCGCGGAACCCTTGGCGCATGTCGAGCTCCACGGAGTGCTGTTTATATGTGTTGTACACCGGAATCAGGGTACCACCTCGAATATCATAGCCTTCGAGCAGGCGACTAGGCTGATACCTATACCGGAAGTAGCTTTCGAATCCGATGATGCTGATGTCGGAGTGTCTATGCGGTGTAAGTACTTTGACTGAAGAAGCCGCGGTGATGGTATTTCCGATGAAATAACGAGATGAGGAACCTGGCACGGTCTGTCGGAACTCACGGGAGAAAAACGCGTTGGTCGATACCCTGTACGGACTGTGATGCCACCCGACTTCGACCGTGGTAAAACGGTTTACTTTGCTGATCAGGTTGATCTGGGCTTCCCAGACGTCATAAGCGATACCGATGGATGTTGTGTCAGGTAGACACGGCGTACACGGAAATTCCTCAATAGAAAGCCCATTTTCGACGTTTCGGCGGATGTTGAACAGCTCAACGGACACGGTTGGCGACCAGGAACGTTTGATGAACGGGAGTCCACGGTACTCGGCGATGAGGAACAGGTCTCGGTCGAGGTCAACCAGTCTGGAAGGTTGCACAAATTCGCTCACACCTTCGGCAGGTAGGGATCCCAAGCCGATCATCGCTCCACCAAACAGGCTGAACCGATCAATCATTTCGCGGGAGGCGAAGTAGATTCCGGTTTTGACATCTCTCCACAGGTTTTGTCCCAAGTCGCGGAACTCGCCGTTAGCCAGCAGTTCGGCGTTGGATCCATTGATCTTGCTGTAGTTGTCGAATCGGATAGTCGGATAGATGCTGAACGAAGTAAAGGTTTCGCTGTATGCTGCAACAGTACGCTCCGAGGAGCCACCTTGTGTTGGAAGCGAGAATGAAGTCTCGGGCATGCGTCGTCCGGTGAATAGGGAATCGGGCAGCGGACGGATGTCGCGGTCGTCGGTCGACACAAACTCGCTACGCTCGTTCGTGTCGGTCTGGTGCCGCTGCGCGTGGTACGGCCGTGCGTAGGCTGACAGGGGCGCCGTAGATGCCGGCAACCAGCCGGATTCGGGCAGTTTCGCGATTTTGTATCCTTCGGCGATGTACTCGGCGTAGATGAGGGTGTTGTCGGAATCTACGTTCGGCATGAACGCACCGCCACTGACCGAGGTCAGCTGGCGTGTGGAGCCGTCTTCGAGGTCCATGCGCCAGATGTTGAATATGCCATCGTGGTCGGTGCTGTAGTACAGGTATCGACCGTCGGAGCTCACGAACGGGTCGCGGTAGTCGGCTGTATCGGAGGCCAGGAGCGTGGTCGGGGTCGGATTCTCAAGGTCGATACGCCGGATCTGGCGGCGATGTGAGTTCGCGAACGCCACGTAGATCGAGGCTCCATCGGGACTCCAGACCGGACGATACATCTGCTCGCCGCCAGATGCCCCTGTCAGCCTACGCACGGCCGGGTGATCGGGTCCCGAGATGGGATTTCGTTCCGAGACTTCGTTTAGATCAATGAGCACCAGATTCATGGTGCCATCACTGAGCATGCCCGCGACGAGCTGGGTGCCGTTGGGGCTCAAGGAAGGTTCCGTGAGCCGCGCTCCTGCTGAAATCCGGGTGGATTTGCGTGTCGAGCGGTTGTACAGGTACAGATCATTGTAAGGCTCACCGAACCTCGTCTCGCGGATGCGGTTGTAGGCAATGGTCTGTCCATCTGACGATACCGAGAAGGCCGACTGGATGAACTGGATTTCCGGCTTGTGTGAGTGTCCGCAGCTGAGGGTGAAGTCGGGAGAGTGTGGGTCGCTGAGGATGTGGGTGTGATCGAGGAGCGCCTGTGGGGAAGGTGCGGTCGCTGAGGTGCTGTACAACGACACCCGGGCTTCGTCGCGACCGCGGTTCGACAGGTATAGAATCTCACCGGTGGCGGGCACGTGAACCGGATAAAAGTTGAAGAATCCGTCCGGCTCAACGAATGTCGACTCTGTAAAGGTGCGTCCTGACAATTGCTGGTTGTAATGGGATTTCAGGGAGGCGATCCAGTTGTCGAAGACGGTGTTCCCGTCGGTTCCGGTCGCCATTTCAATGGCTTTGCGCACGTCGTACACGCCCCGTCGCGTGAAGGCTTCGCTGATGCGACGCAGCACGTCTTCGCCGTAGGTCTGCGCCAGGTATGTGGTGAAGGCGAATCCCTGATTATAGGTGACTTCTCGCTCGATGCTAGTCTTCGAAGCAAAGGTTCCCATCACGTTTAGCCGCAGATAGGTGTCGTCGAGCACTCTCGTTCGCAGGATCATGTCGCGGTGATTGTCCCAATAGTCGTAGTTGATGAACGAGCGCTGGTATTGAGCAGTACCTTCGGCCAACCAGGCTGGTATACTTACTGCTGAGAACGGATAGGTGATAATCCCGGATGGGAATCCATAAAGTACATCCGGACGACGAACGTCTTCGTAGCTGAGCCATTGCAGATAACTTACAGGTCGCTTACGGCTATATTTCAAAGAAGCCTGAATCTGAATGATGTGCACAAATTCGTGCGTGATCACATTTCTCAGCCAATCGTGGGTGCCGCGTAGCGGAGAATCGAGAGCAGGGAGCCAGATTTCGATCTTGTTGTCGAAGAAGAAAGCCGCCCCATTGGAGTAGTCAAGGCGGTCGTTGAGGACAATACTGATTTTGGAGTCCGGCTCATACTGATACAGTTCGGTTACAGCGGGATAAATCTCCTCGGCGATGCGTGAAATGACCTGTGCCGGACGTGAGTTGCCTTCCTGGAAATGCACGCTAAAATGGTCACTTTCGATAGTGAACCACTGCAAATGGTTGTGCGAATAGTCGTAGAGCCCGGGATCTCTTTCCTGAGCCAAAAGCGAATTCTGAGCTCCAAAAACGGTCAGGAATCCGGTCAAAAGCAGCAAAAAGGTTGTTTTTTGAGTGATTTTCATCGGATCACCACCATTTTGATGACTTTGTGAGCCTTTGTCCCATCGGAAGAAGCCGTTACGCGAACGAAATAGACTCCACTCGAGAGCGGATCGGTATCGACCTCAAATTCAACCGGACTGGATCCCGGCGAAGTTCCAGAAAGTTCCTGGATCAGTTGTCCGGAGTAGTTGATGATCGTGATTGAAATATCCGCCGGACGGGAGGTTACCACACGTACCCGGGTGTCGCTGGTGACCGGATTCGGCCAGTTATAGGTCTCTGAATCTATCAGTAAGTCCCCGGATATGGGTTCCTGGGACGCAGTTGGTTGGTCATAAAGCTTGTTAGTTCTCGGATTTCCGTAGATATATGCACTGGGTCTGTCGGATCGGGAAGTCAATTCCCATCGAATCAGGGTTCCGCGTTGAGACAAGGCATACAGAATACCATCGATCACTACGGGTTGAATGAGATTGTGTCCGTGGGATGGACTCGTTCCGATGAGCAGTATTTCAGTTGGCATGCGGAGGTCGTCGAGGGAGTAGATCAGCATGCTGGTACTCACACCGTCATGAGCCTGAATCAGGATCAACGCCGCTGATTCTTCTGTAGGTGCCAGGTACAACGGTACTCCGGTGAATTGTGAGTCCTGTGGTGGAAGCAGCGGGAATCCGTTGAGTTGTGCCCCGAACTGGTTCACCGCATCGATACGGTTTTGGTCGTAGTTCACGAACATGAAATCGGTGGTGCCGTTCAGGTCGATGTCGGCAGCGACTGGCCAGGAGGCGTTTCCGGTCTGGATGGGAGTCGTTTGGTTGGTTGTGGCGTCCACATTAACAATCGCATCACTGGTGAGGTAGGCGACTTGTCGGGCTCCGAGATTACCCATGGTTGGAATCAGATCGAGACGTGGTGACTGGATTTCGTTGTTGGTCAATTCCACGGAGGGTTGGCCGTTGATGCGGAGTGTGTTGCCGGTGAGAACCGCTGAGGCGGGGCCGGTGGCGTCGGAATATAGCTCGGAAGCCGGGCTGGAGGGGATGGATCCGGGTGTTGCGGGATTCCAGGAGTATGGGCTGCGGTCGAAACGGAGTGTTGGTCCGCCCGGGGCTGAGGGGTTTCCGGAGGTGAAGACGGTGTTCAGGCGCAGGGGTAGGGTGTTGAAATCGGGAGCGGGGAAGGCGAGGGTGAAGATGTCGGGGTGAACGGGTGATGTTGGTCCGATGCGTTGGCTCAGGATCAGGCGGTTGTTGGTTGTGATGAGCGGTTGTGCCCAGGATGCGCCGGAAACGGGGGACTGGTCGAGGGTGGAAACGGTGCTGGAGGCAGGTGTTGCGAGAAGAACGGTGGACGCGGTCGGGATGATGGTGAGGGTGTCGGGTCCGGATGTGGTGACGTTAAGGGAGTATGGGTATGCGACCTGGTTGTCGGCAGACTGGGTGTAGATGCCCTCTGGGAGCTGTATGTTGGGGAGGCGTCGTACGGCGGCAGAGGTGGTGTTTTGGAAGGTGAGGGTGGCGACGGGTAGGATGTCGGAGAAGTCGCTGAGCTCAAAGTTAGATCGTGCACCGGAATGTGTTCGGTTGTTTGGGAAGGTGTCGTCGCCGAATCGGTTTTGGTACAGCACGACGCGCTGTCCGTTGGATGTGATCACAGTGAAATCGTTGCCTGCCCACCAGAAGTCGAAGGAGTTACCTTGATCATAACCGGCTACTCCGGCCGAAGGTTGTCCAATGTCTTGAGCACCATCAGCTTCCATGAGCCTTACTCCCGGGCGGTTTGGATCGTTGTTTACCGTGTTATCATCAATTCCAGCTCGCACAACAGCTTCGTCTACATGCCAGATCAGGATTCCACCATTGAGTAATCGATCGTCGGGGGTGTTCTCGGTTCGGTCTTCGCCTGGATCGATGCCACCTGGCAAACTCCAGTCAAAATTGGACACATTTACTAAAACACCGGCTGGTAGGATATCGGCTATCTCGCTGAAATCGAATGGATTAAACCTAGTTTCGGTATTTTCGATGGTTACATCCGTGAGGGATCCATCCGGCCGGCGGATTGTCAGTGTGACGCCTGTATTTTCGGTATCGCGGTGACGATTTTCGACCAAAAAGTACTCGTCTTCGGTCACTGGGATCTTGAAAATACTGTTTGGTTGTCGTAACGCGGCTGCCGGGACAGATAAAGTGGCTGGATTGGAATCGTTTCGGTTGACTAGTACCGGAGTTTCCCATCCCAGATAGATTTTCTCCCAAGCTGATGGTTCCGGCGGAAAGAGTCCGAAGT
>CAZJZI010000019.1:39548-40288 GCA_964550435.1 uncultured Chitinophagales bacterium | reverse complement strand
GGCGGTTGCTAAGGCATCACAGGGCCTGTCCCTCCGCCTTTCTTGATAAGAGCTTTCAAATAAACTAAAAGAACGTAGCTTCAAATTTAAGTAGATTTTTTTGTTCACACAAACAAATCTACTTAAATCCGTAAACAGATTACGGTAAACTGTAAACGGCCGAGCGCTTTGAGCTCTAAAAACAGAAAACGGAGAAGAGTAAACAGTCCATCAATATTAAACTGAAATCACGCAACGATTTGATAGTTGGATTGACCTAGTAGGGCCGTTTACTGTTCTCTGTTTTCTGTTTACTGTACGTGGTTATGGTTACTAAAATCGCAGAATTTTAGTAACCATAACCACGTACATAACTATCCTTTTCGCGCCATTTTTCACGGACCTTCACGAAAAGCTGCAAATTGGTCTTCTTCCCGGTGAGTTCTTCGATCTGCGCCCTGGCTCGGGTACCCAGTTTTTTGAGCATGATTCCGCCCTTGCCGATGATGATTCCCTTTTGGCTGTCCCGATTGACCACGATTTCAGCGTGAATGTGATCAATTGCGGCTTCTTCCTTAAAATCGGACACCGTTACGGTGCAGGAATATGGGATTTCCTTGTCATAGAGCAGAAAAATCTGCTCACGGATGAGTTCCGAGACAAAAAAACGAACAGGATGCTCGCTGAGTTCGTCCACAGGATACAACGGCGGACTTACCGGTAACAACTCAAATACCTGCTTTTTGAGTTCATCGATTCCA
>CAZJZI010000019.1:0-39510 GCA_964550435.1 uncultured Chitinophagales bacterium | reverse complement strand
TTTTTGCCTGCTGAAATCCGGCATTCAGACTTATATTTGTACTCTTTGTTGCACAGTTCAGCCACACGATCCAATTGCTGAGTTGAGGCAATATCAGATTTATTCAGTACCAACAGCGTTGGTTTTCCTGCTTTTCGTAGATATTCCCAGACGAGTTCTTCCTCCGGGTCCCGGTTCCCATCCACTAAGTGCACTATGGAATCAGCATCGCGAGTGGACTTGGTCACCGTCTGCATCATTACCTCTTGGAGTTTATAACGAGGGTCGATTACCCCGGGTGTATCCAGAAATATGGCTTGTCCTTCGTCTTGACTCAGAATTCCAAGAATCTGGTGTCGTGTTGTCTGTGCTTTGTGCGTAGCGATAGCAAGCTTGAAATCAAGCAATGTGTTCAACAACGTAGACTTTCCGGCGTTTGGGCGCCCGATTATGGCTACAAATCCGGCTCTAAATGACATTATCGTGCTCCTTTAACGATGTCATTCATCAATTTGACCGAATTGGCCAGACCGTGAAACACAGCGTGTGTGATGATTGCGTGTCCTATACTTACAGAGTGAACATGAGGTACTTCCTGCATGAAACGAGCAGTGTTTTCAAAGTTTAGACCGTGTCCGGCATTGACTTCAAGTCCTAGTGAGTGTGCAAGTAGTGCCCCATTGCGTAATCTTGACAGTTCGTGAGAAATCTCTGCCTCCGTATGTGCATTTGCAAAGGTTCCGGTGTGTAGTTCAATAGCGGCTACTCCCAGTTCAGCGCAAAGTTGAATGTCGTCTGGATTCGGATCCACAAACAAGCTGATTTTGATTCCCGCATCATGCAATCTCGGCACGGCCCGATTACGAAGATCGTCAAATGCATGGCGCATATTCAGTCCACCTTCTGTAGTTAGTTCTGCTCGTTTTTCGGGTACTAACGTACATAATTCTGGTTGGATTTTATTACAAATCGAAATCATTTCGTCTGTAGCAGCCATTTCGAAATCCAATAAACCACGAACGGATTTTTTTAGACGATATACATCATCATCTTTGATATGTCTGCGATCCTCACGAAGGTGAAATACGATACCCTCTGCACCGGCATCCTCGCACACGCGAGCACCTTCAACCGGATCAGGAACACCCTCTCCACGGGCGTTTCTCAGAGTTGCGATATGGTCGATGTTAATTAGGAGCATTATTATTGGGTAGTGGGTAGTGGGTAGTGGGTAGTGGGTAGTGGGTAGTGGGTAGTGGGTAGTGGGGAGTGGGGAGTACCATTTACCAAAACCTACTCCCCACTTCCTACTTCCTACTACCAAAAATATAAGTCTAATTGTTGAGTAAATGGAGTGTGGTTAATAACGATCATGGAGGCCTTTTCCGTTCAGGATGTCTGGAATACACTTTTCGATTCTGGATATCCTGGTGGCCGATTGTTTGGCACCAGAAATGTGGATGAGATATCCTCGTTGTCGACCTGGAGTAAGTGCATGATAAGCATCACGAAACACAGGATCCTGTTCCAGCCAGGCCTCCAACTCTTCGGGCATGGATATCGTGTCGAACTGAGATAAATCCGCTTTTCTGCCAGCTTTTTCATTTTCGATGGCCTGAAAAAGGTAATCTTTTATGATTTCTTCATTCCGAAGAACCTCAGATACCTTGGTAAACTTCATGTATCGACCCTGACGGGAGTTTGGTCCAGGTTTTTCCAGTAAATTGTGCGGATCATCCAGGAGTACACCCTGTATAAAACTCAATGTGGCACAGGCTTTAAGAGTGCTCATCAGGATTACATTCTTGCCATCGATGGTGTAGCAGGGAACGCCCCATTTGATTTGTTCGGTTAGACCACTATCGAGTAGTATTCGTCTGAGTTCATGCAGGATGTCTACCCAGAGTAGCACCTTGCAATCCGGTGTGCCTCCCAATGGACAACGCCCGCATCCTACTTCGAAATACGCATCGACTCCCGGATTCATAAATTTTAACCTTAGGTTACTGTGTCGCAATAATATAGGTAGTAATTTTAATAGTACACAGTACAGAGGTGAGGGACGAGCGATTAGCGAGTCCCAGCACTCTGGCCACTGGCCAACTTTCTGTGCCTTTTCTGCACTATGTGCGCTAAAATCTGTGCACTGTGTACTGTGTACTGTAACCTCTTTCAACTTTTAAGCTACTTCGCTATCTTTCGAAATTATTACGGATGTTAATACCACACTATGAAAGTAACGGAACACTACGATCGCGCCACTGAGCCATTGATTTCATTTGAGATCATCCCTCCTAAACGAGGTGGGTCTATAGCTCAAGTCTTCGAAACTCTTGATAAGGTTCAGAAATTTCGTCCACCGTTTATCGATATTACCTCGCATGCTGCCGAAGCTGAATTTATTGATTTAGGTAACGGAACTATGAAACGTAGGGTGAAACGCAAACGTCCGGGGACGATTGGACTCTGCGCCGCTATAAAACACCGTTACAACGTAGATCCCGTTCCACACCTTATTTGTAAAGGGTTTACCAAGGAAGAGACAGAAGATGCGCTCATCGAGTTGAATTATCTCGGGATCGAAAATGTTCTGGCCATTCGTGGCGATGATCATGCTGCATTCAAACCTCAGAACAAGGATCGCGCTACCAATAACTACGCCATTGATCTGGTGAAGCAGATCAAAGCGATGAACTGCGGGGTGTATCTTGAAGAATTGATGGATGCAGTCCCTACGAATTTCTGTATTGGTGTAGGTGGGTATCCAGAGAAACACGATGAAGCACCAAATATGAAATGGGACCTTCAAAAGCTTAAAGAAAAGGTTGAAGCCGGAGCCGATTATATCGTGACTCAGATGTTTTTCGATAATCAGGTGTACTTTGATTTTGTGAAATCGGTACGAGACATGGGGATTAATGTCCCAATCATTCCTGGATTGAAAGTTCTTACAACAACCCAGCATTTATTCCGATTACCCAAGATATTCAACATCAATTTGCCGACAGACTTGTCAGATGAAGTAGATAGTGATCCCAAAAATGTCAGGGCAATTGGAGAAGAATGGTGTAAAAAACAGTGCCAGGAGTTGCTGGATTTTGGTGTCCCAGGACTCCATTTCTATATCATGAGCGACCCATCTCCAGCTGTTAGTGTGATTGAAACATTGCCTGTCGCCCAGAGTTCAACCAGTTAAACATGATTGCACAGTCATCTGCAATTTCATCCCAGTTTAATCCATTAACAGGACAAAACTCGGGGTTCTCGTGGATGATGGTTGTATTGGTCATATCTACCCTACTTTCTGGATGTGCTGCATCTCGAGTCTCTCAAAATCCAGTACAATCCAGACTACAGGACAGTTACAATCATTGGAAAGGAACGCCGTATCTACTCGGGGGTATGACCCCATCAGGTGTCGATTGTTCTGCTTTTGTAATGATTGTTATGCGCGATCAATTTGGGATTAAGTTACCCCGAACCACCGAAGAACAACTTAGATTCGGTAAACGTGTGCGGATGAATCGAATGAGGGTAGGTGACCTGGTATTTTTTAGAACGGGTCGCAAAACACTACATGTCGGTATTATGGTCGATAACATCCAGTTCATGCATGCTTCAACATCACAGGGTGTCATGGTTTCGTCTTTGAGAGAGGATTATTGGAGGCGTAGGTTCATCCGCGGCAATAGGGTTATTTAACACTCTTAATCGTGCAGAAAGCGTGAGCGAAGTTCGGGAGTCGGAATTCGACAAGCCTCCTGTTTCCCAAACCATTTGTATCGATTTCGGGATACCCAATTGTATACCCAATCCCTAAACCATCGAGGGATTATAATGAGCATATAGAACAGGGGCCAGCCACCACTGAGCCTTTTTGAAATACGAAGTGCGGCAGTAGATTTGGAAAAAATGGTGTCACCTTCGACTAAAACGATGGTATCAAAATCAGCAGTTGAGAGTTGATGTTCGCGAAGGATAGATTGTCCCACGTCCGACTGTAGTGCAGCCAGACGAAATCGCGCTTCAGGATCTCGGTCAATGATGAAATTAACCGCGCCATTGCAAAGATTGCAAACGCCGTCGAAGAGTATGATGGGATTAGGACTTGGCATCACTAAACTTACGAATATATTATGTTGCAGTTATACTGCGGTTGGGTGATTGTGCTCGTTACCCGAGCGTTGGGGTTGCTTCGCAACGGTGGGGCTTACTTAGGTAAGTGTATTTGGGTAGTGGGCAGTTGGAAGTAGGAAATAGGCAGTAGAAATCGAATCCTACAACCTACTTCCCATTACCGAATTCCTTAAAGGAAGACAAAATTTTTTTCCTATTCTTGAGACTGAGAGCCGCTTTGGCGTAGCCACCATCGTTGCCGTCTACCAAGTGGATGTGCTCGCGGTGATGGTTCAGAATTACGCAGGTTATCAGTGCACTGGACGCATGATGCAGTCCATAAACGATTCTCTTTTTCTGATACAACTCCTCAAGATACCCCTGAATGGCGTAGCGTTGAAGTTCGGTTCCGGCCAAGACCAATCGAAGCATATCATCGAGTTTTCGGTCATCAGTGTTGTCAACGAGGTCTTTTTTGTACAAACCCCAATCAACAAGCTTCGATTTCAGATTGAATCCCATCAAAATGATCCCAAATAGCCATTGAAATCGCAATTTTAAGGCATACTTGAATCCATCTGACTTACTACCACCATAAGTGCGAACTCTTTTCTCGACCGAAAGCTTTTTGTTGTTCAGCGTTAATCGAAGCTTGTCAATCGTAACGGGCTTGGCTTCGTCAACTTCCCCGTAGATGGTGTTCAGTTTGGCAAAGATTTCACGGTATAATCCAAATCGCTTCTCTGGATCTGCTTCTATGACCTCAACCAGCAACGAATGGACTTCTCCACGTTCATTTGGAACTTCATTCCATCGGCATTCGAGACCTGTTATATCGGCATTTTCATCATCGGTAAGCTGATCTACGCCAAATCGGTCATTCCATGTTTCATCTTTCAGGATTTGTTCAGCTACTTTGATTCCACCTCCATCGAAAGAAGCCTGGGCGAACAAGTCGGATACACCATATTTAGCAACTTTCACATCTTGACCACGTTTACGAAGTTCAGAAACGGGTATTATCGCACACCGCAGGTCCAGTTCAAAAGATTCTCTTGCCATGGTTCTGACAGACTTTAAAGCTGCAGCAACATCAACTATTAAATCTGATGGAATGGCTATTGTAGCTCCATCACCTCCAAAAATAAACGGAAAATTGTATTTACCGGTTAGATTAACTACTGCCATGATGGCAACTGCACCCATTGTATTGACTTCTTTGTACCGACCCGACTCAATTGCCTGAGTTGAATTTCGGATGTCGGTCATGGCCAGGGACCAGTCTTCTGGCAAAGATGTATATACTGATGGGTCAAAAGTATCCCGAAAGCCGGGTAGCACCGGAAGCTTTTCATAAAAGTCGAGCCCGGTACCCTTGTACATTAATTTTGGTTCTCCGGGACATTAATGATGATATTTCTTCGACCTTCCTGTAGTATCTCTTCTTTGGATTTGCGTTGCTGGTCAAATCGTTCTCTAAGAGATGGAACAATTTCGGCTCTAAGAACAATGATCAATTCTTTTTCCTGGTAATCTGTTGAGTTGTAACCAAATAAGTAACGCAATCCGAAAAACCAAGGTGGTAGGTCTTTCAGAAATGGAATCCCACGACGGATTACAGTTTGCTGGGTTTCATAGAGTCCAGCAATAGCTGTAGATTCTCCACTGTAAAGCAGAACCTGTGTAGTGGCTTCCTGCTTGTTGATGATCGTACTAACTGGATCTGGCTGACCGGTTGAACGTTGCGCAGTTAGGTTCAATAAAATGAAAGATGTGTCGCGTTCATTGATGATTGTTGGTGTAACTGTCAGAATAGTTCCAGTTTGGACAAAAGCATCAGTAACGTTACCTGCAAAATCACGCTGTTTTATCGAGATATCTTGTCCTACCTGAATGTCACCTTGTTTTCCATCCATTACCTTAATGGTTGGACTAGCCAAAATTTCACCTAAGTTATTCAATTCAAGAGTGCTCATAAAAGCTGATATTTCCCAATCACCAACTTGTTGGGGTGACAACTCAGCCTGGAAAATATCCAATGAGACGGTATTACTTGCAAAATTAGCCAAAGAAACACCTCCATCGTTTATCGCAGACCAATCTATACCAATTTCACGCAAATCACGGCGGTTCCCTTCAAAGAAAATTGCAGAGATCTCTATTTCTCTAGAGTCAAGTGTTGCCAGAATATCAGGTTGTGGCCCGCCACCCCCGCCTCCAGCAGTTGCCGCTGTAGTTGGGCCTGAGCGAATGGGGGCAGGAGTGATTTCAATAAAGTCTGGTTGCTCATTGATTACCAGCTCATGGGCATTAGCGATGAAATCCAATGCCTGACGCCAGTGCATCGACGGGATTTCAAATCCGATAGTACCTGATTTTCCAGATCTGTCGAGTAGTACCTTATCCTGAAATGTTCTGGAAAATGTACTCATAATCAGAAAAGCCTGACTAAAGGTAGTTCCACTTCCCATGGCAATCATCTCATCGGGATTTGTGTACTCACGAACAGGTAGGTTATTTTGTGAAAATACCGGCTGAACAGTTGAACCCATGAGTATAGCGGGTATCAAAAACAGGCTCAAAAAGGTTGATCTTGTTCGGTTTTTCATAATTCTGTGTGGTTTATTGGATTGACACTATCAGCTTGTGGGAATAAACGAGATTATTGTGTGATTCGAAGTAGAACGGTATCTGAAATCCCACCACGATTCAGCTCGAATGTCGCGGTATTTCGGGTTGTATTTACACTTTGAAGACGGCCGAGATAAACTCTGGATCCAACCGGTAAAAACATAAACTCACCGGTATGATCGATTATATAAGCTCCGCCTCCTGTCAGACCAACCAATCTGGATTGATCTACATTAGGTAAATTTTGATCGTTCGACGGAACCTCATGTACCAGAGGATAAAGTGGATTATACAATCTCTGAGGGATTGTAGTATTTATTAAGAGGTCGGGATCAGATTTCGTTGCACCTCTGGCATAGTAAAATTCAACATTCATTTGAAACATGACGTCGCTTAAAGGTGGCGTCTCACCGCGTGGAGCTATACGAATGTCTGTTATCCTGGCGATTGGTTTACTTTGCTCCAGAATAAGAAGGAAGTTGTAGAAATTACTGTATTCACCATTCCCATCTATTGCAACTCTTACAATTCCATGATCAGCATTCAAGACCGAGTCTCTGAGAGAAAAATTCATTCCTGTGAATGCAGGACCAGAATTGATATCAGTCAAGTAATCAAATATTGTAGCAACATTGTTATCTATCAGTAATTCTTTGGTAGCATTCTCTGCCTGGTATTTGATAGTGGTATGACGTTCCTGAATAAGTAAATAGTCATTTGCCTTAGTTGACAGCTGAGTAAGCTCGGTTTCCTTTGAAGCAATGACTTTTTGCTGGTCCTCGATTTGAACGTCCATCGTCCAGGCGATGTACAAATATCCACCCAGACCCATTAGAATGAGTGTGGCAAGGAGTATCAAAGTATTTCGTAACGCGTATGACATAATCGTTTTTTATTGATTTTCAATAGTTCCCGTTGACGAAATTTCCTGCATTCTAAGCATATCCTCAGGTAACTCCGGCTGTTGAGGTTTGAAAATGCGATAATCACTAACAACCTTGGTCACCAGAAGTGTGAAATCGTATACCGTGATGCCACGATACTCTCGTTCTGTGACTTGTTGTATCATTGCGGTTTCAAACTGATTACTCAATTGTGGAATTCGGTCACGATACAATGAAGTTCCTTGCAGCACCAGGTTTTCTCCATTCGATTGAATCGATGTGACCCAGTAACCAGTTATTGCTTGTGTTGCGTTTTGAAGTAATCCTAAACTTCTTGACCATTTCAATGTGTTATAACTCAACGTATCAAGTAATGATACCTGTTGATTGTAAACTGTAAACTCAGCAGAGAGCCGATCAACTTCATTGGCAATTACTCTTACTTGTTCAATTTGTTGGTCCACTTGTGATAACTTCGTCGCATTATCCTGAATTATGTCTCTCTTGTCTTGATACATGGTATTCAACAATGCAGGAGTAACCGCAATTAGTCCAAGCAGGATGTATCCATGCCAATCAAGCTTAAATACTTGTTGTCTTGTTGAGACATATTTTGGCACGTAACTGATCGGTATGAAATACTGTCTATTCGAATCCAGCGCCGACCAGGCAGCAGCTATTGCCATGGTGTAGTTTTTGTACTCATCGGCTACGGTTTCCAGGATCTCCATTCTTTCACCAGAATACTGTAAAGGGCCAATTTCAACATCCAAAAACTGCTCAGAAAGATAGGTCTGAAGCGAGTTTTTGTTAGTGCTTCCAGTTATCACGATTCTGTCGAGTGTTGGAATATTACCACGGTCCACTTCAAAAAGGATTTTACTGAAAACAGTACTGTTCACCTTGCCACTTTTACTACCTTCGTTCAACTCTGGTAACATCGAATGAAATTCTTTGCCGTGCATGAACAGAATTCTTGTATTCTGCTCGTCCATATGAACGATACACGTGTATTGATGGTCCAGAATCTCATAATTTGAACGTACTAGCCCCATCAGAAGCACTTCTTCGGGAGCAATATCTCGAACAAGAACTTTTCCTTTGTATAGTGGAAAAGACTCATCAACCAGCTGTAGAACAGGTATTGGGGCTTCAATAGACGTCAGAAAGAGTGTGTTATTCTTTCGAAGTTGATATCTGTACTGTTCATCAGTGATGTCGTGATTGTAGAACGTGTTGAGTGTACCTTTGATATCGTCGTTGAATTTTTTCTTACCTACCTTCTTGGGATCAATTTTATCTACTGTTTGTAAATGTGTGAATCCCATGGGTATGGTCAGGGCTACGTTGACCATTTTGGGATTGTAAGTAGACATAATTGTTGCGAATTGAGCCGCATTGGACCCACCTTTGAACTCTTCATCTACACCATCCTCAGTCATATCCCAGTTTTCTGATGTAGTTTCGCCCAGTGTGGTACCTAGCTCTTCGTCCAAACCGAAAATGGAGTCCTCAGAATCAGTCTCAATACCACTACCTTGCGATGCTGCTGCTCCTTGTCCTTTTTTTATGACAAGTTCGTTCATTTTGACAGTCTGAACCCGGGTAACACGTACCTTGTCCTTCACCACTGTGAGTGTAGCCAGTTTTAGAAGGTCTTTTTCGACCGATATACCTGTGATTTCCCGTTTTTTCAAAGTGTTTGAAGTTTTGTGGTCAGTTAATCAGATCTTTTAGTTTCTTCTTGTTATTGGCGTAGTTATAGGCCTCTTCAAGTGATATAACTCCTTCATCGTAAAGCCTCTTTAGATCCTGTTCGAGCGTAATCATTCCCGTATTACCACCTTCCATAAGCATCTGGTAAATCTCGGATGTATTATTGTTCTTTATTGCAGCTTTAACCGATGAGGTGTTCAATAAAACTTCTTTAGCCATCACTCTTTTGCCATCTAATGTCGGTACCAGTTTCTGTGATATTACACATGTCAATACATCAGCAAGTCGGTTTCGGACTCGTTCTTGTTCTTCAGGAGGTACTTCCCCAATAATACGGTCAATACTTTCTGTGGCAGATGCCGTGTGAAGTGTAGAAAATGTTTTGTGTCCTGAATCTGTGATTTCTAGTGCAGTCATTATGGTCTCCGGATCACGAAGCTCACCTATCACAATAATGTCTGGATCCTGACGCAGCGACTCGACAGCACCCAGTTTGAATGATTTGGTATCGCGTCCAACTTCACGGTGACGCACAATACATCTTCTTGGTGTGTGCACCATTTCTACAGGTGATGCGATAATAACGATATGAGCATCCACCGAACGATTGTTGGCGTCGATGATGGTATCCAGAGTAGAAGACTTACCGGATCCTGTGATTCCAGTAACCAGGGTCATTCCGTATTTCAGATACTTTAAACTAAGTGCTTTAGCGATCTCTGGATGTAGATTCAGATTCTTAAATGGACGAATCTCAGTGTTGATCGCCCTCATGTTCAAAGCCAGATTATCGAGATCAAAATACAGGTCAGCACGAAAGCGTTTATTGGTCTCAGCATCTTTTGGCACCACATACGAAAAATCTAGATTCTTTCTGTCAATCAGAAAATCGAACTGAGTGGGCATTATTACACTTAGTAAGAGTATGTCAGTTTCTGTTTTTGACATTTCCGGACCTTCCAGCCAGGGTTTCTTCGATCCAAAAATCCGATACCAAATCCATCCACCACAACCAGTTCCGCCCATATCAATATCTGAAGCCTGTATGTCTTCCATTTGATTTAAAAAACCATCCAGAAATGATTTCAACTGGAATTTTTCAGCTTCAGTCAGCTTCTGTACATAATCAAAAATCACACGTAAACGCTCAACCCCCTGGATTGAACCGGGAAGTTTCGACTTGATTGTATCAAGTATGGGTTGGATTTCGTGTAACTGGATTTTACTCATAAATTTCTGCGGACAACTGTTTGAAAATAAACACTATGATTTAATATGCAATGATGTTGATCCCAAATCAATCCATGTAGGATAGTATTTGGTGTCTTTTCTCGGTTGAAGAGTACAGTTGGTTATTTAAGCTAGTTAAAACTTGAGAGCTGTACTGAACGGTTACATTTCCACGAAAATCAATATCAATTTCCAAATGTGGGTTATCTCCACCAAATAACATTGAACCAAATATATTGATATTGCCACGAGTCATATCGGCACTTCCCTGAACAATGATAAGACCCTGGTAGTTATCCAAATTACCTCGTGCGTCTAGTCGACCGGTCTCAGTGATAATTAGTACCCCTGCGCCAGTAGCATTTGTTACATCTAAAACACCATTGACTACGATAATTTGTGGATTCTCAGGGGTTCCGAGTGATCCTTCACCACTCGCTGAGAAATTGGTGTATGTTGCATCAGCGTTTAGAAGGGCTTTTTGAACAAATTCCTCTAGCAAGTCAGGGTCCATTGCAGGGTTGTAATTCAAACTAGGGTGGTCTTCGTCGATAGTTCCTCCAATTGAAGTTATGGATTCTTCGTCTGGTTCCATTCCTTGAATACGATCTTTCTGAGAGTCGTTCAATTCAATCATAATCTCATTATAAGCGGCTTGATTATTGACGGAGATTCCTGGAAGGGGATCAACTGGACCTGGCGTACCGTCAGGATTAGTATCTAATCCATTTATCAGGAATGCTGATCCAGCGACCATAAAATCCAGGTTTTCTGTAAAGATCCCCATCGCTGCATCAACGGGCGGAAGACCACCTGTAATGAATAATTGCGCCCTGGCTTCATGGTCAATATCATTTACTCTGCCTGTGCTTCGGATTTCCAGGATACCATTTCCAAGAGTCACACCTGACATAGTGTTATCCAGTACAAAAACAAACGCAGTGTCTGCACCGAAAACGAATGTAAACGGAGTTGAGGTACCGGTTCTCCAGGATACATCGCTGGCCAGTTTATTAAAAGCGCTCTCCATTCCAGCATGGGCTACGTTCCGAGCCTGAGACTCATTCCAATACCCAACATTGATATTGTTGATCTGGATATGCCTTTTATTAACTGCAACTTGTATCACTCCAAAAATGACAAACAAACCGGTAACTATTAGTAACATTGCTCTTCCCATACATCCTCCTATTGTAATGCTCGGGGTGAAATATCAGATTCCCAAAAGGAAACTATGTAGTTTCCATTGTCATAGGGCGTTGGACTTTCGACTTTCAGGAGAACACGAATTCTCCGTATATGATCCAGGTTGGTGGTATTGTTTCCAAGTGAGTCGAAGTATGAAAGATTAAAACGGGTTACTCCAAAACGGATTTCAGTATTTGTTCCGTTAATGGTTCGAGATAGAACTCTGTCGAAAGGATTAAGCGTACCTGGCATTCCAGTTCCATGATCCATAAACCAGGTAACAGTCTGTGTACCGGTTCCAGGTACTGCCATTCGGAAAACGAGTCTGTTCGAATCTGCGCTAACGATTGGATTACTGCCCATACCCTGACCCAGATTGCGAATATCGAAACTTACTGTCTCGCCGATGCCATCAGCGCGCTGTTTGGTAACTTGAGAAAGAGTCACAACACCGGAATTCTGACTTACACGGGCATTCCAGGCCATTATTGAAATCAATAACAGTGCAGCAATCACAAAAGATGTTACGATTCCAACGTTCATAGTTTATTCGCTTTCTTTGGCTAGAAGTCGTTTTTGAAGTTGGGTCATCTTCACATTCATGCCAGAGATTTTACGTTGTTGTATTTCGATGATATTCATGATAAACAACTTGAACAAACGCTCGGGTTTTCTGCGAAAATACTCCAGTACTTCTGCCCGGTTGAACTTTAATAAAATCGCATCGTCTGAGGCACTAACAGATGCGGTACGTCCACCTTTGGTAAACAGGAAAGTTTCACCGATGAAATCACCTTCATTCAATGTTGCCAGATGGATATCATCCTTCCAAACAGAAACGGATCCCTCAATGATTAAAAAAGCTGTACTTGCTTCATCATTGGATTCATCAATGATCAAATCGTCCTTCTTATGAATCTGAGGTTGACCAATGTGTAGAAAGTCCCTCAAATCTTCCGGAGGGAAATTTCTGAATAACAATGGCATTTGAACCAACATCCGGTTGATGCCATTTTGTATTCTATTTGCGGATAGATCTCGAGTCTCCATTCTGGGCTCCCTAGTAGTATGTTCTTATAAAAGTTAAAGATATGTCGTTTGGCAGATCCTCGTGACTCACCGTTACGGTCATGCGTTTCTTGATGGTAGTCACAGATGTCGATATACTCAAGTTGTTTGGGTTCAAATAGACTACTACAATAGAAACATCAAAGTCTCCATAGCCTGTGTTTCTGGTAATTGAAAGTCCATTAAAATCATCGAAATCATTAAAAAGGGGATATGATTCACCTGTTTCCGGACCCAGGGTACTTGGCTGCGAAAACGTTGGCATATCGTCGTCAATTTCATTCCGGTCGTTTGACACGTCGTTTTTATCATACGCTTTGACGCGTGCTTCGTCAATGAAAGATTGAGCTACAGCGATAGCGTTGAATTCCAATTCAGATTCAACTTGCAGATTCGCATTACGCACAAAAGCTGCATTTCCATTGGTTGCTAGGATAGAAAAAAGTACCACAGCAGCCATTACATATAAAACATCGGTCATATCATTCATGATTGCCTCCGCATATTAGTCCTCAACGGTTATTGCGAGAATTTCTTCGATAGTAGTTACTCCATCTTTAATTCTTTCGCGTCCGCTTGCACGCATTGTCAGCATTCCTTCTTTGACTGCCTGTTCGCGAACAAGGTCTTCATCAATGTCATCACCTGAATTAAAGATGATTTTTTTGATTTCTTTGCTAAAGTACAATGCTTCATGGATTGCGACACGGCCTTTGAATCCATTTCTACATTTATCGCAGCCGACGGCCTTATAGAACGTGTTATTTACAATTTCTTCGTCCGTAAAACCGACCGCTTTGGCCATTTCCTCATAGAGTTCTGTTTGAGGCTGTTTACAAACCTGACACAACTTTCTTACCAATCTCTGTGCCATTACAAGGTTTACAGCACTACCAATCAAAAATGGTTCAACACCCATTTTAAAGAGTCGGGATACTGCACTAGGTGCATCGTTCGTGTGTAATGTTGAGAACGTCAAGTGGCCCGTGTTGGCTAACTTAATGGCAATTTCGGCTGTCTTAAGGTCCCTGATCTCACCCACAAGTACGATATCAGGGTCATGACGCAAAATTCCTCGAATTGCCATATCGAAGGTCATGTGGTCACTGATCTTGAGCTGTCGTGCACCTTTGATGAGATACTCAACCGGTTCCTCAACAGTTAGAACGTTTACGGTTGGATCAATAACAGAGTATAGAGCAGCAACGAGTGTTGTAGACTTACCACTCCCTGTCGGACCAGTAATAATAACAATTCCTGAAGGTTTAGTAATGGCTTTGACAAAGTCACCTTTTGCCTGTTTTTGAAGACCCAGAAGATTAAGATCTGTAATTACTTTTCGGTCATCGAGAATCCGGATTACGATCGACTCAAATTTTCGTTCAAATTCGGCACCAACAATAGGCATAATTGATACCCTGAAACGCAGGTTATGATTATCAATTCTTCGCTGAATGAATCCGTCTTGGCTCGAATCACGCTCGAATCGGTCAACATTCCGGGTTTTGTCTTTCACAACCGCTGCCAGAGCTTCAGGTTTGACACCTGTTTGAGTGTACCACAGAAATAACTTACCATCGAGGCGGAAGTGGACATCGGTCGTATTGTTTATGCCCGGAATCACGTGAATGTCACTAACACCCATCCTAACTGCCTCAACCAACATACCCTCAACCAAAGAGTTGAGCATACTTTGATTGATTTCTGCATCAATTTCAGCCTCGTCAATTTCAGCCTCTTTGAAAGAATCTTCATTAATTTCGATTTCTTCCAGCAGATCAAGAAACTCGTTTTTCTTCTCGTAAACCCTTGCGATTATACTATCAATGGTTTCCAACCTACAGTAAGCAATTTCGTAGCTTTTGGTGCTTAATTGTGCGACCAGGGTATTCACAACAGGGTCTGTTGGATCTGCGCAGGCAATTATTAGGCTTCCTTTTTCCAGTTTAAATGGTATCACTTTGCGGTGAACCATTTCATCGAGAAGATCACCGGGAAGATCAGAAGTCAGTTTTTTGATGGTATTTACACGATCATCACTGATTTTCTCTACTGGAGTATCGATTTCCCGAAACGCATAAAAGGTCGATATCTCCCGCATCACGGTATGTCGGTCGATTTTAAGATCATCACAAAGCACAGATCCGAGTCGACGGCGTATAGGCTCTGGTTCCGATATCTGGATTTTCACAGCCTTTTCAAGCTGCTCGGGAGTAACAATACCACGAGCCACAAGCACGTCACCAATTCTTCGTCTTAAATTGATTTTGCTTTGCATGATCAGAACTGTGATTTAGGCTGAATTACGGCAGTTTCGGAGGACACAACTGTGATTCCAACAAGTGCTACCATAATAAAAAGGTTAACGAACAGCGAGATGATATTGATGACAGATTCCATTTTGTAGGTAGTCTGGATTTCATAATACTCTGCAAGTTGTTTAGCATTCTCACGAATTGCACCGGATTCTGCTCCCAATCTAAATCGACTCAGAGCGGTTTTAGTAAAAACTCCAGTTGATTCAAGAGACTCCACGAGTCCCTTACCATCCTGAAGCATACCTTTAATGGCAACATCTTTGATTTGCTTTTCCATGTATTTGTTTCTGCAAGCCTCAGCGGCAACTTTGATGACCTCCACGTTCTGACCCGATCCACTGTAAAGTGTATAGAAAACCCGTGAAAAAATTTCAATCGATGTTTTGTGAAGCAGATCACCCATTACTGGTAACCTGATAATCATTTTATCCTTGACTATTTCACCCTTGGGAGTCCTGAAGTACATCATCAACCCGAAAATTGGGAGGATTATAGATGCAAGAAGCAAGATCCAATTATCACCAAGCCAATAACTGAAATCCAACGTAGCCTGGGTCATTGGAGGCAGGTCAATCCCCAGATTCAAAAACATTTCAGCTGTTTCCGGGAAAATGTATCCAACATAAAATAGAACCACACCAATCACGGCTACTACAGTAACCGCAGGCATAAGCAAGGATCGACGCATATTCTTTTTGAACTCGGCATCTCGCTCCAGAAACTTTGCGGTACTTTCGAAAACCAAAGCCATGTTACCAGACGTAGAAGCAACACTGAGCATGTAACAGGCGAATTTACCGAATACCGCCTCATGCTTTCCGTAAACTTCGGTTCCTTCTTTCCCATCCTTAAGGTCCTTCTGGATGGTTTTAATGATGTCTTTGAGGCGTTTGTTCGTTGTATCTTCGTATAAAAGCGATAGAATCTCGTCGTAGGACAGTTTTTGCTTTAACAAATCGGCCGAAAGCCGGATAAAACTTACAATCTCCTCGGTAGGAACCCCGCCTTTAAGACTGATAATCTCTTTATTGACCGACTTTACCTTGTATCCAAGTTTTGTCAGTACTCTTTCCAGTTCCTGCTTGCTGTAGGCTTCCTGTTCGCCACTTAAAACCTTGCCGTCTTTTTCGACTTTGTACAGGAAATTTTGTTTCTGTTCAATTGCCTGGACCTGAACCCCTCGAGTGGATGCAAATTTCTCGACACGAGTCTTTGCGGCTTTCTTGTTCTCAGCCTCAAACTCGTTCGTGACGATTTTTCCCTGCGGACTTAATCCTTTGAATCGGAAAACAGGCATACAGACAACTAGTTGGTGTTGAAATCAGTGAATAATGGCAATTTATACAAAAAGTGATATAAACCTAGGAGAAATACTGTGAAATCAGTGTTTTTAATTGTATTGACGTCGATTTCACCAAAAAAAAAGGCCCCACGTGGGGGCCTTTAGACGAATTTTTGAATTCTATTGTTCTGCAATTGAAAGACCACTTGGGGTTATTGTTCCCACAAAGGTCACCGGATCATCTGACGATGGATTTGTAGATGGAGTTGCTGTTACTGTTACAGAAGAATCTGTTGCAGCTGACAGTACATAAGTTCCATTCAGATTCGCGGCACTCAAGCTACTGTTGTAAATAGAGTCAGCCGAAATTGCGATGTCATCAAAAGTGATGCCTACAAAAGAATTATTTCCTCCACCGAGCATAGCAGGTTTGATGAACCATGCTTGTGCTGATGCGGCTATAGCTGCGACATCATTTCTGACCGCGTCGCGGTTAGCATTGACGTTGCTGCTTCCGAATGTGTTGATCGCAACGACAGTCGCGATTCCTACGAGTATGGTAACCAAGATTACCAATAAAAGTTGTTGTTGACCCATAACTGATCTCCGTTAGTTGTGTTTTGTTTGGTTGTTTTGTTTTGATTATTTCAAAATCCTTAATCCTGACACAGGACAAATCTACTGATAACCGACCGTCTGTAGTGCCTCAGTCCTATAATACAACGTGTTTTTAACTTTGCAAATACATTTTTGAGACGTAATACAGAGTTGTTCATACCTGCATCGTTACAGTTCCTTTACATCGTTTTACAGATTGACCTAATTCCAGGAGCAAACCTTGAGGCAGAATCTTTGTGTTTTTGTTACAATTATACCCATGACCGGGACAAATATTAGAAAATTTTAATACTAATGTCAATAATTTATTGCTCAAACCAAATGATAGTCTTTCATATCATTTAGAGTAAGGTGACCTTCCAGATACGCTCGGCCTATAACCACAGCATAAACATCGATTTCAGAGAGTCTCTTAAGGTCCTCTGATCCAGCGACACCTCCAGATGCGATGAAATTTATGTCCGGAAACTCACTCATGAGTTGCTGATATAGCTCCACATTGGCTCCGCTCAACATTCCATCACGAGATATGTCGGTACATAAAACTTCTTTGAGTCCACGTTCTTGCATGCGTCTCAGGTATTCATGTACGGGTTCTACCATGGTCTCGAGCCATCCGGAATACGCCATCTTTCCATCTTTGAGATCCATACCGAGTATGCATTGTTCACCTCCAAAGATCTGTAGAGCTTTAAGCCAATCAACTTCGTTTTTAACAGCCATTGAGGAGCACACAATTTTGCTTACTCCAGATTCAAACAACTGGGTTACATGTCCAAAGTTTCGTATTCCTCCACCCATTTGGACAGATAAACCAAGTTCTTCCCTGATTCTCAATACTACAGAAAGATTTGAGAATTCTCCGCTGCGTGCACCATCAAGGTCGACAACATGAATGTGGGTGAATCCCGCTTCGGCGAAATCTCGGGCTACAGATACTGGATCTTCACTGTAAACGGTGACCTTTTCGTAGTCACCTTTTTGAAGACGGACTACCTTGCCACCTAAAAGATCAATTGCTGGAATAACTTTCATACGTTTTTAAAATGATTCATTTTAATCATTCGGATAAAATTGGACAACAGGATTTCTCCATTCTGGCCCGACTTTTCCGGGTGAAACTGCGCACCCATGACATTGCCATTAGCTGCTACCGCTGCAAACGATATGTCGTAGCTACAACTGGCAATTGTAAACTCATTGACAGGTGCGTAGTAACTATGTACGTAGTAAAATGTGGATCGGATTTCAAGATTATTCAATAACGGATGATTTCCTTTCATGTCGAAGTCATTCCATCCTAAATGAGGCACTTTTACACTGGTATCGTCGAATTTTTGCAACCTCCCCGGAATCCGCCCCAAACCTTCGGTCTCACCCTCTTCGCTCGATTCGTACAGTAGTTGCATTCCCAGACATATCCCAAGTAGTGGTTTATCCGTAGTTTTGAGCCATTGTACAAGATCCCGCTCCTTTAAAGCATTCATGGCCGCTTGTGCGTGTCCAACACCGGGGAAGATTACTGCTTCACTGTTCTCAAGTTCCTCTTTGTTGTACGTAACCCGATATTCAACACCCAAGCGTTCCAGAGCATTAGAGACCGACGCCAGGTTTCCGGCTTTGTAATCGATTATGGATATCATCTACAAGGTTCCTTTTGAACTTGGTATCGAATTGGGGTCTTTCGGATTACCAGAGACCGCTTGTTTGAGCGTGCGGGCGAATCCTTTGAATAACGACTCTATTTTATGGTGATCGTTATCGCCGGTGACCGACATATTTAGCGTGGCCCGAAGTCCCATGGCCAAAGAGTAAAAGAAGTGATGTGTCATTTCAGTAGGGAAATCACCTACTTTTTCGCGCTTAAAATCTGCATCAAAAACGAAATACGGACGACCGGACAGATCCAGAGCAACCGTTGCCAAAGCTTCGTCCATGGCCAGAACAAATCCATAACGCTCGATACCTTTTTTATCTCCAAGTGCTTCATTCAAACATTCACCTAGAGCAATGGCCACATCTTCTATGGTATGGTGCTCATCGATGTGAAGATCACCTTTGCACGAGATCATAAGGTCTATAAATCCATGTCGTGCAACCTGTTCAAGCATATGATCGAAAAATGGGAGACCGGTTTCAATGCTGGATTTTCCGGTACCATCGAGATCAACATGGACATAGATATCAGTTTCTTTTGTTTTTCGGGTCCGTGTAGCAATACGCCGTTTATCGAGTAGATAACGTGATATCGACGTCCAGTCAGGACCAATAAATAGAACTTCCAAATCATGGTCGAGTACAGCAAGGGCGTCGTCCTGCGCATCTACAATTACATCGGCATTTATCTGATCCAGATTTTCGATATCCAGACTTTCCTGACGTAGCAAAGCAAGTTGGTCAGCTGACCAACGTGACAAATCACTCCCGAAACGATGTTCTTTTGAATTGAGTTCAATCAATGCACGAATCAGTCCCGGACGAAAGAGCAGAGCATCAGAATACATTGCGGCAGGTGGGGTGATCAGGATGGTCATTGGGATACCTCCTTGAGGCGTTTTATAAGTTGTTCATTTTCACTGTGTGTACCAACCGTGATACGCAGAGTGCTTTCACAGTGCAATTGGTCGCCACGATAGCGAATGACAACACCAGAGTCGGCCATGGTCTTATAGATGTGCTGGGCGTTATCGATTATCACGAGAAGAAAATTGGAGTCACTTGGATGGATTTTCTGGACACCAGGTACCAACTCAAGCGCCTGACGAAGCCAGTTACGCTCATTGTTCAGTGCTTTGACAAATGCACGCATGACTGGGATGTTATCCATGGCTTTGAGAGCAGCTTCTGTCGTGAGTTTGTTGACGTTGTAGGGAGCTTTGACTCGCAGCATATAACTGATGATCGACTCAGAGGCCAGGGCGATCCCAAGGCGGATGCCGGCCAGACCAAAAGACTTAGATAGAGTTTGAAGAATCACCAGATTCGGGAACTCGTCGAGTTCGGCCGCAAATCCCTCGTCTCCACTGAAATCAATATAAGCTTCATCGACAACAACAATGCCCCGGAAACCGAGAATCACTGCACGAACCGCATCTTTATTGAGAAGATTTCCGGTCGGATTGTTCGGTGAACATAAGAAAATGATCTTGGTGGTATCAGTAACTGCATTCAAAACGATGTGTGGATCCAGTGAGAAATCCGGATTCAGGGGTACGGACTGTACGCCAACGTCATTCACGGCAGCACTGACCTTATACATTCCGTAGGTTGGGGGCGTGATCATGATATGATCTTTTGCAGGCACGCAGAATATTCGTATAAGCAAATCTATGGCTTCATCGCTACCTACGCCACAAAAAATCTGATCACGTCGTACACGGCGGAAGTCAGCATATCGGGCACGGAATGCGTCCTGGCGTGGATCGGGATATCTATTGAGCTCACGAATATCAGCAGGTACGGATCCGATTGCGTTCTCATTAGCGTCGAGCAGGATGCCTCTATCGTAGTCGTCGCGGGCGCAACGATAGGGTGTAAGTACCCGTATGTTGGGACGGATTAAATTATCTAGATCGAAGGTCATTGTTTTTTAATTAATGGGAGTGGGTAGTGGGTAGTGGGGAGTGGGTAGTGGGTAGTGGGGAGTGGGGAGTGGGGAGTAGCGGCGAGCGGCGAGCAAATCCCACCGCGACGAAGTCGCCCAGTCGATTGCGAAGCAAGCCCCTCCGCGACGAAGTCGCCCCACCGATTGCGAAGCAAATCCCACCGCGACGAAGTCGCCCCACCGATTGCGAAGCGAATACCCTCCGCGACGAAGTCGCCCCACCGATTGCGAAGCAAATCCCACCGCGACGAAGTCGCCCCACCGATTGCGAAGCGAATACCCTCCGCGACGAAGTCGCCCCACCGGTGGGAGATTTTGTAATAGGCTAAATCGTTTTGTAAAGATGTAAATGTCATCAAAGCCTCACTTATCTGTTAATGCGGATAAACGGATGGATACTGCTCTGGCGTGCGCTTCAAGTGATTCGGATCGGGCCATTCGTTCGACATGTGGGCCGAGCTGACGTAGGCCGTCGGGGGATACAGATTGGACAGTCATTTGTCTGAGAAACGAATCCAGAGAGACGCCACTATACATCCGGGCGTAACCATAGGTTGGCAGAGTATGATTCGTTCCTGATGCATAATCGCCAACCGATTCTGGGGTGAAGTGTCCCAAGAATACAGAACCTGCGTTTTGAATCAGATCCAGATACTGCTCAGCATTGTCTATGGAGACGATCAAATGCTCGGGTGCGTAGTCATTTGTGAATCGAAATGCCTGTTCAACGGTATCACACTTTACAATATAGCTATTCTGGATTGCTGCTGACGCTATATCGGCACGTGGCAGCGCATTCAGTTGTGATTTAAGCTCTGAGTGGAGTCGGGGGAGATCGAATCCAGGCAGTGAAACTAGTACGACCTGAGAATCCACCCCATGCTCGGCCTGTGAGAGCAGGTCAGCTGCCACAAATGCAGGATTTGCAGTATCATCTGCGACTACCAATACCTCTGATGGACCGGCTGGCATATCGATGCTGATCATTGCATCGGTGTTCTGCAGGAGCATCTTCGCCGCGGTCACGTACTGGTTCCCCGGACCCAGAATTTTGTCTACTTTTGGCACTGATTCGGTGCCAAAAGCCATCGCCGCCACCGCTTGGGCGCCGCCAGCGAGCAGAATCCGTGTTATACCACACAAAGAGGCTGCATACTCAACCTCTGCTGCGACAGTTCCTTCGCGATTCGGAGGCGTTGACAATACAACTGTTTGGCATCCAGCGAGCATCGCGGGTACCCCCAACATAAGCACAGAAGATGGAAGTACTGCGGTTCCACCAGGGACATACAGTCCGACACGACCAATTGCGCGTGCATGGCGTTCACACATCACCCCCGGCATCGTTTCCAGCCTCAGCGTATCTGACATCTGCGCCTGATGAAACGTCCGAATATTAGCATAAGCCACATCAAACGCGTTTTTTACATCCTTATCGAGTTCAATCTGATCAACGGGTCGCACATCGTACATTACATCACTCAGACTAATTTTATCGAATCTTTCCGTATACCGACGCAGAGCCACATCGCCCTCGGTTCGAATAGCATCAACTATGGGCTGTACCACGTTAAATATCGACGTATAATCGATAACCGGCCGACGGAGTAGATCCGAGTATAAAGTCCTATCCAGCTCTTTGAAATTATATGCTTTCATGGTTTTGACCCGATTACATAATCATATTTTCGATTGGCAAGATCACGATACCAGTAGCACCGGCTGCTTTGAGTTTTTCCATAACAACCCAAAACTCCTGTATTGGAATTACCGAGTGAATTGCGATCATGTCTTCTTTTTCAAGTGGAAGAACGGTAGGACTACTTAACGCACTAATAATCGAAGTGATTTCCTTTAGCGAACTTTTCGGTGCATTCATCATGATGTATCGACTGCGTTCGGCAAGCTGACAACCTGAAATGCGAACCAGAAACTTATCGATGAGTTCCTGTTTTTCAGGCGATAAGGGTTTGTTGGTTTTTATAAGATGTGCTTCGGACTCAAAAATGATATCTGATTCTACTAATCCATTAGCCTTGAGTGTACCACCGGTCGATACGAGATCACATACTGCATCGGCCACGCCAAGACGCGGTGCGATTTCTACTGCACCAGATATTGTCACGATATCAACATCCATGTCACGCTCGTTGAACCAGGCACGGGTTAGATTTGGATAACTGGTTGCAATTCGTTTACCATTGAGATCTGAACCAGATTTGTATGCACCGTTTTTGGGTACGGCAATCGATAGTCTGCAACGTCCATAGCCCAAATTACGAATCACTTGTACGTCAGCCTGTTTTTCGGCAGTTACGTTTGCTCCCACGAATCCGATGTCACAAACTCCATCCTGTACATACTCAGGGATATCGTCGTCGCGAATAAGCAATAATTCAATGTCAAAATTCTGAACCGGGACAATCATGTGTCCCTTGTAGCTGTCGAATTTCATGCCTGCTTGCTCGAGCAAGGCGATAGATTTTTCGGTCAGGCGACCACTTTTTTGTAATGCAATGCGAAGTGTTGAAGAAGGTTCCAAAATAATATCTACTAAGTTTCGGTTGGTATTGGTTCAGCGGACCGATTTGCATGAGGCTGAACACGATGTGGCACAAAAACGTGCCGGGCATATAGACAATCGATCCGCGAATGGTTACGCGTGATGATGATGCCCGTGGGTATGATGCACATGATGGGGTGTCCCCGCTGAAGAAGCGTGGATGTAAGAAAAGATGCAATGTTGCTGGTATATCATAGGCATGCATCAAATATAAGGAAAAATCTATGTTGGCCGGATAAGTTTTTACGAATTTAGACAACTTTTTGAGTGGAAGCGTTTTTTAGGTTTATTCTTAGGGAGTATATTCGTTGCATCGTCAATCTAACACCAGTTGACAAAATATAAACCAGTTTTCTAGTACACAGTACACAGAATACAGTCAGAATCGCCAACATTAGAGCATACCTCTAAGTCTTCAGTATCGACTATTTTCGCGACACGCTTTCTGTGAACTGTGCTCTGTGTACAGTATTCTGTGAACTGTGAACTGTGAGCTGTGATCTAAAATACTAATAGGGATATTTTCTATGGAAACTTCGTTGTCGGAGTATGGTTTTCGTCAAAAATTTGGGTTGTTTTCTGGTGCAGCATTGTTCATTGCCATGTTGTTCATTCCACCGTTGCCTGGACTATCAGATGCGGCTTGGATGACTGCCGCAGTTACGGTATTAATGGCAGTTTGGTGGGTAAGTGAGGCGATTCCGATTCCCGCAACAGCATTACTACCGATAGTTTTATTTCCGCTTTTAGGGGTGAGTAGTGTTGGCGCAGCAACCGCTCCCTTCGCTAATCCGATCATTTACTTGTTTATGGGCGGTTTTATCATCGCCCTGGCCATGGAAAAGTCAAATCTCCATAAACGTATCGCACTCAATGTGATACGAGTTGTTGGGACAAAGCCTCATGCCATCGTGATGGGATTCATGTTGTCTTCGGCATTCATTTCCATGTGGGTAAGCAACACCGCAACTGCACTCATGATGCTTCCAATTGCTTTGTCGGTGGTGCATTTGGTAGAGGACAAAAAAGACATTGCTAGTAAGAATCTGAGATATAACTTTTCCCTATGTCTGGTATTGTGTATTGCGTACGGATGTAACATTGGAGGTATCGGCACCTTGATCGGGACACCACCAAACGCATTAATGGCTGGCTATATGTTGGAGAACTACAATGTCAGTATTAGTTTCGCTTCTTGGATGCTTGTCGGGGTTCCGTTAGTTGTGCTCTCGTTGCCTTTGGTTTACTTACTCTTAACAAGAGTTTTGTTCCCAATTCATCTTAAAGAGATTCCAGGTGGAAAAGAACTCATCGAATCTGAATTGCGAAAAGCCGGCAGGATGTCCAAAGCCGAAAAAATCGTGATGTGGGTATTTTTGTTCACTGCAACCATGTGGATCGCTCCATCTTTGCTTAGAGAGTTTGTGCCAGCGACACGTGACTTTATTCCTGTGATATCCGATACCGTGATTGCCATTTTAGGAGCGATGTTATTGTTTTTGATCCCTGTGAATTTCAAGCGCGGCGAGTTTGCTTTGGGTTGGGAAGATACTCAGCGTCTGCCATGGGATATCCTCGTGCTCTTTGGTGGTGGACTCGCATTAGCGGCCGGAATCAGTTCCACCGGACTGGCTGAATGGATGGGAACTGCCATGCGTGGTCTAGATACCTGGTCATCACTTGGACTCATGGTCGCATCATTGACCTTGATAGTCTTCCTGACCGAAATCACATCCAATACAGCCACTGCCGCTGCTTTCATGCCCATTTTGGCTTCAATTGCGTTGGCCTTGAACATAGATCCATTGATTCTGGTTGTTCCCGCAGCTATCGGAGCAAGCTGTGCCTTTATGCTACCTGTGGCAACTCCACCAAATGCGATTGTGTATGGTAGCGGATATGTTACCCTCCCACAAATGGCAAAAGCCGGACTATGGGTGAATATTGTTATGATTATGGTGGTTACTGTACTTATGTATACTATGCTGGGGTGGGTGTTTAACGTGACGTTTTAGGTGAACAGCAGGCTATTTGTGGAAAATCGGTAACTGGAAGTGGGTAGTAGGTATTTTGAGTGTAATCCACTTCCCACTTCCTACTTCCCAATAATGAAACTGTGGGCAAGATTATTGGGTTTTGTTGTCTGTAAGAATACTAACTAAGCCGAAAAAGGCGTATTTTACCGACTTATATCCCAAAATTATCCAGTTTCAAATACCTGAATGAAGAATATCCGAAATTTTTGCATCATTGCCCATATCGACCATGGAAAATCGACCCTGGCCGATCGTCTGCTTGAACGTACCGGTACTATCACCGAGCGTGAAATGCAGGATCAGGTACTCGATGACATGGATTTGGAACGCGAACGTGGGATTACTATCAAATCACATGCGATCCGTATGGACTATAGGTCCCGTGCCGGAGAGCCTTATTCTCTGAACCTGATCGATACTCCGGGACACGTCGATTTTGCTTATGAAGTATCCCGCGCACTAAAAGCGTGCGAAGGGGCCATTCTTGTTGTCGATGCATCCCAAGGTGTAGAAGCCCAAACGATTTCGAATTTGTATCAGGCGATCGACCAGGGACTTGAAATCATTCCGGTTTTGAACAAAATCGATCTCCCTGGAGCTAATGTGGAGGAAGTCGCCCAACAGGTAATCGATCTTTTGGGTTGTAAGCGTGAGGATATCTTACCTGTATCCGGGAAGACTGGAATGGGTGTTGATGACCTCCTTGAGGCAGTTATCGAAAAAATTCCAGCTCCAGCTGGTGATCCGAACAAGCCACTCACTGCACTAATTTTTGACTCGGTATTTAATTCCTACCGAGGGTCTGTTGTTTATGTCCGAATTATGGACGGTACCCTCAAGAAAGGTGAGAAGATCCGTTTTATGCAAACCGACAAGGTATATGCAGCTGAAGAAATTGGATTCCTCAGTATCAAAAATAGTCCGCAACCGACATTATCGGCCGGTCAGGTTGGTTATATTATTGGAAGTGTGAAATCCCTGGAGGATACCAAAGTAGGTGATACGGTTACTACAGTTGTTAATTCAGCACCCGAACCTATTCCGGGGTACAAAGTGGTCAAACCAATGGTATTCAGTGGGATTTATCCTACTAATAGTGAAGATTTTGAAAGCCTACGCACCGCTTTAGAGAAACTTCAGCTCAACGATGCTGCGTTGCAATACACCCCGGAGACTTCAGTGGCACTTGGATTTGGATTCCGAACAGGATTCCTTGGTATGCTTCACATGGAAATCGTACAGGAACGTCTGGATCGTGAATTCGACATGGATATCATCACAACGGTTCCGAACGTGGAGTATGAAGTGGTGAAAACCGACGGAGAGCGGGTCATTGTGGATAATCCGAGTGATATGCCTCCGGTGGGTGTCATTCAGGAGATTTACGAACCATATATTCGAGCTCAGATCATTACGCCTGCCGATTACATCGGTGCTGTGATGAAATTATGCCAGGAGCGTCGTGGCGTATTTGTTAACACAACCTATCTGGACACCAAACGCGTCGACATTACCTATGAACTTCCGATGGCAGAAGTAGTTTTTGATTTTTATGATAAGCTCAAAAGCAATACTAAGGGATATGCTTCGTTGGATTATGAGTTCATAGGAAGTCGTCCAGGCAAGATGGTCCGTCTGGATATTCTGTTGAATAGCGAGCCAGTTGATGCGTTGTCAAGCATCGTACACCGCGACAAAGCTTATGAGTGGGGCAAAAAATTATGTGCCAAGCTCAAGGACTTGATTCCGCGTCAGATGTACGAAGTGGTGATTCAGGCAGCGATTGGAACCAAAGTTATTTCCCGCGACAGCATTCGGGCCATGAGAAAAGATGTTTTGGCCAAATGTTATGGTGGGGATATCTCGCGTAAACGTAAGCTCCTTGAAAAACAAAAAGAGGGTAAAAAACGCATGAAACAAGTTGGGTCTGTGGAAATTCCACAGGAAGCCTTCCTTGCGGTACTCTCTATGGATTAATTTCCAAAATCATTACTTATGAAAAAGAATTTCCTACTTGCTCTCGGAATTGTACTACTGGCAGCGGCTCCACACCTTGTTCAGGCACAAAATGTACCTTCTGTATTTGCTGAACCTGTAATAAAGAAAGTGACCAATGCCGAACGTGCTGCATTTCAGAGACGTTTTGCTGACATGATTATGACAGGAGAGGGCTTTCAGGGTAATACGGTACTTGATAATTTACCAACTACCGAAATCCGTGCCCGTTTACAACGTGTATTTGGTGACCCAACAGTACGACTCGAAGATTTCATCGGACGTTCGGACGTACGACCAGGAAACAGCATTCAATTTGAGTATTGGTTCATTGTGAACGATGAGATTCCAATGATGGTACTGGATATTGATGGTCCTTTTACTTTAGGTCTGGTCTATGCAGGGTCGGTCAATTATGTAGATATGATGCCGGAAATAAAACGTACTTTTTCCAGAATGTTGATGAATGTATCTTCCATGGGCGAATTTCAGGATGTTTTTTATTCTCCTGAGCGCAACGAGTGGTACAATGTGGAGTATAAAGATGGGGTTTACAAAACAGACAAGATTACTCGTCCGGCCCGATTCAACTCATTACGTCTAAACTGATTATACTTTGGCTCGCACCGACAAATCCGAACGCAAAAACCGTCGTCGCTCAGCGGCTGGCAAGGCTGATACCAAACAACAGGCAAAAAATTGGGCAAAAGAGTGGTTTGATGCACTTCTTTGGGCTGCTGTTGCTGCCATAATCATACGGACTTTCTTCTTTGAAGCGTATCGGATACCGACACCATCTATGGAAAGAACATTAATGACTGGTGACTTCCTGATCGTCACCAAAGCCAATGTTGGTGCCCGTACCCCAATGACTATCGGTATTCCATTCACTTCTATCCACATTCCTGGCCTCGAACTACCCTGGTTCCGTATTCCTGGATGGAAAACCATCGAGCGTAATGACATTGTCGTGTTCAATTATCCGATCGATGAAGTCGCTATCTCACAAAAAACTAATTATATCAAGCGTGCTGTGGCTATTCCGGGCGACACCCTTGAGATTCGCAACAAAGTTCTTTATATCAACGGCGACCAGGCTCAGTATCTGGATGAATACCAGCAGATGTATACTGTCGAAATGCGTGAGCGTCTGCGTCTGAGTGATGCCAAGGTCAAGATGGCGGGAGGAGAGATACTCGGCGCCGAAACACCTAGCTCATATGTCGTTAATATGTCTGAGTCTGTGCTTGCCGAAATGGCTCAATGGCCAGAAGTAGATTCGATATATGCACGTGTGCGGCCAGAATCCAGCAACGAATATGCTCGCAATGCGTTTGTATTCCGACGCGGAATGGAATCCAACCATGATCACATCGAATCATTTGTAATTCCAGCTGAGGGAATGGTTTTGGAACTTACAGCCGAGAACTGGCCGATTTACCGTGATGTTGTTGAGCGCTACGAAGGTAATGATGTCAGTTTAAGTGGAGATACGTTTACCATTAATGGTGTTGAAACCAGTACCTATCTGGTCCAAAAAGACTACTATTTCATGATGGGGGATAACCGCGACAATAGTGAAGATTCGCGCCACTGGGGATTTGTTCCAGACGACCACATCGTTGGGACCCCGTTTATGATCTATTTCTCGTGGGATTCTGAGAGGATGCTACCACGATTTAATAGGCTCTTTTCGTTAGTAGATTAATCGGTAAACAGTAATGGTGAAGCCATTACTTAGCAATCGTCTTCCCTCGTTCTTGCCCCTCACGTATCGCCAGCTGCCCACAACCCGCATCGATGTCGTCGCCACGGCTGCGGCGGACTGTTGCACGGACGTTCTGTTTGGTCAGATGGCGTAGAAATGCGTCCAGACGTTCTTCACGTGCACGTTGCAGCTCAACTCCCAACACATTGTTGTACATGATGATATTGACCTTGCTCGGGAGCCATTTTGAAATGGTGGCCAGAGCTTTGGCGTCTTCCGGATTGTCGTTGAATCCATCGAAAAGTAAGTATTCGAAAGTAACTGGCTTGGTGGTTTTCTTGTAGTAATATTGAAGGGATTCTTTGAGCGCTGCCAGGTCAAGGGACTCGTTGATCGGCATAATTTTGTCGCGCTTGTCATCAATCGGGGCATGAAGTGATATCGCCAGATTGAATTCCTGTCCTTCGTCGGCGATTTGTTTGATTTGTTTGCCAAGTCCGACAGTGGAAACGGTAATACGTTTCGGTGATAGATCGAGTCCGAGAGGATCTGTCAGGATTGAGGTGCTGGCCATGACTGATTGATAATTGTGCAATGGCTCACCCATTCCCATATATACTATGTTCGTGATCTTTTTGCCATGTACTTCCAGACAATAGTGATTGATCTCTGTGACCTGATCCACGATTTCGCCGGAAGTGAGATTGCGGAAGAATCCCATTTTACCGGTGGCACAGAAGGCACATCCAAATACGCAACCAACCTGAGAGGATACACAGACCGTGAGTCTATCAGGAACCCCATCAGGGAAGAATTCGGGAATAAGAACGGCTTCGACCTGACGATTATCAAACAGATTGTATAAAAACTTGGTGGTTCCGTCTTTCGAGACCTGTTTTTGGGCGACTTCGACGGTACGAATGAACGAAACAGAGGCCAGGCGTTCACGCAACTCTTTTGACAGGTTGGTCATTTCGTCAAAGCTTTTAGCCCCTTTCTGAAACAACCACTGAAACAACTGCTTGGCCCGGAATTTCTCAATGCCGAGTTCGTCGCACAGCTGAGTGAGCTGTGCTTTGGACAAGCTTTTCAGGTCGTATTTTTTGTCAGCCGATATGGTTTCGGTGGATAACATTGTAGTTGGATCAGGAGGTAGAATTCGCGCGCCAGTTGACTTTGGATACAAGTAGCCAGAGTCCGATGAGGATGACCGGGATGCTCAACAGTTGTCCCATGCTCAGAAATGATAACGTTTCGTCGAAGCCTGGCTGTCGTTCTTTGGCATATTCGATAACAAATCGGGCAGCAAATACACCAACCATGAAGATTCCAGTCAGGGATCCCTCAGGTGGAGCATTTTTGTACTTGCGATACACCCAAATCAGCACTAAAAACAGAAGAAAATAGGCAAATGCTTCGTATAGCATGGCCGGGTGACGTGGAACCATGTCCTCGCGGGCGAAAATCACAGCCCAGGATACATCTGATTCGCTGCCGAGGATTTCGGAGTTGAAAAAGTTTCCGATGCGGACGAACATTCCTCCCAAGGCAAACGGGATAGCGATGCGGTCAGCAGTCCATATGAATCCGGTGCCCGGATTCTTTTTCGCGAACAGGTAGATTGAGAGCAACACACCTATGAACGCCCCATGGCTGGCGAGCCCACCTTGCCAGAAGTATAGGATTTCGATGAGGTTCTGGCTATAGTAAGCCCAGTCGTAGAACAAAACATGTCCGAGGCGGGCGCCGAGCACGGTTCCGGCAATCAGATATATAAACAGGGACTCGGCCAAGGCTGGATGTTTACCTGCGTGTTCGAAGGTCTTCGCGCCGAGGTAGTATCCGAGTAGAAACGACAGGGCGAAGAGCATGCCGTACCAGCGCACAGATAATGGGCCAAATTGCTCGAGGGTTGCGCCACCAAATGGCAAGGCAACCAGTTGTCCGACCACTAAAGCTCCAACGATAAGTGCTGGAATCATCCACCCGGGCATCGAATTGGACTCTTCCTGAGCTTTACGACGTCGTTTCTTGCCTTCAGTCGAAGATTGTTTCGACAAATATTGGATTCCGCCGAAGTACAGCAACAGTGCGATCACCAGGCCGGGAATGCTAAGGGCAAATGGCAGGTCGAACGGACCAATGGTAAAGATTTCGGGACTTCCATCCCAGATAAAGTACGAGTTCAGTTGTTCCATGGATTATTCCAGCGTGTACGTTGAGCCTTGGGGTCCGTCTTCGATACGGATTCCGGCGGCGGAGAGTTTGTTGCGAATGAGATCGGCTGTCGGCCAGTCTTTGTTGGCGCGAGCTGTGGCACGCATTTCGAGCACCAGTTCCATCACTGCGTCGAGTGCGGACGTGGCCTTAGAGTCGGCCCCGGCGGACTCAAGTTGGAGTCCGAGAACGTCGTCGATAAATACGCGTACTAGCTGCTGAACGGCTTCCAGATTAGATGGTGCCTCACCTTTGGAGATCGCTGTTCGCAGCGGACGTAACCACTCGAACAACGCGGCGATGGCTGTTGCCGAGTTGAAATCATCGTTCAGGCAAGCCTCGATGGCGGCCTTGAATCCGTCCAGGTCAAAAGCAGAGGCTTTGCCCGGAGTAGCATCCAATACCGCTGAAACGATCGAACGTAGATTTTTAAGCCCTGATTCAGCGGCTTCGAGGGCGGTTTCGGAGAAATCGGTGGTGCTACGGTAATGACTTTGCAGCAAAAAGAAACGGATGACGTCGGCGGACCAGCTGCGCGTGAGCAGTTTGTGGTCGGCGGAGAAAAACTGGTGTAAACTGATCGCGTTTCCGAGCGATTTGCCCATTTTTTGTCCGTTCAACGTGACCATATTGTTGTGCAGCCAGTACTTTACGAACTGTTGTCCGTGGGCGCACTCACTTTGGGCGATCTCGCATTCGTGGTGTGGAAACTGATTTTCGAGTCCGCCGCCGTGGATGTCGAAGGAGTGTCCGAGGTATTTGTTGCTCATTGCCGAACACTCGATGTGCCAACCGGGATATCCAGTACCCCAGGGGGAGTTCCATTTCATGATGTGGGTGTCGTCGGCGCGCTTCCAAAGGGCAAAATCGGCTGGATTGCGCTTGTCGGAGGCGGTTTCGACACGGGTACCGGATTCGGCTTCCTCGATTTGTCGTCCGCTGAGTTTGCCGTAGTCAGGATCACTGGTGACATCGAAATACACATTTCCTTTGACTTCATAAGCGTGGTTCTTAGCGATCAATGCCTCGATCATTTCGATCTGCTCGGGAATGTGTCCAGTGGCGCGGGGTGAAATGTCTGGACGCTGCACATTAAGCGCATCCATGTCGCGGAAAAACGTGTAGGTGTAGTGTTCGGCGATTTCCATCGGTTCCTTTCGCTCCAGGCGAGACTGTTTCAGAAGCTTGTCCTCGCCCGAGTCGGCATCATCGGTCAGGTGACCCACATCCGTGATGTTCTGCACGTAACGCACACGAAAGCCCAGATACTTGAGGTAGCGAAAAATCAGGTCGAAGGATACATAACTTTTGGCATGTCCCAGGTGCGCGTTGCCGTACACCGTCGGTCCGCACACATACATCCCCACAAATCCGGGATTTATCGGCTCGAAGTGCTCTTTTTTTCGGGTCAGCGTGTTGTAGACATGCAATGAATCCATGTTTCCTCGTTATGAACGTAGTTAAATTCTTGTGGCTAAAGATACGAAAGCCTGACCGGAAGTGGAATTCAAGACTTTGGGTTTCGTGGGATGGATTCGGCGTGCAGATTCGTGCCTGAAATGTTTAAAATATGCGCTATCTTTACGCCTGTGAAGCAAAACATGAACGAAATTGAGTGAGTATGATCTGGGAATCGCCCGGATATTTATGGTTGCTGTTGGTCGTGGTGCTGGCTTATGCCGGACTTCGTTATTATCGCGTGATTTTGACCCGCAAACGCCGGCAGTATTTTTCTGATGAAGTCTTTGCCAAGCTGTATCCCGTGGCCGATGATCGGTTGCGCCGGGCCAAAATCGGGCTGTTCTATGGGTCCCTCGTGTTTTTGATCATCGCCCTGGCCGGACCCAAAATCGGGACCGAAGTGCGGGAAGTCACCCGACAGGGCATTGATATTATGGTGCTGCTGGATGTGTCCCAGAGCATGAAATCTGAAGACGTGCGTCCGAATCGACTCGACAAGGCCAAGTTCGAAATCCTGCGCATGCTTGACCGATTGAGTGGTGACCGGGTTGGACTCATCACCTTTACCGGTGAAGCCATATTGCTCGCACCCCTCACCTCGGACTACTCGGCGTTTCGATTGTACCTGAATCTGGCGGATCCCGGATCCATGCCGTCAACCACCACCGACTTTGGTGCCGGGATGCAAGTCGCGCTCGACGCCTTTGCTTCCGCCGGTGAGGCCGACAGAAACACCTCCCGCGTGCTGCTGATCTTATCCGACGGCGAAGATCACGGCACGGATCCGCTTCCGATGGTGCAACAGCTACGTGATCAAGGTATTTACGTGTTCACTGTAGGCATCGGAACGCCATCCGGGGGCACCATTCCCGTGTACGATCCCGAGTCCGGACGACTGCTCGAATATCTGCGCGACGCCGCGGGACAGGTTGTTACCACCAGACTCATGCCATCGATGCTGCGATCCATAGCCGACGCCGGACAGGGAACCTACTACGAAATTTCGCGATCTAGTGACGGGATGGATGGATTTTTGACCCAGATCGGAGAGCTGGAGCGTAGCGAGTTCGCCACCCAGGAATTTGCCGACTACAGAGACCAGTATCAGTGGTTCGCCGCCATTGGATTACTCTTATTATTTGCCTCGCTGATCATTCCACAAAACAAACCCCTTTCTACATGACCAAGCTCTTTGTGCTGGACCTGGACGGATGCGTATCCGTGCCCTTTCAGACCCCCGACTGGAACAGCATCACCCGGATCCGCGAGCTCAATTTATTATCCAGAACCGATCCCACCGTGCCGGCATTGTCCATCTGCACTGGACGTCCGTACGCGTACGCCGAAGCCGTGGCCCAGTGGCTCGACATCCAGCATCCTATCGTCTTTGAAAGTGGGGGAGGCGTGTATCATCCGACCGAGCAGCGATTGGAATTCGCTCCCGCCTACCACGAAAACAAGTCCTTGGTTGAAGGCATCAAGCAGTGGGTAGAACAATTGGTTGAACGTGAGTATCCAGACGTACTCATCGAATTCACCAAGAAAACCGATGCGGGGATGGTCCACAGCGACGAAGACTTGATTGTTGAACTTTACCAGCGCGCCAAAGAGCACGTCCATGCTCATCACCCACAATTTGAAGTCCACCGCACCGAAGTATCGGTGAACATCATCTTAAAAGCCTGCTCCAAAGGCTATGGACTCAAATGGTTGAGCGCCCTCACCGACATATCGTTATCCGACATCGCCTACATTGGCGACAGCTCCGGCGACATCTCCGCCCTCAAAGTCGCCGGTAAATCGTACACCCCAGCCAATGGGAGTCCGGCGTTAGATCAGTATGCGAAGAGGTTGGAGGGACATACGAGTTTAGGGGTGTTAGAGGCGTATGAGGAATTGATAGATCAGAACAGGACTTAGTTCTTCTGATAGCGAAAAAGTACAGAAGGGGCAGGTAGCTCAGAAAGGGCTCGAGAAAAACACGGAGACTCACAAGGTGATCGGAGATATCACATTTGCATTAAGTTCTGCACATTCCGTTAAATGAACCTATGAATCAATTTTTCAATCTTTGATACAACGAACCGGTTTTCCATTAGCCCGCCCACTTTGAGAGTTGTAAGTCGACCTACTATCGAAGTTTTGGCTCCATGCGTAATTTACAACAACGGTGCTGGTCCAATAAAATCCATGAGTGCCGACATGGTGTATAGAACCATCGGATCTGCGGACGCCGGCTAACGGCAATTTCAAAGGAGAGGCAAAGGCCCCCGCGTTGTTATTACTACTCCAGGTTTGTCGTTCTGCATGCCACTCGGTATAAGTAGGCACCCGAAATCCAACCGGACATGGATTGTTTATACCGTTAACTCCTTGCCATAAATTTATATTCGCTGGACTACGCCAATCATATGGTTCGGTAATCGTGGTTATAAAATTCCCGTTTCCAGGTGTGTCGGAACTACTTAATGTTGTAGAATTCAGAGAATTCCTGCGTTGATGTCCATCAGCCGCACGGCCCCACTGGTACAAGTCACCAAGTGCTTCCACGTCTGCAATGGACGTGGCTGCCCGACCTGCCCCCAAATTTCTATCCATCCAGACCCTGCCGGTTGTGGGATTTCTAACCTCAACAACTGCCGTAGTACTATCACGTGCATGTAAACTTATGGCTATCGTGGTGAACTCAATCTGACTACCGTAACTCGTTCCTATAGAATTCGTGGCAAAAGCTCTGACATAGTATAATGTCCCAGCATTTAATCCGGTAAGGTTCGCCGAAAATGAACCAATTCCTGAACCTGATGTAACGCAGGTATTTGATAACGTTGGATTCTGAGTCGTAGCGTAACAAACACCCCGGGATGTCACCGCAGCACTTGCTTGTGAGGTTACATTGCCTGTAATCGTAGCTCCACTCCTCGTAATATTACTAACCGATTCCGTGAGTACTGTTGGAGCAAACCCTCGAAATGTTGCAGTAATAGTCGTTACTCCAGTTATTGTTATTTCAATTGGATTTTGATTGCCACTTGAAGCACCACTCCAGCCAGAAAACTCCCATCCGGCATCCGGAACAGCTGTAAGTCTGACAATGGTTTGGTAGGGGTAACTCCGAGCTGTAACCACTTCTTCAGTAACGGAGCCGTTTCCGATAATGGTGATATTTAAAGGGTACTCTTGCCTCTGGAATACACCGGTAACACGTATGTTTTTCGACATTATATGTGTAGATGGATTCTGCGTCGAGGTTATGTCACCCTCCCAGCGGACAAAACGCCACCCTGCGGATGGAGCTGCCTGAATATTTATCTGTTGACCCTCCTGAAAACTTCCATTTGTAGGTGTTATTGTACCACCTTCATTAGGTGATGCTGTAGCCTGAAATGTGTAAGTCGGTGGCGCCGAAGTGGGCGAACTGCACGCTGTAATTACACACAGTATTAGAAGAATAGATGATTTCATATCGTGCCTTCGAATTAGTAAACAGTAATCCGGACAACTAACTCTTATTTACGACGTTTTATATAATTTTCAAAGAAAAATCGGTACGATAAGATCAAAATTTACAACGCTTTCACCACCTAAAATCTACCTCAACTATGAGTTAAGTACTGTTAAGTTGAAAATTCTCGCTTGTAGTTACGAATTCAAAAAATCTACCCAGATCAATTGACACATGATGACAGCTTTTACACAATTGTGAAAACAACTTCTTAGTTTCGAGATTTTGATACGATTTTCATATAAGTAATTATATTACAATAAGTTAATAAATATTATTTCAGCACTTTACTTTACTATTAACCTTCTAGCTGAGTCTTAGCCATAAAAACTACAACTACCGTTTTTTCTTCGCGATATTCTTATCATTTACCACACTTCAAGGAAAAAATAAATTCATTCTTCACGATAAAGGAACACAAGACAGTATTGCTATTATTCTTTCTAATGCTGGTATATGCATCAAAAATGGCGGTTCTTATTGGGAGTTTACCGATCATGACATTTCCGAATTTAGTCTAGTGATCCTTTAAAACAGTTTCGCCACACATTTAGTAGAAAGTGTCACTAATCTGCGGATAAAATAAGAGTTGTTGGGACACAAAAGGAATTAGACAACCGAGATGTATACCCATGTCAGTCGTCAGACCAAGCAGAAAGTCCCGAATCCCTTAGATCATTTAGGACTTTGATATAACGCAACAAACCTTCGTATATACATTGAAATTTGGTATGTTAACCGCAATAAATAAACGTTCATAAACAAGTTAGCGGTCATTGTAAAGACTGAGTACACAAGACATTGAAAAGACAATGATATATAAAGTTATAGAAGCAGCAATCGGACATTTTCCTTCTGAATATAAGACAATGTTAGAAGAAATTTCTACCGTGCGTAATATTGACAAGGACAGCATTATTCTTGGACAAGGAAAACATTGTAACCATTTATGGTTCATAAATAAAGGTGCGGTAAAAGCTTTTGAATGGATTGATGGGAACGAACGAGTTTCACATTTTTTTAAGCAATATGTTCTTTACTAATTATTACTGCTGGGTTACAAAAAAACAATCCGATTTGACATACAAAGCCGTTGAAGAAAGCGAAATCATTGAGATTGACTATCCAAAATTAGAAGAACTCTGTACTCGTTATCATATTTTCGATACGATTGGGAGAAAAATGGCGGAAAGAATTTTTGTACAAGAGTATTTCAATAAAAAACTTCTACTGAATTGTACCGCAAAGCAGAGATATGAATACTTTGAAAAAGAGCAGCCTGAAATTTTTAAACATTTTGCCCTTAAAGACATAGCCTCATTTATAGGTATTACTGATGTTTCACTAAGTAGAATAAGAAAAGAAAGAATACGAAAATGACGAACTTATCATTTGTTAAGTAGAGTATTTTTGTGCTGTTGTAATTTTGCCTCGTCATAAACGAGTTAAATTTTAACATCAATGCAAAAAATAATCATCACAACATTTACAGTGTTTCTTTTCTTTTTACTAACTGGGTTTAAACCTAACGGAAACAAAACCTTAAAAGTAGAAGTAAGCAACTTTGAAAATAAGACTGCAACAAAAATCTGGGTAAGTGTCTTCTCTGAAAAAGATTTTTTAGAAAAATCTATTCAGACAAAATCTGTTATCATATCAGGTAGTAAAGTTATTGTAGAGTTTGATTTACCGCCAGGGGAGTATGCCGTTTCTACATATCAGGATGTAAACAGTAATGGCAAGTTAGACAGATATTTTATTGGTAAGCCAAAAGAACCTTACGGTTTTAGTAACAATGTTAAACCATTCGGTCCACCAAGTTATAAGGACTGCAAATTTAACCTTACTAGTTCACCAAAGTTAATTTCTATTTCTTTAATAAATTAAACTAATGATAACAGCATCTTTAATTCTGAATATTGCCGTACTTATTCCTGTCTGCTATTTTATGCTGACAAACAACTTTAGAATGGTAAAAACTATGGGTGAATTTAGTCCTTCTCGGGGAATTTTACTTGCCATTTATACAACAATCCTTTTAGCTTCTATCTTTTTAATATTCTTTGCAGATGTCAAACTTGCATTTGCACTTTTCTTTATGCAGATAGTGTACAAGCTACTAAGTCCGTTTACAGTAAAGACTCTAAAACATCCATTTGTTATCAGCAATATTTTTATTGCGATTTTTCATCTTGTGACAATCTATACGATGATACAGGCAGACGCACTTCAATTTGATTTCTGACCGAATAAAAATACGACAGCAGTTTGCGTAATGGGGGACTAACGTGCTTAATTGAACGTTAGTCTTTTATATTTATCTTTGTATAAGGTATATGAATTCATAAAGAATATTTGAAAAATGGATAACGAAGAAAAACAACGAACCGCTAACAGCCGTTTTGCAAAAGCGGGGGTTTCGTGCTTCTATGAAAGTGAAGTGCTAAATTCAAGCTTCGTGCATCTAATGAAGTTTAATGCTGAAAAACCCCGCCTTCGCAAAGCGGCAAAACGTTATTTGCTTAGGCTCTTTTCCCTCCCTCACCCAGAAAAAATAGAACAACTCCCAGAGTATTATTAACTATCATGACAGCAGAATCTATCATCGAAAGACTTAATCTTATCCGGCACCCGGAGGGTGGATTTTATAGGGAAACGTACCGAGCGGAGAGATCAATTACGCTTGACGATGGCAGGATAAGAAGTGCAGGGACTGCTATTTATTATTTGCTTAAGGGAACAGACAAATCGCATTTCCACAGAGTGGGTTCCGACGAACTTTGGTTGTTTCATCAAGGCGAACCTTTGGAAATTCACATGATCACCAACGAAGGAACTATCGAAACGAGAGTTTTGGGTAACCGATTGGACTTGAACGAAGAACCGCAGATCGCAATTCCTGCAAATGTCTGGTTCGCTGCTTGTATCAAAAGTGGAGAGGGATTCTCTCTTGTCAGTTGTGTCGTGGCTCCTGGATTCGATTTTGAGGATTTCGAATTAGCCGATAAAGACGAACTGATTAAATTATATCCGAATCTGGAAAGCGAAATCAAAGAATTCAGTTTGTAAACTTTAAAGCTGTGTAACATGACAAAAGTAATCGCTGCCATAAACATGACGCTGGATGGGATATGTGACGAAACGGCCGTTGTTTGACCAAATCTATCACCGTACATCCTTCATATTGAATAAGACAAAATCACTATCATCCGGGGCAACAGTCTTTTATCTGGAGCCTGTATTCAATGAAGTATGAAGTAAATTGAAAGAAAAGATTCGATGAAAATTTTCGTTGCACAGACAAAATCCGAAAAAGGGGATATCGAACGTAATATCAAGAACCATTTGAAATGGATTGAACTTGCTGTTGCAAAAGCATCAGACTTGATCG
>CAZJZI010000018.1:0-40674 GCA_964550435.1 uncultured Chitinophagales bacterium | reverse complement strand
GTCCGGAAGGAGTGATGACGATGTTGTCTTCGATGCGGACACCACCGAAATGCAGATATTTCCTGAGTTTGGACACGTTCAGGAACTGCGATTGATCTTTGTTCTCGAACGCAGGTTCGAGCAGTGCTGGGATGAAATACAGACCCGGCTCAATGGTCACGACCATGCCCGGCTCAAGCAAACGGCGCGCGCGCAGATAACGCAGTCCGGGACGATCAATGCGCTCAACTCCACGTGGATATCCACCCACATCGTGGGTATCGAGCCCGAGAAAATGTCCGATGCCATGAGGAAAAAACAACGCAAAAATATCATTATCCATCAAGGTCTCGACGTCACCGTAAAGCAGTCCGGCATCCACCATCTGCTCGATCATTAACCGAGCAGCCTGAATCTGAATCTCCTCCATTTCCACACCAGGCTTCGACAATGACAGACTGTGCTCGATCATGTTGTACACGATGTCATACACCAGTGCTTGCTCCTTGCTAAAGCGTCCGTTCACTGGGAATGTCCGGGTGATGTCTGCGGCGTATCCGTTCGATTCGGCGCCTGCATCTACCAATAGTAACGTGTTGTCGGCCAGCATCTTGTCGTTCTCTACATAATGCAAAACTGACCCTCCATATCCGCCCGCGAAGATACCGCCGTATGGCTGGTGACGTAGTCCGGCGTTGGTGCAGGTATACTGAAACGTGGCCATCATTTCGTACTCGTACCTGCCTGGAGCAACCGCCTTCATCACAGCTTTGTGTGCGTCGCTTGCCACATTCGAAGCGATGCGAAGCTGGGCCACCTCATCGGACGTTTTTAGGACACGACAAAACGCCAGGGCATCGGCCAGTTCTCCGGTGTCGGCCTGGAATCCAAATTCCCGAACCTGGCGCGCGTCGGACTCATGAACACAATGCACATTGGAAGGGGACAGGGATCGAAGTACACTTTCCAGCTCGTCCGTGTAGTGGACATGATCCGGACCGAACGTCGTTTTGTAATGCTCCGGACTGCGCACGAATCCCATCCAGACCGCATACATCGCGTCGCGCCGAGGTAACAAGAGATGGAATTCCTGCTTTGCAGGATCCAGAATCAGGGCAAAATCAGGTTCATTCACTCCACTCAGATACCAGAAATTCGATTCCTGCCGAAACGGATACTCGAAATCGGTGCCATATCGGTGAGAAACCGAAGCTCCGCGGATGTATATCAGCGTATTCTTTTGGTCGGCATACAGTTCGTAGAGTTTTTTGCGATGGTGCGCGTACATACAGGCTCCGGTTAGGGGTTCACATCAAAACACATGACGTAAGTAATTGTTCTGTGCCGAAGATAATGCGAACCGATTACAAATGGAACGCCTCGATGGTGTAACCCATGGCCCAGAATGTCAAATGACGTAAATCGAAAGGAGCTGATCTGTTGGATTCGGGTTATCCAGTTGCAGCAAAGCTGGAGTTGCATTTGAATCTGGGACAGTTGCTCTTAATTCAAGCGTAGTTTCGTGAAAATAAACGCCCCGAAGATCCCATTTTGGCGCGGAGATCGCTGGATCATTGTAAATACGGATTATAACTGCGCCTGGTGAATCCTCGCCGGACACTCTCCCCATCCCCGACACCAACCCAATGGCCTGCCGCGCTCCCGACACCTCCCGCGGATACACGCGCATGTACTGCGACAACACCGGACGCATGACTCCGCTCATTCCCCCCAGCACTTCGTCCGGAACAGGAACCTGTACATACTGATTCTGAGCCCCGTCGCCAGCATACAGCCGCGTCAACCAATCGGCCGCCGCGTCACTCAATCCATCCGCTCCAACGCTCACGAATCCGCGTTGCTCCCAGTAGTCCGAGTCGCGTCGCGACTCGGTGATGAGCTCCGAAACGCGCTCCCAGCCGGACAATACCTCCACACCGCCGTCTTCTTTCATGGCCATCAACACGTCCGACACGCCGTTGGTCAACAGCACGTAGGGCGCCTGGACACTCCTGTTGTATCGCGCACTCTGAATGGCAACTTTCTCGTCAATCTTTATTCCCTCGGCCTTGCATTCGACCAGCAACAACGGATGATGAGCTGAGTCGAAACACACAATGTCGGTGCGCTGGGTCGATGGACCGCCAAATCCGTGATGGAGTCCCTGCTCGGTGCTCATGCGATTCAGCGAAAATCCAGCCCGACGGCACAAAAATTCGATCGTCCTCAACCGGACACGCTCTTCCGGCCTGTCAGCCACCATCTGCCGCACGACAGGATTGAACAGCATTTTTGTGCCGTCCACATACCTCACAATCGGGAAATGGGGGTGGATTAGGGACATTTACTTTAGTGATTAGTACACAGTACTCAGGGCACAGTACACAGTATTTAGTGTACGAGGGTCAGAAAATGCAGGAGGGGCAGTAGGAAATGGGGAGTGGGGAGTGGGTTCCCGCCTATTTCCCACTCCCTACTTCCTATTTTTTAGCCTTCAACTCTTTGGCCATTTCTTTGGCTTTTTTCTTGTCGATGCCTTCCATCAATTTCACGTGGTCAATCTGCTTATTGATGAGCATCTGGTGTCCAATAGAAAGGATGTTATACACGAGATAGTACAAACTCAGTCCGGACGCGAATTGGTTGAAGATCAGGAGCATCATGACAGGGAAGATGTACTGAAGGATCTTCATCTGTGGATTCGCGGCGCCACCTTGTCCCGAGATTCTCATCTGTACGACCATACTGGCGGTCATCAAGAGTACAAATCCAGCGATGAAATCACCCATGAACGGAATTTCAAACGGCAAATTGATGATCGCATCGGGAGCGGACAAGTCACTCGCCCACAAAAACGCCTCGCCACGGATTTCAATCGAGTTCTGGAAGAATCTCCAGAGCGTAATCAGTACCGGGAACTGAAGCAGGTTAGGCAAACATCCACCGAGTGGATTCACCTTCGCTTTTTTGAACAGCTCCATCGTGGCTTTTTGCTGTTTGGCCGGATCCTCTTTGTATTTCTCCTGGATGGCTTTCATCTCTGGTTGAAGCTCACGCATGGCAGCCATACTTTCGAAACTCTTCTTGGTCAGCGGGTGAAGAACCAGTTTCACAAGGAATGCAAAAGCGATAATCGCGAGTCCGAAGTTACCGAACCAGTCACCAAATGTGGTGATAACAGGAAGAATGGCGTACTTAACCAATGGTTCCGAGAACCAGTTAATAAATCGGTATCCTACATCGACCATCTCATAGGCTACTTCGTCGAATTCACGGATGGTGTAGTACTCCAAAGGACCAGTGTACAAGCTGAAGCTCAACACACTGCTTTCCGGAATTCGGGTGCGCAGGGTAGAGGTATAATGGTGCTGGGTGAGTTCATCGGTCGGGTCACCGGTCACTTCACTTGTTACTATCGCCCCGGTTCCCGGAACCTCAGGCTTGATGATCTGAGTAAAGAATTTGGTCTTAGTTGCGACCCAGTCAACGGTTCCCGTGATAATGTCTTCGTTTCGGGAAGCTTCGTCGAGCATGTACTGCTCAAGTGTTTCTCCACTGTACACGTATCCAGAGGTGTACATGGCTTCGGAGCTACGTGAACGCTCCGATGGATTCAAACGCGACTTCCATCCAAACTCGACATTATTGTCGGACATAAACTGCTGAACACCGTCAAACTGAACATCCAGATCAATGGTGTAGTCGTCGGCATTAACCGTGTAGGTGTAGATCAGACGCTGTCCTTCGGGAAGTGTCAGGGCATACGAAACCGAGGTTTGTCCCTCTTCTATGCTGACCCTGGATCCCTCGGTGAGCTGCGTGAACAACAATTGATCGGTTTCGATGTTGTAGTTCTGGGTGCTCACGAATCCAAGTGAGTAGGCCGATCGAGTAGTATCAGCAATCATCTGGACTGGAGTTTCATCCCATTTCTGATACTCTTTTAGCAGGATTTTAACCGGGCCGGCACCCAGATTTGAGAATTGGATCTGCTTTCTGGGGGTATTTACCGTGTAAATCAGGGTGTCCTGAGCCAGATTTTGACCAAAAACACCAAATTGAGACATCACATCGGGGGTAGACTCAGTGTCGGTTCCCGTAAACGATGGTGAAGTTAGTCCGAGACTGTCTCGACCTTCAGTGACCATTTGTTCGGCCTGAAGTGCTCTCAGGCTATCCTGAATGCGTTGTTCCTGGCGGATTCGCTCGAGTTGTTCTTGGTCTGGCGCCATATAAAAAAACCAGGCCATCATAATTGTGAACATCAGCGTGAGGCCGATAACTGTATTTCTATCCAAAATTACTCCGGTAGATTAGAAGCGTTTGCGTTAGTGTGTTTCGGGGGAACCGGATCGTGTCCGCCATCCGCCCATGGATGACAGCGCAGAATTCGTTTGATGGCGAGCCAGGTGCCTTTGATGGATCCATGCGTACGCAGGGCATCGATGGCATAATGACTGCATGTGGGCGAGTATCTGCAACTGGATGGAAAATAAGGTGAAATCATCACCTGATAGCCACGAACGAACAAAATCAGAATGTGTTTCATGATTGTTCATCGGGCTTGATCAATCGATCTAACAGCGATGTAAGTAATTTCTGCACATCGGCCATCGCCTTGTCGTACGTCAGATCTGCAGATTTTACTATGAATGCCATGTTGATCGAGATTGATCGGTTAGATGAAATCGGATCCAGGATGTGCTGTTGGAGCCGATAAGCCTCCCGAAGGAGGCGTTTACATCGATTTCGGACGACCGCATTGCCTGTTTTTCGTCCCACAACGAAAGCTACTTGAATCGAGGGGGTTGAATCTTGCCTGGTCAGGTATCGAAGATCGATGTGTCCGGCAGCAATACGGATGCCGTTTTTGAAAAGGGTGTCAAAAGAATCTTTACCCCGAAGAATTATCCTTCGGGGAAGACGATTCCCGCCAGACGGACTATTTCGGTCCTCGCTCATCGCTAACGGTTAGCCTGTGTCTGCCTTTGGCACGACGACGTGCTAATACCTTGCGTCCGTTAGCCGTTTCCATGCGGGAGCGGAAGCCATGCTTGTTGACGCGTTTTCTTCTGCTGGGTTGGAACGTGCGTTTCATTGCTGGTAAATGTCTTCAGTTAAATGTGTTGTATAAAATGGAGGCTGGCTCCAATTGTCGAAAGACAACAAAAATAAGATAATTTTTCATAAATTAGTACATCAATTTTTAATAATTGTTCTACTACCCCGTTTTCATCTCAAATACACAATTTTAACGGTTAAAATAGGTTATCCATGTTTGATGCTGGTTGTTAACAGCCGTACCTTAACCCGATTGATTATTTGAACCTTTTTATACCGCATTTTTTCTAATAGCATACTACAATGATTGACAAAGTTTTTGGTGTCTTCACAAAACTATTTGGAAGCAAGTCCGATCGCGACCTCAAGAAAATCCAACCATACATTGATGAGATCAAGTCGTTTGAATCCGAACTTCAGGCAATAAGCGACGATGAACTCCGAGCCCGGACTGAGAAGTTCCGCAAAGAAATCAAGGATGCTACTGTCGATTTGGACAAACAAATTGCCGATCTCAAGAAGCAGATCAACGATCTCGAGGCTGATCTATCTATTGACGAACGTCGTGAATTATCAGAACAACTCGATAAAGTCGATCAGGAGTGGTTGGACACGGTCGAAGACGTCCTCGACGACATCATGCCTGAAGCATTTGCTGTATTGAAGGAAACTTGTCGCCGACATTTGGGTAAGAAATGGATGGTAGCAGGCAACGAGATCACCTGGGAAATGGTGCCTTACGACGTTCAGCTTATCGGTGCCGTGACGTTGCACTTGGGAAAAATCGCCGAAATGAAAACTGGTGAGGGTAAAACTTTGGTCGCAATCTTCCCGGCCTATCTGAATGCCCTGGTCGGACGCGGAGTGCATGTCATCACGGTAAACAATTATCTGGCGAAACGTGATGCCGAGTGGAACGCCCCGATTTTCAGTTTCCACGGACTCAAAGTCGATTGTATCGATTTGTACGAGCCGAACACCGAGAAACGTCGTCAGGCCTATCGGGCTGACATTACTTATGGTACCAACAACGAGTTCGGATTCGACTACCTGCGCGACAACATGGTCGTAAGCGAGGATCAGTTGGTTCAGCGAGGCCACCATTACGCGATTGTGGATGAGGTCGATTCTGTATTGATCGATGAAGCAAGGACTCCATTGATTATCTCTGGTCCGGTTCCACAAGACAATCAGTCCCAAAAATACACCGAACTGAAACCACGCGTTTCGAATCTGGTCGAAATGCAGAAAAAACTCGTTGCCAAGTATTTGATGCAGGTCGATGAGGCCATTGCAAAAGGCGATGAAGAACAAGCTGGGCTGCTATTGCTTCGTGCTAAACGTGGTTTTCCGAAGAACAAGAAGTTCGAAAAACTGATGCAGGAACCGGATATGCAGAAATTGCTGCAGAAAACCGAGTATTTCTATCTGCAGGATAATGCCAAGAACATGCCTTTTGTGGATGAAGACATGTACTACGCAGTCGATTTGAAGTTGAATACCCTCGAAATGACCGAAAAAGGTCGTGAATTGGTCACTGGCCACAACGAGGATCCAGAGTTTTTCATCATCCCGGATATGGGTGTCGAGACTTCGATCATCGAAGAAGATTTAACTAGTCGCGAAGCTGAGGGACTTGCAGAAATCGAGAATAACACTGAGTTCAGTGAAGATTACAAAGAGCAGCAAAAAGCCAAACTGATCGAAGATTTTCGTCGTGAGAAAACCGAACGCATGCAGGCGTTGTATCGCAAGTTCTCGGAGAAGTCTGAGCGTATCCACTCGGTCAATCAACTTCTGAAAGCATACACGTTGTTCGAAAAAGACGACGAGTATATCGTGACCGATGGTAAGGTTCAAATTGTAGATGAACACACCGGACGTGTAATGTCAGGACGTCGGTACTCAGATGGTCTACATCAGGCGATAGAAGCCAAGGAAAACGTGAAAGTAGAGGGTTCGACGCAGACCTACGCGACGATTACCCTGCAGAATTACTTCCGTATGTATCACAAGCTGTCCGGTATGACCGGTACGGCTGTGACTGAAGAGTCTGAGTTTTTCGAAATCTATAAACTGGAAGTGATTGAGATTCCGACTAACCGTCCGATTTCACGAAATGACATGGAAGATTTGGTTTTCCGTACTAAACGTGAAAAGTTCAATGCAGCGATCAACAAGATTAAGGAATACCACGAAAAAGGTCAGCCGGTACTCGTTGGTACAACGTCGGTAGAAGTTTCTGAGACGGTGAGTCGTATGTTGCAACGTGCCGGAATTCCACACAATGTATTGAACGCCAAACAACATCAGCGTGAGAGTGAGATCGTTGCACAGGCGGGTCAGCGGGGAGCGGTTACTATCGCTACCAACATGGCAGGTCGAGGTACGGACATTAAGCTGGGTCCTGAGATCAAGGAACTCGGTGGACTTGCGATTTTAGGTACTGAGCGACATGATTCCCGTAGAATCGACCTTCAGCTACGTGGACGATCCGGTCGTCAGGGTGATCCGGGTGAGTCGCAGTTCTATGTATCACTCGAAGACAACCTCATGAAGCTATTCGGTTCCGACCGAATCACCAGCATCATGGATCGCATGAAATTCGATGAGGGCGAGGTCATTCAGCACCCTTGGGTTACCAAGTCACTCGAACGGGCCCAATCGAAAGTAGAGCAGAACAACTTCAGCATTCGTAAACGTCAGCTTGAGTATGATGATGTATTGAACAATCAGCGTAAAGTTGTTTATGCTCGACGTCGTAATGCGCTATTGGGTGACCGACTCAGTGGTGATTTATATAACATGCTCTTTGAGCTCATCGAATCCATCGTGGCAGATCATTATCGTGATGCAGAATATGAGCAGATTCAGGAGAAACTCATCCGCATGCTCGCCGTTGATGCTAAAATCGAACGTGAGAAGTGGGCAAGACTGGGTGATGATGGTCTTACTGAGCATTTGGTAAATCATGCTCTGGATGTCTACAAGAACAAGACTCGTATTCTTGCTGAGCCATTCTACAAAATCGTGAAGCAGATCCACGACAGTGAGATGCCAAACAAACCTACTTCGGTTCAGGTCATTTTCAACGATGGTGTGAAGCGCATGCGAGTAGTAGTTGAAATCGATAAAGCTGTTGAAACTGAAGGTAAGGAGTTGGTTCATGCCATGGAGCGTGCCGCAGTTCTGGCTGTAATCGATGATAAATGGATGGAGCACTTGCGTGAATTAGATTCCGTCAAAGAAGGTATCGGATTGCGCGCGTTCGGGCAGAAAGATCCGTTGCTCGAGTACAAGCGTGAAGCGTTCAATATGTTCGCTGAGTTGGTTGAAGAGATGAACCAGGAAGTCATTTCCATGATCTGGAAAGCGATGCCGGAAGGTGCAAGTAATCCAGAGCAACTGACTCAGGCCAAAGCTCCAACAAAACGCAAGATCGATATGAGTAAGCTGCGCACGGAACACGAAGAAGCTCCGAATCTTGCGGTGCAGCTTGGTGGTGGACAGCAGCAACAGCCTAAAGGTGTAGCAGCAGGTGGACAACAAAAGAAACCGGAACCGGTTGTTGTAGGGGAAAAAATTGGTCGAAATGATCCGTGCCCATGTGGGTCCGGTAAAAAGTATAAACACTGCCACGGTCAGAATGCCTGATGCATGTTCTGGGAATTGATATTGGAGGATCTGGTATTAAGGGTGCCGTAGTTGACACCTCAAGCGGAGAGTTTATTACCGATAAATTTCGGTTGACAACTCCCGAGGACACCTCTCCGCATAAAATCATTCCTGTCATACACCAGATGGTATCGCATTTCAACTGGGATGGTCCGATCGGAGTGGCGATTCCTGAGTCTGTCCGTGGAGGGATTGTTCTTTCAACCTGGAATATGGATCCCTCCTGGCAAGATGTAAATGCCGGGCTTATCTTTTCAGAGCTAACCGACAATGAAGTTGTGGTGATCAACGATGCTGATGCTGCCGGAATCGCTGAACTTCGGTTTGGTGCCGGTAAGCAGGAAAAAGGTGTCATAATGATCCTCACTATAGGAACCGGAGTCGGAACCGCCCTTTTCTATAATGGTACTCTGATTCCGAACACGGATTTGGGCAAGCTTGAAATTCGAGGGTTAACTGCAGAGGAAAGAGCTTCAGAAACTTCTCGTCTTCAAGAAGGTGTTAAGCGAAAAGTGTGGGCCAAACGTATTGAAATGGTGCTCTCCTACTACGAAAAGCTGTTTCATCCAGATCTATTTATCATAAGCGGAGGCGTCAGTAACAAAGCTGATAAGGTACTGCCTTACATAGAGTTACGTACACGTGTCGAACCAGCATTGTTTCTAAATAATGCGGGAATAGTTGGTGCAGCTTTAAATGTGTCTGATATTTTGGGTGGTGGAAAAGCTAACAGATAAATAGTTGACCATCTGAACTAAGATTCGTTCCATGGAATTTGAAATGAGAATCTTGTTCCCCTCGAGCTATCAACAATTACATTCGCGCTTAGTTGTTGAGATAATGCATTAACCAATTCCAAGCCGAGTGTGGATGTTTTGCTGAGTTCAAAATCTTTAGGTATGCCTACACCATTATCCTGGACTACAAGTAAAAGTCCATCATCATTGTTTTTTAATTTTATTTCTACTGATCCACTGCGACCATCGGGGAAGGCGTGTTTAAGCGAATTTGTTATGAGTTCATTTATGATAATTCCGGCCGGAATAGCAGAGTCAATCGACATGTTAATGTCATCTGAGTCGATTGAATAGGTAACGTTAGGCTGTTTGTGGGTTGTGAACAAATACTCTGTCAATTGCTCCATATACTCTTTGTAATTTATACTCGAAAGATCTTCTGACTGATAGATTTTCTCGTGTACCAATGCCATAGATTTTACTCTATTTTGAGAATCGAGTAGGGCAACCTTTGTTGCATCGTCCTTTATTTGAAAAGCTTGAAGTTCTAAAAGACTACTTATAATCTGTAGATTATTCTTTACTCTGTGATGAATTTCTTTTATCAGTATACCTTGGGCTTTCAAGTGCTGCTGAATTAACTCAGATTTCTCAATCTGTGCTTGTCTGAACTTTCTTCGTTCGTAGTAAATGTCGATTTCACGGGAAATTACATTTGGTAATCGGCGGAGATTATCTTTCATGACATAGTCGCGTGCACCGTATTGAAGTGCCGTTGCGACCTGATCCTCACTAATGACACCTGATACTAATATGATTGGCACTAATTCGTCATAGTTACAAAGAATTTCCAAAAACTCTTTAACGTTTGTGCCTGGAACCTCATGATCTAAGATGAAAATATCCCAGTCTGAAGTGTTCAATTCCTCTTTAAGAGCATTGACGTCTAGTACGCGTTTATCGATATATGCAAATCCGGCACCGTCGATAGCACGTTTCATTAAGAGGTAATCTTCTTCCGAATCCTCAATAAATAATAATCGGTAGAATGTTCTCACCGTTCTAATTTATAGAGTGGTAATTTATGTGCATTAAAAAAGGTAGAACTCTTTATATCAGCAATTTAGACAAAAACGGTCTTTAGCGCTAACTTTAGTTTATTTTGTCATTAGAATCCCTGCCACCGTGGCGACTAGGCCCAAAACAATAGATGAAAGTATGTAAGTAGCTGCTAATCCAAACTCGCCTTTATCAAAAAGAACTACAGATTCGGCGCTAAAGGCAGAAAAAGTTGTAAATCCACCACAGAATCCGGTAGCTAGTAACAATCTCAGATTCTCGTTCAACTTAACCGGTGCTGACATAGAAGCACCGATCAATAATCCAATGATCAGACATCCAATCACGTTAACAAGTAACGTTCCAAAAGGGAAACCACTCGAAGTCTGAGATTGGATCAAATTTGAAACCACATACCGTAGGGATGATCCGGCTGCTCCTCCAATGCCAACAAAAACTACCGCTAATGGGGTTATACTCATGTTGATCTACGATATTCGGTAGGAGTAATACCCGTAATTTTTTTGAATGTACGGTTAAAATCAGTTACGGAATTGAACCCACAATCATACGCTACATGGGCCATAGTATAATTCGATTCTACAAGCATTTCTTTGGCTTTTTCAACCCTGTGACGTGCAACGTATTCTGAAAAATTCATATCCGTTGCTTTCTTGAAAACCCGACAAAAGTGCGAAGCACTCATGTTCGCAACAGATGCAGCCTGATCCAGGGTAATTTTCTCATCGATGTGTTTTTCGATGTAATCGCGCGACTTCCTAATACCATCTGGCTCGTTGAGTTCTGGTGAAATTGATATTTTCGCTGCGACTTCAGAGATGTGCTTAGCAAAGATTTCGAGCATTTTGATTACTGCCTCATATTGCTTTGGCGACAAAATAGGACCGTTTTCGAGAAGTTGTTTGAGGTCCTGTGTTGAGAGCTTAATTCCCCATTTGAGTAGCATTTTCGCTGACTCTTCAAGTTTATCAGATGTTGGATTCTCAAGTAGTACTTCTCCAGTTTGAAGATAGCCTACAACATTCTGATGCACTTTGATTGGAACCGCTGTCACATGGATACCTGCAAAACACGTTTTATTCACGGACTCACCGGAATCGATGTGCTGTTGTTCCAGATGGATACACGTTTTACAACTGTCGTTATGCTGACGCATAAAATGACAGAAATCGTGTTCCTGCTCAGGATTGAAGTCTAGTACTTCCTCTCCGACAGTTGAACGGATAATTAAAGGTAGATGCGTTACTTCATGATAAGCCTGCTCGTATTCCCGGAATACATCCGAGCTGCGAAGTTCTTCAAGTAAACGATCAATTGCTTTTTGTTCCATGAATAAAGCCTGAATTTCGGTTCCTACATCATACAAACCTTCAGGCACATTGTAAAGTAAAATCGTCACAGAATCATCCCAACCACCCCTTCCTGTCTAGGTTTCTATATTGAACGGCTTCGGCTATATGGGCTGCCTGAATCATATCCGATTTTTCGATGTCAGCAATAGTTCTGGCAACTTTTAGGATGCGGTCATGAGCACGTGCCGATAACCCGAGAACCTCCATTGCTTTTCGTAAAATGGACTCCCCGGAGGTATTCAATTTACATTGGGCACGTACAAGCCGACTGTCCATTTGAGCATTTGTGTATATTCCCTTAATTCCCAAAAATCGATGCAATTGTATCTCTCGAGCAGCAATTACCCGGTCTCGGACACGGTCTGATTTTTCTCCTTCACGTAGTGACATCAGTTCTTCATAGGGCACTTTTCTTACCTCGATGTGAAGATCGATTCGGTCTAACAAAGGTCCACTGATCTTACTCAAGTATCGTTGCATCTGGATCAAATCTGTGGTTGAAGCTGTAGCTGGATCCATCCAGTCGCCTGCAGGGGATGGATTCATGGATGCTACCAACATGACTCTGGATGGATAGGTAACAGACATCTTCGCTCTGGATATAGTTACGAATCCATCTTCGAGTGGTTGGCGCATCACCTCAAGAGCCATCCGCTGGAATTCGGGTAATTCATCCAGAAACAGTACCCCGTTATGGGCCAAAGATAATTCACCAGGCATTGGAATACTTCCACCCCCGGCCAGCCCGACATGGGAGATAGTATGGTGAGGGGACCTGAACGGTCTTTGTGTGATCAAACCACCCTTTTTGCGCGTCAATCCAGAAACCGATTGCACCTTGGTCGTTTCTAAAGCTTCGTCAAGAGTTAGTGGTGGAAGTATAGATGGCAATCGTCTTGCCAGCATGGTTTTCCCGGAACCGGGTGGACCCACAAGTACCAGATTATGGCCCCCAGCCGCAGCAATTTCCAAGGCTCTTTTCACATTTTCCTGACCACGGACATCACCAAAATCTGCGCTCAATTTGTGGTGTGAAGTACTGAAGACATCCTCGAGATTCACGGTGACCAAGTATTTTTTGTCGGGTTGATGTAGCCAGTCACACACTTCCGAAATGGAATCAAAGCCATACACTTCAATATCCGACACCACTGCGGCTTCGGTTGCATTTACCCTTGGAACCAATAAGTTCTTAAATCCTTTGTTTCGGGCTTCGAGCGCTATTGGCAGAATACCTTTTACGGCACGAAGTGATCCATCCAGGGCCAACTCACCTAACATTATCGTAGATGACAGGTCAATTTGTTTGATTTGTTCTGATGCAAAGAGTAATCCTACCGCAATTGGTAAATCGAATGCACTTCCTTCTTTAGGAAGGTCAGCTGGAGCCAAATTTATAGTGATTCGACCACGTGGAAAATCAAGTTGACTGTTTTTTAGCGCGGCTTCGACACGATTGGTCGCCTCATTTATGGCCCGGTCGGGTAAGCCAACCAACGAAATTCTGGGTAACCCGAATGCAACATGGGTTTCAACGTGAATAATATGGGCATCGACTCCGAACGTAGTAGCTGATTGAACGGTTGCTAACATAAAATCTTTCGAATCATTATTAAATGGTATTCGTATTAATGAGTCATTAATCGCAAATTCCTTGCAAAAACTTTTTTTATTTCACCCTTTTTTTGGAGCTGACCATGGCAAATTCAATGTTCGAAGAGATCAAAGTATCGGCTGAAGACCTTGTTAAAGAGGTCAAACGACTCATTCGCGAAGGAAATGTTCGCAAACTGACAATTAAGAATGCTAAAGGAGAAAAGCTTCTTAGTACTTCACTAACTTTTGGGGCAAGCGGTATTGGAGCACTGATTTTACTCGCTCCATTCATTTCTGCTGTTACATTTATAGCGTTGATGGTCTCTGATTTCACCATTCTGGTTGAACGGGATTCGCGTTATGACGAGAAAGAAGTTGAAGCAGAAGACATCGAAGTCGTAGAGGAATCATAAAAAAAGGCACCGGAAGAAAACTTCACAGCGCCTTTAAAAGATTGAAACACTATTTAGGATTCGGTTAACACCGAATCCTTTTTTTATGCTGTTTGTACTGAAGCATGTTGCTCTTCCAGCCAGCGTTCAGCATCTATGGCAGCCATACAACCAGATCCAGCTGCAGTGATTGCCTGACGATAGACGTGGTCCTGGGCATCACCGCAGGCGAAAACACCCGGGACATTGGTGTAGCTGGACTTACCAAGTGTTTTGATGTATCCTGTTTCATCCATATCGACCACTCCATTGAAGAGGTCAGTGTTCGGTTTGTGTCCAATTGCGAGAAATACCCCAGTCACATCTTCCAGAATTTCAAGTGCACCAGTTCTGAGGTTTTGGATTCGAACACCCTGTACAACTGGATCTCCCAGAACTTCGTCAACAGTTGAGTCCCATCGGACTTCGATTTTTGGATTGTCGAATACGCGTTGTTGCATGACTTTCGATGCGCGGAACTCGTCACGTCGGTGAATGATGGTTACTTTGCTCGCAAATTTGGTCAAGAAAGTTGCTTCTTCCATTGCCGTATCCCCACCACCGATTACAATTACGTGTTGATTGCGGAAGAAAGCCCCATCGCAGGTTGCACATGCGGTTACGCCTTTACCACGTAGTCGTTGCTCGCTTGGTAGGCCTAACCATTTGGCTGATGCTCCGGTTGCGACGATAACAGCTTCTGCAAACAGCTCGTTCTCCTCGTCAACTACAAGTTTGAACGGACGTTTACTCATGTCGATATCGGTCACTACGCCCCATCTGCAATCTGCTCCGAATCGGGTAGCCTGTTCACGCAGGTCTTGCATGAGCTGTGGTCCCATAACGCCCTGTGGATATCCCGGGAAATTCTCCACATCGGTAGTTGTAGTCAACTGTCCGCCGGGCTCCGGACCTTCAAACACTATCGGTGCCAGGTCTGCCCGACCTGCATACAATGCTGCTGTTAAACCCGCAGGTCCGCTTCCAATAATTACGACCTTGTAGGTTTTACCTTTGAAATCGTTCATAAATAATAGTATTAAAGTTATCGTTTTTTTTCCGCCCTAAAGATACGGATTTAAAACGAAAATTTTGCCGATACACGATGAGTTGAACCCAGATCTGCGGTGATTCCGGCGAAGCTATTAAATGCGTAATCTATGAAGAGTTTGTTCACTCGGAATCCGGTACCCACGGTTGGTGAGGCATATAATCTCGAATCGGTATCGGTGTACACATCGGTAAGTCCCATACGTAGATACAGGATTTCTTTGTAAGAAAATTCAGATCCAAGGTGCGGCTGAAAACTCACTGGTCCCATATTGAAATGATAGGTTTTTCGTCCATCGAAGTGAGACATTAAGTCGACAGCTAGGGTCACTTTATAGTCACCAAACTCACGCCAGGTTCCTGCTCCAATTCGCATAGATGGTAGGGTATACTCATTTTGTCCGGTTGGGAACGCGTCATTTAGTGTTTCATCGCCAAAAAAATCACGTAAAGGCTCAAGTTCAGATTCATCAATGGTCCAAAGCTTCATGAGTGTAGTGATATTGTTCAAATTCACACCCAAAGCAAAACGTTCACCACGATACTGGGCACCGATATCAGCCGAATAGCCGAATCCATTGGCAAAGGGTCCCAAATGGCTGTAGACGAGTTTTACGGTGGTACCCCAAGTAAGATTTTCTCTCAGAAGCGATCCATAGGATAGCAACAAAGCCATATCGTAGGTACTGAATTCGGTTATAAAGGCATCTGGATTTGCAACCGGACGGTCCCGCACACGGTCCCACGCATTCAGTGTGTTCTTGATATTGTCTACACCCTGTCTGAAGAATGAAATTGCAACTACGTCTTCTGAGTTGCGCAATGGCATGGCAAATGCGCCATAATCATAGCTCACCATTCCGCCAAATCGTTCGGAGTGCATGTAGGATAGTTGCCGATCGGTGATGCCATAAAGACCAGCTGGATTCCAGAATCCGGCAGTAACATCGTTGACTAATGCAACTTGTGCCCCACCCATTCCAAGTCCGCGTGCTCCTCCCCCTATGGCGAAAAGATCATCTCCATAACTTACCTGCAGGAATGACTGAGCGTGTATTCCTGATAGCGGTAACAGCATGAAGGCCAATATGATGTGGAGTTTAGTCCTCATTCTGGGTGATTTTGAACTGGTTAAAGTAACCAAAATGCGAAAAATCGAGCAAAAAAATACCCAAAACTGACATCTCGGGTATTTTTTAATCATGGAGATCGAATTAATCGTTTCTTGGTGTGGTAGCCAGGAATTCGAAGAATTTGGCCGAAGTTTTTATACCTCTGTGGAAGTCGGTAAGCGAAAACTTCTCATTAGGTGCATGAATTGCGTCACTGTTGAGACCGAATCCCATAAGGATTGAGTTTACACCGAGAACTTTTGTGAAATCTGCCACAATCGGGATGGACCCACCTTCACGAGTGAATAAAGGTTCTTTTCCATAAACAGCTTCAAAAGCCTTGGCAGCAGCACGGAGCCCATAGAATCCGAGGTCGGTCATGGCTGCATAACCTCCATGATGCTCTTCAACAATAACTTTAACTCCTCTAGGTGCAATTTGATATACGTAATCAGTGAACAACTGTGCAATTTTCTTTGGATCCTGATCAGGTACCAATCGCATACTGATTTTTGCTCCAGCTTTAGCAGGAAGAACGGTTTTAGCTCCTTCACCCTGGTAACCACCCCAGATTCCGTTTACATCCAATGTTGGACGGGCAGATTTACGTTCAATCGTTGAATACCCTTTCTCACCGAAAACTTCAGTAATACCTAATGAGTCTTTAAACGCCTGTTCGTTGAACGGTAGCTTAGCTGCAGCTTCACGCTCATCGGCAGTCAGTTCAACGACATCATCATAGAATCCAGGAATCTGGATAACACCATCTTTGTTTTTGAGTCCTGCAACAATTTCACAAAGGGCATTAAGTGGATTCTGAACGGCACCACCGTATGCACCTGAGTGCAAGTCACGATTGGTTCCTTGGACATAAACCTGCATGTAAGCGAGTCCACGGAGTCCGTACGTAATCGATGGAACATCTTTGTCGAACATTGAAGTATCTGAAATAAGCACCATATCGCATTTCAGAAGTTCTTTGTGTTCCTTCAGAAATGGAACCAGGTTTGTTGATCCGATTTCTTCTTCGCCCTCGATTATGATCTTAATGTTGACCGGAATAGTGCCTTCGGTCTTTAGCCAGGCTTCGATGGCTTTCACATGGGTAAATGCCTGACCTTTATCATCGCTGGATCCACGTGCGTACACGTCGTTTCCGCGAATGGTTGGTTCGAATGGAGGTGTCTCCCAAAGTTCAAGAGGTTCTGGAGGCTGAACATCGTAATGCCCGTAAATCAGAACCGTTGGTTTTTCTGGTCCAGCTTCCAGGAATTCGCCATAAACAATGGGATTTCCCAGAGTTTCGAATAGGGTAACATTATTAAGGCCAATTTCGGTAAAATTATTACTGAGAAACTCTGCTGCTTTTTTAACCGCACCTCTTTGAGATGAAACTGCACTAATACTTGGGATTCTGAGAAGTTCAAAGAGTTCTTTTGTGAATTTTTCTTGATTCTGATCGATATAGGATAGATATGACATACAGTAAATAGTAATTTGGTGGTCAAGCCACGTGTGGATTAAAATATATTTAAATGTTCAGCCTGGACCCAGCCACGAGACCCATTGCTGAGGCGGACATATAGCCAATCTGTTGTAGTAGCACTTTCTTCCATATCCACAATATATTGAAATCCTTCGTATCCGGTTTGGATTATTTCAGTCTGTTGATCTGGTTGTGTATGGATCTGAGCTTCGCGTACAATTTGTATGCCTTGCTTGTAACCCAAAGATTGCCATGATATTAATGCTGTTGCAAGTAAAATAACCGCACCAGAACATAGAAATACTATTGCCAGATATCGGTTGAGCGTTTGATAGTATTGCCTAAGCCAGCTTACAACTAATAGTATGACTCCGATATTTATTATGATGAGTCCAAAGGCTACAAAAGCGAGGTGATTCATTTCAAAGTACAGGAGACGTGTAACTCGAGTCCAAGCCAGTTCAGGGAGTCGTGCACCGCGCCGACCGAGTTCATAATCGACGAAGTCGAGTGCATCTGTTGCAGCAAGGGTTACATCTGCGAATCGCTGTGCATTCAGGTAGTAATATTTTGCCAATCCCAGACTGTCGAGGCGGGTCGCAGTGATACCCATATTTAAATAAAGGGGACCGGACTCGTATCCGGTGTCCTTGATGGATTCATAAAGTGAAAGGGCCTCGGTGAATTGTCCTTGAGCAAGAGCCTCGTTTGCCTGGTTGAACTGTGACTGGGTCTCAGATTGGGCTAAGACTGCTGGTAGGAGTGAAACTAGGGTTAAAACAATGTATACTAAGAAGAAGCGAATCAACTGCATCAGATAACCTCCGCGATTTTGGCCACTAGGGTTTTTGCCCGTTCCAGTTCATGTGACAGGTTATCGCGTCCAATGACCGGTGCAAAGCGAATGGTACTACATTTGGTCAGTGTTTTTTGTAGATCGCGAAGATAGACTTCGTCGAGGTTTGCTCTTGTGAGCAGCTCGATTACCTTTTGGTCGTTCAGGGCAGCTTCCTGGAGTCCGAGCCGGTCGGCGACAATGCCGTAAATAGCTTTCTGGATTAGGGCCATAAAGGACTTGAGGTCGGGGTCAGATGTTGAGGTGAGGGCTGATGCCTGATCCAGGGTAGCGGACGCGCGATCCGACGCCCGTACACGACGCGCGTAGTTGTGGTCACCCCGAAGGCGATCGTCTTCACGTTTGCGGATCAAAGCTAATGGTATTAGTATGGCTGGAATTAAAATCAGAACATAGAACCACCACCGTGTCCAGATCGTTACTGGTGCTGTGCGTTGCCAGGTAACGACTCCGGTGACGGGTTGAACGCCGAGATTTCGTTGTTCTATACTTGATGCGATGGCCTGTTCGTCGCGGTTCACGGTCAACTGGAGCACTGCAAGGTTCACATTGACGTACCTGGCTCGGCGGGGATCAAAGTAGGCGAGTTGTTCAGCTTCAATGGTGAAGTTTCCGGCCTGGCGCACGATAACGATATCCCGGAACGTGCGGGTTCCGGTAATAGAACCGGAATCCTTGTTTATCGCGGTTTCATCTTGTGGAGTGAACACTTCGAATCCATCAGGAAACTCATAATTTGGTCGTGAAATCAAAGCCAGGTTTCCTGTACCCCGTACCTCAGTTATTACCTCAACTGCTTCGCCGACGGTTACAACAGGAGTACTTAGTCTACGGGTGATTTGAAAGTCCCCAACAGCACCTAGTGTCTTTGAATTGGTAGATGGAAGTGCACTTACGGTTACACGTACCGGTTCAGACTGCAGATCAATGCTTCGCTGATTGGTGCCAAATCCACCGAAAAAGTTGCTGAAAGGATCTGAATATCTGGATGGATTACGAACGGTTACAGCTACTTTGGCTTCTCCGACGATCAGGTTACCGGGTCGACCAGGGAAAAGCGCGTGTTTCAGTAAAATGGCACGTCTAAACCGTTCTCCATTCATTATGACAGACTCGGCGCGCGGATTAGAACCGTCACTCATGAGTTCTTTCCAGAATCCATCTGTAACCCAGTTACTGCTGGGCTGATACGACACAATCTCGAGTGGTGCCCGGAAATAGAGAACAAGATCGGCAGTGATTTGTTGACCAACGACTGGAGTATTATCAGAGACCTCGACCCTGATAAACACATCCGGACTTTGCGAGCTTCCACTTCCGGAAGTATTATTTCGGTCTACAACGGTAACTCGGAACGGATCGGTTGAGTAGTTTTGTCCGTCGATCTGAATTTCGGAAGGAGCAAAAGTATGCTGCCCGGGGGTGTCGGCAACCAGGGTATAAACAAAGCTATAACTTCGACTGGCGACTCCGTTTACGATGCTGTAACTTGTAGATGTTGACGGGGATGCAGATAATAGGGTGAATCCCGGGAAAGAGTTTGGGATCTGTGGTCTGCCCACATTCCGGAAGTTGGTACCGCTAATGACAACATTGTAATTGATGCGTTCGCCCTGAAAAACTTGATTTTCGGTAACAGTTGCTTCTACTTTCACATCCGTTTGAGCGTACAGCGAATCCACGACGAATAACGCCAAAAGTAAAAAGAGTCCGTAACTGAACACATTACCAGTTTTTGACATTGCGTTTAGTGGATGGAATCTTGTTTTTGTGATAGTCTTTGAGCAGATCCTGTTCTTTGTTATCGAGCGCGTTCAAGATACGATTAGCTTCTTCTTTGGTCATCTCATTAGGATTGCGAGGCTGCTGTTGTTGCTGTTGCTCGTTTCCCGACTGTTCCTGCTGATCCTGTTCCTGGTTTTGCTGATTTTGTTCGTTCTGCTGGTCTTCGTTGCCTTGATCAGGCTGGGATTGCTGGTCCTGCTCGCCATCCTGATTCTGGTCCTGTTGATCTTGATGCTGATCTTGTTGTTGCTGTTCCTGTTGTTGCTGCAGCATACGATTTGAGTATTCGTAGTTGTATTTTGCTTCTGGATCGTCCGGATTTTGTCGGAGTGACTGTCGATATTGCTCAGCAGCACGGTCCCATTTCTCCTGATTTCCATAGATATTTCCCAGATTGTAGTCAGCCTTGGCACGCTCTATTGGATTGTCGGTCTGGTCTTTGAAACGTTCATAAGCTGCGGCGGCTTCATCAAATTTTCCCTGTTGTGCTAATGCATTACCCAGATTGAAATAGAGCCGAGCATCATCAGGATCCTGCTCGATTGCCTGTAAGTATGCCTGTTCTGCTGCTGCATAATCCCCCTTTTGATACGCTTCGTTCGCCCGACGCGCATCATCGTTAGTGATTAAAAGTAATGCTATGAGCAACAGGTGTTTCATATCAAATCATATTTCTATTACATTTTCTCGGCGGCGGCAACTGCGGTTTCGTCCATTTCCATGTTATTGAACACATTGGCAACATCGTCATTTTCTTCGAGCTTTTCCATCAGACGAAAATTGCCCATCGCGGTCTCTTCGTCTACTTTGACCATGGTTCCCGGTACATATTGCAACTCGGCAGAATCAATGGAGTAACCGGACTGCTCCAAAGCATTTCGCACCTGATATAAATCCTCACGACGGGTACGCACTTCGAAGTAGTCTTCATCCGACTTGATGTCCTCAGCACCTGCATCAATAGCGGCCAGTGTTAGCTCGTCTTCATCGATACCTTCAGACTTGATAGTAATCACGCCGAGGCGCTCGAACATGTACGAAACCGATCCCGGTGTACCCAGACTGGCACCATATTTTGAAAACATATGTCTTACTTCGCCTGCTGTTCGGTTCACGTTGTCACTTGTGGCTTCAACGATGTATGCGATTCCACCCGGACCATATCCTTCGTATAACAATTCGACAAAATCATTACCGTCTTTGTCCTCGCCTGTACCTTTTTTAATAGCACGTTCGATGTTGTCCTTTGGCATGTTTGCAGCCTTAGCTGCTTCAATAGCCAGGAACAAACGTGGATTTCCTGCCGGATCACCACCACCGTCGCGTGCTGATACGTTGATCTCACGAATGATTTTCGTCCATGTTTTAGATCGGGCTGCATCCACCACTGCTTTTTTACGGCGAATATTAGCCCATTTGGAATGTCCTGCCATGTATGTGTCGCTATTTTTGTACGAATTTGGGTGCGCTAAAATACAAAAATGCCTGTTAAGGTCGAAACCCTATAGTTTTGTCCAACTATGATTATGGAACGATTTTTAACGCACATTCGTCTCAACTAATGGCTAACTTATCTGTCAGATATCACGACGTTTGGATGATGCCGTTCCGACAACGTTCAAACGTTACCGATTGGGCAAAAATTGTCGGTCGGGAGAGTAAAATTACAGGGGTAGATTATGAATATCGGAATTGTTGGTTATCCAACGTATGGTGGCAGTGGTGTTGTTGCTACGGAACTCAGCAAGGGATTGGCTAAGCGCGGACACAAAGTTCATTTTATGAGCTACGCTCGTCCTCAACGACTGGAAGCGTTCAATACCAACATCAATTTTCACGAAGTATCGATAAATGCATATCCATTGTTCGAGTATCCGCCGTATGATCTGGCACTTGCCAGTCACATGGTAAATCTGATAGAGTACGAGAAATTGGATTTGCTTCATGTGCATTATGCCATTCCACATACAACCAGCGCATATCTAGCCAAGCAGATTCTAGGTCAAAAGGCTGCTCACGTTCCCATTATTACAACATTGCACGGGACTGACATCACCATAGTTGGATCGGATCCGAGTTATTTGCCCGTTGTGAACTTTTCGATCAATCAAAGTGACGGGGTAACGGCGGTTTCCGGATACCTACGTGATGAAACTTATCTGCGTTTCGAAATTGACAAAAGCATCGAAGTCATTCCGAACTTTGTTGACCTGGAGCGATTTGTACGAAACGATCGTCATCACTATCGTAAGGCGATTGTCCATGAAGGTGAAAAGATTATCGTCCACGTAAGTAACTTCCGAAAAGTTAAACGGGTGCAGGACGTTGCAGAAGCCTTTAAACTCGTTCTGGAAAGTGGCATCAAAGCCAAATTATTGTTTGTGGGTGACGGGCCTGAGCGTCCAGTCGTTGAGCAGATGTGTCGCGAGCAAGGCACCTGTGAGCATGTACGATTTCTTGGCAAACAAGACAACGTCGAAGATATTTTATCACTGGCGGATGTGTTCATGATGCCATCGGCATCCGAGACATTCGGTCTCGCGGCACTGGAAGCCATGAGTTGCAGTGTACCGATTGTAAGTTCTGATGTGGGTGGGCTTCCCGAATTAAATCGAGATGGAATAACGGGTTATGTCTGCAAGTTGGGAGATGTTCAAAGTATGGCTGACAGGATAGTTGCGATGCTTTCGGATGATGAACTACATCAGCGAATGCAAAAGGCTGCACGTGCTCGTGCGGAAGAATTTGAGCAAGACAGAGTGGTTGCTCAATACGAAGCATACTATATCAAAGTAATGGAACAGCTTAAATCCAGAATCAGAGTCTAAGTTTTGGTTGAAAATCAAGAAATAATTTTGTGATGAGGACTTTGCCTATTGCTTTTTGAGATGAATAATCATTCTTTGAGAATGAAAAATCATCACCATCAGGCAAGTCACATGCGAAAAAAACCAAACAGTTACTCGATAGGGATTGAGGAAGAATACATGATCGTGGACCCGGAAACGGGTGAGCTAAGCTCGGCGGTTGAAGATATTATTAAAGGCGGGGTCGATAAGCTGGGAAACCAGATTACAACCGAGATGCTACAGTGTCAGGTTGAGGTAGCGACTCCAGTGTGTGAGTCTATTCAGGATGCGAGAGCACACATAATCCATGCCAGGAAAGTCGTGCACGAAGTGGCTCAAAAACATGGATTGGCTATCATTGCCGCAGGTACACACCCATTTTCAAAGTGGTCGAAGCAAAACATTACTGAGCGTACCCGATATCTTGGTCTTGTGACCGAAAACAAGGTTTTGGCGCGTCAGTTGCTTATTTGCGGAATGCACATGCACATCGAACTTGAAGATGATGACCTTCGCATCGACTTGATGAATCAGCTCAGTTATTTTTGTCCACATTTGCTTGCACTATCGGCAAGCTCTCCTTTTTGGGAAGGATACGACACCGGACTACAGTCTTATCGCTCGGTTGTATTTGAAGCATTACCTCGCACCGGAATTCCACCTATGCTCAGATCCTGGGGAGAGTATATGGAGTACATAGATGTTGCTATTAAAACCAACTGCATCGACGAACCGACCAAAATCCGCTGGGACTTGCGTCCGTCGCCCCGTTACCCGACCCTCGAGTTCAGAATTACCGATGTCTGTACCAAAGTTGATGAAGCCATAGCTATCTGTGCGCTCAAAGTTGCTTTGGTTGCCAAGTTGCTGAAACTACGTCGAAATAACATGTCCTGGAGAGTATACCGAAAAGAGCTGATTCAGGAAAACAAGTGGCGTGCAGTACGATATGGACTCAATGGCAACCTGCTGGATCTCGGTAAAAAGAAAGAAGTGGATGCCCGAAAACTGATATTTGAATTACTGACCTTTGTGGATGATGTTCTGGATGAAGTGGGAATACGAGAGGAAGTGTCTTATATCCACAATATACTGACTGGAGGAAACTCGGCTGACCGCCAGGTCAAATGTTTCGAGCAGACCGGAGATGTGAAATCGGTAGTAGATCTGCTTATCAAGGAAACTATCGAAGGAGTTGTTTAATCGCTTTGCGATAAACAACTCCTTCGATCGGTAAGGGACAAAAGAAAAGAGATAAGAGATTAAGAAAGTCTATGTTGACTTAACACATTATTCCGTCATCTCTGCTCTCTCTTGTCCGTTTACAGAGACCTTAAGCCCGGATGGATGAAGGTCTCAAAGTGATGCTTTAAGTTCCTTCAGACTCTTATCTGTAGCTGCTTCGCTTACATTGATAATGTGATCACCCACTTTTTCCAGTCTGTTCAGCACGTCGAGATACCCAACGCCCATTTTCAGAGTGTAGGATGAGTTCTCAAGTCGAGCATAGTGTTTGGTTCGCAGGCTGTCCCTGAGCGCATTGATTTGCTCTTCGAGTTGATACGCTTTTGCCATGGATATCTTCTCTGGGTTTGGGTCATCCAGGTTTGATCTCATAACCACTAATGCATCATGGACGAGATTCATCATTTGCTTGACCTCTTCAATAGCTTCATCCGGAAGTTCCTGATCTTCATCGATCATGCGCTCAAACACTTTTGAAAGCTGGTAGTACAGATCTCCGAGACGCTCGAGTTCATTCACAATGCGATGCATATTTCGGACCTTACGTGTCGCCTCGTTGGTTAAGTTTGTGTTCTCTGAGATTTTGAGCAGATACTCAGCAATTTCTATTTCAAGTCGATCAGTGATTTCCTCTCTCTTCATCATTTTTTCAATGAATTTGCGTCGTTTTTTATCACCTTTGAAGACCAACCCATTCAAGCTGTAGTGCATTTTCTCAATTAATTTGGCGAAAAGTACGATTTCTTTCTTAGCCTGAGCGATAGAAAGCTCTGGAGAAGACATGAGTCCGGCGTTGATGTATTCGAGCTTGAATGATTCATCTCCGCCTTTTTCAGGTTGAATTCGTTCGATTAATCTGACCAAAAGAGGCACAAATGCGAACATGATGGCCACGTTTAGCACGTTAAATAACGTGTGGAAGAGTGATAAAGCGAGGGTAGCATTTGTTCTCGATTCTTCTGTCTCCAGGAAGATTGACGGGCTGTCTGGTACAACAATGTTCGTAATGGTCCAGTCAACCATTTGTAGAAAAGGACTGATTACTAGCAACATCCATATGACACCTACCACGTTAAAAACTAAGTGGAAACGTGCGGCTCGTTTCGCATGAACGTTACCAACAAGTGCTGCGATGTTAGCGGTAACAGTAGTTCCGATATTCTCTCCAAGTACCATTGCAGCGGCGATTGGGAATGTGATCCAACCCTGGACCAACATTACCAGAGTAATAGCTGTTGCTGCAGAAGAAGATTGAGTGAGGAGGGTCAGTACAGTACCAATAATAACGAACAGAATCGTAGACCAGACTCCATAATCAGTAAAACTGTTCAGAAACTGGAACATTTCGGGGTTGTCGGAAATATTCGGAACAGCGTTTTTGATGAATTCCAGACCGATAAACAGGATTCCGAATCCAATCATCGACTCAGCTATGTTTCTGAGTTTAACGTTACCTGAAAACAGAAATGGGAAGAAGATTCCGATCACACTTATTGCTACAGGGGTAATCTGAAATTTGAATCCAAAGATTGAAACCAGCCAGGCTGTTATTGTAGTTCCTATGTTGGCTCCCATGATAACACCAGTCGACTCGATGAAAGTCAGTAGACCAGCATTCACGAAACTAACCACCATTACAGTAGTAGTACTGGAAGACTGAGTGATAGCTGTAGTTCCGAATCCGGTTAGGACACCCACGAATCTATTTCGGGTCATACCTTTCAAAATAGCCCGAAGCTTATTACCTGCGACTTTTTGGAGGGCGTCGCTGAAGATTTTCATTCCAAAAATGAAAATTCCAAGGGCACCAATGAGTTGCAGGAAATCGAACAGCGAATAATTCATAAAATAAGCGCTTGTGACAGTATGTAGTCCTTAGGTTGGAACCCGTTAAGAGTATTGACGACACTCTATAGGGTAATCCCTTAAATATTAGAACCTCAAAATTACGAAAATTTATGTTAACAGAAAGTTAACATTGGATCTTGAACGGTGCGAGAAAAGTGATAAGTGAAAAGGGACAAGACAGACCGGAAATCTCTGTTCGTATCTATTCTGACTTATAGACAGCGACCGAATCTATTGACTAATATAAAATTTTGTATTATTGTGATTTGCTGTTTTAATCCTGTACACTCCATGAAATTATATGAAATATATCATACTGTTTCCATTGCTTTTATGTTCTAATACTATTGCTGCCCAAACACTTACAAATTCTTCTTTTGGATTCTCTACAGGTTATCTGAAATCAGAATCAGGTATAAGTCTAACCGTTAGTGCCGGTGAGGCCGTATCTGGGAACTTCGGCAATGGTGAAATTTCTTTTACTGCGCCTGTCAATACAACCGGAGCCATCACTCCGACATCAGTAGAGACATTGTCTGAGATACCAAATCAGGTGGCATTGTATCAGAATTATCCAAACCCGTTTAATCCAACAACACGTATAAGCTTCGGACTTCATCAACAGTCTGATGTCAAGATTGAAGTTTACAACACCATTGGGAGTCTTGTCACATCCTTTAATATGGGTTCACGTCCAGCCGGACTACATCAGGTGACTCTTGATGCGTCTAATTGGGCAAGTGGAGTTTACGTATACACATTGATGGTCGATGGAGCATTTCACTCCTCACGCAAGCTTATGCTCATCAAGTAGGTTCGTTTTCTCTAAACTTTTATCCCTTATCCCTCATCTCTTATCCCTTATCCACTATCAAAAGTTATATGAAATCACTTAAACTCTTCTTTGTTTTTGCATGTGTAATCATGCTCGGTTCCACTTCGTTATATGCACAGGTTCCTCAAGCCTTTAGTTATCAGGCTGTTGCCCGGGATGCATCGGGAGAAATCAAGGCCAATGCAGACATTCGGGTACAAGTTCGGATTTTGCAAGGAAGTGAAAATGGAGCAGTACTATATACTGAGACTCATTCCGTTCAAACCAGTGAAATTGGATCATTCTCCTTGGAAATTGGCCGCGGTAATTCAGAAAATACATTTTCTGAGATCGATTGGTTGAATGGCCCACATTATTTAGCAATGGGTGTGGACCTGGAAGGTGGCTCCAACTATGTGGACGTAGGATCTACAAAACTATTGAGTGTTCCATTTGCTCTGGTTGCAGGTAATTCAACGCCTCAAACAAGATTAGTTGCAAACTCAGATACATCAAATATCGGATTTTCTGGTGTTGTTGAAATTGAAGCTGGTAACAACTTCGAACAGCGTGGTATTCAAGGTATAGTACGTGGTAACGGTACAGGTAATCATATCGGTGTTTTTGGATCATCTGTTAATTTTAATGCTCCCGCAGGAACAAATAGTTCTGGAGGCATTTCGCGTAAATATGGGCTTTATGGTCAAGCTGGCTCCAAAGCACAAGAAAATATTGGATCATTTGCGATCGCAGTTGGAGAAGGAAGTGGCGATATAACGACTCTGGAATCTGCAAATCCGGGAAGTGTTAATGCTGGGTCTGTTGGATTTGCACGTGACAATTTGAACTTTAATATGGGTGTGCGAGGCGTCGCTACAGGTTCACAAGGAGCTCGAGAAAACGTTGGGGTGCAAGGATTTGTTGAAGCTACTGCATCTGGCAGAAATGTTGGGGTTCAATCAATTGCAGCGAGATCTCAGACCAGAAACATTGGTTATTTTGCTGCAGTAGGTAATCAGGGAGATACTCCCGAAAACTATGGAATGTTGATGTATGTAAAACGAGGTGGTGTTAGTATCGGTGCCGAAATCCATGCCGACAAAGCACTCATCACATACGGTGATATCGAAATCAATGGCAATATATCCTATACAGGAAACCTGACACAAACTTCTGATATCAATCTAAAAGAAAATATCAAACCGATTACCGGCGGATTAGATGTAGTACTTGAACTTGAGCCACTTACATATAATTATAAATGGAGTAACAACGGTGTTGGTATGCAATTATCGAAAAACCAGCATTACGGACTCATTGCACAAGATGTAGAGAGAATCCTTCCGGCCCTGGTTCAAAAAAATATTCACAGATATCAGGTCCAGGAGAATAATCCGGATGCAATGACACCTGATGGATCTGACAACCTGGTTACAAAAGAGTTTGAGTTTAAATCGTTAAACTATACAGAACTCATTCCATTCTTGATCAAGGCTATCCAGGAACAACAAGAAATGATTGATGCTCAACAAAAAGAGCTTGATGAGTTAAAAAAACTATTGAATAAATAATTGAACTTTACTCAACGTATTTCTGAAGGCCTGATTTCAACTGAAATCAGGCCTTTTTTATTTAATGTTTAACACATTTTGTTATTAGGGTGATTTAGAGTTTAATCTGTATTAGATTATGAAAAGTCTAATTAGAATTATTTTGCTCTGATTAGTGAACTCATTAACTAATTGAATTCTATGAAAAAGGTCTTGTCAAAACTCACATTGTGCGTTTTACTATTTGTATTTAGTATAAATCCTGCGTTTGCGCAGCAATTACGCTCAATTCAGTATAGCCCGGTAAATTCTGAGCTTAAGCAACAATTATTACAGGATACATCACCCGGGATCCAATCTGTTGGACTTGATTACGAGCTGGTTTCCAAGTCAAATGGGACAACCCGAATGCTTATAGGATTGGCCAATCGGGTCGCTAAAGCTGGTCCTGGTAGTGGCGTACCGGATTTCGGAATGCCGGTAGCTCTTCACGCTTTCGATGGTGAGGCAATGGTAGATATATTTGTTGAACTCGAAAGCGGGATGAGTACGTCGAGCCTAGCTCAGCTTGGATTTGTGACGCTTGTTGAACGAAACGGATTAGCTGCAGGTCGCATACCTTTGTCGAATCTGGAATCTCTCGTTCGTGACAGATCTGTTATGTATGTAGAAGCGTCATTAAAACGTAAGCCATTGAATGAGCGGGCATTAGAAGATACCAGGGTTACTCTCTTGCATGCTGGATCCGGTATTCCGTCATCCTACAAAGGTAATAATGTAGTTGTAGGTGTATTAGATTCCGGACTCGATTTCAGTCATCCGGACTTTTCAACCGGTTCTGGTACTAGAATTCGGCATCTTCTTGAAATGAAAAGCGATGGCACCAATCAGGAATGGTCGAAAGCTCAAATCGACACTAATCCAAGTTCTGTAACCCAACGAGATGGTAACGGAGGTGGCGGACACGGAACGCACGTTGCAGGAACAGCTGCTGGTAATGGTCGAGTAAATTCAAATTACATAGGTGTGGCTCCCGAAGCAGATATTGTCTTTGTTAAGGGCATCAGAGAGGAATCAAGTGACGGTGGATTCAGTGACGCCGATGTTGTTGATGGTATCGATTGGATGTTTGATAAAGCCACAGCCATGGGTAAGCCTGCGGTTGTAAACCTGAGTCTTGGCGGTAATTACGGTCCGTTAGATGGATCGTCAAACTACGAACGAATGATATCCGACATGGTTGGACCTGGACGAATTATAGTAGCTGCGGCCGGAAACGAAGGTAGTGACTTCATACATGCTGGTGGAATACTTTCACCAGGAGTGGTTCCATACGAAACTGTGATGTACCCAGTTAATGAATCATCCAACTATGTGGAAGCGTGGTATGATCGGGGTTCCGTAGCAAGAGTTCGGGTGGCATATTATTCGACTGATAATGACGGTAATTTGGTTTTTGAAGGATTAACACCAAATTTGAACGTGGGTAGTGGAATTGGATTTACTTCTAACGAACTGGATCCTGAACCTATTTCTCATGACGGGAATGTAATCGGATACTATGTCATAGATGCTACAGATACTAACAATGCCAATAACGGAGATGGAACCTTTCAAATATTGTTGACAGATAACGATTCAGGTGTTGACCTTTCAGAGTATGTATGGAGTATAATTGTTAGTCCTGGAATTAATTCTGGTAGATTCGATATGTGGTATTCTGATGGAGCATTTTGGGGATCTGAAATCGGATTTGATGATTCCATCGAAATGGTTGGAAATACTGATTACACTATTGGATCTCCGGCAACCGCTAAAAAAGTAATAGCTGTTGGATCTTACATAACGAGATCTCGATGGACCGATATTGATGGTAACACCTGGGTTTCGCGAACAACTGATGACGGTGAAAACTACCGGGAAATCACGTTTGGTGACCGATCTGATTTCAGTAGCAAGGGTCCGACCCGTGATGGGCGGGTTGCTCCAGATATTATGGCGCCCGGACAAAGAATAACATCTGTCCTGTCCTCACATCTGACCGTTCATGCCGACGAAGATAGCTACAATGCACAAGGGGGTGGAGTGCTTAGACAGGACATTGCCCAGGGTGGTAGTTACATGCTTACTCAAGGAACTAGTATGGCTTCACCTCATTTAGCGGGTGTAGTGGCGCTTATGCTTCAGGCCAATCCAACCCTCGACTATGATGCAGTCATGGATATTCTTACCAGCACTGCTCGAAGTGATAACCAAACGGGATCACTTCCAAACATGATGTACGGAAACGGTAAAGTTGATGCTTATTCAGCAGTACTTGAAGCGGCAGCTACTAATCCAGGTGGCGGTGGAGGCAACTCAGAAACGCAAGAATTGGTTATCACAACCTATAGTTCTACTGCTGTAAAAACATCGTACGTTGTATCTACTGAAGGAACGGTAGAATTTGGTTTCCTTGCTGGAACTAATCAGTACGATGACCAAGGTAAGGCTTCTTATATCACACTGGCTGCCGAAACGGAAATTCTAAGCCTTGATGCGATCCGTTTCTGGGTGTCACACCGTAAAGCCGAAGCGACAGGAAACCTGACATTGAATCTTTACAACGGTAACACAACCAGCGGGCCAACCGGAACGCCATTCTATACTGCTACTATTCCATACTCTAGTATTCAGCAGGTAACCAGAGGTGGGGAAGCAGTGTTGGTAACACATAATATGCCTGATGATTACACACCTCCTGTCGAGAGTTTCTTTATTTCAGTTGAGTTTGGACCTTATAGCGATGACGACGTCGACAAACTTGGACTTACAACATCTCAGCAACTGGCTGGTAATCCTGTACCTCAGGTTTGGGAAAAATGGAATAATGCATGGGCAAGAATGTCAAATGCTTGGGAAGCACTACAAGAAGGTGGTGGTGTACAACTGTTCTATGAAGCGGTCGTTACTATCGCCAGTCCGGTTAGTATTGAGTCCGATGAAACCCAGATTCCAAGTGAAGTGATCTTATCGGCCAACTATCCGAATCCATTTAATCCGAGTACTATTGTGCCATTCAGTATGCCTGAAGCAGGTGCTGTTAAACTGGATGTGTATGACGCGACCGGACGTAAAGTACAGACTCTTGTCGATCAGGTGATGTCGGCCGGGCGTCATCAGGTATCAGTGGATGCCTCATCCTGGGCAAGTGGAGTGTATCTGTATGTACTCCAGACTCCGGATGTGACATTGACACGTAAGATGCTTTTAATAAAATAGAGAAGCGTTGCTTCTCTATTTTATTAAAAGCGATAAAGGTAAAGAGACAAGTGATAAGTGAATGATGGGTGTGATTGTTGGGCGCCTATTTTTGCGCAGCAAAACTCAGCGACCAACAACATACCCTGAATGAACGAATCATTTCGCGAAGGGACGCAAACGCTGGGGGCATCGCCCCCAGCCTATGCTCAATGCCTTCCGCAACCGCAGGTTTCAACATGCTCAACAACACCGAAGGTCGGGAAGTTGTCGAGTATACTGCCCTCTGATTCCCGTTCCCACCAGAATGGTAGTCGCTCACGCGTGCGATTACCCATTTCGTTCATGGTTGCAGCGTCAAACAGTCGTCCGTTAATCATGGTATGGGTCACGTTTTCGGTGTTACGGATGTTCTCCAATGGATTCCCATCCAACACAATCAAATCTGCCAGTTTACCAGTTTCAATGGAACCAATGTGGTCATGCATCCCAATGTATTCTGCCCCGTTCATGGTTGCAGCACGGATGGTCTCCAGTTCAGACAATCCACCTTGGTGAAACATCCACAATTCCCAGTGAGCGGCCAGTCCCTGAAGCTGTCCGTGGGAGCCCAAATTCATGTTAATTCCTTCGCGATGTAGATTCGCAGCCAGTTCAGCACTAACAACATGTCCGGCCTGATATTCCTCATCCGGAATCATGGTTCTGTGTCGACTACGACTGTCCACAACGCTACGAGGGACAAAGCTCAACAATCGCTCTTTTTCCCAGACGTTCGTGTTTTGATACCAGTAATACTCACCACTCATACTTCCATAGTTAACAACCAGAGTCGGGGTGTAGCCAGTTTTACCTAGCTTCCAAAGATTCATAACATCTTTGTACACAGGATAAATCGGAATATTATGCTCTACACCAGTGTGACCATCCAGAATCATGGTCATGTTATGTGTGAAGGTAGATCCACCTTCGGGAACTACCAACACGCCAAGTTCACGGGCTGCCTGCATCACCTGCTGACGCTGATCACGACGTGGTTGGTTGTAGCTCTTGACCGATATGGCTCCGAAAGCCTGTGTCCGACGAATCGAAGAACGGGCGTCTTCAATGTTATTAATGACCGCCTTGAAATTGCCATCAGCACCATAGAGGATGCGACCGGTTGAAAAAATTCGCGGACCAACCATGTTTCCGGCTCTTATGAGTTCTGAGTTGGCGTGAATCATCTCGGTGTCGGAAGATGGGTCATGGGCAGTGGTTACCCCGTACGCCAGATTAGCAAAATACTCCCATTGTTGATTTGGAGGTAGCCCATTTCTAAAGTTCCCGATATGTGCATGGACATCCACAAGTCCTGGCATGATGGTTTTACCATTCAGGTCAATAACTGTTGCACCATTTGGAATCTGAACGTTGGCGCCTACAGCGGTGATTCGGTTTTCAGTGACGACCACCGTTCCACGCTCGATGACTTCATCCGAGTTGTTGACCGTGATGATTCGAGCGTTGGTGAACGCAATGGTTCCGGATGGTTTGTCAGTGGTCAATTCAAGTCCGATAGTGATGCCATCACGGGTTCCAAGTGGCAATTCAACAACATTGTCATCGTCGTTGGTGCTCTTTCCTTCGCTCAGGAAGTCAAAAGCATCTGTCAATGCAACGGTGAAATACTCCTCGCCGAGGGTCCAGTGGAGTTTGCTGCCATCAGAACTCCAATGCAGATTGATTCCTGCATCTTCGGCCACCTGTGCGATCGGGATGGCCTTGGTTGTTGCGTTCAACGTGATGTCGGTTCCGGCCATCGGCATCGGAGCAATATACACTTTGAAGAGCTCACTGAAGGCGATCCATTTGTTGTTTGGACTCGGAACGTAGTTATTCGTGTAGGTCGAGCGGAAGTGTGTTCTTGCATCGTTACCGGATAAGTCGACACTCTGGAAGGTCGACGAAAGCCCGCCACCTGCCTGGAAGAAGAGGCGGTCGCCAGTAGTATTGAATGTGGCATTGGATCCGCCTCGACGAACCAACGACATTTCTCCACCTTCAGCTGGCATCGTGAATATTCCGGAATTCAGGGTATATGCGTAACCCTGCTGACCATTTCCACCTTCACGACGGAATACCAACATACTTCCATCCCGTGAGAATGCAGGCTCACGATAAAGGCCTTTTTCTGTGGTTAGCTTGCGAGGCTGAGCGTTACGACGATTCAGATCCAGACTCATAAGTGCACCAGATTCGGTGTCGCCCCAGGTCACATAAACCAGTTTGTTTCCGTCTGGCGAGAAAGTTGGCTCGAATTCAAAGGTGGTTCCGGAAGTAAGTCGGGTAGGAGTTCCGTCTGGTAAAGACTTCTTCCAGAGGTATCCAGTTGCATTGAAAATGAGTGTTTTCCCGTCTGGGGAAGTCACTGCGTGACGAATGACCTTGGCGGTAAATTTATCTGGAGCTGGGTCAAACTTCACACGATGCGAAAGAGCGACTTCATACTTGACCGTTGCAGAAAACGGTATTTGAGTCAGTTCCAGTGATTCTACGTTCAGTTTATTGATCTTTCCGTGTGACCAGAAAATCAGATTATTGCTGTCCGGAGTCCAGTTGAAATTCGTAAATGGACCGAAAATGGCCCAGGCTTCCTGCTGATCCTTACTCAAATTATCGTAAATGGCACGTTCCATACCACTTTCGAGATTGCGGATCATCAAAACGGATTTGGTACGGACACGTTTAATGAAAGCCATAGACTTTCCGTCAGGAGAAAGGGTAGGAGAAATCGCTCCGCCTGGTCCGCCGGTTATACGCTCACGCTCGCCGGTTTCGCGGTCGTACCGGTTAATGACATAGATCTGGCTGTTTGGATCTTTGTTATACTGGAACATTCCGCCAGGGTAGACATCCTGAGAGTAGTACACATACTTGCCGTCGTGTGACATGAAAGGTTGTCCAAGATCCTGCTGATCGTTTGGTTTTTCGACAAGTTGCACACCTGTACCGCCTGAAACGTGGAACATCCAAAGCTCCCCGGATCCGAGTGAGCGTGTTGAGCTGAAGTGTTTTTTGGCGATGATGTAGTCGCCTTCGGGAGCCCATACCGCGTTATTCATTAGGCGGAAGGACTCTTTGGTGACCTGACGTGCATCGGATCCGTCGCGACGCATCACCCAGATGTTGTCGCCGCCTGCGTAGTCAGAAGTAAACGAAATCCATTGTCCGTCGGGACTAAAACGTGGCTGGATTTCATAGGCCTGGTTCATGCGAAGAGGGGTCGCTTCGCCTCCAGTGACGGGCATGATGTAGATATTTCCGAGCAGGTCGAAAACGATGTGTTGTCCGTCGGGACTCACATCCAGGTTCATCCATGTACCCTCATCGGTTGTGAATTCGAGGGATTCGGTTGGCCACTCGTTCCACATCTCCTGGCCGGTAACGGACCATTTTTCGGTCCAATCGGTTTTTTCGTCCTGTGCGGCCACGACCGTAGCTGAGGCTGTGGCAGATTGAGCAATTGCGAGTGAATTGGATGCAAAGATGGTGATACCACATAACATCAGCCATCTAAATAAAGATGATTTTGACAACTTCATAACATTGAATTTGAGTAAGTAGTGTTAAAACACGGTTAGGGGCGAACCGAATGGTACAGAATCGCGGGAATTTATGCCAAGTTGGAAATGTAAAAATGTTCAGATTGCACCAGTTGCTTCGAGATTTATTTTTTCCGCTGAGTTTTTTCTTCGAAAAAAATAGGCGTAAAAAATCAAATCTCTTCGCAGTTGTGATTTGAAGCTCACAAAGTGTAGAGGTGGAATTAGGAGGTAGGAAGTAGGTAATGGTACAGATCAGATTAGCCGTTATCTGTTTACCGTTTACTGTTTATGGCCGGCAATGCCGGCCTTGGGTAATAAAAAAAGCCGCCCGGATTACTCCAGACGGCTTTGAATTTGATCAGTAAGTTGGGATTATGCTTGCCCGCTTGCCCGCTTGCCCGCTTGCCCGCTTGCCCGCTTGCCCGCTTGCCCGCTCTTACGACGCAATCGCGTTGGTCACAGCTTCGGCAGCCTCTTTGAGCAGTACAGCTGAAACCACGTTTAGTCCGCTATTGTCTATGATAACCTTGGCCTCTTCAGCGTTGGTTCCTTGCAGACGAACGATGATCGGAATGTTAGCCACTTTAGCTGCGATTTCCGGATCTGCTACCGCCTGAACGATACCATTAGCAACACGGTCACAACGCACGATTCCACCAAAGATATTGATCAGAATCGCCTTAACGTTTGGATCGCTCAGGATGATCTTGAAGCCGTTTTTCACGGTCTCAACATTTGCTCCCCCACCTACGTCCAGGAAGTTAGCTGGTTGTCCACCGGCAAGTTTGATGATATCCATCGTTGCCATGGCAAGTCCGGCGCCATTCACCATACAACCCACGTTTCCGTCGAGTTTGATATAGTTCAGATTGTATTTGCCAGCTTCGAGCTCGAGTTCGTTTTCTTCAGATTCGTCACGTAGTTCTGCAAGCTCAGGATGACGGTACAGTGCGTTCTCATCGAAGTTGATCTTCGCGTCGAGTGCGATGATATCCTGATCCGGAGTCAATACCAATGGATTGATCTCGAAAATGGAAGCATCCGTTGCTTCGAATGCTTTATACAGAGCTTGAATAAACTTCACCGCTTTTTTGAACGCATCGCCGGAGAGTCCGAGAGCAAACGCAAGGCGACGGGCCTGATTCGGGTGAAGTGGATGTCCCGGCTCGATCCATTCTTTGATAATCTTCTCTGGAGTAGTTTCGGCCACGTGCTCGATTTCAACACCACCTTCGGTAGAAACCATGATCACGTTTTTGGAAACCGCGCGATCCAAAGTCACACCAACGTAGAATTCCTTCTCGATGTCGACACCGTCGGTCACGTACAGACGCTGAACCAGTTTGCCTTCCGGACCGGTCTGGATGGTAACCAGAACGTCGTTCATCAAACCTTCCGCTGCGGATTTTACTTCCTCAACGCTGCGAGCCAGGATTACTCCCTTGGAATTGCTCTTCACCGTGCGGCCTTTTCCGCGTCCACCGGCGTGGATCTGGGCTTTAACCACAAATAATTGCGCCCCTGTAGCTTTCAGAGTTTCGGCTGCCTTAACCGCTTCATCAACGCTGAACGCTGCGATTCCGGCTGGCACTGCCACTCCATATTGTTTGAGAATTTCTTTCGCCTGATACTCGTGAATATTCATACTATTGAAATTAGGTACTCGTAATAATTAAAAAAATCGTCGCGCCGGATGTGATGAAGCATAATTGGCCTGTCTCTGGAAACTTCACAAAACAACCAAATCCATCAGAAACGCCTCAAAATACCATCAACTCTGCGCTGTTTATTGAGGCCTTAAGGTACTACTTTTTTTTGAAATTTGACGAGTTAACAGGTGTAAATTTCAGACAAACGGAGCGACCAGTCTCAATGGCTTACCAGATTTGTCCTTGTAAACCAGAAAATCAGAATCGAGCGTGAAAATCACTGAGTTTTTTAGCTTTGAATGAAGGTAAACCAACGAAACGTCAGCTACTGATGATGGCAAATCGGAGTATTTAAGTACAAGCTCAATGTAGTCCGTCGGAGACTCCGAAAAAGCTGGATCAATTCGAAGTATACCTTGACCAACCAGACTAGAAATTGCATTCAATGCCGATGAATGGTTTTTTAGTAGGAAAACAACTTCAGACAGGACAGCCTCAGTTGTGATCAGATCACCCGACATGTCGGACATTTGCTCAAGCACCCATCGGTGGTATTTTTCATTGCTGGAAAGAAACGCAACCAGCGGACCGCTATCTATCAGAATTTGGCTTGCCATAGTCCTTTAGATAGGTTTTGTTTGTTGCTCGATCACCTTCAGTACTGTTCACCACACCCGCGAACGGTTTCAGTTTATCTAGTAGTGATCCGGACTTCGGAGCAACTTCATAACTGGCGATTTTCTCCTCCACAGCCTGAAGCACGGCCTCTTTTTGATTGAGTCCCTGCAATTCCGCGAGCTTCTTAATCCGTTTCTTCTCCTCCGGACTCACTTTCATTCCAAACCAAACAATATTGTCTTTCTCGCTCATAGTTGTCAAAACGTTGAATTCTCTAATAGCTTCAAAGTAACGCTATCCACTATTGGTTGCAACTAAAACCAATCTATGTTGCAACATTTTTGAATAGAGACGAGGGGTGAGGGTAAAGAGAATCTCTCGTCTCTAGTCCCTCATCACTATTCTGTTTACTGTGCACTAAAAATCTTAAACGCCTATTTTTATTCAGACAAAAATGTCCTAAATTAAGTCCTCGACCTTACATACACCGTAACATTGCCGTTTATGGATACGATCACCGATCAACATAAGACCGATTCGCATGTCTGTTCTCCTGAGGACGTTGCTCTTAAGAGTTTCTTCTTGGGTCCGCAGGCCGAAAATGGGCCGTGGATTCAGGAGCTGGTGACTCATGTGTTCACGAATTGGTTTGAGTGGAGGAAGGCGAATTTTACCTCAGATGGACGTGCAATCAGCGATCAGGATGTCCGGACAGAACTATTTCAGGGTCACATCCATGAATTTAAATCTGAAGTCGACGAGTTATTGAATCGATTTCAAAAAGAGGTTCCCAGTTATTCGCCACGCTATATGGGACACATGATTTCGGAGGTGTCGCTTCCGGCGCTGGTCGGACACGTGCTAACCCTGTTATACAATCCGAATAATATTTCCGGCGAAGTGTCCCGCGTTGGACTCGAAATCGAGCAGAATGCCATCGGATCATTGTTATCGATGATCGGGATGAATGTGCGTCAGGGCACTGGACACTTTACTTCCGGAGGAACAATAGCGAATCTTGAAGCAGCTCTTCGGGCCCGGGCCCGGGTGTATCGGTGGATTTCGCTTGGAGCTGTGGCACGCAAGTACGGTATGTATCATGGAAGTCTTTTTGATGCTGCTCACATGGGATGGGACCAATACGATTTGCTCCATAAAAAGCTGGATGAACTACTTGGGGACATGCTCGAGCAGCAGATCAAGAGTTTTCATCCCTTGGCGAGTAACCCATTTGACGTATCTCATTGTCTTCAAAAAGTATTTGGCGAAGCATGGCGTGGACCTGTCATGTTGGTTCCGGGCAACAAGCATTATAGCTGGAACAAGGCGGCCGAGATTCTGGGTCTCGGAAGCGAAGCATTCTGGCAGGTTGAAATCGATGCTGCTGGAAAAATGGACATTGATGACCTCAAACGGAACATTGCTGAGGCGCGTCTGGCCGGTCGACCTATTATGATGATAGCATCTGTTGCAGGCACGACAGAACTTGGTGAAGTCGATCCGATTCACGAAGTTCAGGAAGTCGTTGACACCTGGGAACGGGATTTGGACCATTCATTTTGGCATCATGTGGATGCAGCCTATGGTGGATTTTTTGCTACATTGAAACACGATCGAACCGATAAAATATTGGAATCCAGTGTTCGCAAAGCATTGCGAGCCATGGGATACGCGAATTCTGTTACGATTGATCCACATAAACTCGGATTCGTACCGTATGCGTCCGGAGCGTTTCTGTGTGCGGACAAAAGAGAATATCAACATACCTCGGTACATGCGCCCTACATCGATTTTCGTCCAGGTAATGACACGGGGGTGACCACACTGGAAGGATCCCGATCCGCGGCTGGAGCGGTTTCCACCTGGCTCACGTCCCGAGTTATTGGATTCGATCGCCTCGGATATGGACGCATCCTGGAACGAACGGTATTATCAGCCCGGAAACTTGCGCACCTGTTGATGGATGCGCATCCGATGATCCGTGTGAATCAGGCAGGAGACACCAACATTGTCACGTTTTGTATAGCTGATCAGGGGGAATCTGTTTCCGCCACCAATGCCCGCACTTTGTCCGTTTATGACCGCTACAGCACTGTCGAGAGCCACGACTTCTACATCTCCAAAACGACGCTCGACCGGGAATCGTACAGAAATCTACTCGAAGCCTATGGGTCCACCTGGGATGCTCACTGGGACACCGACACCCTCGTGCTCCTTCGCATGGTCATGATCAATCCATTTCAGGATACGAAAGAGACTGAGTTGAATTATATAGAATCCTATGTGAGATCGTTGGTAGAGACTCTAGATTCTGTAAACGGTAAACAGTAACCAGTAAACTGAATTGAAATGCAAACACAAGTGGCACTGCCACGCAGTCTTTGCATGTAAATCGTGAGGTAATCCGAGCGAAAACAGCCCTTCTGAAGAGCCACTTCGTGGCGTAAAGTGTAACTAAAACCGGTAAAAGACCCTACTGTTTACAGACCTCTTGCATGGCCGTTTACCGGTTACCGTTTACAGTTTACAGATGCAAATCTTCAACAACGCCTAGTAATGTGTCATAAACCGGAATACGGTGACTAGCTATAAACTCTGTGTCTTGAGCCTCATAAAACCGTGATTTAATCAGAAACGGAGTCATTCCCAGTTCGATAGCCGGTTTTAGGTCAGAAAGTTTGTCCCCAGCCATGAAACAGTGTTTCGGATCCGCTTTATAACGACGCAGCGCCTTCAGAAACATTCCGGTGTCTGGTTTACGGTCAGCAAGTAATCGCGGATGGAGTCCGTCGTGCATATTCGGGTGCCACGGAGCCACATACCATGCATCGATGTGGGCGCCTTCGGCCGCCAAAAGCTCGGCCGCGTGCTCATGAAGCCTCACCACATCCGCCATCGAAAACCGTTTCCGTATCACCCCTGACTGATTCGTAACCACCACCACCTTGAATCCAGCGGCATTCAGACGCCGGATCGCCTCCGGCGCCCCCGGACAAAACTCCCACTCCTCCGGCTTATGCACAAAATCCGTGTCAACATTAATCGTGCCATCGCGATCCAGGAAGAAGATTTTG